>CALWWW010000011.1 GCA_944385365.1 uncultured Oscillospiraceae bacterium | reverse complement strand
GCACCTTTAGCTCAGTTGGTAGAGCAACTGACTCTTAATCAGTGGGTCCCGGGTTCGAGTCCCTGAAGGTGCACCAGGAATTAGCGTTGTACGAAAGTACGATGTTGATGATAGCGTCATCGATGTTCCGACATCCAATCAGCCATCGCCTTGCGGCTCGGCTTCTTGGACAGGGACTCGGAACGATGCAACATGCCACCGGCATGTCGCATTACGTTCCGACTAAAGGCGCACATGGCCCGTTGGTCAAGTGGTTAAGACAGCGGCCTCTCACGCCGTTAACATCGGTTCGAATCCGGTACGGGTCACCAAAAAAGTTCTTGACAAGAACGAACAATGATGATATAATCATTGAGCAAAATTAAATAGCTTACTGTTGAAAAGAACGGTAAGGAGAAGAAAACAATAAAGTTTCTTTTGCTTACTTTTCTTTTCAAAGGAAAAGTAAGTTGGTGTTGATTGCAGCGAGGGTCCACCTGTTCCCATTCCGAACACAGAAGTTAAGCTCGTTTGCGCCGAAAATACTTTGCGGGCGACTGCACGGGAAAATAGGTAATGCCAACACAGAGAACGAGGATTGCAACAGCGATCCTCGTTTTTTGATTTTATTGGAGGTACATAGAATGAATCGGAAGACGCTGGATATCATCAGTGTGGTTGGGTTACTGATCTGTGCAACGGCAGTGGCGGACCTGCTGACCAGATGGGATAATACCGTTTTGATACTGCTGTATTTTATTTGGGGCGTGGCCAGTGCCGCCATGGTCGCCATTGTGCTGCTGGCGTACAAGGTCCGGCAGCAGGTACAGGAGGTGTGCCGGGGCGGCGCGCCGCTGCTGGGTCTGCGCTTGGCTTTGTCGGTGGCATTGCTGGTTTTGGGATGGTACATCAACGCGGCTTCCGAGGCCCTCTACGGAGCGGACAGTGCTATGGTGGCCAATAACGGAATACGGATGTTCTGCGTGATTTTTTCTGCCGTATTCCATGTGATCTATTTTGCCTATACCAAGAAAAAGCCGGAGCGGTAACCGCTTCGGCTTTCTTTGATGTGAGCTGTTGACAAGTGTAATCTGCTGTGATATGGTGTAGTTACAGATGTAACCAACCGTGGAGGAGGTGAACCGATGAAACAGAAGCGCATAGACCTGACGGCGGCAGAGTGGCAGGTAATGGAATGTCTCTGGTCCCAGGGCCCCCGGACGGGACGAGAGACGGTGGCGTGGCTGGAACAGACGGTGGGGTGGAGCCGCAGCACCACACTGACGTTACTGCGGCGGCTGGAGCAAAAAGGTGCAGTCACCGGTGATAGCCGGGACGGGGTCAAGGTGTTTGCAGCGGCAATCGATCGGGAGGACGCGGCGCTCCAGGAGACGGAAGATTTATTGCAGCGGGCCTACCGGGGCAGCCTCTCCCTGCTGGTCAGCACCTTTACAAAAAAACAACGGCTATCCCAACAGGAAATCGACGATCTCCACGCCATTCTGGACGGACTGGAGGCGAATAAAGATGCTTGAATGGATTGTTTCCTCTACAATTTTAACGGCACTGGTCATTCTTTTGCGGTATGCTCTGCGGGGCAGGATCGGGCTGCGGTTCCAGTATGGACTGTGGCTGCTGGTGCTGGTGCGGCTGCTGGTTCCTGTGAATTTCGGCACATCACCCATCAGCGCTGCTTCCGGCATAGAACAGGTCCAACGAGCCGGGGCGATGTGGGTCTATAGATCGTCTGATGCGAATGGTACGCCAGAAGTAACGGTATCTGGATGGATGCGCCCCTCCCTACAACCGGCGGAGGTGGCTTCTGGCCCCATGCCCCATTTTACATTCCAACCGCCGAATACCCCCAATGGTTGGGATGCGTCAACAGTTTGGCTCGTTGGTATAGCTGGTATGGCGCTTTGGTTTCTGGGGACCAATCTGCGGTTTGTCCGGCGGCTGCGTCGAAGCCGGAAACCATTGCGTGTGCCGAATTGCCCTCTGCCGGTTTACGAGACGGCGGCGGTGGAGACGCCGTGCCTCTTTGGCCTGCTGCCTCCGGCGGTCTATGTGACGCCGGAGGTGTCTGCCGACGAGAAGACGCTGCGCTATGCCGTTGCCCACGAGATGACCCACTATCGCCATAAAGACCATATTTGGTCCATTTTACGGTGTGTGGCTCTGGCACTGCACTGGTATAACCCGCTGGTTTGGTGGGCGGCGCTGCTGTCCCGGCGTGACGGAGAATTGGCTTGTGATGAGGCCACGGTTGCGCGGTTGGGAGAGGAGGAACGGGCCGCGTATGGCCGGACACTGATTGCATTGAGCTGTCGGAAACCGGCCCGACTGTTAGTGACGGCCACCACCATGACCGGCGGCGGATTCAAGGAGCGCATTCGGTTGCTGGCAAAGCGGCCGAAAACCACAGCGGGGATTGCGCTGGTGACGGCGGTATTGATGGTCGGGGCAGTGGGATGCACATTTACCGGCGCGGAACCGGAAAATGCACCCGAGGAACCGGCGGATGTGGAGGTGGAGCATGAGCCGACAACCATAGAGGACGGCAGAAGTCCGGAGCTGGCGGCGGCGTTGGAGCAGTTCACTTCGCCGGATGTGCTGCTGGCTTTGCAGCGGTCTGAGCAGGGCGTTTCTTCTCTCTACGACGGCAGCGCGTGCCCCAACTGGAAGACATATGCGGCGCAACTGGCCAGTTACCGGTATGAACCGGCGGTGATGGATGTGGCCTCCAGCGCGGTGGTCTGGCTGTACCCGGCATCCGAGACAGGGACCTACAGAATGCGGGTGTGTGACGATGCAGAGTATGTGGAATTGATGCTGGAGGACGGCACCATACAGCAGTTCCAGGCCACGAATACGAATTCGGAGCTTCTGGTGGGCGATTTGGTCCGAATGTGGTTTGACGAAGTGGAGTTCTATGACCAGCTGGCCGATGGTGCGACGCTTTATAACCAGGGCCGGGACGAAATTGCTGCGGCACAGGCATTCTGCCGGATCTTAGAGGAAGCGCACCAATCGGTGGCCGATGACAGCCACTATTATTATGAATTTGTCCGCTGTGTGGCAGAGACGGCGGAGGAGGAGACGAAACAACTGCGCAAGGAGGGAACACTGGGAGAAACAGAATGGGCGGTTTCCGTCTCCACAGTCTTTGTGCCGGGAAATGTGGACGCCCGGGAGATGGCGTTGGCCGCTGGAGCCGTACCCTATAAAGGCGGTGATCCCGCGTTTCCCACGGGCGCCTATGAGACAACGCGATGGGTCCGGATTACGCAGACAGCGGACGGCTGGCACGGAGAACTGGCAGCCGCCGGCTGGTAGGACGAAAATCTCCAAAATGACTGGAAAGCAGAGGGCCGGGGCGCACATAGCGCCGCGGCCCTTTGCCGTCAAGAGGGGCCTTGCAATCGGATTCCACAAAAACAGCCGGGTTTCTCGAGGGATTCCCTGTAAAGAAAAGAAAAATGCAATTTTCTAGTTGAATTTCGCAGCAGTTTATCATAGAATAGGAAAGTGAAAGCCGAAAGGCGGAGATTTTGTATAGAGAGGCTTGTATATGCTGCATATCGTACTGGTGGAGCCGGAGATCCCGCAAAACTGCGGCAATATTGCCAGAACCTGCGCCGCCACGGGCAGCGTGCTTCATTTAATCAAACCCCTGGGCTTTGACATTTCGGAAAAGGCTGTCAAACGGGCCGGACTGGATTACTGGCATCTGGTGGACGTCCGGGTTTATGAAAATCTGGAGGATTTTTTCCAGCGCAACACCGTGGAGCAGATGTGGCTTATGACCACCAAGGCTCCCCGCAGTTACGCCGAGGCTTCCTTTTCCGACAACTGCTACCTGCTGTTCGGCAAGGAGACGCGGGGACTGCCGGAATCGCTGCTGCGGCAGCATCCGGACTGCTGTCTGCGTATCCCCATCCGGGCGGAGGCCCGCAGTTTGAATTTGGCCAATTCTGTGGCGATTGTCACCTTTGAGGCCCTGCGCCAGCAGGGATTTCCCCATCTGTCCGACCAGGGGCTGATGGTCAACTGGTAAATTGGAGTAACATGATATTGGAGGTCAACAAACATGAATTACAACAAGAAATCCATTGAGGATATCGACGTCAAGGGCAAAAAGGTCCTGCTGCGCTGTGACTTCAATGTTCCCCTGAAGGCCGGTAAGATCACCAGCGACAAGCGCATCGTCGCTGCCCTGCCCACCATTCAGTATCTGCTGAAGAACGGCGCTGCCGTCATCGCCTGCTCCCACATGGGCAAGCCCAAGGGCGAGTGGAAGCCTGAGCTGAGCCTCAAGGTTGTGGCCGAGCGCCTCGGCGAGCTGCTGGGCCAGGAAGTCATTATGGCCGCCGATGTGGTTGGCGACGACGCCAAGGCCAAGGCTGTCGCTCTGCAGCCCGGTCAGATCATGCTGCTGGAGAACACCCGGTACATGAAGGGCGAGACCAAGAACGATCCCGAGCTGTCCAAGGACCTGGCTTCCATGGCCGATCTGTTCGTCAACGACGCGTTCGGCTCCGCGCACCGCGCCCACTCCTCCACCGCCGGTGTGGCCGACTACCTGCCCGCCGTCTGCGGCTATCTGATCGAGAAGGAGATCAGCATCATGGGCAAGGCTCTGTCCGACCCCGCCCGTCCCTTCGTCGCTATCCTGGGCGGCGCCAAGGTTTCCGACAAGCTGAATGTTATCAACAATCTGCTGGAGAAGGTGGACACCCTGATCATCGGCGGCGGCATGGCTTACACCTTCCTGGCCGCCAAGGGCTACGGCATCGGCAAGTCCCTGCTGGATGCTGAGAAGCTGGACTACTGCAAGGACATGATGAAGAAGGCCGAGGAGAAGGGCGTCAAGCTGCTGCTGCCCATTGACACCGTGGGCGCCGACCACTTCCCCGATCCCATCGACAGCGAGATCGCTGTGGAGACCTTCTCCGTGGAGGCCCATCCCGACAACATGATTGGCATGGACATCGGCAAGGAGACCTGCAAGCTGTACGCCGACGCTGTCCGCTCCGCCAAGACCGTCGTGTGGAACGGCCCCATGGGCATCTTTGAGAACCCCGTCCTGTCCGCTGGTACCATCGCCGTGGCCCAGGCTCTGGCCGATTCCGAGGCCATCACCATCGTCGGCGGCGGCGACAGCGCCGCGGCCTGCGAGCAGCTGGGCTTTGCCGACAAGATCACCCACATCTCCACCGGCGGCGGCGCTTCCCTGGAGTTCCTGGAGGGCCTGGAGCTGCCCGGCATCGCCTGCCTGGAAGACAAGTAATTTTTGTGGGCATCTGCAGACGCTTGTGTCTGCGGCCCTCGCCGGTCCTTTTCCGCCTCAGCTGCCGGCCGACTTCTTGAAATACACAAAGTATTCCTGCGAAGCCGACCGTTGCTGCGACGAAAAAATCCTCGCCGAGGACTCTTGTCAAAGCGTCAGCAGAAGCCCCTTGGCAGAATTGCACATAGAAGCTGATAATGCAAATCACTCCGGCGGCGCTGCCGCCGGAACCGGAAAAAAGTAATCGTTGAGGAGATACGAGAAACATGAACAGAAAGTACCGCAAGACCATCATCGCCGGCAACTGGAAGATGAACAAGACCCCCTCTGAGACCAAGGAATTCATGACCGAGTTCAAGTCCATCATGCCCAAGGGCCGCTGGTGCGATGTGGCTCTGTGCGTGCCCGCCGTGTGCATTCCCATGGCTGTGCGCTGCATGAGAGAGACCCGCGTGGGCATCGGCGCTGAGAACTGCAACGCCAACGCCTCCGGCGCTTACACCGGTGAGATTGCCGCCAACATGCTGGTGGACGCCGGCTGCAAGTACGTCATCATCGGCCATTCCGAGCGCCGCGCCATGGGCGAGACCGACGCCGACGTCAATGCCAAGGTCCACGCTGCTCTGAAGGCTGAGCTCATGCCCATCGTCTGCGTGGGCGAGACCCTGGAGCAGAGAGAGCTGGGCATCACCGAGGACTGGATTTCCATGCAGGTCAAGTGCGCCCTCCACGGCGTGCCCGAGGAGAAGATCCGCAAGATCGTTGTGGCCTACGAGCCCATCTGGGCCATCGGCACTGGCAAGACCGCTACCCCCGAGCAGGCCGAGGAAGTCTGCGAGCACATCCGCACCGTCATCCGCAAGCTGTACGGCGCCAAGATTGCCCGCGCCATCTCCATCCTGTACGGCGGCAGCATGAATGAGAAGAACGCCTTCGAGCTGCTGGCTCAGCCCGACATCGACGGTGGCCTCATCGGCGGCGCTTCCCTGGTGCCCGAGAAGTTTGTGCAGATCATCGAGGCTGCCAACCAGCCCACGGTGTAAGCGAAAAGCCGCTCGGAATTATGCACAAAACAGGCGCAGATTTTTCTGCGCCTGTTTTTCTGCCTTTACAAAATTTTCATGCCTTTGCAGAAAATCTGTGATACAATAAGGGCGAAAGGGGATGTGTCATGAATATTTTGTTTTTTCTGACACCCAAAGCCACCTGCTCCTATTTGGAGGAGAATGACACGCTGCGTCAGGCCCTGGAGCGGATGGAACAGTGCGGCTATTCCGCCTTGCCCATTCTACGTAAGGACGGTACATACTGCGGCACGCTGACCGAAGGCGATTTGCTGTGGGCACTGAAAAAGCTGTGTGTCATGGACATCAAGCAAACGGAAAACCACAACATTATGGAGATCGCCCACCGGCGGGACAACAGCGCCGTGTCGGTGACCACCAACATTGAGGACCTGGTGACCAAGGCCACCGACCAGAACTTTGTGCCGGTCATTGACGACCGCCAGGCGTTTATCGGCATCGTCACCAGAAAGGCAATCATGCAGTATTGTCTGAAAAACTTCTTTGTTCACACAAAACAGGAGGCCGCCGTATAGGCGGTCTCTTTTGTGGATATGGGGGCTGAAACCGGACTTTTCCGCCGGTTCTATTCCAAAAAACACCCTGTTTTTTCAAGAAATTTTCATAAATTGCTTGCAATATACATAGAATAGTGATATAATGTGTACGATTTAAGATGTAGTAGGATGAAGGCTGGGGTTTTTCCCCAGTCTTTCTTATTGGAATGACAGCGTCCGCAGGCACCGTTCCGGTGAAAACGCGGCGGCTGTACGCGTGCCGCTTGCAGCGGCGGAAAGGGGAATCTGCCATATGAAGATCACCGAACAGGTCCGGCAGTTTGCCGAGCCGGTGGTGGAGGCCCAGGGATGCTCCCTGTGGGACGTGGAATACGTCCGCGAGGGCGGCGAGTGGTTCCTGCGGCTCTATATCGACAAGGAGGGCGGCGTGGACATCAACGACTGTGAAGCCGTGTCCCGGGCGGTGGACCCCATCCTGGATGAGAAGGACCCCATCCCCGACAGCTACCACTTTGAAGTCAGTTCCGCCGGACTGGAACGGACGCTGCGCCTGCCCCAGCACTTCACGAAATGTCTGGGTCAGAAGGTCACCGTCCGGCTGTACCGGCCCAAAGACGGCGCCAAGGAATTTGTGGGCGTGCTGCGGCAGTATGAGGACGGCCGCGTGACCATCGAAACCGCCGCCGGTCCCATGACCTTTGAAAAGAACGAAGTCGCCCTGGTGCGGCTCTATGTGGAATTTTAACCGTCTTACCGACTAAGAGGAGGAATTTACCCAATGAATCCCGAGATTTACGCAGCTCTGGACCAGCTGGAGAAGGAGCGGGGCATCCCCAAGGACTACATGCTGGAGAAGATCTCCGACGCGCTGAAAAATGCCTACAGCAAAAACAAGGTGGGCTATACGGAGAATGTCACCGTGGAGCTCAACGACGGCGTCCTGCGGATGTACGCCCAGAAGGAAGTGGTGGAGGACGTCATGCTGCCCGCCACGGAAATCAACATTGAAGCCGCCCGCAAGATCGACAAGCATGTGCAGCTGGGCGACCTGATCAACGTGGATGTGGACACCAAGAACTTCGGCCGGATCGCCGCCCAGACCGCCAAGCAGGTCATTATCCAGGGCATCCGCGAGGCCGAGCGGGGCAAGGTTTTCGACAACTTCTCCTCCAAGGAGCATGAGATTCTCACGGGTACCGTTCTGCGCATTGACCCCAATACCAGGGATATGATTGTCCGCATCGGTTCCAACGCCGTCAGCACCGGCGCCCTGGGCAACAGCGAGCGCACCGACGCGCTGCTGTCCGGCTCCGAGCAGGTGAAGAGCGAGGTCTACACCGAGGGCAATCTGATCCGCGTCTATGTGGTGGAGGTTCGCCGTTCCAACCGCGGTCCCCAGGTCATTGTGTCCCGGACCCATCCGGGCCTGGTCAAGCGGCTCTTCGAGCTGGAAGTGCCCGAGATCGAGTCCGGCCTGGTGGAGGTCAAGTCCATCGCCCGCGAAGCCGGTTCCCGCACCAAGATCGCCGTCTGCGCCACCGAGGAGAACATTGACCCCGTGGGCGCTTGCGTCGGCCCCCGCGGCGGCCGCGTCGGCGCTGTGGTGGAGGAGCTCCACGGCGAGAAGATGGATATCGTGGTGTGGTCCGAGGATTTGGCCCAGTTTGTGGCCTCAGCATTGAGCCCCGCCGATGTGGTGTCCGTCACCATGATTCCCGGTCAGAAGGCCTGCCGCGTCATCGTCCCCGACGATCAGCTGTCCCTGGCCATCGGCAAGGAGGGCCAGAACGCCCGTCTGGCCGCCCGTCTCACCGGCTGCAAAATCGATATCAAGCCCCAGTCCATGGAGGACCAGCTGGAGCCCATCGTGGCCCCTGCAGAGCAGGAGGAACCGGCCCCCGCTGAGGAGGAAGCGCCGGAGATGCCCGAAGAGACTGTGACGGCGGAGCAGGAGCCTGCTGCCGACACGGCGGAGGAACCCGCCGGGGAGCAGGCGTAACGACCCAACCCCGGAAGGAGGAGACGCCATGCCCAAAAAGATTCCCATGCGCCAATGCGTCGGCTGCCGGGAGATGAAACCGAAAAAGGAACTGGTGCGGGTGGTCAAATCGCCCGACGGTGACATCACGGTGGATTTTCGCGGCAAGGCGCCGGGCCGCGGCGCCTATGTGTGCCCCAATACCGACTGCCTGAAACGGGCCATCAAGTCCAAGGCCCTGGAGCGGGGCTTTGCGACGGCCATCCCCCAGTCGGTTTACGATACCCTTGTGGAGAGAATGGAGGCGGGAGACGATGGATCGTAATCGTGCGCTGAACCTGCTGTCCCTGGCGCGCAAGGGCGGCAATATCCAGCTGGGCGAGGAAAACGTGGGCGCGGCCAGCCGCGCCGGTCAGGCCCGGCTGATTGTGGTGGCGTCCGACGCCGCCGACAACACCTACGGCCGGGTGAAAACCTTCTCCCATGCCGGTAAAACCACGTTTATCCGCGTGCCCTATACGAAAGAGGAACTGGGCCACGCCTGCGGCCGCGCTGTCTGCGCCATGGCCGCCATCACCGATGTGGCGCTGGCCAGAGCGTTTGTCAACGCTTTGGGTCAGCCGGAGAAGTACGCCGAGCTGCTGGCCGACCTGGACCGCCGGGTGGAGCGGGTCCAGCAGCGGCGGCGGGAGGAAAAGGCCCATCGTAACAATATCAAACACGGGAAAAAGTAACTCGGAGGTGGCTATATGAGTTTAATGAAATATCGCATCCACGAGGTCGCCAAGGACTTCGGGGTACCCACCAAGGTCATCATGGAGCTGTACGAGAAGCACTTCGGCAAGCCCAAGAACCATATGCAGGTCCTGGAGGAAGACCAGCTGAATCTGCTGTTCGATGTATTTACCAAGAGCCATCAGGTGGCGTCGCTGGAAGAGGCCCTGAAGGCCACCGGCGAGGCCAAGGCTCCGGCCAAGACCGCAGAGAAAACCGCAGAGAAGCAGGAGAACAAGCCTGCCGAGGCCCCCAAGGCCCCCGCTGCCAAAAAGGAGAACAAGCCCGCCGCTCCCCAGAGTGAGCAGAAGAAAGAGGAGCCCAAGAAGGACGAACGCCGCCGCGAGCGCCGTGTGGTTGACACCTCCGCCGTTACGGTCAACGCCGAGCGGTTCGACGACCGGGTGGACTCCCTGGTGTCCGAGCGGATGCAGAACGCCAAGGGCGGCAAGCAGCGCATCGGCGGCAAGCAGGGCAGCAACAACAAGAAGAAGGGCAACTTCGGCAACAAGCGCCGCAACGAGGAGCAGGAGAAAATGCGCCGGCTCCAGCTGGAAATTGCCAAGAAAACGCCCCTTACCGTCAAGATTCCCGACGAGATCACCGTGGGCGAGCTGGCCAGCCGCATGAAGAAGACGGCTGCTGAGGTCATCAAGCAGCTGATCAAGCTGGGCGTTATGGCCGCCGTCAATCAGGTCATCGACTATGACACCGCCGCCCTGGTGGCCATGGAGCTGGGCTGCAAGGTGGAAAAAGAGGTTGTCGTCACCATCGAGGAACGTCTGATCGACGACCACGAGGATACCGCCGACGAGCTGCAGCCCCGCAGCCCCGTCGTCGTGGTCATGGGCCACGTCGACCACGGCAAGACGTCCCTGCTGGACGCCATCCGGAAGACCAACGTGGTTTCCGGTGAGGCCGGCGGCATCACCCAGCACATCGGCGCCTATCAGGTGGAGATCAACAACCAGCCCATTACGTTCCTGGATACCCCCGGCCACGCCGCCTTTACGGCCATGCGTGCCCGCGGCGCCATGTGCACCGATATCGCCATCTTGGTGGTGGCCGCCGACGACGGCATCATGCCCCAGACCGTCGAGGCCATCAACCACGCCAAGGCCGCGGAAATTCCCATTATCGTGGCCATCAACAAGATGGATAAGCCCGAGGCCAACCCCGACCGCATCAAGCAGCAGATCACCGAATACGATCTGGTGCCCGAGGAGTGGGGCGGCGACACCATCATGGTGCCCATCTCCGCCAAGAAGGGCCAGGGCATCGACAACCTGCTGGAGATGGTCCTGCTGACCGCCGAAATGCAGGAGCTGAAAGCCAACCCCAACCGCCGCGCCAAGGGCACCGTCATCGAGGCCCGTCTGGACAAAACCCGCGGCCCCATTGCCACCCTGCTGGTCCAGAACGGCACCCTGCATCAGGGCGACATCATCATTGCCGGTACCGCCGTGGGCCGTGTCCGCGTCATGACCAACGACAAGGGCAAGACCGTCAAGGAAGCCGGTCCCTCCGTCCCCGTGGAGATCACGGGTCTGGGCGAAGTCCCCGGCGCAGGCGATATCTTCAACGCCGTTGAGGACGAGCGCATGGCCCGTCAGCTGGTGGAAGAGCGCAAGGCCGAGGAGAAGGCCCGCGCCGCCAAGGCCATGACCAAGGTCACCCTGGACGATCTGTTTGCCCAGATTCAGGAGGGCAACATGAAGGAGCTGAACATCATCGTCAAGGCCGATGTGCAGGGCTCCGCCGAGGCCGTCAAGGCCAGCCTCCTGAAGATCTCCAACGACGAGGTCCGCGTGAAGGTCATCCACACCGGCGTCGGCGCCATCAACGAGTCCGACGTGCTGCTGGCCTCCACGGCCAACGCCATCATTGTCGGCTTCAACGTCCGCCCCGATGCCGCTGCCGCCGCTTCGGCCCAGCGCTCCAAGGTGGATATGCGCATGTACCGCGTCATCTATGATGCCATCAACGAGATTGAAGCCGCCATGAAGGGCATGCTGGACCCCAAGTTCCGGGAAGCCATCATCGGCCACGCCGAGGTCCGCGAAACCTACAAGGTTTCCTCCGTGGGCACCATTGCCGGCTGCTACGTCAAGGACGGCAAGATCACCCGGGACGCCCAGGTCCGCGTCCTGCGCGACAATATCGTCATTCACGAGGGTGTGCTGGGCTCCCTGCAGCGCTTCAAGGACTCCGTCAAGGAAGTGGCTGCCAACTATGAGTGCGGCATCACCATCGACAAGTTCAACGATATCAAGGAAGGCGACGTCTTCGAGTGCTTCGTCATGGAGCAGATCAAGGAGTAAGCCGCCGGGATATCCGGGAATTGACAATTACGCAATCTGCAGGGCGGGGGCTTGCCCCCGCCGCCATCAACCGACACCGTACCGAACACGGCAGGGGCCAGCTCCTGCCCTACACGGTGCGGTATCATCGTTTCAAGGAGGTCAATCTTTATGGCATCCAATCGCATCGGAAGAATCAACGAGGAGATCCAGCGGGAGCTGGCCGATTTGCTGCGCACGCTCAAGGACCCCCGCGTCCAGGCCATGATCTCCGTGACCCGTGTGGAGACCACCGGCGATCTCCGCTATGCCAAGGTCTATATCAGCGTCCTGGAAAAGGACCGGAGCCGCGATGTTTTGAAGGGCCTCAAGTCCGCCGGCGGCTTCCTGCGCCGGGAAATCGGAAACCGGCTCCAGCTGCGCTATACGCCGGAGCTGGTCTTTGAGCTGGATGATTCCATCGAGCACGGCGCACACATTTTTGATCTGATCGCCAAGCTCCACGACAAGGAGGAGCAGAGGGGGGAACGCCATGACGAGGAGTGAAGCCGCGGCGTGGCTGCTGGCCCATGACCACTTCTGCATTCTGACCCACCGCAACCCCGACGGCGACACCATCGGCTGTGCCGTGGGCCTCTGCCGCGGTCTGCGGAGTTTGGGCAAAACGGCCCACATCCTCCGCAATCCCCAGTTCGGTCCCCGGTACGCCCAGTGGTACGACGGGCTGCTCTGTGAGGAACCCGCCGCCGACGATACCATCGTCTCCGTGGACATTGCTTCGGAGGCTTTGCTGCCGGACAACGCCCGGCCCCTGGCCGGACACATTCAGCTGGCACTGGATCACCACGGTTCCAATACGGGCTTTGCCCACTGCGACTGTGTGGAGGGCGAGCTGGCCGCCTGCGGCGAGCTGATCTACGGGATTCTGCGGGAGCTTCGGGTGGATCTGACAGTGGACATCGCTTCGGCCCTCTATCTGGCCGTGTCTACGGATACCGGCTGCTTCCAGTACGCCAACACCACAGCCAACACCCTGCGGGTGGCGGCGGAACTGATCGACGCGGGCTGTGACGCCTATCCCATCAACAAGGAATTTTTCGGCACCCGGTCCATTTCCCGTCTGCGGCTGGAATCCCGGCTCACCGACAGCCTGGAATTTTTCGCCGGCGGCAAAGTGGCTCTCTGCCACATCCCCCTGTCCTGGATGGAGGAACTGGGCCTGCGGGAAGAGGAGCTGGACTCCATTTCCGGTTTCTCCCGCAACGTGTCCGGCGTACAGATCGGCATTACCATCCGGGAACAGGCCGGTGGTCAGCAGAAGGTGTCGCTTCGGACGGCCAGTTGTGCCAACGCGTCGGCCATCTGCGCCCATCTGGGCGGCGGCGGCCATAAGGCGGCGGCGGGCGCTACAGTGACGGCTTCCTATGAGGAGGCCCGTGCCATGGTGCTGGACGCCCTGCGGGCTGAAGGCATTGAGGTGTGACCATGGCGGCAAACGGCATTGTCATTGTGGACAAGCCCCAGGGCTGGACGTCCCAGGACGTGACGGCCAAGCTGCGGGGTGTGTTCCACCAGAAGCGCATCGGCCACGGCGGCACCCTGGACCCCATGGCCACCGGCGTTCTGCCGGTGTTTGTGGGCCGGGCCACCCGTGCGGTGGAGTTTTTTGAATCGGCGGAAAAGGGCTATGAAGCGGGCCTGTGTCTGGGCCGCGTCACCAACACCCAGGACACCACCGGTGAGACGCTGGAGGAATACCCGGTCACCGTGAGCCGGGCCGACGTGGAAGCGATACTGCCCCGGTTCACCGGGGAAATCGATCAGATTCCGCCCATGTATTCCGCGGTGAAAATCAACGGCCAGAAGATGTACCAGCTGGCCCGGCAGGGAAAAGAGATTGAGCGGAAGCCCCGCCGCATTACCATCCACAGCTTGCGGCTGCTGGAGGGGGAAGAGCTGCGGCTGGAGGTCCTCTGTTCCAAGGGAACGTATATCCGCACCCTCTGCCACGACATCGGCGCGGCGCTGGGCTGCGGCGGCTGCATGTCCAGTCTGCGGCGGACGAAGGCCGGGTGCTTTACATTGGCCGACAGTATCCCCCTGGAAACCCTGATTGCAGCGGAGCATCCGGAACAGTATCTGCGGCCCGTGGACAGCCTGTTTGCCGACCTGCCGGCGGTGACGCTGACAGCGGAGCAGGTGAAGCCCTGCCGCAACGGCGCGGCCATTGCCATGGAGGGCCGGGGCCGGTGCCGCGTCTACGGTCCCGACGGAGAATTTCTCATGGTGGGCCGGTTCCGGAAGGGAAAACTCTGGACGGAAAAAAGTTTTTTTGAGGTGTGACGCCATTGGAACAACAACGTGTCATTGCCATTGGATTTTTTGACGGCGTCCATCGGGGTCACGGGGCCCTGCTGGCCAGGGCCCGCCAGGTGGCGGACCGGCTGGGTCTGCCTGCGGCGGCGTTGACCTTTGACCATCATCCCGCGTCGGTGCTGGGCGGACGGGCGGTGCCCCTGCTCAGCACACCGGAGGAGCGGGCGGGCCTGATGGTCCGGCTGTACGGCATGGACGAGGTGCTGATCTGTCCCTTTGACCGGGAGACGGCCCAGATGCCCTGGCGGTCCTACGTCAGCGATTTGCTGCACCGGCAATATGGGGCGGTCCATGTGGTCTGCGGCGAAGATCACCGGTTCGGATGGCGGGGCGAAGGCGACGCCGTCCGGCTCCAGCAGCTGTGCACCCGGCTGGGTATGGGCTGCGACGTGATCCCCAAGGTGGAAATGGGCGGCAGCGCCGTCTCCTCCACCCGCATTCGCGCCCTGCTGGAGCGGGGCGACGTGGCCGGGGCCAATGCATTGCTGGGCCATCCCCACTGTCTGACGGGCCGGGTGGTCCACGGCCGCCAGCTGGGCCGCCAGCTGGGCACCCCAACGGCCAACCTGCTGCTGCCCGACGGCGTTCTGGCTCCGGCCTACGGCGTTTATGCCACCCGGGTTTGGGTGGGGGAGCGGTCCTATGCCGCCGTGGCCAATGTGGGCGTCCGGCCCACGGTGGACGGTGTGGGCGCGGTGACCGTGGAGCCGTGGCTGCTGGATTTTACAGGAAATTTATATGACCGGGAAGTTCGGGTCGATTTTTACGAATTTCTTCGCCCGGAACAGAAATTTGACGGATTAGACCAGCTTCGGCAGGCTATTTTGTTGAATGCCGACCAGACCCGCGCCTATTTTGCCCACCGGGAACAGCCGGGGAGCGCGGAATTCTCCCTTTACAATGGGGAGAATGATGTGATAAACTAAAGAACATATCAGTGCTTGTCACGCTGATAAAATTTATGATGAAAGTAGAGTTGATTCGTCCCAAATGGACAGTACAGGTAATTTAGTGATGATCGTGGCCCTGCTGGCCCTGGTCACCATGTCCGGTTATTTTTCCGCTACAGAAACGGCCTTTACATCGCTCAACCGCATCCGTCTGAAAAACCGCGCCGAAAACGGCGACCGCCGGGCTGCCAAAACGCTGGCGCTGGCGGAGGATTACGACAAGCTGCTCTCCACCATCCTCATCGGCAACAACATTGTCAACAACGTGGCCACCACCATCGGCGCCGTGCTGTTTATCCGGCTCATCGGTGAGACCCGCGGCCCCACGGTATCCGCAACGGTGCTGACAATCGTCATTCTGATCTTCGGCGAGGTTTCCCCCAAGAGCCTGGCCAAGGAGAACCCCGAAGCCTGGGCCATGTTTGCCACGCCGCTGCTGCGGTTCTTCACCTGGATTCTGACCCCGGCCAACTTCCTGTTCACCATGTGGAAAAAGCTCCTGTCGCTGGTGTTCCGCAACAACGGCGACGACGGCATTACCGAAGAGGAGCTGGTGGGCATGGTCGATCAGGCGGAGAATGAGGGCGGTCTCGACGAGCATGAGAGCGATCTGATCCGCAATGCCATCGAGTTCAGCGATTTGGAGGTGTCGGAAATCCTGACACCCCGCGTGGACCTGGTGGCAGCCGAGGACACCGCCACGGTGGAAGAAGTGGCACGGCTGTTTGTGGAAAGCGGATATTCCCGTCTGCCCATCTATCACGACAATATCGATAATATCATCGGCCTGATTCATGAGAAGGATTTTTATGCGGCCCGTTACCGCGGCCTCAGCGATATCTTCCATCTGAAGGCCCCCATTCAGTACACCACCGGTACCACCAAGATTTCCGAATTGCTGCGAATGCTCCAGCGGAACAAGGCCCATATGGCCGTCGTCGTTGACGAGTACGGCGGCACCGAGGGTATTGTCACCATGGAGGATATCATGGAGGAACTGGTGGGCGAGATCTGGGACGAGCACGACGAAGTGGTGGAGCTGTTCCGGAAACAGGAGGACGGCAGCTACCTCATCGGCTGCACCGCCGACCTGGATGACCTGTATGATCTGTTTGAAGTTAAGGGCAGCGACGACTCCGACGCCGTCACCGTGTCCGGCTGGGTCATGGAACAGGTGGGCCGGGTGCCGGAGATCGGCGACCACTTCCAGGCTGAGGGCCTGGACGTCACCGTTACCAAGGTGGAGCACCGCCGGGTCATGGAAATTCAGGTCCGTGTCCTGGAGATTGAGCCCGACGATGAGACGAAAAACGGTAAGAAAAACGGTAAATTCGAGAAATAAAGTTTATGGGCGCGCTGCCAACGGCAGCGCGCCCTGTTTCACAGTATGGCGGTTATGCGAAGTACAGTATGCGGGGCCTGAATTGTATTTGTAGGGCGGGACCTATGTGTCCCGCCGCTGGTATGCACCATCGACAAACAACGTAGGGGCCGGCATCCTTGACGGCCCCGGACAGATTGTGCCAGGGGCGCGTCAGGGATGCCGCGCGCCCTACGAATGTGGATGCGGATTCGCCCCAGTGCTGTCCAGTAACCGCCAGGGGTTGCCGCACGGCGGGACACGCAGGTCCCGCCCTACGAGATCAAATGGGAGTGCCTGCCGAACTTCCGGTAACCGCCAAACAGCGGAAACAAAAACCGAGGCGCTGCTCCAGGGCAGCGCCTCGATTTTCCTTTTGCAATTACTCCCGGTCGGGGGAGAAGTTCTTGCCGAACTGCAAGTCGGCGAACTTGTCGTTCTTATGGGCGACACGGGTCTTTTCCAGATCGCCGTCGTCGTTGGGACCAATGACCTTTTCCAGATTCTGCTCAATCTGATGGGCAATCTCCTCGGCCTCGCTCTCCTGCTGGGCCTCGGCTTCGCGGATCTTGCCCACGGGCACCTGAACGGTAATGGGCTCCACGGTCTCCGCCTTGGGAGCCTGGGGCTCGGCGTGGAAGTCAAAGGAGGACGCGGAGGGCTGGGGGCCCAGGTTCATGAGCTTGAGGTTGTTCAGCAGGTCCAAATGGCGGGCCACATCCTTTTCGATGATCTCGATAAAGTTCCGGGCGGCCTGCTTGGCCCGCTCAATGCGGTCCTCTTCGGCGCTGATCTGCTGCTGGGATTCCTGAATCTTGGTGCGGACAATGTTTTCCGCCTGGCTGGTCAGCTGGGCACACTTCTTCTCCGCTTCGGCCACCATGGTGTCGGAGGTCTTCTGAGCGGCCACCAGGGCCTTCTTCATGCTGTCTTCCTGGGTGCGGTACTCTTCCAGCTTTTCCACCAGAATTTTCATCTTGCTTTTGAGGACGGCGTTCTCCTTGTACAGAGTGATGTAGTCCTCGGTCAGCGGCTCGAGAAATTCGTCCACACTGGCCATGTCATAGCCGCCGAAGACGGCTTTGACAAATGTTTTTTCTTCGATCTCCTGAGGGGTAAACACAGGGCAGAGCTCCTTTCAGCGATTACAGATATACGCCGTTGTTTTCCAGCTGATCGATGACATCCCCAATGATATCCACATTGTAGGGCGTGATCAGATAGGTGGAAATGGCGATCTTCTTGATCTTGCCGTCGAGAGCGTAGGCACAACCGGAGAGGAAGTCCACCAGGCGGCGGGCGATGGCGGCGTCGGTCTTCTCCAGATTCAGCACCACGGCGTGCTTGGCCCGCAGGTGCTCGGCGATTTCGGTAACGGTGTCAAAGGATTCCGGCTTGACGAGAATCACCTGCATCTGCACCGTGGGATGGATGCTGACAACTTTGTTGCTGCGGTTGTCATTGTTGACCGTGGCGGTGGCAGAGCCGAGACCCAGATCGTTCATATCATAGGCCGGGGCCACAGAGGCCTTGGAAGCCGGGGGCACATTGGGAGCCTCATCGTTGAGACCATCATCGTAGTTGTCAAAGTCCTCCGAGTCCTCGGAGAAGGGCTTGGCTAAACGCTTGAGTTCGTCCATAAAACGCATGTTGCAAAATCCTCCTATTAGTAAAAACGATCCACGTTGCCTTATCCGTAGTTACGGGCGCCGAAAATGGCGGTGCCCACGCGTATCATGGTGCTGCCCTCAGCAATGGCGTCGGTAAAATCGTCCGACATGCCCATGGATAGGCAGTCCATAAAGACATTGTCGCACTTTTTCCCCTTAATGTCAACAAAAAGGTTGCGCATTTGTGCAAAAAACTTGGAATTATCCCCAGGATTTTGGCTGATCGGGGGAATGGCCATGAGTCCGCGCAGGTGAACGGCGGGAAATTCGCCCATCCGGGCCGCCACGGCGGCGGCTTCCTCTACGGTGAATCCCGACTTGCTGGCTTCGCCGCCCACGTTGACTTCCAGCAGAATATCCTGGACAATGCCCTGCTTGGCGGCTTCCTTCTGGATGCACTCCAGCAGGGGCAGCCGGTCCACCGACTGGATGCAGGCCACCCGGCCCACCACCTGCTTGACCTTGTTGGTCTGCAAATGGCCGATAAAGTGGACGGGTACGCCATCATAAGCGCCCTGGGGCTGCTTTTCCAGCAGCTCCTGCACCCGGTTTTCGCCGCAGCAGTCCACACCGGCGGCCACCGCCTGACGGACGGCGTCGGCGTCGTTCATCTTGGTGGCGGCGCACAGCAGAATCTCCTTGGGGTCGCGGCCGGCGGCCTCGGCAGCCCGGGCCATGGCGGCCCGGATGGTCTGTACATTTTCGTGGATCATGAGGTGATCACAACCTTCCCATCGTATAGTTCTTTGGCGTTGACGATGATTTCGTCGCCGGGCCACAGATTGTCCGTGACCGATTTATCCAGTTCCACCACATAGCTGTCGCCGTCATCATAGAGCAACGTGACGGGCTTCCACTGGGCGGAGGTGGTTTCGAGAATATAGACGCCGGTATTGCCCTCCGCGTCGGTGCGGATGGCCTCCTTGGGCACCCGCAGGCCATGGTGGGACCGGAGAATGATATCGGCCTGCTGGCGGCGCAGCAGTGTCACCGATTGCAGGGACGACTCCGATGACAGCACCAACAAGCTCTGGCCGTTTTCGTCGTCGCCCAGACGGTACACCTGCATGGGCAGGCTTTCACTGCCGCTGATGGAGAACTGCACCGTTACGGTGTCACCCACCTCCAGCTCCTCCAGGTTTTTCGTGGGCACCGCCGCCACATAGTACCAGCGGGAGCTGGTGATCAGACGGCCAAAGGCGGTACTGTCGATGGGGGCGGGCTCCAGGGATTCCAGCTGCGCAATGGACAGGGAGGACAGCAGTTCCGGCGTCAGCACCGATTCATAGCCGTCCACGTCGCCGGAAAAGCAGCCGGACACCGGGGCGTTGATGGAGATGGTGTCGCCGACGGCCTGGGTTTTCAGAGAGGTGAGCTGAGACTGGAGCTGTGTAATCTGATTGTTGAGGACCGACAGGGCGCCGTCGTCGGCGCCGTGGCGGAGAATCAGGCCCTTGAAGGCCGTGCCCACGTCCACGCTCTCCGAAAGGGACTGGCTGGCCGCCAGCTTGGCCCAGTCCGTCATCTGCTGAAAGACGGCGTCGTCCAGGGAAGTGGTGTCACCGGCATCGGCGGCCACGGTGGTGGCATAGGTCAGCTGTTCCAGCTGGGCCGACAGGGCTTCGATCTGGTCCTGCCGCGTCTGGGCGTCGGCGTCGCTGTAGCCCATGGCCACCGCCTGTCCGGCGCCGACCTTTTCCCCTTCGCTGCGCTCCGGAACGGTGATGGCGCTGGAAGAGGTCAGGAGCTGCTCCTCCCGGACCACCCAGCCCTCCACGGAACGGCCTTCGCTGACGGAGACCTCCACGGCGGGAATGGTGGAAAGGGGATCTTGAAAATAGTTCATGGCCATGTAGCCCGCATAGAACAGCAGGGCCGCCACGGCGATCAATACGATGAGATGGTTGTAAAATTTACCGGATTTGGACAGTAGTTGCAGCTTCATGGAGACTCCTTCCGACCCCGCGGGCCGGAGGAAGCGTCACGGCGCGGGCGTCGTCTGCTCCCGCAGCGACACGGCGACGGCGGGAGATATGGTGGATATGGCGTGCTTGTAAATCATGTTCTGCCGCCCCTCCGACTGGATGATGACGGCGTAGTTGTCGTAGCCGGTGACCACGCCGCGCAGCTGGAAGCCGTTCATCAAAAAAACGGTGACCTGGGACTGCTCCCGGCGGACGGCTTTGAGAAATTGTTCCTGTAAATTGTAGGGGTGTTGCATGGGTATCTCTCCTTTGTCTGTTCCGGCCTGGGGCCGGGAATGGGATACCCATAATCTACCATGTCTATGGTGCGAAATCCCCCGAAATGCCGTCCCGCAGCAGATGCAGGGCCGTTTTCAGCGTCTGACGGGCGTCGGGCTCGTCGGGCTGGACAATCCAGGAGATGGCGGGGTTGCGGCGAAACCATGTCAGCTGCCGTTTGGCATAGCGGCGGGACTCCTGCTGGATTTTCGCCACGGCTTCGGCCATGGTGATCTCCCCCCGCAGGGCCGCCATGGGCTCTTTGTAGCCGATGGCCTGGAGACTGGTGGCCGTGGGCGGAACGCCCCGGTCCAGCAGGGCCTGGATTTCCTCCAGCAGGCCCTGCTCCATCATCTGCTCCACCCGCCGGTCGATGCGGGCGTAGAGGGCGGCGCGGTTGGCAAAATCCAGACCAATCCACCGGGCTTCGTAGCGGGGCGGCAGCAGTTTGGTCCGGCGGTTGTGTTCGGTGATGGTGACGCCCGTTTCCAGATAGACCTCGGCGGCCCGGATAATGCGCCGGTGGTCTCCGGCGGGAAGCCGTTCATAGGAATCCGGGTCCACGGTGCGTAAAAATTCCCGGATGGGCTCGATGCCCTCCCGTTCCGCCTGTTCCTCCAGACGGCGGCGGTGGCCCGTGGCGGGACAGGCAAAGGAGCGGCCCAGCAGCAGGCTGTCCAAATACAGCCCCGTGCCGCCGCAGACAATGGCCCGTTTTCCTCTCGCCAGAATGTCCCGAAGACATTCGTCTGCCATCTCCACATAGCGGCTGACGGAAAAGTCCTCCGCCGGGTCAATGACGTTCATCATGTGGTGGGGGATGCCGTCCATTTCCGCCGCCGTGGGCGTGGCGGTGCCGATGTCCATGTGGCGGTAGAGCTGCATGGAGTCACAGGACAGCACCTCGCCGTCCAGCGCCTTGGCCAGCCCGATGGCCAGACCCGTTTTTCCCGACGCCGTGGGTCCCACCACGGCGATAATATCGTGCATAGGGCGTTCCTCCTTACTTACGGAGCAGCCATTTTTGTGGATTTTCATCCAAATAACGACAAATCTCAATATAGGATGCTTCTGAGCGTATGATATGTTCGTAGAAAGAGGGCTGAAAAAACTGCTTTCCCGGTGTGTGCATTGCTTGATTGATAGCACGTGTTGCCAGGGATTTGTATGCACCGATGATATCCGGAACCGTAGGGCGGGGGCTTGCCCCCGCCGTCTCCTCAAAGCATAGAATCATGTGAATATGATCCGGCATAATTACGCAGCGCTCAATTCGCAAATTGGGATACCGCTTGGGCAGGGACATCAACTGAACATATGCGATATGGCCGATAGCAGTCAGCGAGACGGTGGGCAGTTCGGCGGGGGCAAGCCCCCGCCCTACACGGGACAAAACAGGCATCCTTTGTGCAACAGAGATGGTGATAAAATAGTAGCCTGCTTGGCTGTAATCATAGTGCTTTAATCGTGGGCGCTTTCGCTTTTCCATGATTATCCCCTTCCAAACCGGCGTTCCAACTGGCTGCGGGTGACGGTGATGCAGACCGGGCGGCCATGGGGACAATGCTGGATGTCGGGCCGGTACAGGACCTGGGCCACCAGATCGGCCAGTTCGGCGTCGGTGGTGTGCCAACCGGCCTTGATGGCCGCTTTACAGGCAATGGAATGGAGAATATGGTCCCGCAGAGCTGTCGGGTCTGCCCGGCGGCCCTCAGACAATGCCGTGGCCAACGATTGCAGGGTGGCTTCGGCCTGCTCCTGGGGCAGATCGGCGGGAATTTGCCGCACCATGACAGCACCGTCGCCAAATTCCTCCACCGTAAAGGCAAACTGCTCCAGCAATTCCGCGTTTTCCAGCAGGGCCGCCGCCTCCTGGCGGGAGACCTCCACGGGAATGGGCGTCAACAGCTGCTGGCCCATGATCTGCTGCTCCGAGGCCCGCAGCTTTTCAAACAGCAGCCGTTCATGGGCGGCGTGCTTGTCCAGAAACAGCAGTTCTCCGTTCTGTTCAATGACAATATAGGTGTTCAGAACTTCCCCCACAATGCGGTAATCGGGGACTTCCGGCATGGAAAGAGCTTGCTGTTCCGGCTCTGCCGGCGCAGCTTCTGCCGCCGACGAATTGGTGGGGGAGCCCAGCGAGAGCATTTCTGCTTCCGTGGGCAGAAAGTCCAGCCGTTCCTTATCTTGGGTATCCGAGGGGACAACGACCGGGGCCTCCGGTGTTACAGGGGCCACAGGGGGAACCGGCGGTTCCACCGTGCGGGGCGCAAACACCGCCGTCATGGTCTCCTTGTTCGGCGTGACCTTGGGGGCGTCGGCCACGGCCTGGGCAAACTCCCGGAACTGGGACGAGTCCATGGTTTTGAAAAAGCCCGGTTTCGGCTGGGGCGCGGCGGTGGGCGCCGGGTCCTTGGCCAATTTCAATTCGGGCCGGTCCACCGCATGGGACAAGGCCCCCAACACGCCGTAGTGGACGGCGTCAAAGACGGCCCGTTCCGACAGGAACCGGACCTCCGTTTTTGCCGGATGCACATTGACGTCCACCAGATGGGGCGGCAAATCCAAGTGGAGCACACAGCAGGGGAACCGGCCCTGCATCATCTGATTCTGATAGGCCTGCTCCAGCGCCGAGGTCAGCAGCTTGGACTTGACGGGCCGCCCGCCGACGAAAAAGTGCTGGCCCGACCGGTTGCCACGAGTGGCCGTGGGCTTGCCCACGAAGCCCCGGAGGGTATAGTGCTCCCAATGGCTTTCCACCGGCACCAGACCAGCGGAAAACTGCCGCCCGTAGACGCAATAGATGGCGCTGCGAAGTTCCCCGTCGCCGGGGGTGCTGAGCAGCTCCTGGCCGTCTTTCAAAAAGCGGATGGCCACGTCGGGATGGGAAAGGGCCTGCCGCTGGACGGCGGCAAAGACATGGGAGCTTTCGGTGGCGTCGGATTTCATAAATTTCATCCGGGCGGGGGTGTTGTAGAAGAGGTCCCGGACGAGAATGGTGGTGCCGTCGGGGCATCCGGCCTCGGTGTGTTCCGTGACCTGTCCACCCTCCAGATGGAGGGCCGTACCGGAGGCCGCCCCGGTGAGCCGGGTCAAAAGGTCGATACGGCTGACGCTGGCAATGGCCGCCAAGGCTTCACCCCGGAATCCCATGGTCACAATGGACGCCAGATCGTCAGCGCAGCGCAGCTTGCTGGTGGCGTGGCGGAGGAAGGCCGTCTCCGCGTCGTCGGGGCCCATGCCGCAGCCGTCGTCGGTGACCCGCAGAAAGGTCATGCCGCCGTTCTGAATCTCCACCGTAATGTGTTTGGCCCCGGCGTCCACGGCGTTTTCCAGCAGTTCCTTGACGACGCTGGCCGGACGCTCCACCACCTCACCGGCGGCAATGAGGTCGGCCACATGGGCCGACAGCTGTTGAATGACTGCCATAGAATCAACCCAATCCTTCCAGTTGCAGTAGTCCCACACCGATGCCGTTGAGAATGGCATGGAGCGTCATGGAGGCCCAGATGGAATCCGCCTTGGAATAGGTCCAGGCCAAGGCAATGCCGCCGGGGAAATACCCGATGGCCGACAGCAGCGCGGCGCTCCAACCAATTTGGGGGATATAGCTCACCACATGGATGGCCGCAAAGAGGACCACAGAGACGATATAGGCCGCCAGCGGATGGAGACGGCGCAGATTGCCGAAGATCACGCCCCGGAAGAGGATTTCTTCCGCAAAGGGCCCCAGCACCACAATGGAGATGGCCATGGCCGTAAATTTCGCGTTGACCAGACTGTCCACGTAAGTGTCGTTGGGGCTGGACGGCGAGAGGGAAAACAGCGCATAGATCACACCCTGGAGCCACGACAACGCGTAATACAGCGCAAAGCCCAGGACCACGGCCTGCAAAAACGGCCAGAACTTCCACCGTCCCGTGGGGAGGGAGGCCAGGAGCCACCGGCGAAAAATCAGGGCCAAAAAGAGGAAATTCAGCGCAAAATACCACAGGTTGGCCGTCACGTCCGAGGGGTGAACGTCCAGCAGGCCGAACACCAGATTCAGACCGAAGGACAGGCCGATGATATAGATGGGAAGATAAATGATACCGCATATCAGCTCGGTCCGGGTCATGGAGGGGCCGGGAACGCTGCGTTTCATCACTGCCATAGAGGATTCCTTTCTTCTGTTATACGCCCTTGTCGGCCAGCTGCTTCAGCTGGTACAGGGCGTTGAGGGCTTCAATGGGGGTCATGGTCTCCACGGTCATGGCCTGGAGCTTTTGCCGCAGCTCGCTGCCGGTCATGTCCATCAAAGACACCTGATCGTCCATGGACGGCGCGGCGGCGGGAGCGGGAGACGGCGCGCCGTCGCCGGCTTCCAGCTGGTGCAGCAGCTGCCGGGCCCGGCGGATCACCGAGTCGGGCAGCCCCGCCATTTTGGCTACGTCCACGCCGAAGGAGTCGTCGGCCCCGCCGGGGACGATTTTCCGCAGGAAAATCACTTCGTCCTGCTTCTTCTTCACGGCGATATTGTAGTTTTTCACGCCCTGGAGCTCCTGTTCCATGACGGTCAACTCGTGGTAATGGGTGGCGAACAGGGTTTTTGCCCCCAGCTTCTTCCGGTCCGCCGTGTGCTCCAAAACGGCCCGGGCGATGGCCATGCCGTCAAAGGTGGAGGTACCCCGGCCGATTTCATCGAGAATCAGCAGGGAGCGGGGCGTGGCGTTGCGGAGAATCTCGGCTACCTCCGTCATTTCCACCATAAAGGTGGACTGGCCTGAGGACAGATCATCCGACGCGCCGATCCGGGTAAACAGCCGGTCCACAATGCCGATGCGGGCCGATTTGGCTGGAACAAAGCTGCCCATCTGGGCCATGAGGACCATGAGGGCCACCTGACGCATATAGGTGGATTTACCGGCCATATTGGGGCCGGTGAGTATGGCCACATTGTCGCCGCCGACGCCCAGAGTGGTGTCGTTGGCCACGAAGAGACTGCCCTCCAGCATCTGCTCCACCACCGGATGGCGTCCGTCCTTGATGACAATTTCGCCGGACAGGTCCACTTCGGGGCGGCAATAGTGGTTGTGGACGGCCACATGGGCCAGGTTGGACAGCACATCGGCGGTGGCCACGGCTCCCGCCGTCAGCCGCACCCGGTCGGCCTGTCCCGCCAGCCACTCCCGGACCTCGTTGAACAACTCATATTCCAGGGAGGTGATGCGGTCCTTGGCCGTGAGAATGGTATTTTCCAGTTCCTTTAATTCGGGGGTGATGTAGCGCTCGCAGTTGGTCAAAGTCTGCTTGCGGATGTAGTGGGCCGGGGCCTGTTCGCTGAGGCTCTTGGAAATTTCGATATAGTAGCCGAATACCCGGTTGTAGCCCACTTTCAGCGTCTTGATGCCCGTCAATTCCTTTTCCCGTGCCTCGATTTCGGCCATGGCTCCGTTGCCGCCGGACAGGATATCCCGCAGCCGGTCGGCCTCCTCGCTGTAGCCGGGGCGAATCAGCTTGCCCTCCCGGACCGTAAAGGGGGGATCGTCCACAATGGCCCGGTCAATGCGGGCTTTCAAATCGGAAAGGTCGTCCAGCTGTTCGGCCAGGGTCCGGGCCATGGAGGAATCCAGCTGGCCCAGGGCTTGTTTCAATTCAGGCAGACAGGCGCAGCCATTGGACAGGGACAGCAAATCCCGGCCGTTGGCCGTGCCGTTGACAATGCGGGCCATGACCCGTTCAAAATCGGAGACCTCCCTCAAAAGCTGCCGCAGCTCTTCCCGGTCCACGGTTTTCTGTACCAGTTCTTCCACGGCGGACAGCCGTTTGCCGATGAGGGCCGGGGACAGGAGGGGTTTCTCCAACCAGCTCCGCAGGAGCCGTCCGCCCAGGGCGGTGACGGTTTTATCGAGGACCCACAGGAGACTGCCCCGCTTTTCCTTAGAACGCAGCGTCTCGGTCAATTCCAGATTGCGAATGGCCGTCAGGTCCAGTTCCAGGAACCGGCCCGACAGATAGTAATCCATGGCCCGAATGTGGCCCAGCTCCGACTTCTGTACCCGGTGGAGGGTGGCCAGCAGGGCGCCGGCGGCACAGACCACCGCGGGGACAGCTTCCAGACCCAGCGCAGCCAAACTCTGCCGGAACTGCTGTTCCACCACAGCGGTGGCGGCGTCCAGGGCGAAGAGGGCGTCGTCGCCCCGGTCCACACAGCAGTGCAGACGGCTTTTCAGGGCTTCGGGCAGCAGCGTCACATCATCGGCCTCGCCGCCCAGCAGCAATTCGGAGGGGGAGAAGCGGGCCAGCTCGTTGATGGTCTGCTCCACGGCATGGGGGCCGGAGAGACAGGTGGCGTAAAAGGAGCCCGTGGACACGTCGCAGAAGCACAGGCCGAAGATGCCGTCCCGGCCATAGGCACAGGCAAAATAGTTGTTGCGCCGCTCGTCCAGCATGGAGCTTTCGGTGACGGTGCCGGGGGTGACAATGCGGGTGATGTCCCGTTTGACCAGACCTTTGGCCGTGGCCGGGTCTTCCATCTGTTCACAGATGGCCACCTTGTAGCCCTTGGCCACCAGACGGGCAATATAGCCCTCGCTGGAGTGGTAGGGAATGCCGCACATGGGAATCCGGTTGGGATCGTCCTTGGCCTTGGTGCGGTCTCGGCTGGTGAGGGTCAGGTCCAGTTCCCGGGCAGCGGTGCGGGCATCTTCGTCGAACATCTCATAGAAGTCGCCGAGGCGGAAAAAGAGAATGCAGTCCGGATGATCGTTTTTGATCTGCCGGTATTGCTGCATCATGGGGGTCAGTTGCTGCTGGGCCATGTAGCGGCCTCCTTTGTTTGGATGGAATCGTTGCAAACGGTATTGTATGCGGTACAACGTAGGGCGGGGGCTTGCCCCCGCCGTGTTCGGTATGGGTTACCCATTGCGGCGGGGGGCAAGCCCCCGCCCTACACAATGTGGTCGGAATCTTACAGCTTTCCCAGGAGGGACCAGGTATTGGCGCCGGTGATGGTGGCATCAACATACTGGCCGATGAGGTCCTCGGTGCCGTTTTCCAGGCGGACCAGGCGGTTGCCGCCGGTACGGGCCGTCAAAACGCCGTCATCGACGCCGTCCACCAGGACCCGGACGGTCTTACCAACATAGTCCTGATGCTTCTCCTCGGAAATGCGGTTCTGAGCTGCGCACAGCCGGTCAAACCGGGCCAGCTTCTCCTGACGGGTGGCCGGGTCGGGCATCTCTGCTGCCGGGGTGCCGGTGCGGGGCGAATAGATAAAGGTAAACAGGGCGTCGTACCGGACGCGTTCCACCAATTTCAGCGTATCTTCAAATTCCTCGTCGGTCTCGCCGGGGAATCCCACAATGACGTCGGAGGTCAAAACGATATCGGGCATGACGGAGCGGGCGTAATCCACCAGTTCCAGATACTGCGCCGCCGTATAGCGGCGGTTCATCTCCTTGAGGACCCGGTCATTGCCCGCCTGGAAGGGCAAATGGATATGGCGGGCGATTTTGGGATACTTGGCCATGGTGTCAAACAGCTTTTTTGTGGCGTCCTTGGGGTGGCTGGTCATGAACCGCAGCAGGAATTCGCCGGGCAGCTGGGCCAATTCCGCCAGCAGGTCCGCGAAGTCCACGCCGCAGTCGAGGTCCTTGCCGTAGGAGTTGACGTTCTGGCCCAACAGGGTGATATCCCGGCAGCCGTTTTCCACCAGCTCCTTCACCTCGGCAATGACGTCCTCGGGCTTGCGGCTCCGCTCCCGGCCCCGGACATAGGGCACGATGCAATAGGTACAGAAGTTGTTGCAGCCGTACATGATGCTGACCCAGGCTTTGAAGGCGCTGGAACGCACCACCGGCAGACCCTCGGCAATGGAACCGGCCTCGTCCTCCGTGGCAAAGACCCGTTTTCCGGTGTCCAGGACCCGGTACAGCAGGGAGGGGAACTCCCACAGGTGATGGGTGGAAAAGACGCCGTCCACATGGACGTAGCTCTTGCGGATTTTTTCCGCCACGGCGGGCTCGCCCATCATGCAGCCGCAGAGGAAAATCTTCTGGCCCGGATGGCGGCGCTTGGTGTGGACCAGCGCGCCCACGTTGCCCAGAACCCGCTGCTCGGCGTGTTCCCGGACGGCGCAGGTGTTGATGACAATGACGTCGGCCCCTTCCTCGCTGTCCTGCATGGTGTAGCCGCATTGCTCCAGCATACCGCGGATGCGTTCGGAATCGGCTTCGTTCTGCTGACAGCCGTAGGTGTCCACAAAGGCCGTGGGCACAACGCCGGAAGATTCCCAGCGCTGCCGGATGCGGCCGCAGAAGTCCTGCTGCTGGCGCAGCTGTTCCGATGAGATCACAGTGGTCTTACGTTCCAAGGGGGTATCCTCCCATTATCGTTCAAAATATCATTTTATTTTACCAGTTTTCCGCGGCGTTTGCAAGGGCGGCAGCGGGAAGAAATGCGGGAGAAAAACTTCACAATTTTGCAATATCCTCGCAAAAATTCTGTGATATAATAAGAAAAACTCACAGCTGTACAGCGTGATCCGGAAAGGGTGAGCAACCATGAAAACATTTCCCACACCGGTGGAGGGCGCTCTGCGCCGCGTGACCCTCAAGGTGCCCGAGTGCATTCGCGACTGCTCCGGCATTCTGGTCTTCGGCAAGCGGATCAAGTCCCTGGTCTTCACCACCGACGTCAGCATCATCCGCAATGTCAACGCCGACGCCGTCATTGCCGTCTATCCCTTTACGCCCCAGCCCATCATCACCCAGGCGCTGATGCTGGCTGCCGATATTCCGGTGTTTGTGGGCGTGGGCGGCGGCCTGACCCAGGGCCCCAGAGTGGTGAACCTGGCCATGTTCGCCGAAATGCAGGGGGCCATGGGCGTGGTGGTCAACGCGCCAACCACCAATCAGGTCATTGCCGAGGCGGCCCAGACCATCGACATTCCCGTGGTGGTCACCGTGGCCCGGGCCGACGAGGATTTCGAGGGCCGCATGGAGGCCGGCGCCAGCATTTTCAACGTCTCCGCCGCCGCCCATACACCGGAGGTGGTCCGCACCATCCGGGAACGGTTCCCCTATGTGCCCATCATTGCCACCGGCGGCGCCCAGGAGGACTCCATCCGCCGGACCATCGAGGCGGGCGCCAACGCCATCACCTGGACGCCGCCCTCCTGCGGTGAGATTTTCAAGGATATCATGACGGCGTATCGGGAGGGCCGCGGCTATGATTCGGTCCATCGGGACTAGATCCATAGGAAAAAACATATGCAAAACATAGGTAATTTTATAGCTACCACTTGCGAACCGAGCATTCCTATTGTATAATGGGGATAACTTGGGAGGTGTTGACCATGAAGATATCCACCAAAGGCCGTTATGCCCTGCGCATTATGATCGATCTGGCCCAGCATCCGGGCGAGGACGCCGTTTCTCTGCGGGATATTGCAGAACGGCAGGAGGTTTCGGCCAAGTACCTGGAGCTGATTGTCTCCGTGCTCAACAAGGCGGGGTTTGTCAACAGTACCCGCGGCAAGTCCGGCGGCTACCGCCTGTCCCGCAAGCCGGAGGAATACACGGTGGGGTCTATCCTGAAGCTGACGGAGGGTTCTCTGTCACCGGTGGCCTGTCTGGAAAACCGCCGCTGCACGTGCAGCCGCGCCACCCGCTGCGAGACGCTGCCCCTGTGGCTCCATCTGGATCATCTGATCGACGACTATCTGGAAAGCGTCACCCTGCGCGATCTGGTGGACCAGACCATTGCATCGGAACTGGAGGAACACTGAGTTCCCAAACGCCTGCCGGTCATCGCGGCAGGCGTTATTTTGCACCATATTGGAACACAACAGCGCAGAGAGAGCGACAGCCCTCTCTGCGTTTTTTCTGCCTTAAAAAATTTTACCGGGGTCCTTTACAACGCCTATACTTCGTGATATGATGTATTACACGAAAGGAGGTATTATATGGATATTCAGCTGAAGCGGGGCCTTTTGGACGTCTGTGTGCTGGCGGCCATCAAAAGCGAGGATTCCTACGGCTACAAGATCATCAAAGATATGAAACCGTATATCGAATTGTCCGAATCGACGCTGTATACCATTTTGAAACGGTTGGAGATGGCCAAGATGCTGACGGTCCGAACGGCGGAGCACGGCGGCAGGCTGCGGAAATACTACCACATTACGGAAGCGGGCTTGCAGCGCATTGAAGAATTCAAGGAAGAATGGAAAGAAATTCTGGCCATTTATCAATTTGTGACAAAGGAGGATGGGGAACATGGATAAACAGACCTTTCTGACGCGGCTGCGGAACGGACTGTCCGGCCTGCCGCAGGAGGACGTGGAAGAGCGTTTGACGTTCTACAGTGAAATGATCGACGACCGGATGGAGGAGGGCTGCACCGAAGCGGAAGCCGTGGAGGAGATCGGCCCGGTGGAGGAGGTGCTGGCGCAGATTGTGGCGGATATTCCTCTGACGAAGCTGGTCAAGGAAAAAATGAAGCCCAAGCACACCCTGAAAGCATGGGAGATTGTGCTGCTGGTTTTGGGGTCGCCCCTGTGGCTGTCCCTGCTGGTCAGCGCCGCCGCCATTGTCGTGTCGTTTTATGTGGTCGTATGGTCGCTCATTCTGTCCCTGTGGCTGGTGGAAAGCGCCCTGATTGGTTCGGCCCTGAGCGGCGTGGTTTTGGGCACGGTGTTTGCCTGCCGGGGCAATGTGCTGGCGGGGATTGCTGTGATTGGCGTGGGGCTGGCCTGCGCGGGCCTGTCGATTTTCCTGTTCTTCGGGTGTAAGGAAGTGACCAAGGGCATTTTGCGGCTGACTGGGAAACTGCTCCTGGCATTGAAAACCTGTTTCGTTAAAAAGGAGGCGGCAGCATGAGCAAGGCGGTAAAGGTATGGCTGACGATTGCGACGGTTCTGGTGGTGCTGGGCGTCCTGATCTTCGGCGTGGTGATGACCATCAATCACTGGGACTTTTCCTGGCTGGGCACCGTAAAGTATGAGACCAATACCTATGAATTTGACGAGGAACTCCGGGACCTGTCCATCCACACCGACGCGGCGGACCTGCTGTTCGTCCCGTCCGATGACGAGACCTGCAAAGTGGTCTGCTATGAACGGCAGATGATGCATCACGCCGTGGAGGTAAAAAACGGCACGCTGTACATTCGTGCGGTGGACGCAAACGCATGGTATGAATCCATCGGCATCACGCTGGAAACGCCCAAAATTACCGTCTACCTGCCCCAGCGGGAATATGGCTCCCTGACCATCGACGGCAGCGTGGGCACGGTGGAGCTGCCCGACGCGTTTTCCTTTGAAACCGTGGCAATTTCCGGTGACACCAGCAGCGTCCTGTGCCGGGCTACCGTCTCCAAACAGCTTAAGATCGAGCTGGATGTGGGAGACATGCAGCTGGAGAATTTGTCGGCGGGTTCGCTGGACCTGGCCACGGACACCGGCGATGTGACCGTCACGTCCGTGACTTGCGACAAGGACATGGAGGTGGAAGTGGACACCGGTTCGGCCCGGCTCACCGATGTGACATGCGGCAGCCTGACGGCCACCGCCGATACCGGCGACCTGCTGCTGGACCGGGTGACGGCCGCCGGCGACTTGACGCTCCAGAGCGAAGTCGGCGCGGTACAGCTTGACGGCTGTGACGCCGGAGCGCTTCACATTGTGACCGATACGGGCGATGTGACCGGCACGCTGCGGTCGGAAAAAGTGTTCCTGGTGGAAAGCGACACGGGGGAGATCGACGTTCCCAAAACTATCACCGGCGGCGTCTGCGAAATCTACACAGACACCGGCGACATTCAAATTGCATTGGAGTGACAAAGGAGCGCGGGCAGGAAAAAACCCGCGCTCTTTTTCTACAAAATATTTTCCTAGGAACTCGATAGGTTTATCTTGACAGGAAGAAAATTATGGTGTAGTATAAGCACATAAAACAGATAGGAATAAAGGGGAAGAAAAAATTTCCCCTGTGTGAATGATAGAAACGAGGAATGTATCATGCTGCGAGTTTACGCTGACAACGCGGCCACCACCGCCATGAGCCCCGCGGCCAAGGCCGCCATGCTGCCGTATTTCGACGAAATCTACGGCAACCCCTCCAGTCCCCACAGCTTCGGTCAGGCGGCGGCCGCCGCCTTGCAGGAGGCGCGGGAAACCGTGGCCCGCTGCCTGGGAGCCAAGGCCGACGAGATCACCTTTACCTCCGGCGGCAGCGAAGCCGACAATCAGGCCATTCTGTCCGCCGCTGCGGCAGGGGAGAAGCAGGGCAAGCGCCATATGATTTCCACGGCCTTTGAACACCACGCTGTCCTCCACACCCTGCAAAAGCTGGAGCGCCAGGGCTGGGAGATCACCCTGCTGCCGGTCCATGAGGACGGCATCGTCCGGGTGGAGGAACTCAAGGCCGCCATCCGGCCCGACACGGCGCTGGTCACCATCATGTACGCCAACAATGAAATCGGCACCATCCAGCCTATTGCGGAAATTGGCGCAATCTGCCGGGAAAAGGGCGTTCTGTTCCACACCGACGCCGTCCAGGCGGCGGGCCACCTGCACATCGACGTGGCGGCCCAGAACATCGATCTGCTGTCCCTGTCGGGCCATAAGTTCCACGGCCCCAAGGGCGCAGGCGTCCTCTACGTCCGCAAAGGCACCCTGCGGCTGCAAAACCTCATCGAGGGCGGCGGCCAGGAACGGGGAAAACGGGCCGGTACGGAAAATCTCCCGGCCATCGTGGGCATGGCCGTGGCGCTGGACGAAGCCTGCAAGCATCTGGACCAGCATACGGCCCATGTGACGAAGCTGCGGGACCGGCTCATTGATGGTTTGTTAAAAATCCCTTACGCACGGCTCAACGGCAGCGCCGAGCACCGCCTGCCCGGCAACGTCAATTTCAGCTTCCCCGGCGTGGAGGGTGAAGCGCTGCTGCTGCTCCTGGACTCCATGGGCGTGGCCGCTTCCTCCGGTTCCGCCTGCACCTCCGGGTCTCTGGACCCCAGCCATGTGCTGCTGGCTATTGGCCTGAGCCATGAGGTGGCCCACGGCTCCCTCCGTCTGAGCCTGTGCCACACCAACACTGAAGAAGAAATTGATCACATTTTGGCCGTGGTGCCCCAGGTGGTCCAGCGGCTGCGGGATATGTCTCCCGTGTGGAAAGATATGATGAAGAAGGAGGCCGTCTGATATGGCATACAGTGCAAAGGTCATGGACCATTTTATGAATCCCCGCAACGTGGGCGAGCTGGATAACGCCAACGGCGTGGGCGAAGTGGGCAACGCCAAGTGCGGCGACATTATGAAAATCTATCTGGATGTGCAGGACAATGTCATTCGGGATGTTCGCTTTAATACGTTCGGCTGCGGCGCGGCCATCGCCACCAGCTCCATGGCTACGGAGCTGATCAAGGGCAAGACCATCGAGGAAGCCATGGAGCTGACCAACAAGGCCGTTGTCGAGGCATTGGATGGTCTGCCCCCGGTGAAGCTCCACTGCTCCGTCCTGGCGGAGGAAGCCGTCCAGGCGGCGCTGCGGGACTACTACGAGCGGCAGGGTCTGCCGGTGCCGGAAAAATTGCAGCCCCGCTGCTCCGGCAGCTGCGACCATTGCCACTGCCCGGCATAACCGTTTTTGTCAACAGTTCAATACAAATAGATACCCAAACGCCGCCGCCGTCCCTGCCCCCTTGGGACGGCGGCGGTGTTTTAGCCCAGTTCTGCTGTGGAATTACGGCCCAATAAAAAAGTTTTACTCGATTTTTTTCTTTTGGTGGGCTATTCACCGCCCGTGTGTCTGCGGTGCTCGCCGGATCTTTTCCGCCAGGACTGCGCTGCGGTTTCTTGCCATACATACAGTATGGCTGCGAACCCGCACCTTGTCCTGACGAAAAATCTCTCGCCGACCAATCTTGCCAACGGACGGCGAACAGCCCAAATCGCGGTTTCCAAAGGCAGCGCCTTTGGTCGCCCGTCGCAACGGGCGAAATACTCCAAGCGTCCCAAAGCGCCATCCGCAGATGGCGCAATCCCCGCGGCGTATGCCGCAAGGCCGCCGTCCCCACCCCGTCGTGGGTGGTGGACGGCGGCCTTTTCACGGACCTGTTACCGGCGGCGGGGGCAAGCCCCCGCCCTACGGAGTGGACCGTATCGACCCGGCGGGTGGAGTTCGGTGCAACACGGCGGCGGGAAAGACTTGCGTTTTTTGCCGGTCTCTGGCACAATAGCGGTGTACTATGGAAAAAGGAGCGCATGTACATGGCTTTTACAACTGCACCCCGTCCGGTGGTTCTCTTCGACCTGGACGGCACCCTGCTGCCGCTGGAAATGAAAACCTTTACGGAAGCCTATTTCAAGACCCTCTGCGGCCGCTTTCCCCAGTTCAACCCTCAGGAGGTGATCAAGGCCGTGTGGGCCGGTACCGGGGCCATGGTGAAAAACGACGGCTCCCGAACCAACCGGGAGGCCTTCGCCGCCGTGTTCTCCCAGGCGTTGGGCCTGGATTACTACGACCAGGAGCCGGAATTTCTCGACTACTACGCCAAGGAGTTCCAGCGCTGCGTGGACGTGTGCCGCCCCTCGGAACTGAGCCGGAAAATTGTTACCACCCTGCAAGATAAGGGCTATACCGTGGCCGTGGCCACCAATCCCATTTTCCCGGAGATCGCCATGGCGTCCCGGCTCCGCTGGGCCGGTCTGGAGGGCGTGACGTTCCCCCTGGTGACCACCTTTGAGACCAGCACCTACGCCAAGCCCAACCCCGAGTACTACCGCCAGGTGTGCGGCCGGCTGGGCGTACAGCCGGGCGACTGCATCATGATCGGCAACGATGTGCTGGAGGACGGCGTGGCCCAGTCCTTGGGCATGGAGGTCCTGCTCATCGCCGATTGTCTCGTCAACGACAAACAGCTGCCCACGGAGGAGTTCTCCATGGGCAGCCTGGAAGACCTTCTGGCCTGGGCCGAAGCGCTGCCGTCAGCGTAACCGGCTGACGGTGACGTTGAGCAGCTGATAGGATGTATTCAGACTGCCGGTATTGGTAAAACTCAAGGTGTTGACGGCCCGGGGCAGGGTGATGACAAAGGTGCTGTTCAGCGGCGCGCTGCCGTCGTCGGGCACCGTGGCAAAGCTGCCGCCCCGGGGGAAGGGCACGCCGTTGAACCGGGGCGCAATGCCCAGGGTGGCCGTATCGGACGCTGCCGGTTCTGCCGCCGACGCGTTGACGCTGTAGGCGATCAGATACCGGCCGCCGGGCAGATACACCGTGGAAGACGGCTCTGTGTCCTCGGCGGGGCAGTACCGGGCCATCAGCAGTTCGCCCGCCGGGGCCACCTGCTGGACGGCGTAGCCGAAGTAGCGCACGTCGCCGGTGCGGTCGTTGGACTCATAGGGATTCCACATTTCAAAATTCCTCCTTTCCCGACAGTCTATGATGGGCAGCTGCCGGAGGTGCGCCCAAACGGCCCGAAAAATTTTTGAAAATCGGGGAAAAAATCTTTACATTCCGGGTATCCTGTGATATTGTAGTATAGCTAACGCAAAGTTAGCGGACCCCGCGCTCAGTTCCGGGACAGCGCCGCTGTACACAGGGCATTTCCGCCAGCCCGGTACTTAGCCTGAGGGATACAATTTTATGAAAGGTGGATCATCCCATGATTCTGAAGGAAACCAAGGCCAAGGTTATTGCCGAGAACGCTACCCACGAGGGCGACACCGGTTCCCCCGAGGTGCAGATCGCTATCCTGACTGCCCGCATCAACGAGCTGACCGAGCACCTGCGCGTGCACAAGCACGACAACCACAGCCGCCGCGGTCTGCTGATGATGGTCGGTAAGCGCCGCAACCTGCTGGACTACCTGGCCCGCAAGGACATCAACCGTTATCGTGCCATCATTGCCAAGCTGGGCATCCGTAAGTAAGTAACCCATAGGGGCGGCCTTTGGCCGCCCTTTTTTAAAAGAGAATGACACGGAGAAGGTTAGCAGTTGAAAGAACTGCTGAGTATTCGGCGGCTGTTTCAAGTGCTAACGTTCCGTGTCCTTCCCACCAGTGAAAGGAGTTCTGCATGATTACCAAAAAGCAATTCCCCAACCACCACATTTTTGAAACCGAAATCGGCGGCCGTACCTTTACTGTCGAGACCGGCAAGGTGGCCGAGCTGTGCAACGGCGAGTGCATCTGCCGGTACGGCGACACCGTGGTGCTGGTCACCGTTGTGGCCTCCTCCGCCCCCAAGAGCGGCATCGACTATTTCCCCCTGACCATCGAGTTTGAGGAGCGTATGTACGCCGTGGGCCGCATCCCCGGCTCCTTCAACCGCCGCGAGGGCCGTCCCTCCGAGCGCGGCATCCTCAACTCCCGCCTGATCGACCGTCCCATGCGCCCCTTCTTCGACGACGAGCTGCGCAACGATGTGGTCATCACCTGCACCATCCTGGCCAACGACTACGAGAACCCCGTGGAGGTCGTGGCTTCCCTGGGCGCATTCATCGCTACCGCTTACTCCGATGTGCCCTGGAACGGCCCCATGGCCACCACCGAAGTGGCGTACCTGAACGGTGAGTATATCATCAACCCCTCCTCCGAGCAGCGCCGCGAGGCCAAGATGTTCTGCTGCATCGCCTCCACCGCCGAGAAGGTGGTCATGATCGAGACCGAGGCCGACGAAGTCCCTGAGGATATCCTCATGGGCGCCATCCGTCTGGCCCACGAGACCAACCAGAAGATCGTGGCCTTCATCAACACCATCGTGGACGCCATCGGCAAGCCCAAGTTCACCTTTGAAAAGGCCGCCGTCAACCACGAGATGCTGGATGATCTGATGGCCTACGGCATGGATCAGATCGAGTATGCCCTGGACACCCCCGACAAGAACGTCCGCGAGGAGCGTCTGGCCAAGACCCGTCTGGACTTTGCCGAGAAGTTCGCCGAGAAGTACGAGGACTACGAGCAGCACATTGAGGTCTGCCTGTACAAGATGCAGAAGAAGGTCGTCAAGAAGTGGCTGCTGGCCGGTAAGCGCGTCGACGGCCGTCAGATGGACGAAATCCGTCCCCTGTCCGCCCAGGTCGGCGTTCTGCCCAGAGTCCACGGTTCCGGCCTGTTCACCCGCGGCCAGACCCAGGCCCTTTCCATCTGCACCCTGAACACCCTGTCCATGGAGCAGAAGCTGGACACCATCTACGACGAGGAGACCAAGCGGTATATCCACCACTACAACTTCCCGTCCTTCTCCACCGGCGAGGCCCGGGGCAGCCGCTCCACCTCCCGCCGCGAGATCGGTCACGGCAATCTGGCCGAGAAGGCATTGCTGCCCATGATCCCCTCCGTGGAGGAGTTCCCCTACGCCATCCGCGTGGTCAGTGAGATCATGTCCTCCAACGGTTCCACCTCCCAGGCCTCCATCTGCGGCTCCACCCTGGCCCTCATGGACGCCGGTGTGCCCATCAAGCGCCCCGTGGCCGGTATCTCCTGCGGCCTGATCTCCGAGCCGGAGACCGGCGAGTGGAGAACCTTTATTGACATCCAGGGCGTGGAGGACTTCCACGGCGAGATGGACTTCAAGGTGGCCGGTACCACCGAAGGCGTCACCGCCATTCAGATGGACCTGAAGAACGACGGCCTCACCATGGAGATCATCGAGAACGCCCTGGAAATCTGCCGCAAGGCCCGTCTGGAGATTCTGGAGCAGATCATGCTGCCCTGCATCGCCGAGCCCCGGCCCGAGGTGTCCGAGTACGCGCCCAAGATGCTGTCCATCAAGATTCCGGTGGACAAGATCCGCGAGGTCATCGGCTCCGGCGGCAAGACCATCCAGAAGATCTGTGCCGATACCGGTGCGAAAATCGATATTGATGACGACGGCTCCGTGTTCATCTCCGCCATCGAGGGCTCTGCCGCCGAGGCTGCAAAGAAGATGATCGACGACATCTGCTTCGTCCCCGAGGTGGGCAAGCTGTATTACGGCAAGGTGGTCCGCATCCTGCCCATCGGCGCCTTTGTGGAGCTGGTGCCCGGCAAGGACGGTCTGGTTCACATCTCCAAGCTGGAAAACCGCCGCGTGGAGAAGGTGGAAGACGTGCTCAACATCGGCGATATGACCTGGGTCAAGGTCATGGAGATCGACGAGAAGGGCCGCGTCAACCTGAGCCGCAAGGATGCTCTGCGGGAAATGGCCCAGCAGCAGAAATAACCGCTGCCCAGTGAGATTGACGTAATCGAAGCCCCTGTCGGTGTCCGGCAGGGGCTTTTACACGTTCTTGACAGGATATGAACCGCATAGGTATAATTGCACTGACACAAAACCACTGGCAAGCCGACAGGAAAGGAGGAGACCGGCTGTGGACCTGGCATTGGTGTCGTTGGTGATGATTACGGTGCTGACGGAAAGTTACATCCGTCTGCTGATCTGGCGGAAAAACGGCCTGGGACCATTGTCCTGGCGTATGCGGCTGGGCTATACGCTGCCGGCCTTCGTGCCGGCGCTGGCTATGCTGCTGCCGCCTTTCCGTCTGCCGATTTTTTATCTCTTGTTTTTGCTGCTGTGTATGATTCAGGAGCGGGTGATACCCACACCCAGCAATATGTTCAACTATTCAATCCGAATGCGCTTTGCCGTCTTCGGCTGTATCCATATGACCGTTATGGGGGTGCTGTCCCTGATTCTGGTCGGATGGGACAGCAATATGGTGGTGGCCCAGGACGTTATGCTCAGTACCACCATTGGGGTGGCCATGCTGCTGACAGCGGCCATCAAATGCGCGTCTCTGTTCAGGCACAGCAAGATCGACTTCCACATTGAGCCGGAGGAACAGCGGGATTTCCGCCATCTCTACTGGTTTCTCAACCTGACGTTGGTTTACCTGTTTTTGCAGGCGGTGTTGTCCCAGTTCCGCTTTCCGGTGGACCCCCATATGGCGGTGCTGCTGTGCAGCAGTTTCATCGCCCTGATCTATATCAGCTGCTATCTGCTGAGTCTGGCGGAGATTCTGCGGAAATTTCACGTGGAAAACAGCTATTATATGTTGTCGGCGTCGCTGATAGAGTCCGATCAGCGGTTGGACAATCTGCGCAGCAACGCTCAATTTGACAACCTGACCGGCGCCCGGTCCAGGGGCTTTGTCCTACAGGCATTGACCCAGCTGAAACGCTATCGGACGCCCTTTTCCCTGGTGTATCTGGACCTGAACGGCCTCAAGAAGATCAACGACACCCTGGGCCATGCCGCCGGTGACGCCTATTTGCAGCGATTTGCGCTCAGCGTGCAGAAGCAAATCCGGGACACCGATATTCTGGCACGGCTGGGCGGCGATGAATTTATTCTGATTCTGCTGGGCTGCTCCAAGGAGAACGCCGAGAAGCGGCTGGAGGTCATCCGCCAACATATGGCCAGCGATCTGGATCAGTTTGCCTTCGGCGCTGGTGTGGTGGAGAGCGGCGAGGCGGACGATTTGGAGGACCTGCTGACGTTGGCCGACCAACGCATGTACAGCGACAAGAAACGGATTGAGGAGGTCGCAGTATGACCATAAAAGCGCTCCTCCTGGGGGGATATCTGTTCACCCTGTTTCTGTTCCAAAGGGGTATGGCGATTCTGGCCGTGAGCCTGGACCGGGAGCAGATCAATCAGGTGCCCCGGCGGTATATCCTGCTTCCGGCGGCCATCAACGGTACGCTGTTCATCCTGTGCAATATGGCAAAAACTGGTCTTATGGGCAACTGGCTGATTATCTTGCCGGTGCTCTATCTGGAACTGCGGTACCTGATGCACATTCGCCGCTGGCTGGCTGCGGGTATGGCGTTGGAGACGGTGATCTGCGGCCTCAGCGCCATGCTGTTTTATCGGTCTCTGCTGGCCATTCTCCTGCAAAAGCCCCTGTATGCCTTTGATAACAGTGTGCATTCCGGAGACCTTTGGGCCCCGGTGCCGGTGCCGTTGGGGTTCTTGTCGGGATACTTTGTGTTTCGGCGCTATGCCGATGCGCGGAAACGGCAATCCATGCGCTACCTGCTGACAGGCGGGTATCAGCTGCGGTTTCTGGCGGCCAGTATGGTGCTGGCGCTGGTGTTTCTGGCCATGCAGGCCTATCTGTATGAAAATATCGGGGAGACATCCAACGAGCTCCACACCAAGCTGTGGAGCCTGTGCTCCTGTATTTATATTGCCTTGGGCTATCTCTTCGCCCTGCGCTATGCCATCCGTGTCAGTATGCTCAGCTATATGAGCGACTGCAATGTGATGATGCAGGAGGACCTGGACCGGCGGGCCAGGGAGGAGGAGGCCCTGCTGGAGACCATTGAGGTGGATGAACTCACCGGCGTACTGACGCGGCTGACGGGTCAGCAGCGGATTCTGGAGGCGTCCCAGGCCCACCGGCGGATGTGCCTTTGCATGGTGGATTTGGACGGCCTGAAATACGTCAACGACAATCTGGGCCACAAGGAGGGCGACCGCTATCTGCGGACGGTGGCGGAGATTCTGGCCCAGTGCTGCCGCCAGGACAAGGATGTGGTCTGCCGCTATGGCGGCGACGAATTTCTGCTGGCCTTTGTGGGGGCGGGATTGCCCAACGCCCGGCAGCGGATGAAGTCGGTCACCGCCACCCTGGACCAGCGGGCCAAGGAGATCGAACTGCCCATGGTCCTCAGCTACGGCGTGGCCCAGTGGGAGGCAGGGGAGTCCTTCGAGAAGGTTCTGGAACGGGCCGACCGGGAGATGTACGCCATGAAAAGCAAGCATAAAGCCGAAACACCCGACCGGGTTCGATAGGCTGCTGCCGATCAAAAAGGACGTGCTGCGCTGCGCAGCACGTCCTTTTTCAGGAATTTGGATGGTATAAATTGGGAAATATTTCCCGGTCGACGAACTTCGACAGAACTGTTGCCGCCGCCGTGGTACACTAAGGTCAGACCGCACCGGGTCGCAGGCAGATTGCCAGAGCCGTCCGGTCATCCTCTCCATCCGCTGCTGACTGTCCGATCAGCGCAGCTGCCAGAACCTTGGGGTCTCCATCCCCCCAGGCGGCGATCTGCTGTGCAGCCGATTCTCCACCGGCTCCATCGCTGAGCAGCACCAGCAGCGCTCCATCTCCCAGGGACAGCCCATACTCCGCCGCCTTGTGGCCTTCTCCAACCCCAAGGCCCGGCGGAGGTGCGGCTGTCCCGATGCGTTTTACGGTGGCGCCCCGCTTCAGATAGGACGGGGCCGCGCCCCATTTATAGAGGGTCCCTTCGCCGGTCACCAGACTGACGGCCAGCAAATCCACCGTGGAAAAACAGCCGTCCCCCCGGAGAATATATGCGCCGTTGAGGGTTTCCAACGCCGCCGACGGATGGACCCCGGCCCGAATCAGGCCCGCCACGGTCCGGATGGCGGCGGCGCTTTCGGCGGCGGCTTCGGGACCGGTGCCCATGCCATCGCACAGCAGCAGACAGTAGAGCCCCGACGGCGTCCGGAAGCAGGCGCCCCGGTCGCCGGACAGGGCTTGTCCGCCCCGGCCCGCCCCGGCCACGCCCAGTTCCGGCCGGTAGCGGAGCAGCGGTTCCCGGACCGCCGGGTCCTCCGACGCCGTTTGCAGTAAGTAGTCCCGAAGAAACCGGTATTGCCGCACCAGAACCGCCCGGCTTTCCCGCAGGCGGCTGTCGTATTGACGGCGGCACACCATGTCGTCCAAACCCCGGTTGATGGCGGCAATGAGACCGTCCAGGCGGCAGCACCGGTCGGTGAAGCTGTGGGGGAAGTCGGACCGCTGGACGGTTCCCCGTTCCAGCATGGGCTGGGCCACGGCACAAAGGGCGTGGTACGTCTCGCTGCTGTGCTGCTGCCAGCACTGGCCCCAGAGGACGCAGCCGCCGCAGACCTGATCGGAAGCCCGGTCGAAAATCATGGAAGCCCCCACCGGTTCCCGGCGGCGGCGGTTATCCAGAGATTGGCCGATTTCATCCAGCACGGCGGCGGCCAGCTCCAGCCGGTGGGCCACCATCTGGCTGCGGCTTTCCAAGGGCAGCAGGGAAGGGGGAACCAGCAGCCCGACGGCGGCTCCCAGACCGGCTGCCGGCAGCAGCTGGGGCATATCGCCGCCGGTGAGCAGAACCCCCAGAGCCACAGTCGTAAAAAACAGCAGGACCCGCAGGGGCCGAATACGCACCGGAAGCCACAGCGTCACCAGAGAGGCGGCGCACAGCAGCGCTGTCAGGCTTACGGTGGCCTGGGAGGACAGATCCACAGCCAGCCCAGCGGCGGCGCAGATGGCCAGCCCCGGCGCGGTGCCGGAGGATGCCGCTCCCAGGGCCACGGCGGCCACCTGTCCCAATGTAATGCCTGCCGTCAGTTCCACGGCAGCGCACCCGCAGAGGGTGCAGCCCAACAGCCAGAGCCGGTCCGCGGTCCGGCCCGCCAGCGCCCTGGAAAAGCTGCGGGTCACAGGATAGACCAGGGCCAGCCGCAGACCGTACCAGATCAGCGCTGCCGGTGAAAACCGGGCTTGGGCCAGAAACAGCAGTCCGGCCAGGGCGGTGAGCAATGTGGCCAGAACGGCTATGCACCAGCGGGGCGGGTGCAGACAGCCTACCACGCAGACAGCAGCAAACACCAATCCGGCGGCGGCTGCATATTCCAGGCCCAGCGGCATACCCTGAAAGTAGAGATAGCCCAGTACGGCCCCCAGCATGGCGGCCAGGGACTGCAAAGCCGAACCGGCGGCCGCCGTCAGGCAGACGGCCAGGGGCAGGGCCTGGCTGCCCAGCCGGGCCCCCGTCAGCAGCAGAGACAGGCCCATGGTGGCCACGGTGCGGATCAAAAGCCCCAGGACGCGGCTTCGCAGCACCGCCGCCATGGGCGGTGCCATCCGGTCCGGTACGGACCGAATGGCGGCGAGGGTTTCTTTCAAGTTCTCCATCTCCCCATAGTGTTTTTTCAAAGTATAACAAAAACTGGAAAAATAACGTGTCGGGAAATGGCCCTTGCCATGGGGGGAATTGGGTAGTACAATAGTGGAGCAATACCACAGAGAGGAAGGAACGTATGGGACGGGAACTGGAATGGAAATTTTCGGCGGACCGGGCGACATTGGACGCGGCGGAGCGGGAGCATCCCGGCGGCTGGCGGCAGATTGTCATGGAGACCCGGTATCTGGATACGCCGCGGAATGCGTTTGCGGCGCGGCGCTGGACGTTCCGGCAGCGCATGGAGAACGGCCGCTCCGTCTATTGCCTCAAGACGCCGGGCAGCGGCGAAGCCAGAGGCGAATGGGAGTGGCAGGGCGATGACGCGGCGGCGGCAGTGGAACAGCTGACGGCGGCGGGCGCTCCGGCGGAATTGCGGCAGCTGACCGACGGCCGCGATCTGCGGGAGGTCTGCGGCGCATCGTTTACCCGCCGGTGTTTGACGGTGGCTCTGGGCAAGGCCCAGGCGGAGGTGGCGCTGGATGACGGCGTCCTGCGGGGCGGCGGAAAGGAAGCGCCCCTGTGTGAGATCGAAGTGGAGCATAAGGAGGGCGACGAGGAGACCACCCGCCGCTTTGCCGATACGGTGGCATCCACTTATGGTTTGACGGCACTGACGGCAAGCAAGTTTGCCCGTGCCAACGCTTTGGCGAAAAGCCTGTAAACGACCAGCCGGGCGGGCCGCAATGGATATTGCAGTCCACCCGGCTGGCCAGTTATGGCGGTAATACGAAGTACAGTATGGGACCTGAATTGCATTTGTAGGGCGGGACCTATGTGTCCCGCCGCTGGTCTGCACCATCGACCAACAACAATGTAGGGGCCGGCATCCTTGACGGCCCCGGACAGATTGTGCCAGGGGCGCGTCAGGGATGCCGCGCCCTACGGATGTGGATGCGGATTCGCCCCAGTGCTGTCCAGTAACCGCCAGGGGTTGCCGCACGGCGGGACACGCAGGTCCCGCCCTACGAGATCAAATGGGTGTGCCTGCTGAACTTCTCATTCCCGCCACACTACGTCAAACGGGAGCGCCGCGTCTGCGGCGCTCCCGTTTTGTCACATTCAATAGAGATTATACAGCATCTTGGCCACCTGGGCACGGGTGACGGTGCCGTTGGGGTCCAGCTTGCCGTTGGAACCGGAGATGATACCTCTGGTCACCATGGCGGCGATGTAATCCCTGGCCCAGCCGCCCACCTGACCGCTGTCGGGGAAGGCGGTCAGCGGATCGAGACCGTAGCCCATGGGCTGGGTCCGGCCCAGAATGGTCATGGCCTCCTGACGGGTGATGGTGGAGGTGGGATTGGCCAGCAGCTGTCCATTGGAAGAAGAACCGGTGACCAGCCCCAGGGCATAGGCGGCTTTCATGTCGTTCATGGCCCAGGAAGCAATGGAACCGCTGTCGGCAAAGGGCAGGGTGGTATCGGCGTACTGGCTGCTGTCCACGCCCAGGAAGCGAATCAATGCCACGGTGAACTCCTGCCGCGTCATGGAATCGTCAGGCCGGTAGATCATTTTTCCATCGGCCCCGGTGGAGCCGGACAGAATGCCCTGGCGGTTGCAGTAGGCCACAAAGTCGGCGGACCAGTGGCCGTCCAGATCGGAGAAGGGATTGTTCAGCGTGCCGCTCTGGCTGACGGTCTGAGAACTCAGGTTGCCGAACTGGTCGGCGGCGGTGATGCGGACCTGATGGGCCTGCCCGTCGGTGGGCAGGGCCACGGTGGCCTGCCCGCCGCTGAGGGGCACAACGCTGCTCTTGCCGTCAATGGAGACGGTGACGGAGGTCACGCCGCTGCCGCTTTCGGAAGCGGAGACCGTCAGGGTGGTGCCGCTGACGGAGGCGGTCAGAGACGGGGGCGTGGTGTCCTCCATCTCGCCGGAGGTGGCCACAATCTGATCTACATAGACGGTGCCCACTATGGTTGTGGCCCCGTCTCCGGCGGTGACGGCCAGGCCGGAAATGGAGGTGGCCCCGGCGGGGATGGCCGCTGTGACATACTTCCAGCCGGTGAAATTCAGCTGGGTCACCCACAGGGAGGACTCGTTGGTGCCGTCGGTGAATCGCAGGGAGAAGCTGTTGCCGGAGTTGTCGCCGTAAATCCACAGGCCCACATGGTCGGCCTTGGCGGGCAGGGTGGCCTGGAGCTGGGCCGTCACCTGGGCTTTGGAGCTGGCGGCGGCGTCGGCCTTGGACAGGTCATAGGAGGCCCGGAGACTGCCGGTGCCGTAGCGAACATAGGAACGGCTGCTGTTGGACGACAGGTTCAGACCGGTGCCGGAGGAGAAGGCCGTAAAGCCCGGTTCCAGACCCTCCAGTACGGCGCCTTCCGGCGGCAGCGGGGCCACAGTGACGGCGATGGAAGCGCTGGTGTCTCCGGCGGTACAGGTGATGGTGCCGCTGGTTGCAGTGGTCAGCTCGGCGGCGGTAAATTTGCCGTTGCCGTCGATGACGCCCAGACCGTCGGTGACGGTCCATTGATAACAGTCATCCTGGGCCGTGACGGTGTAGTTGTACAGCTTGGCGGCGGCGGTCAGATCAAGGCTTTGCCCGGCGGCCACGGAAATGGAGGTCACGGCCTTGCCGGTGGACTCATTTTCCACGGTGATGGCCGACGGGGACGTGATGACCCGGACATTCCGGGCGCCGTAGGCGTTGCCGCCGGTGGCTGTGACGGTGGCCGTGGTGTCTTCGGCCCCGGCGGTGAAGATGCCGCGCTCGTCAATGGTGCCGCCGGTGGCGCTGTAGGACACCAGTTCCGGCAGGGTGGTGGCGGTGTAGCGGCTGTCGGTGGCCTTGACGGTCATGGCCAGACGGCCGCCGGCCAATACTACGCCGTCCCAGGGGTACAGGTGCAGATTGACGGCCTCACCGGCGGGCTGGGTATCCTTGACCAGGAAAATAAAGTTGGCGCAGCGGCGCAGCTGCCCGTCCGAAGGCTTGTTGATGGTGGTCATGGCTGTGCTGCCTGGATACTGGGCCACATAGGTGGTGGAGCCGCCGCCGTCAAGATTCAGCGCCGTAACACAGCCCAGTTCCACCATGCGCTGGGCCAGCTCCGGCAGGGTGATACCGGCGGAATAGCCGCTCTGGGCTCCGTCCACGGTGTAGAGGACCAGGGTGCCGTCGGCCTTGACGCCTACGGCGGTACGGGCCGCCCGCTTGTTGGCGGTGTTGAGCACAAAGCTGGTCATGGCTTGTCCATTCTGGACCAGGGGCTCATCGCAGCCCAGGGCATAGACCACGTCGGACCAGGCGCTGTCCATGGTGCAGCTGATCTGCACCGTGTCGCCCACTTTCAGGCCGCCCAGGTCGTTGGTCAGGGTGTACTGATAGTCGGACTCGGTGGCCATGGACACCACCATGTCCCCGGTGGGAATGGTGCAGGAGGCCGTATCCTCCACAATGGCTGTGACGGTGCCGGTGACGGTCTGGCCCGGCGACAGCGTGGCGCTGTCGGTGTCCAGCACTACATTATAAGAGGACAGGGTGTTCTTGGTCTTGGTGTCAAAGTCCTGGGAGTAGACCACCAGACCGTTGCCCTTGGTGACGGTCTTATTATAGTTGGCGACACCGCTGCGGCCATTGGGGAAGAGCACCTGGACTTGCAGCTTGGGGTCGCCCATGATGGTGGAGCCGTCGGCCCGGAAGCCCACCGCCAGATTGTCGCCGCTGGAGCGGAGAATGCCTTCGGTGAGGACCAGGTCCATGGGTACGCCGGTGGACATGGAGAAGAATCCGCCGTTGACGGCGGCCACCGGCGTCAGATTCCGGCCTGCCAGATATTGGGCCACATAGTTGGCATCGCTGCGGCCATAGAGGGTGGAGCCGAAAGCCACCACGGGCCGCACGGTGGAATCGGGCGTATATGTAAGGATGTTCTCCGTCTGCTGTCCGCCGCCGGACGCGGTGCCGGTACTCTGGCCGTGGGTCAGCGTGGCCGTGGCGGAAAGCTCAATGGAATCCTGACGCAGGGTGTACCCGAGGGTAGTTGCGGCTTGGACCATGCCCACCAGCAGGGCAGTGGCAGCGGCCAGCGCCGCCGCCCGCCGCAGCGACGGGGCCCATTTATGGAAACGAGGGTTCATGGGGAAAAAACGCACCTCCTGTGAATACATACAGTGAAAATGGGAAATTACTATTATGTTAACACAAATTCGGCCTGATGTAAATGGGAACTCGTGTAAAACAAATTACTTGACAGGGGGCAGAAAGTCTGGTATAGTAAGTGAGCTGTCAAGGGATAGACCTTTGCAGAGAAGGAGGCGCCATGAAAGATTCCGTCAACATGACCCTTCTTTACGACTACTACGGCCAGCTGCTCACCGACAAGCAGCGGGAGTGCTTCGACCTGTATTACAACCAGGACTACTCTTTGGCCGAGATTGCCGCCGAGGTGGGTATCAGCCGCCAGGGCGTCCACGATTCCATCGCCCGCGCCGAGACCATGCTCCGCCATATGGAGGAAAAGTTGGGCTGCCGGTGCCGGGAAGAACAGCTGCAAAAGGCCATGGCCGTCATCTGCGACGCCGCCGGGCAGCTGAGCCAATCCGACGATGCAAAGACCCGTTCCCTGGCCGGAGACATTCTCCGGGCGGCGGATACCATAAAGGAGTAGCAGATGGCATTTGAAGGTTTGACCGAAAAACTCTCTGCCGCGTTCAAAAAGCTCCGCGGTAAGGGCCGGATCACCGAGGCCGATGTGAAGGAGGCCATGCGGGAAATCCGTCTGGCCCTGCTGGAAGCCGACGTCAGCTATAAGGTGGTCAAGGACTTTGTCAAGGCCGTCACCGAGCGGGCCATTGGCGCCGACGTGATGGAGAGTCTGACCCCGGCCCAGATGATCGTCAAGATCGTCAATGAAGAGCTGACGACCCTCATGGGCAGCGAAAACGAAAAGCTCAAGATTTCCTCCCGGCCCCCTACGGTGGTCATGCTGGTGGGCCTCCAGGGCGCCGGTAAAACCACCAACGGCGCAAAACTGGCGGGCCATTTCAAGAAGCAGGGCAAGCGGCCCTTGCTGGTGGCCTGCGATATCTACCGTCCCGCCGCCATCAAGCAGTTGCAGGTGGTAGGTGAAAAGCTGGAGATTCCCGTCTTTGAGATGGGCCAGACCAACCCTGTGGAAATCGCCAAGGCCGCCGTTGCCCACGCCGAAAAGCACGGCAACGATATGGTCTTCCTCGATACCGCCGGACGGCTCCACATCGACGAAGCCCTCATGGAGGAGCTAAAGGCCATCAAGGCCGCCGTCAACCCCACGGACATTGTCCTGGTGGTGGACGCCATGACCGGCCAGGACGCCGTCAACGCCGCGTCCTCCTTCAATGAGATGCTGGATATCGACGGCGTCATGCTGACCAAGCTGGACGGCGACGCCAGAGGCGGCGCGGCCCTGTCCGTCAAGGCCGTCACCGGCAAGCCCATTCTCTTTTTGGGTACCGGCGAAAAGCTGGACCAGATCGAGCCCTTCCATCCCGGCCGCATGGCCTCCCGGATTCTGGGCATGGGCGACGTGCTTTCCCTGATTGAAAAGGCCGAACAGGCGTTGGATCAGAAGAAAGCCGAGGAGTTGCAGCAAAAACTCCGTTCCAACAGTTTTACCCTGTCTGATTTTTACGATCAGATGGTGCAGATGCGCAAAATGGGTCCCATTCAGGACATTCTCGGTATGCTGCCCGGCGTCAACGCCTCGGCGCTGCAAAATGTCCAGATCGATGAAAAGGCCATGGCCCATGTGGAGGCCATTATCCTCTCCATGACCCCTTATGAACGCGACAATCCCTCCTGTCTCAACTACAGCCGGAAACGCCGGATTTCCGCCGGCTGCGGCGTCAAGGTGGAGGAGATCAACCGGCTGCTGAAGCAGTTCAATGCCATGCAGCAGATGATGAAGCAGTTCGCCGGTCCCGGCGCGGCAAAGAAACTCAAGCGCATGGGCAAGATGGGCCGCTTCGGCGGCGGCGGTTTCCCCGGACTGCCGTTCTAATTCCGTTGGCAAAGGGCGGTTCCCCGCCTTTCCCATAGATCAATGATATTTTTGGAGGTGAATCCCCATGGTGAAGATCAGACTGCGCAGAATGGGCGCCAAGAAGAACCCCTTCTACCGCATCGTCGTTGCTGACTCCCGCAGCCCCCGTGATGGCCGCTGCATCGAGGAGATCGGTACCTACAATCCCCTGACCACTCCTTCCACCGTCGAAGTGGACGTGGAGAAGGCTCAGCAGTGGATCAAGAACGGTGCTCAGCCCACTGACACCGTCAAGGCTCTGCTGAAGAAGGCCGGCGCACTGTAAGCTGCGAAGGAGACGACAGTATGAAGGAACTTTTGCTCTATATGGCAAAAAATCTCGTGGACAATCCCGACGCCGTCACCGTCACTGAGGTGGAGGGCGAGACGACTGTCCTGGAGCTGCGGGTGGCCCCCGAGGATATGGGCAAGGTCATCGGCCGTCAGGGCCGCATTGCCAAGGACATCCGCACCATCATCAAGTCCGTTGCCCAGCGCAATGGGCAGAAGGTTTCCGTCGAGATCGTTGATTAAGGCCCAATGGATCGTGCGTGGCAGTTTGCCACGCATTTTCCATTTTATTATGCAGGGCCTTACCGCCGGGACCACAGCCCACAACGGCCCTTTTGCACCACAAATGCAGTGCAGCTTCTTGAAATACATCCAGTATTCCTGCGAAGCTGCACTTTTTTGCGGCACAAAAATCCTCGTTGTGGACAGCGGTCCCGGCGGTGCGGCCCTGCATTGTGCTATTGTGAATGACAGACTTACAACGAATGATTCTAAGGAGGCGGCCCATGGCCAAGCAGTATTTGGAAGCCGGCGAGATTGTCAACACCCACGGCATCCGCGGCGAAGTGAAAATCAACCCCTGGGCCGACGGCCCGGAATTTCTGGTGGACTTTGACACGTTTTATCTGAACGGCACGGCCTATGAGGTGGAGAGCGCACGGGTCCACAAGTCGGTGGTGCTGTGCAAGCTTCGGGGCGTGGATACCGTCGAGGCGGCCCAGAAGCTCCGGGGAACCGTGGTCTGCATCGACCGGGACGAGGTGGAGCTGGAGGAGGACGCGGTGTTTATCGCCGACCTCATCGGCCTGCCGGTGCTGGCTGACGGCGTGGAGATCGGCAAGGTGGAGGATGTGCTCACCATGCCCGGCAACGACGTCTATGTGGTTAAGGGCCAGCGCTCCTATATGATTCCGGCGGTGAAGGAGTTCCTGCTGGATGTCAATGTGGACGAGGGCTACGTGAAAGTGAAGCTCATTGAGGGAATGTGCACCGATGAGAATTGACATCATGACGCTGTTTCCCGACACCGTAGGGGACATGATGAACGAAAGCATCCTGGGCCGGGCCCAGGAACGGGACATTATCCGCATTGAGGCCCACCAGATTCGGGACTTCACCACCAACAAGCAGAACCAGGTGGACGACTATCCCTACGGCGGCGGCCATGGGGCGGTATTGCAGGCCGACCCCCTGTACAACTGCTGGACCCACATCTGCGACGAGGTGGGCGGCCCGGTCCATACGATTTTCATGTCTCCCTGCGGTACCACCTTCAATCAGCAGAAGGCGCGGGAACTGCTGAAACAGGAGAACATCATTCTCGTCTGCGGCCATTACGAGGGCATTGACCAGCGGTTTCTCGATGAATGTGTGGACGAGGAAATCTCTCTTGGCGACTTTGTCCTGACCGGCGGCGAGATTCCGGCCATGGCTGTGGCCGACTGCATCTGCCGCATGGTGCCCGGCGTCCTGTCAGACCCGGAATGCTTTGAGGACGAAAGCCATTGGAACGGCCTGCTGGAGTATCCCCAGTATTCCCGGCCCGAGGTGTGGCACGGCTTATCGGTGCCGAAAATCCTCCTGTCGGGCCACCACGGCAATGTGGCCCGGTGGCGGCGGAAGCAGTCCATTCTCCGGACGCGGCAGCGGCGGCCGGACATGTATAAACAGCTGGATTTGTCCTCCAAGGAGGACAGAAAACTCCTTCGGGAGCTGGAAGATGAAAACGCGGAACAGTAAGCACTGTCCCGCGTTTTTTCTGCTTATTTCAGCTTTGCCCCGTCCCGGAAGGCGTTGCCGGCCTTTTCGCCCAGTTTGCGGTAGGCGTTGTGGATGGGGTCGAAAATAATGGGTTGGAGCTTGTCCGGGTCGATTTTCCCGTCGGCGTCCAGAACCGATTCGTCGGCGCTGACGTTGACGATCTCGCCCACCAGACGGCAGCTCTCCGGGTCATAGCTGACCAGACGGCATTCCACAGCCATGGGCAGCTCGTCGATGAGGGGCGCGTCCACAAACTCCGAGGGAGTGGTGTGCCAACCGGCCTTGGAGACCTTTTCGGGGACCTGGTTGCCCGATTCAATGCCCACATAGTCGCAGGCCACCAGCTGGTCCACCGTGGCCATGCTGACGGTGAACGCCTTGCGGGCCAGAATGTTGGCCGTGGTCTTGTGCCCGGCGCTGATGCACATGGACAGTTCCTTGTCGTCGCTGATGCCGCCCCAGGCCGCGTTCATGGCGTCGGGCGTGCCGTCCTCACCGTAGGCGGCCAGAATAAAAACCGGCTGGGGATAGGTCCAGGGTTTGGCTCCAAAATTTTTACGCATAGAAAAGACCTCCTGTTTCAGACATGATGCAGCGGGTCCCCGCGCCGCGGCGGCGCAGGAAGACTGTCTTCATTGTACCGCTGCGGCGGAGGTTGTGCAAGGGGGGACGGTTCATTGTCAGCCCTTGGCTGTGACACTGCGCTTGAGCTGCAAAAGCACCAGCACCAGGCTGACGCCCAGCAGGACATGCCCGATACCGGCCATGCCGGAGATGGACGCGTTCATACCGGCGGACAGCGTGACGCCCAGCACCTGGACCACGCCCCGGACCACCAGCATCACAGCCGTCAGATTCAGACCGATGTGATAGACCGCCAGCACCCGGCCGGTCTTCGGGCCGGTAAAGGAAAAGCTCTTTTCCAGCAACAGCAGCAGCAGGAAAAACACCATGCCCAGCAGGAAATAATGGGTATGTACCACGGAAAGGGTGGTTTTGGCCGTAAAGCTGTTGAATTTGGTAAATTCCCGATAAAACACGCCGCCTACCATGGCAAGGATGGCGTACAGCAGCGCCGTATTCATGTAGCGTTTCATGATTGTACCGCCGCTCATCATCACCGCCATGATGGCAAAGGCTTTCCCATCAAAAAACTTCAGGAAAAAGTGCCGTTCCTCCCCATAGGACTGGATTCTGGCCGTGTGTTTTTTCACCAGTTTTCCAAAGATCATCCACTGAAATACCGAAAAAACCAGCACAGACAGCAGATAATTCACCACAGTGCTATAGGCCGGATAGGCCAGCAGACCGATGCGCAGGATATTGAACCCCGCTGCGCTCCATACCAGACAGGCCAGAAGCAGCAGGGGGTTTCGCTTGACTTTCATCCGCAGCCTCCTTTTGAATGAACGTTGTTCAAATTCCGGAAGATAAAATTCCCACAGCCATGTGGGAATTTTATTCAATAGAGGGTCCGGCGGACCAGCTCCAGTACCGTCGTGGGGTCGTAGTCCTGCCGCAGCAGCGCCGACAGCATCAAAGAGAACAGCAGGTCCGCAAAGCGTTCCACCGTGAACTGTTCCGTAAAGGCGTCGGGCCGGATATTGGTATCCCGCCGCAGAACAGCGCACAGCCCATCGGTGATGTGCTGCCACGTCTGCTGCATCCGCCGTTTTCCGTCGGACTTGTCTACCCCCAGAAAGCCCAGGGAATGGAGATTGAAAAATCCGGGGTACTGCTGGCCGCCGGATTCCATCCGACCATACAGCCAGGTGAGACAGGCCAGCGTGTCCTGAAACACGGCCCCGTCTTCGGGCCGGTGGAAAATTTCACACCAGACGCTTTCCACCGTGGCGGTCAGCAGCGCGGCCTTGGAATCGAAATAGTTGTAAATGGACCCCACCGACACGCCGCAGGCCGATGCCACCGAGCGGATATTGACCGCCGACCAGCCCTCCCGCTGAATCAGCTCCCGGCTGGTTTTCAGAAGTTCCTCTTTGGATGTGACAATGGTATTCATCCGATCACCTCAATATGAACAATGTTCATTATAGGGACTTTCAAGCCGTTGTCAAGTGTGTTTTCGGCGGAACAGAGGCCGCCGTATCCTTCCGGATTGTCAGACAGGGCCGCATGTGCTATGATACTTCTATCTGCTGCGGGACACCGCAGCCCATGCAGCCGGGAGGGAACAGAATGGTTTTTCTGATTGCAGGAGCGTCGCATACGGGGAAAACCGCCCTGGCCCAGCAGCTTTTGGAGCGGTACGGGTATCCCTATCTTTCCATCGACCATCTGAAAATGGGCCTGATCCGAAGCGGCTATACCGCCCTCACCCCGATGAGCAGCGACCGGGACCTGACGGAATATCTGTGGCCGGTGGTGCGGGAAATGATCAAAACGGCCATTGAAAACCGGCAGAATCTCACGGTGGAGGGCTGCTATATTCCCTTTGACTGGGAGCGGGACTTTACGGAGGAATACCGCACACAGATACAATACCGCTGTCTCGTCATGAGTGAAGCGTATATTCGCGGCCACTTTGCGGAAATTCAGAAGTATGCCAACGTTGTGGAACAGCGAGGGGACGATTCGGACTGCACGCTGGAAACGCTGCTGCGGGACAATGCCCAAACGCTGGAATCCTGCCGGAACCACGGTGTCGAGTATATTCTCATCGACGAAACGTACCAGATCGATTTTTGAGTGCATGAAAAGGAGGGAGGCAGCGCCATGCCCCTGCACATTGTACACAATGATATCACCGTAATGGAAGTGGACGCCATTGTCAACGCCGCCAACGAGAGTTTGCTGGGCGGCGGCGGTGTGGACGGCGCCATCCACCGCGCCGCCGGGCCAGACCTGCTGAAAGAATGCCGCACTCTGGGCGGCTGCAAAACGGGTCAGGCCAAGATCACCAAGGGCTACCGTCTGCCCGCCCGATCCGTCATCCACACGGTGGGTCCCATCTGGCGGGATGGAAACCATGGGGAACGGGACCTGCTGGTGTCCGCCTACCGGTCCTCTCTGGAGCTGGCCGTGGAGCATGGCTGCCGGACCGTGGCCTTTCCGCTGATTTCCGCCGGGGCCTACGGCTATCCCAAGGAGCAGGCGTATCAGGTGGCGGTGGACACCATCGAGGAATTTTTGCAGACCCACGAACTGACCGTCTATCTGGTTCTGTTCGGCCGGGGCAGAGTGGGAGGCTGACCATATGGCCCGTATGGATGTGACGCAGATGCCCTTTGCCAAGCTCTATCCGCTGCTGGTGAACAAGGCGGAGAAAAAGGACCGGACCCGGCAGGAGGTGGACCAGGTCACCGCCTGGCTCACCGGCTATACCGCCGGGGACATCGCCCGGATGGAGCAGTCCGATCTGACGTACGGCGAGTTCTTCCGCAACGCTCCCGCCCCCCATCCCAACCGGACGCGGATTACCGGCAAGGTGTGCGGCATCCGGGTGGAGGAAATCGAGGACCCCCTGATGCGGGAAATCCGTTACCTGGACAAGCTGGTGGACGATCTGGCAAAAGGCAAGGCCCTGGACCGGATATTGCCCGCGGATTGACAGAAACAACACCGACGCCCCCGACGCTGCGCCGTACAAGGAACCGGCGCGGAATCGGGGGCGTAATGAATAGGGGAACTGTTATACCTGGCCTTTCCAAACTCTGGCCAGAATGTCTTTGAGGACCAACAGGGCGTCGGTGTGGTTGTAGCCGTAGTCCACTTGCAGCTGGGTGAGCAGCTCCCGCAGGGGGGCGGCATAGTCGTCGATGCGCACGGTCTGGTGATACGTCCCCAGAACGGGATACTTCTTGCTCCAGACCTTGTTCCAGTCAATCCGGGCCTGGGCCTCGTCGCTGACGCTGTCAATCATCTGCTGGGCCTGCTGCTCGTCGAAGTCGTATTCGATCAGCTCGTCCAGCGTCATATGGTAGAGCATGGCCAGCCCCTTGGACTGGCGGATATCGGGCAGCGTCTCGTCGGTCTCCCATTTGGAGATGGTCTGGCGGCTGACGCCCAGCTTTTCGGCCACATCCTCCTGGGTCAGTCCGCTCTTTTTCCGGGCATGGTACAGGCTGCTTCCCAAACGCATAGTATCGTCCTCCTATCGTCAAATTCTGTCTCCCAGTATACCGCCCGGCCCGGCAAAAATCCACCAGGGAAACCCGTCAGGTTCGCCCGGATTCTTAACACCGGCCCCGTCCGGGGCCAATCGCGTTTCACAGGAGGCACTACATGACCTATTCCAAAGAAGAACTGCTGGAAGCCAAACGGCAGATTGATTACACCCTGCACAAGCTGCGGGAGACCGTCAAAACCCTGGAGGGAAAGGAGAACCCCGCCCGGTATAAATCCCAAATCACCCTGGCCAACCGGCGGATTCAGGCGTTTACCATCGCCGTATCCCTGATTGAACGGGAGTTGGAACAACAGGCAGAATAACAAACCCGCCCGGAACGCACTCCGGGCGGGTTTTTTCATGGAATTATCCCAGTTGGCCTGCTTCCACGCGGCGTTTCAGGTCCAAAACTTTTTCCTCGATCTGTTTCATGACAGCGAGGAACGCGCTGTCCGGCTGGCCGGTGGGGTCGTCCAGACCCCAGTCCTCCCGATGGGAGCAGGGCAGGGTGGGACACTGAATATTGCAGCCCATGGTGACCACAATATCCACCGCCGGCAGGGCGGAAAGGGGCTTATTGTGCTGGGACTGGGCCATGTCAATGCCGTAGACCTGCCGCATCAGACGCACCGCGTCGGGGTTGATCTGCGCGCCGGGTTCGGTCCCGGCGGAAAAACTCTCGAATACATCCCCGGCCAGATGCTTTCCCAGTGCTTCCGCCATCTGACTGCGGCAGGAGTTATGGACGCAGAGAAAGGCCACCTTGGGGCGTTTGCGGTTGATGGGCGCAAAGGGGCAGCGTTTGCCGATGCACTGGTTGTTCTGTTTCAGATAGGTGCAGACGGGGACGGTCCGCGTCATGGACACCCCCAGATGTTCCCGCGCAAAGTCCACGGCGGCCAGAATGGCCAAATAGGAATCCCGCTTGCAGCAGCGGGGGCCGCCCACCTTGCCGATGCTGTCCAGGGCCCGGCCGGTCATCTGATTGCTCAATCCCCAGGGCTCCTGGGCCAGGGGCGTGGACTCCGTGGCAATGGCCAGAAACTGCCCCGCGCTGATGCCCGCGCCGCAGGCGCCCCAAAAGCCGCAGGCGCCGCCGGGAACGGCCTTGCCCCGGCTGTACATCTCGTGCAGGGCTGCTTCCAAATCCAGAACGCCCCCGGCGTTTTTATAGGCGGTGAGCAGGGCCGCGCCCACCATCACATGGTGTTCCGGGCCGTGCATATGGCAGAACGGCAGGTCCATCATCCGCCGGAGAATGGCAACAGGGTCCGTGGAGGTCTCCGAGAGACACAGACCGAAAATGCTGTCCATGCCCTGGGTGTGGCAGTCGCTGCATACATAGTGTCCGTTGATGCAGCGGGTTTTGCTGGGCTCTTGCTTGTGGCAGATGGCGCACTCCATCATCTGGTCCTGCACCAGATATTCCAGCGGTGCTTTGCAGATCAAACATTCTTCTTTGCTCATGTCTCAGTCTCCTCCCAGTTTCGCAGTACGGCCAGTTGTTCGGGGGTATGGAACCAGTGCTCTCCACCCTCCATCACGGTCAGCCCGGCGCTGTGCTGCCGGGCATATGCTTCAACCATTGGACGGGGCGTTAAATTGTCCTTACTTCCGTAGAGAATGCGGACGGGACAGGTCCACTGGTGGACCGGGTGTTCCCGTACCCAGCACAGGTAGTTCCAGGACAACGTCTGGCCGAAGGTGGTGGCAATGGTTCCCTGTTCCTGCAACTGGCGCTCGGTCACGCCGGCCCAGCCCATCATGGTTTGAATCAGGGCTTCCATGTCCAGGACGGGAGAGACCAAAAGGGCGCGTGCCGGGGCATCAACGGCCAGCATGGCAAAGTACGCCCCGATGCTGGTGGCCCGGAGGGAGACGGTGTGCCAGCGAGGGGCTACCCAACCCAGCGCCGCTTGAATGTCGGGGACCGCTGTCCAGGGCGTCAATTCCTCGCCCCGGTCCTGACGCGCTCCATGGCCGGGCAGGTCGATGGACAGCACTTGATATCCTTTTGGGCAGACCACCTGGGCAAAGGCTTCAGCTTCCTCTTTATAGCCCATCTGGCCGTGGAGAAACAGGTATCCCTGCTCCGCAGGCGCACCGTATAAAACGGCAGGAATTGTACCGATCAAAACTTGTTCTGTGTTCATGCGTTTGCCTTTCCATTTTGAAGCCCTCGATAAAACCGGCGGGCGTTTTCCAGGTCCTGATCGTCCGGGTGGCCCTTGGCGGTCCCGCCCACCAGCTTGAAGGGGCCGAAGGTGTCATAGCCTTTGCAGGAAAATTCACCCAGCACGGGACAGTGCTTCTCCGCTGCAATCCCATGGAGGGCCTTGGCCCCGGTACCGGCCTTTAATCCGTAGGTATAGACGAAAAATACCGGTTTTCCCTGGGGAAGAGACTGCCGGGCCAATTCTACTACTGATTTGTGCATCTCAAACCCATAGATGCCGGACGCGAAGCCGATGCAGTCATATTCTTCCAGCCGGACGGGCTGACCGGCGCTCACATCGAAGAGATCGACCCCGCCCGCTTCGGCCATGGCTTCCAAAACCTTGCGGGTGTTGCCGTGGTGGCGGGAATAGTAACAGATGGCGGTTTTCATTCCGGGTTTCCCCCTTGCAGCGTCCAGCCGAAATCGTTGTGGTAGATCATCTGACGGGTCATGCCGCCGTCGATGCAGATATTCTCGCCGGTGAGAAAGCCCGCCTTGTCTGAGCAGAGATACAGCACCATATTGGCGATGTCCAGGGGATTGCCCACCCGGCCCGCGGGCTGCTGGATGGCGTCCGGGCCCTCATAGACGGTATAATCGGTGTCAATCCAGCCGGGGGAGATGGAGTTGACCCGCACTTTGCCGCGGAAAGTTACGGCCAGGGCATGGGTCAACGCGGCAATGCCGCCTTTGGCCGCCGTGTAGCTTTCCGTCTGGGGCTGGCTCATCCGGTCCCGGGATGAGGAGATGTTCACAATGGCCCCGCCGGGGGCGAAATGGGGCGCGAACAGCTTGGAAAGGTAAAAGGGCGCGGTGACGCCCACCCGCAGGGCGTAGTTGAACTCGTCATAGGTACAGTCGTCGATGCCTTTCATCAGGGGCAGGGCGTTGTTGATAAGATAGTCCACATGGCCGTGGTCGGCCAGAACTTTCCGGGCGAAGTCCTCCAAAACAGTCTGGTCGGCCAGATCGCCCACAAAATAGTCGTTGGGCAGCAGATCGATGACACATACCGCAGCGCCCTCTTTCTGAAACTCCTCCACAATGGCCTTGCCGATGCCCCGCGCGCCGCCGGTGACGACGGCCACTTTTTTTCAAACATCATAGGATTACCTCACTCCGCGTCCTCGTCCAACGCTTCCACCAGAAAGCTCACCGGACGAAACCCGTCGTTGCAGGAGAGCATGGCGGACTTGGGATTCTGCATCCAGCCGTCGTAAAAATTTCCGCCGCCGTGGCTCAGGGCCAGCACAAAGGGGGAGAGGGTGTCCCAGGCGCTTTGACAAAAGCCCTCAGGCTTCTCCCAGCCGTTGGCAATAAAGACCTGCCCCACCGCCATATCGCAGGCGTGGGTGATGGGGTTTTCGTACTGGGCCATCAGGTCCTCATACCGGGCCATGCGCATGACGGTGATCTTGCATTTTTTCATATGAGAATCCCCTCGCAGTGGTCCAGCTCGTGCTGAATGATCTGGGCGGTCCAGCCGGTAAAGGTTTTCAGCCGTACCTGGAACTGCTCATTCTGCCAGCGGACCTTGATGGACTGCCAGCGCTTGGCCGGACGGGTGCCGGTGAGGGAGAGACAGCCCTCCTCCGCGTCATAGGGGCCGGATTTTTTCACCAGTTCCGGGTTGAACATGACCATATAGGTGCCTTCGTTGTCAAAGGCAATGATCCGCTTGTTGACGCCGATCATATTGGCCGCCATGCCCACACAGCCGTTTTTGTGGTATTCCAGGGTTTCCAGCAGGTCGGCGGCAACGGGAAGGTCGTCCGGCGTGGCGGGCTCGGCCTTTTGGGCGAGAAAGGTCTCGTCTTTGCAGATGTCTCGAATCATAGTGGGTGCTCCTTATATTGTCGGGTGGCGTGTGCCGTCACCGAACCGGGGTGTATTGGATTTGAGAGACCTCGTCCGTGGCTTCCAGCTTGAAACTCACCGGACGCAGGCCGTCGCTGCCTTTATCTTACCGTCCCATCCATGGTACTGTCAATGGCCCGTCCAATCCCGCCGCCCATGGCAGTACCATAGCAAACAGCCAGCGAGCGCCATTTACTGTGGCGCTCGCTGGCTGCTTTTGTGCGATATGGGATGGATTCTGTTATGCCATGGGGGCAGTTCCGCGCCAGCCGAAACCAGCGGTTCCCGACGACTGGGTGGAATTGGTCTGGCTCAGGTCTGTGGTCTGGGTCATCAGTTCTGCAATCCGTTCCATGACATCGGAAATGGGGATGGCGTAGCCGATGCCCTCCACATCGGTGTCCGCGACTTTGGCCGTGTTGATGCCCACCAGTTCCCCGTCCAGATTCAGCAAAGCGCCGCCGCGGTTGCCGGGGTTGATGGCCGCGTCGGTCTGGATGTAGGTGGAAGTGGTGCCGCTGTCGCTGGTCATGCTGCGGTCCAGGGCGCTGACAATGCCGGTGGTCACCGATTGACCATAGCCCAGGGCGTTGCCGATGGCCACGACCTGCTCACCCACCGCCAGTTCATCGGAATCGCCCACTGTAATCACTGCAATCTGTGAAAGGGTGTCGGCGGACAGGTCGGAGACGGCAACCTTGAGCACCGCCAGGTCCAGTTCGGTGTCGGTGCCGCACAGCTGGGCCTCATAGACCGAATGATCGACAAAGCTGACGGAGAGGGTGCTGGCATCCTCTACCACATGGGCGTTGGTGACAATATAGAAGTATGTGCCGTCGTTGGCAATCAGGATGCCGGAACCGCAGCTGGTGGTCTCTTGCAGCAGCGGTTCACCGCCGCCGTTGGCTCCGTACCGGTGAAAGAAGCTGTTGACCTCCTGGACGGAAATATTGGTGATGGCCACCACGCTGGGCAGGGCATCGGCTGCGATATCGGATACATCCATACCGTAGCGGACGCCGGAATAAGCGGTACTGGACAGATTGGAGAGGAAGGCGTCCTCGGTGCTGCTGGCCGTGGAGACGGCTGTTGTGCCGGAATCCTCCTGGGGCAGCAGCTGATTCATGCCATAAAAGGTACCCGCCGACACGGTCCCAAACAGTACCGCGCTGAGGGTCAGGGCGGTCAGCCGCCGCAAGATTCTGTGCTGTTTCCGCTGGGGACGGCGGGGCTGCTCCGGCGCGCCGTGGTCCATGGTCTGCGAGGGTTCATTCCAACTGGTTTTCTGCATTTGGTCATTCATATGGCAAGCTCCTTTCCCAAATGGGTGCGTTGTGTTTCTGTTTCTGCCATAAGAATAAACCGCAAACCATAATTGAAGTTAAAAAATAAAAATTAAATTGGCAGCGTCACAATCACCGACAACGACTGTCCATCCCGGCTTTCCGCCCGGATTTTGCCCTTGTGGGCCAGGACGATGCTTCTGGCAATGGACAGGCCCAGACCGTAGCCGCCTGTCTGGCTGTTCCGGGACTGGTCGGAACGGTAAAAGCGGTCAAAGAGATGGGGGAGCTTCTCCGGTTCCACCGGCTCCGATGTGGTATTGGACACGGTGAGCTGTACACGCCGCCCCTGCCGCTCCAGCCGCAGTTCCAGACGGCCGCCGGAGGGGGAATATTTCAGGGCGTTGTCCAGCAGGATGGAAAACAGCTGCCGCAGGGACTTTTCATCCCCGCAGCAGGAGAGCATGGGCTGAATGGACGGAATCAGCTCCTTTTCTTGGCTCCGGGCCAGTGCCTGGAAGGACTGGGCCATCTCCTCGGCCATATCGGAGAGGGGAAATTCAATCCATTGCAGCCGGGGCTGCTCCTCCTCCATCCGGGAGAGGTAGATCAGGTCGTTGGTCAGACCGGTCAGACGCTGGGCCTGGCGGCGAATGTCGCTGAGCCATTGGTTTTCGCCGCACTCCATCTCGGCCAAATCCACATCGGCGCCGATGATGGTCATGGGGGTTTTTAATTCGTGGCCCGCGTCGGTGATAAACTGTTTCTGCTTTTCGTAGCTTTCGGCCATAGGGCGGACAATGCGGTGGGACAAAATCAGCAGCAGCGCCAGCACCGCCAGAAGGCCCAGCAGCGACAGGGCCACACTGGCCAGCAGGGTGGTGCGGAATGCGGACAGGCTCCGGCCGCAGTTCAGAAAAATAATCCGTGTGTTGCCCCCCTCGGCCAGCATCAGATAGCGGTAATCGTCCCGGAATCCGCTGGTTTGTCCCGACTCTGCCACCGACTGGGCGTACACCGCCGCCGTCTCCGCGTCCACGGCGGCAATCTGGCCGGTATCGGTCTGGAGTACCTGGTTGTTTTCATCCAGAAGAACGGAGAAAAAGCGGGATTCATAGGGCGTTTCCGGCGACAGCTCCTTGGGGAAGAAGAACGCTCGGTTCCCCGTCCCGCCGTCCGCAGGCGGGTCCCCCTCCGGCGGGATTCTCGGCCCGCTGCGGTTTTTGGGGAAGGTGCCGTCGTTGCTGCCCAACAGGGTAAGCACCGTGTCGGCGTCGGCAATGACTTTCTGATAGCTCATGATGTTGACGCCGCCCAGAATCACAGTCAGAACCACGGTCAGAGAGACCATACAGGCCACAATGAGTTTGCGGCGCAGTTTTTTGATCATGGCCGTTCCTCCAGAGAGTAACCGGCGTTTCGGGTGGCTTTGATCTGAATGTCCGCTTTCAGGGCGGCCAGCTTCTTGCGCAGATAGGAGATGTAAACCCAAACCACATTCAATTCCACCTCGCTGTCATAGCCCCAAATCCGCTCCAGGAACCGCTCCGTGGGAATGAGCTGCCGGGGATTGCGCAGCAGCAGCTCCATCATCTGATATTCTTTGTTGGCCAGACGAAAACTGCCGTGGGGGGAGGACAACTCAAAGGTGGCCTGATCCAGCGTGATATTGCCCAGGGTGAGGCGGCTGGTCACCTGGCCCCCGGCCTGGCTCCGGGTCATGGCCCGAATGCGGGCCAGCAGTTCAGCGGTGGAAAAGGGCTTGGTCAGATAGTCGTTGGCCCCCATGTCCAGGCCGGTGACCTTGTCCGCCACCTCCGATTTGGCGGTTAGCAGCAGAACGGGAATGGCGTTGCCCTGCTGCCGCAGACGCCGCAGCGCTTCCAGCCCGTCCAGCTTGGGCATCATAATGTCCAGAATCACCGCGTCGTAATTTCCGGCCTCCAGATACGTCGGCGCTTCGTACTCCAACTCCCGCATCGGCTGTCGCCTCCAGGAGCGTCCGCCGAAGGCGGCGTGACCATTCCCCTGTTGAGGAGGGGGTTTGGGGTGAGGGGCCCGCAGGCCCTTCCCCCAAGCTCCGCCTTTTGAAACTTCAAAATGGAG
>CALWWW010000010.1 GCA_944385365.1 uncultured Oscillospiraceae bacterium | reverse complement strand
GGTCGCCCCGCGCACGGGGCGAAACTCCCGCCCGTCGCAACGGGCGAAATACCCGCTGGCCGCAGCCAGCGAAACACCCGCGCCGCGCACGGCGCGAAATCCCCCATCGTCCCAAAGCGCCATCCGCAGATGGCGCAATCCCCCCGGCGTCAGCCGTAAGGCCGCCGTCCCCACCCCATTGCGGGTGGCGGACGGCAGCCTTTTCGTATTTCCCCACCAGCGGCGGGGGCAAGCCCCCGCCCTACAGCGCGGAACCCATCGTTTTTTCGCAATGGAGCTGTGCCCCTTTCCCCCGTCGTTTTTTTCTTTCCAAAAACCAAAAATCTTTATACCCCTTTTACATCTTTTATAGTATAATGACTATTACCAATACTTCCGGCAGAGAACCGGCGAGGAGAATCTTCCCATGTGGTTACGCAAACAACTGAAAAAACTGTCTTCGGCCCAGGTCATCAGTCTGGGCTTTGCCCTGGTTATTCTCCTGGGCAGCCTGCTGCTGACGCTTCCCTTTGCCACCCGGGACGGCCACGGCGCGCCGTTCCTTGACGGGCTCTTTACGGCCACCTCCGCCGTCTGTGTCACGGGCCTGATCCTCCACGACACCGCCACCTACTGGACCGAATTCGGCCAGTTTGTCATTATTCTGCTGATTCAGATCGGCGGTCTCGGCGTGGTCACCGTGGCGGGCGCCTTTGCCGTTCTGTCGGGCCGCCGCATCGGCCTGATGCAGCGCAGCACCATGCAGGAGGCCATTGCCGCCCCCAGCGTCGGCGGCGTCGTCCGGCTGACCAATTTTATTCTGAAAGCCGTCTTTACCATTGAACTCATCGGCGCGCTGCTGCTGCTCCCCGGCTTCTGGAAAGAATTCGGATTTCTGCGTGGCCTGTGGTACGCGGTATTCCACTCCATTTCCGCCTTCTGCAACGCCGGTTTTGATCTGATGGGCGTCAAGGCCCCCTTTTCATCCCTCATGTCCTACGCCGGGTCCCCGGTGGTGAATTTCACCATTATGGCCCTGATTGTGGTGGGCGGCATCGGCTTCCTCACCTGGGACGATATCCGCACCAACCGCCACCATCTGCGGAAATACCGGATGCAAAGCAAGGTTATTCTCACGGTGACGGCCCTGCTGATTATCCTGCCCGCCGTCTATTTCTTCTTCTTTGAGTTTGGGCGGGAACCCCTGGGGCGGCGGATTCTTCTGTCCCTGTTCCAGTCGGTGACGCCCCGTACCGCCGGATTCAACACGGCAGACCTCAACGCCATGAGCGAGACCGGCCAAACTCTCATGACCATTCTGATGCTCATCGGCGGCTCCCCCGGTTCCACTGCCGGCGGTATGAAAACCACCACCGTGGCCGTGCTGCTGGCGGCGTCCATTGCCGTGTTCCGCCGCCGGGAAAGCGCCCATTTCTATGGCCGCCGGGTGCCCGATGAAGCCGTCCGCAACGCCGCCACCATTTTAATGATGTATCTGGTGCTGTTTCTGCTGGGCTCCTTGGCCATCAGCCGCATGGAAGGGCTGCCCATGGTGGACTGTCTCTTTGAGACGGCATCGGCCATCGGTACCGTAGGTCTGACGCTGGGCATCACGCCCCTGCTGTCCTGGGCCTCCCAACTGATTTTAATTCTGCTCATGTTCTTCGGCCGGGTGGGCGGTCTGACGCTGATTTTCGCTGCCATGGCCGGTATGCAAAAGTCCCGCGCCAAGCTGCCCCAGGAACGCATTACCGTGGGCTGACGTGTTTTTTTATTGAGAAATTTGGAGGAAGTACATACTATGAAAACCATTCTGCTCATCGGACTGGGCCGTTTTGGCCGTCACATTGCCCGGAAGCTCAACGAACTGAACCATCAGGTCATGGCCGTGGACCAGAACGAGGAACGGGTCAACGCCGTGCTCCCCTATGTCACCAATGCCCAGATCGGCAACAGCACCAGCGAGGAATTTCTCTCCTCCCTGGGCGTCCGCAACTTCGACGTTTGCATTGTGGCCATCGGCGACAACTTCCAGAGCTCTCTGGAGACCACCTCCCTGCTGAAAGAGCTGGGGGCTCCCAAGGTGGTGGCTCGGGCCGCCCGGAACGTGCAGGCCAAGTTTTTGCTGCGCAACGGCGCTGACGAGGTGGTCTATCCGGAAAAGCAGATGGCCATTTGGACGGCCATCCGGTTCAGCTCCGACCACATCGCCGATTACGTCTCCCTGGGCGACGACCATGCCATTTTTGAGGTGACGGTCCCCGAGGGCTGGGTGGGCAAATCCATCGGACAGCTGGACATCCGCAAACGGTACAATGTCAATCTGCTGGCCATCAAGCAGGGGGGCCGTTTTGCCATGACGGTCATCACCCCCGACACGCTGCTGCCCGCCAACAGCACCATTCTGGTCCTGGGCACCCACCGGGACATTCAGAAATGCTTCCATATCTGATTCCATCCGCCGGAGATGTCTGTCTCCGGCGGTTTTGTATTCCCTGCACAAGTTTTCCATTTATTTTTTGGCAGAGTTTCCCTGCCACCACTGCCCGTCGTTTTCGTTTATGGAAGTGAGAAGCAATTTACCGGTTCAAAAAGAAGGAGGAATCCACCATGAAAAAGCTGACCAGCCTGCTGCTGAGTCTGGCGGTACTGGCCACGGCAGTTCTGCCCGTAGCGGCAACCACGGACCAGCGGCTCACCCAAGTGACACAAGCCGTCAAGGAAACGCTGTCCATTGACGACGGCTACGACACCTTCTATGGAGAACTGGAAGAGACCACCTTCCAGTCCTTCTGGAGCCTCAACTGGGAGGGCGAGGGCCGCTCCCTGCGGGTGTCGGCGTCGGAGGACGGCACCGTCTACCGTTACAATTACAACGACTCCACCGGCTCCACCAGTCAGAACCCCGCGTTCCCGGAGTACAGTCCCATGGAGGCCCAGGCCGTTGCGCAGAAGTTCCTCGACGCTGTGGTCACCGCGCCCCTGGACGCCCAGCTGGAGGACACAGAGACCATGGGCTCCATGGACAGTGACCGCTATTACTTCAATGGAACCCTGACGCTCCACGGCTACCCCACCCCCCTGGGGTTGTCCATCTCTGTGGACAGCCACACAGGCCAGGTACTCAGCTACCGGCGGGATGACCGCTACGACGTCTATCTCCCCTTCCCCGCCCCTCCGGCGGCCCTGACCGACGAGCAGACCGCCAACGCTTCTAATCTGCTCAAAGGCACCCTGGCGCTGCGGCTGGAATACGTTCTGGACGAGGACAGCAACACAGCGGTCCTGCGCTATCTGCCCGAGGAATCCAACAGCTTTTATGTGGACGCCGCCACCGGCAAACTGGTGGACCTGACGGCCCTCTACGGCGATCTCAGCAAGGGCGAAGGCAGTGACAGCGCCACCGGCGGCACCACCGAGGGCAGCGCCGACAACGGTCTTACCGACGCGGAGTTGGAGGGCATCGCCCAGATGCAGGATGTCAAGGACAAGGACGCCCTGGACAAGGCGGTACGGGCCTACAGCGAATTGGGGCTCAGCGGCTACACCCTCAACAACTGCTCCTATGCGCTGAATCGGGAGACCCAACAGGTCACGGCTACCCTCCGCTACAGCCGCAGCGGCAATTCCGACAGCCCCGATGCAGCCAGCACCCCTTATGAGTTCAACCGTTCCATTACCGTGGATGCCAAGTCCGGGGAAATCCTGTCGGCCAGCGGCACCTCCTGGGCTGACGAAGACTTCCAGCCCACCGTCTCCCCTGCCGCTGCCCAGGCCAAGGCCGAAGCATTCCTTCAAAAGCTGTGGGGCGACGATTTCGCCAAATCAGCCCTGTATGACACGCTGGAAGCCGGTCCGGAATTGGGTCTGCGGGTCCACACCTTCACCTATGCCCAGCAGGTAAACGGCTATTTCTTCCCCCAGAACACCCTGACCATCGCCATCGACGGCCAGACCGGCGACGTCATCAACCTGTACCGGGACTTCGAGGCGGCCCCCACCTTTGACAGCGCCGACGGCATTCTCGCCGAAGAAGCGGCCCTGGACGCCTGGTTTGCCATCTTTGACGTGGTCCCCGGTTACACCCAGGTTCCCGTAGCCCTCAGCGACTACGGCGAGCAATACCGCCCCCTGTTGGACCTGGGCTACACCTATGTGCATGAATTGAAGCTGGGTTATACCCTGTCCCAGAAGGACTACTACCTGGGCATCGACGCCAAGAGCGGCGACGCCGTGGAGCCTCCGGCCACAGAGAACAGCCGCCGCATCACCTACAGTGATTTGGAGGGAAGCTGGGGCAAGGACATGGCGGAAGCCCTGGCCGACTACGGCGTGGGCTGGCTGGGCGGCAAGCTGGAGCCAAACAAGCCCCTGACCCAGCTGGATTTGATGGCGTTGCTGCTGAGCACCCACGGCATTCTGGTGGACCTGGGAGAGGAAGACAGCGCCGACACGGTTTATGATTACGCCTACTCCACCGGTCTGCTGACAGCTTCGGAGCGGAACGACAGTGCCATCCTGACCCGCGGCGAACTGGTGCGGTATCTGCTGGACGCCAACGGCTTTGGGGAAGCGGCCCGGCTGCCGGGCATCTTCCGGTGTGATTACAAGGACGCCGGTGCCATTCCCGACGCCCTCTTCGGCTATGCGGCCATTGCCCAGGGCTTGGGCATGGTCACCGGCGACGACGACGGCAATTTCTCCGCCGGGCGCACCGTCACCCGATTGGAAACCATCGCCATGCTGTACCGGCTGTTGTCCCGTTGACCCATTGGACGGCCCCATGGAGTTCCCGTTTTTACGCGGCTCCATGGGGCCGCTTTTTCCCCTGCCCGTTCATACTTTATCCACAGTTTTGTGGATAACTTTTGACATTGTTCTACATTTCCCAGCAAAAAACCGGCAGCTTTCCATGAAAGCTGCCGGTTTTTCTCTGATTTCACAATTTTTACACTTATTGGAATTCCCCACTGGACGGCTGTTGAGAAAGGTTCTTCAGGTCGTAGGGCGTTGTCTGGTAGACGAAGTAGTTGAGCCAGTTGGAATACAGCAGATTGGCATGGGCCCGCCAGGACACCATGGGCGGCTGGGTGTCGTCGTCATTGGGGAAATAGTTCTTGGGCGGGGCGATGGGCAGTCCCGCCGCCTTGTCCCGGCGGTACTCCTTGTCCAGGGTGCCGGGGTCATATTCGGAATGGCCCATGATAAAGACCCGCCGCCCCTGGCGGGACGAGACAGCGTAGACACCGGCCTCCTCCGAGGATGCCAGGACCCGCAGACTGGGGACCCGCTCCACATCGGCCCGGTCGATGGTGGTATGGCGGGAGTGGGGCACCATAAAGGTATCGTCGAAACCCCGGAACAGAATGGACCGCTTATAATCCACCGTATGGGGAAACACGCCGAACATCTTTTCCGGCAGCTGATGCTTCTGGATGCCGTAGTGATAGTAAAGCCCCGCCTGGGCGCCCCAGCAGATATGGAACGTGCTGTGGACGTTGGTGGTGGTCCACTCGAATATCTCACACAGCTCCGGCCAGTAGTCCACCTCTTCAAAGGGCATCTGCTCCACCGGCGCGCCGGTGATGATCATGCCGTCAAACTTCCGGTGCCGGACCTGGTCGAAGGTCTTGTAAAAGGCCAGCATATGCTCCGACGAGGTATTCTTCGACTCGTGGGTGGACATCTGCATCAGCTCCATATTGACCTGGAGGGGCGTGTTGCCCAGGAGACGGGCCAGCTGGGTCTCCGTGTCGATTTTGGTGGGCATCAGATTGAGGATCAGCAGGTCCAGGGGGCGGATATCCTGGGTCATGGCCCGGGTCTCCGTCATGACAAAGATGTTTTCATCCAGCAGGGTTTTGGTGGCGGGCAGATCGTTGGGAATCCGAATGGGCATGGTGGACCCCCTTCTCAGGCCAATGCCTGGGCGATGTCGTCCATGAGGTCCTGGACGTTTTCCAGACCCACAGACAGGCGCACCAGCTCGGGGCTGACGCCGGCGGCCACCAACTCCGCGTCATTCATCTGGCGGTGGGTGGTGCTGGCCGGGTGGATGCAGCAGCTGCGAGCATCGGCCACATGGGTGGCAATGGTAATGAGCTTCAGACGGTCCATAAAGCCCTCGGCGGCGGCGCGGCCGCCCTTGACGCCGAAGCTGATGACGCCGCAGGAGCCCTTGGGCAGGTACTTCTTGGCCAGATCATAATATTTATTGTCGGGCAGACCGCTGTAGTTGACCCACTCGATCTGGGGATGGTTCTGCAAAAATTCGGCAATGGCCTGGGCGTTCCGGCAATGACGCTCCATGCGGACGTGGAGACTCTCCAGGCCCACATTCAGCAGATAGGCGCTCTGGGGCGACTGGCAAGCACCCAAATCCCGCATGAGCTGGACCGTGGCCTTGGTGATATAGGCCCCCTCCTTGCCGAACTTCTCGGCATAGACAAGGCCGTGGTAGCTCTCATCCGGGGTGCACAGGCCCGGGAACTTTTCGGCGTGGGCCATCCAGTCGAAGTTGCCGCCGTCCACGATGCAGCCGCCCAAGGCCGAAGCGTGGCCGTCCATATACTTGGTGGTGGAGTGGACCACGATATCCGCACCCCAGCGCAGGGGCTGGCAGTTGATGGGGGTGGCAAAGGTATTGTCCACAATCAGGGGCACACCGTGGCCGTGGGCGGCCCGTGCAAACTTTTCGATATCCAGTACCGTCAGGGCCGGATTAGCGATGGTCTCGCCGTAGACGGCCTTGGTGTTGGGCCGGAACGCGGCGTTCAGCTCTTCCTCGGTGCAGTCGGGATGGACAAAGGTAAACTCCACGCCCATCTTCTTCATGGTGACGGCAAAGAGGTTGAAGCTGCCGCCGTAGATGGTGGAGGAGCACACCACATGGTCGCCGCAGGTGGCGATATTAAAGACGGAGAAGAACACCGCCGACATACCGGAAGACGTCAGCATGGCCGCCGTGCCGCCCTCCAGCGCGCAGATTTTGGCCGCCACGTTGTCACAGGTGGGGTTTTGCAGGCGGGAATAGAAATAGCCGTTTTCCTCCAGATCAAACAGCCGTCCCAGGGACTCGCTGCTGTCATAGCGGAAGGTGGTGGACTGGATGATGGGCACGGCTCTGGGTTCGCCGTTGCCGGGGACGTAGCCGCCCTGGAGGCAGCGGGTTTCAATTTGATAGGGATTCATAACTGAGGTTCCTCCTGTCTTTGAAATAGATGAGCAGGCAACAAAAAACGCGTCCCTGCATAGACTGCAAGGACGCGAGCTGCTGCCGCGTGATACCACCTTGGTTCTCCCCGCCCTCACGGACGGAGACTCTGCGGGTGCCGTTGCCGATACCCCGGCGCTGTAATGGGCGCACCCATCGCAGCCTAACGTTCCGCAAGGGAACGGTCGGTGCGAGGCTCCGAGGCCATGTTCCCCCCGGCCTGTCGGGCTTCCTTTCACCATACGGAAGCTCTCTTTGCCGCATCGGCAGGGCGTACTCTCCTCTTCATCGCCGTTGTCTTCGATGAACTTACCGTCTCAGTGTAGCGCACCATTGCGAAAAAGTCAAGGGCCATCCACGGCGGGGGCGGGCCGTTTTCCGTGAATTTTCACGAAAAATCCACCGTACTTTCATAAAGTATTCAATTCCTATTGACACCATTTGTCGCGTATGCTAAACTTCTAGCAGTTGAATAGTGCAATAAAACGAATGATAGAGGCGCGACGCATCAAGAGTACCGGTTTTGCCCCAGGCTTTCGCAGAGCTGTACGGATTGGGAAAGGGATCGTCGCCGAAGGGGCCCGAGGCGGAAAGGTACCCTGGGCAGACGGTCAACAGCCGTCTGACTGTCGCATTTGCGGAGTGCTATGCGGAGTGCTATCAGAACACGGCGTCTGTCCACGGGACCCTTTCCGAAAACCCCCGGCGGATGGATTGCAGGGATTCCGATAGTCGATGCTTGCATCGGCTATTTTATTTTTTCCAGGCCATTTGAGACTATGAAGGAGTTGCGATCATGAAGCATGAACCCATTTTCCGCGGCGTAGCCACGGCCCTCATCACCCCCACCGACGAGAACGGCATCGATTTTGCCGCCTTCAAAAAGCTCATCAACTGGCAGATTGACGAGGGCATCAACGCTCTGGTCATCTGCGGCACCACCGGCGAAGGCTCCACCCTGTCCGATCAGGAGCACCGGGACGCCCTCCAGTGCGCCGTGGAGACGGCGGCGGGCCGGGTGCCCATCATTGCCGGTACCGGCTCCAACGACACCTCCTACGCCATCGAGCTGACGAAGTTCGCCTGCTCCATCGGCTGCGACGGTATGCTGTGCGTCACCCCCTACTACAACAAGGCCACCCAGAAGGGTCTTGTTGCCATGTACAACGCCATCGGCGACGTTTCCACCAAGCCCATTATCCTCTACAACGTCCCCTCCCGCACCGGCGTCAACATTGAGCCCGCCACCTATGTGGAGCTGGCCAAGCATCCCAGAATCGCCGGTATCAAGGAGGCCAACGGCAACATCTCCAAGATCGTGGAGACGGCGGCCCTGGTGGGCGATCAGCTGGCCATCTACTCCGGCAACGACGACGAAATTGTGCCCATTATGGCCTGCGGCGGCATCGGCGTCATTTCCGTGCTGTCCAACGTGGCCCCCCGCCAGACCGTAGAAATCTGTGACAAGTTCTTTGCCGGTGACATTGCCGGGGCCATGGCATTGCAGGCCAAGTATCTGCCCCTGATCCGGGCATTGTTCTCCGAGGTCAACCCCATTCCCGTCAAGGCCGCCATGGCCGCCATGGGCTTCTGCAAGGACTATCTGCGTCTGCCCCTGACTCCCATGGAGGAGGGCCACAAGGCCGTTCTGCTCCAGGCCATGCGGGACGTTGGCATCAACGTGTAAGGAGGCCGATTCATGAAACTTCTTGTCAACGGCGCCTGCGGCCGCATGGGCCGGGCGGTTCTGGCCATGATCGACCAGGGCATCCAGGGCGCGGAGCTGGCCGGAGCCGTGGATTCCTACGGCAGCGGCGACGGCATCCTCAAGAGTCTCCATGACTTCACCAACGAAGCCGACTGCATCATCGACTTTTCCAACCACGCCGCCACGGCGGAGCTGTGCGCTTACATTCAGAAGACGAAGATTCCCGCCGTCATTGCCACCACGGGCCAGACCCCCGAGGAACTGGCCATGATCGACGAGGCCGCCAAGGCCGCCCCCATCTTCCGTTCCGGCAACATGTCTCTGGGCGTGGCGCTGCTCATGGAGCTGGCCCGCACCACGGCCAAAATGTTCCCCGACGCCGATGTGGAGATCGTGGAAGCCCATCACAACCAGAAGCTGGACGTTCCCAGCGGCACGGCGCTGATGCTGGCCGAAGCAGTCAAGGACGCCCATCCCGACTACGACGTGCTGGTGGGCCGCCATGAAAACGGCAAGCGGCCCAAAAAGGAAATCGGCGTTCACTCCCTGCGCATGGGCAACACCGTGGGCATCCATGAGGTCATCGTCAATACGGGGACCCAGATCATCACCCTGAAGCACGAGGCCCAGGACCGTTCCCTCTTCGCCGAGGGCGCGCTGTCCGCCGCCGCGTTCCTGATCGGAAAGCAGCCGGGCCTCTACAATATGAACGACATTGTAACCCAGTAAAGGAAGGATCTTACATATGACTAGAATCGGCATTGTTGGCTATGGCAATCTGGCCCGGGGCGTGGAGTGCTCCATCGCCCAGAACGCGGACATGGAACTGGCTGTGGTGTTCACCCGCCGCGACCCGGCTTCCCTGACCATCCGCACCCCCGGCGTCCCCGTGGCGTCTCTGGACGACGTCCTCAGCTGGAAGGACAAGGTGGACGTTCTGATTCTCTGCGGCGGCTCCGCCACAGACCTGCCCACCATGACCCCGGCCCTGGCCAAGGAGTTCCACGTCATCGACAGCTTTGACACCCATGCCAACATCCCGGCCCACTTCGCCGCCGTGGACGCCGCCGCCAAGGAGAGCGGCCACATGGCCATGATCTCCCTGGGCTGGGACCCCGGCCTGTTCTCCGTCAACCGTCTCTATGCCTCGGCCATTCTGCCCGAGGGCAAGGACTACACCTTCTGGGGCAAGGGCGTGAGCCAGGGCCATTCCGACGCCGTCCGCCGGATTCCCGGCGTGGCCGACGCCCGGCAGTACACCATTCCCGTGCCGGAAGCGCTGGAGCGGGTCCGCAAGGGCGAGAATCCCGAGCTGACCACCCGGGAAAAGCACACCCGCTACTGCTATGTGGTGGCCGAGGAGGGCGCCGACAAGGCTGCCATTGAGGCGGCCATCAAGACCATGCCCAACTACTTCTCCGACTACGACACCACCGTGGAGTTCATCACCGCCGAGGAGATGCAGAAGAACCACTCCGGCCTGCCCCACGGCGGCAGCGTCATCCGCAGCGGCGTCACCGGCTGGGAGAAGGAGTGCCACCAGACCATCGAGTACAAGCTGACGCTGGATTCCAATCCCCAGTTCACCGCCAGCGTCCTGGTGGCCTGCGCCCGTGCTTTGAACCGAATGAAGGACCGGGGCTGCACCGGCTGCTATACCATCTTCGACATTGCTCCGGCAGACCTGAGCCCCCTGGGCCGCGATGAGCTGCTGGCCCATATGCTGTAATTCGGTCGAATGCACCAGCGGCGGGACACGCAGGTCCCGCCCTACAAGGAGCGGGGCAGCCGGTTCGTGTTCGTAGGGCGGCACCTGTGTGTGCCGCCGTGCGGTACTATGTCGCATTCCTCATCGCATCCGTGCAAACCCGTACCAAACAACGCGTCAATATATATGTCCCCCTTTTGTAAAAAAACACCTACACAAGGAGAATCTTCCCATGCAGACGAAAGTAGTCAAATTCGGCGGTAGCTCCCTGGCCGACGCCGCCCAGTTCCGCAAGGTGGCGGCCATCATCAAGGCCGAGCCGGAGCGCCGCTATGTGGTGGCTTCCGCCCCCGGCAAGCGTTTTTCCGACGATATCAAGGTCACCGATATGCTCTATGATTGCTTCGACCTGGCCGCCAAGAAGCAGAACATCGACGAGGCCTTTGCCAAAATCGAAGCCCGCTACAACGGCATCATTGCCGACCTGGGCCTGGACTTTTCCCTGGATAAGGAATTCCGCAAAATCCGCATGGCCATCGAGCACCACGCAGGTCAGGACTATGTGGCCAGCCGGGGCGAATATCTGAACTCTATGATTCTGGCCAAGTTCCTGGGCTTCACCTTTGTGGATGCCGAGTCCGGCATCTTCTTCCACAGCGACGGCAGCTTTGATGACAAGCAGACGTACAAGGCCCTGTCCGCCCTGCTGGAGGATGTGGAATACGCCGTTATCCCCGGTTTCTACGGCTCCATGCCCAACGGCACCATCAAGACCTTCTCCCGCGGCGGCTCCGATGTCACCGGCGCCATTGTGGCCCGTGCCGTCCACGCCTCCATCTACGAAAACTGGACCGACGTTTCCGGCATGCTGATGGCGGACCCCCGTCTGGTGGAGAATCCCCGTGTTATCGAGGAGATCACCTACCGGGAGCTGCGGGAGCTGGCCTACATGGGCGCGACGGTCATGCACGAGGAAGCCATTTTCCCCGTCCGGGAAGCCTGCATTCCCATCAACATCCGCAATACCAACGCCCCCGCCGACCCCGGCACCATGATTGTGCCCAAGTCCGACCGTCCCGTGCCCACGGTCATCACCGGCGTGGCGGGCCGCAAGGGTTTTTCCTCCATCACCATCGAAAAGGACCGCATGAACACGGAAGTGGGCTTCGGCCGCAAGGTCCTGGGGGTTCTGGAGGACTTCGGCGTGTCCTTTGAGCACACGCCCACGGGCATCGACACCATGAGTGTGGTGGTGACCACCAGCTCCATTGCCGACTGCAAGGAGGCCATCATCGGCCGCATTTTCCGGGACGCCAACGCCGACTCCGTCACCATCGACGACAATATGGCCCTGATTGCCATTGTGGGCCGGGGTATGGTCAGCAACAAGGGCACGGCGGGCCGGGCCTTTACGGCCATTGCCAACCGGAATATCAACATCCGGATGATCGACCAGGGTTCCGGTGAGAACAACATCATCGTCGGTGTGGACGAGGACGACTACACCGACGCCCTGCAGGCCATTTACGGCGCGTTTGTCGGGGAGGCATAAATGCTCTACGACAATCTGACCATCAACGGCCAGGGCCATCTCACGATTGCCGGTCACGATACCACGGACCTGGCCCGGACCTACGGCACCCCCCTGATGGTGCTGGACGAGGACCGGGTCCGGGCCCGGTGCCGCACCTATGTGGAGGCCCTGCGGGACCATTTTCCCGCCGGGTCCTTGCCCCTGTACGCCTCCAAGGCCCTGAGCTTCAAGGGCATTTACCGTGTGGCCGCCGAGGAAGGCATGGGCATCGATGTGGTGTCCATCGGTGAAATCCACACGGCCCATCAGGCGGGCTTCCCCCTGGAGCGGGCCTATTTCCACGGCAACAACAAGACCGACGAGGACATTGCCTTTGCCATGGACCACGGCGTGGGCTATTTTGTCTGTGACAATCTGGACGAGCTGGACGCCATCGATGCGGAGGCGGGCCGCCGGGGTATCCGGCAGAAGCTGCTGCTGCGGCTGACGCCGGGCATCGACCCCCACACCCATGAGAAGATCAACACGGGCCGCATTGACTCCAAGTTCGGCGCGGCCATTGAGACGGGACAAGCCGAGGAATTGGTCGTCAAGGCTCTGGGCAAGCAAAACGTGGAGCTGCTGGGCTACCACTGCCACATCGGTTCGCAAATTTTCGACCACACGCCGTTCTGTGACGCAGCCATTCTGATGCTGCAATTCCTGGCGGAAATGCGGGACCGGCACGGTTTCTGCGCCCCGGTGCTGAACCTGGGCGGCGGTATGGGTGTGCCCTACACGGAAGCGGACCCGGTCATTGACTACAAGGCCAACATTGAGAAAATCGGCAAGCTGGTGGCCGACACCTGCAAAAAGCTGAACGTCCCCGCCCCGGCCATTCTGATGGAGCCGGGCCGCAGTCTGGTGGCCGACGCCTGTACAACCCTCTATACAGTGGGCGGCACCAAGGTCATTCCCGGTTTCAAAAATTACGCTTCTGTAGACGGCGGCATGACGGACAACCCTCGGTATGCCCTGTACCAGGCAGCCTATACGGTGGCATTGGCCAACCGGATGCAGGACCCCGCCGATTTCTGCTGTACCATTGCGGGCCGCTGCTGTGAAAGCGGCGATCTGATTCAGGAGGATGTGACCATCCCCACGCCCCACCGCGGGGACCTGCTGGCGGTGTTCACCACGGGTGCGTATAATTACTCCATGGCGTCCAATTATAACCGGGTACCCCGTCCGGCCATGGTCGCCCTGTCGGGCGGGCAGCACCGGTTGGTCATCCGTCGGGAATCCCTGGATGATCTGACCCGTAATGATGTCTGAACATTAAAAGCTTTTACTGAATTTTTTCTCGAAAAAATTCTGGGGTCCAGGGGCAAAGCCCCGGTCGCCCCGCGCACGGGGCGAAATACCCGCGCCGCGCACGGCGCGAAACTCCCGCTGGCCACAGCCAGCGAAACACCCGCCCGCCGCAGCGGGCGAAATTCCCTGTCGTCCCAAAGCGCCATCCGCAGATGGCGCAACCCCCACGGCGAAGCCGTAAGGCCGCCGTCCCCACCCCGTCAGCGGGTGGTGGACGGCGGCCTTTTTTGTACCCCCCCACCCGTAGGGCGCGGCATCCTTGACGCGCCCGCATAGCATTACCGTCCGGGGGCGTCAGGGATGCCGGCCCCTTTTGTCAACGTAAGAGGTTAAAGTGAAGAGTGAAAAAGTGTGGTGACCGCTGACGCGGTCGATTGAAACTGTGCCGCACCATGTATGGGTGCGGCACAGCGGCGGGACACATAGGTCCCGCCCTACATTCCCTACCGGAAACCGTCCGCGTTCGACAAAGCCGATACTCCTGGGTAGTCTCTCTTGGCCCGCTGGGTCCAATCACTTTCCTCGCACATCGTCCCGGCGGTTCCGTTTCCCTTTTCCCGTTCCGTGTGGTATAATCATTTTATACTATCTCATTCCATCAAAAGAGGAGGTCCTACCCATGGCCGCACCGGTCCTCACCCAATGGAAGACCCTGCTGGAACTGCTTTACGACCCCAATGCCCCCAAAGCGCCCCTGCCCCAAAAGACCCTCCGGGCGCTGGCCCGGACCACCGCCTTTCCCGAAGCGCTGGAGGAATACCACCCCCGTGGCCGCGTATCCTGCGCCGATGTGCTGCGTCTGTGCCGCCCCGTTCTGGACGGACTGACGCCGGAACCGGAGGACGGCTGGCTTCTGTGGTTTTACGGCTATCTGAGCCATCGCCTTTTCCCCGACCCCAACCGCCCCGCCGACACCCGTGCTCAGCAGCAGGCCGCCTGGTTCTACTGCACCGTTCTGGACCGGCTGCTGCTCCAGGAGCGGACCCGCTGCCCCTATGACCCGTTGACCGATATCCCCCTGCTGACCCATGAAGAACTGCGCACCAGCCGGGTCCGGGAGGAATACGGCCGGTTTCTCGACGCGGTCCGGTCCTCCTGCTTCCCTCTGCTGATGCGCATTGGACGGGAAGTGATGCCCTTTGACCCGGCATCCCACACCATCGGCGTTCACCATGTGGCCCTGACCACGGCCCGGCAGGCCGCCGCGGCGGGACTTCCCGTGGATGTGGCCTTGGTCAGCGCCGCGGCGCTGAGCCATGACACCGGCAAATTCGGCTGCCGGGGCGCCGACGCCCGGCGGATCCCTTACCTGCACTACTACTTCACCTACCAGTGGCTGACGGAGCACGACTGCCCCACCATCGCCCACACGGCGGCCAACCACTCCACCTGGGACCTGGAATTTGAGAATCTGCCCCTGGAATCGCTGATTCTCATTTACGCCGATTTCCGGGTCCGCGGCACGCGGGAAAACGGCAAGGAAGTGGTGCGCATTTACTCCCTGGCCGACTCCTACGACATGATTTTTTCCAAGCTGGCCGACATGACGGAAGCCAAGCAGCGGCGATACCGGACTGTATACTGCAAGCTGCGGGATTTTGAGGAGTTTCTCCACACGCGGGGCATCGACCCCGACGCCCCATCCTTGCAGCCCGCGCCACCCCGGAAAGACGCGGCGCTGCGGAGTTTGCCGGAGACGGTGGAAGCACTGCGGGACCTGACTTTTACCAATAACGTGACGCTGATGCACACCATCACCGTGGACGCGTCCTTTGAACAACTGCTGGAATCGGCCCGCAGCGAAAAAAGTCTCAACCGCATTCGGACATACCTCCATCTGTTCACGGAATATCACACCTATATGACCGGCGCCAACAAGCGCCGGGTTCTGAGCTTCCTCTATGAGCTTTTGATGCACCAGCAGGGCGACGTACGCCGCCGGGCCGCCAAGCTCATGGGCCGGATTCTGGCCAACAGCGGCCCCCGGTACCGAAAGGAGCTGCCGGCCAACGCCCCCCATGAAGCCATGGCCCCCACCCTGCTGGCCTTTCTGACGGAATCGGTGGAGCTGTGGGAATCCTATCTGGAGGACTGTCTCCATCCGGACCACAAAATTTCTGCCAAGCATGCCATTCGGATTTCCAATTCCGTCAAGATCATTGCGGAAAACCTGTTTGCCTACTGCACCGCCGAGGAAGCGCCCCACTATCTCCAGCCGGTACTGGACCGGCTGTGGAGCGCTCAGGGTGACGACCGGTTTATCCTTATGGATACCCTGTGTCACATTCCCGTCTCCCTGCTGACGGAAGATCAGGTACTCCGCTCCATTGACGCCGTGGGCCGGATGCTGAACGGCGGCGAACAGCGGCTGGCCATTGCGGGCCTGCTGGCCATGGAACATCTGCTGGCCTCCGGCGTGGCCGCCGCGCCCCTCCACATCCAGCAGACGCTCCACGCCGTAGGCGACAGCGACGACAGCGCCGTGCGCTATCTGGTGAGCCGTCTGTGGACGGCCATGGGCCATCCCCGTTCCCTGTCCCTGACGGTACCTGTGTCCCAGCTGTATCTAGCTAATCTGAAAAACGCCGTTCACTGGAGCGTCAAGATCACCCACATCGATCTGCTGTGCGACGACGCCCGGCTGGACCCGTCCTCGGCGTTCCACACGGCCACCCATCTGTCCAATCTGTTGTCGGTCAGCGAGCATTTGCCCGTCCGCATGAAAGCCGGTCAGGGGCTGGTGGAGATTTCCGATCTGCTGACCACGGACCAGCGGAATGAAATCGTCGTGGACCTGCTGCGGGAACTGGAAACAGGCCAGGAGGAGATTTCCCGGTACATCCCCAAATATCTCGGTACGCTGCTGTGCCGCCTGCCCATGAAAGAAGTGGAGGAAGGTCTTACCTTCCTGGAGGATTTTGTGCGGGCTTCCAGCGTGTCCCCAGCCCGGGCGGCGCTGCTGACGCTGGGTATCATTCTCTGTGAACTGGCCCGCTCCGGCCGGGATGGCGACCCGTTGGTGACACGGGTCATCGGCCTGCTGCTGACGGGCGTGGCCCACTACGACAACACCATCCATCAAACGGCCCTGTCGGTTCTCTGCAAGGACGTGCTGGGCGAGGACAGCCTGCCCTTGCCGGTGCGCCAGTCCTACTTCCTGCAAATCGGCAAGAAGCTGCTGACGCTGCTGTGTGAGCCCCGGGACGATCAGCTGACCTTCTTCACCCGTGCCGCCACGCTGAACCATCTGTACCGGTTCCTGATTCAGTGCCAGGTGGATTTGGGCGACTTCCCCTACCCGCCCCTGCGGCCTGTGGCCTTCTTCCCCGGCACCTTCGACCCCTTCTCCACGGGCCACAAGCGCATTGTGGAGGAAATCCACGCGCTGGGCTTCGACGTCTATCTGGCCATCGACGAATTCTCCTGGAGCAAACGGACACTGCCCAAGCTCCAGCGGCGGCAGATTGCCTCCATGTCCACGGCGGACCAGCTGGATGTGTATGTGTTCCCCGACGATGTGCCGGTGAACATTGCCATGGCCGCCGATCTGGCCCATCTGCGTTCTCTGTTCCCTGAGCAGGAGCTGTATCTGGTGGCAGGCAGTGACGTCATCCGCAACGCTTCGGCCTACCGCTCTACGGAGCCGGGCTCCGCCGCCGAATACAACCACATTATCTTCTGCCGGGACGAGGATGAGACGGCCCCGCGGGACGGCAAGCCTATCTCCGACATCATCCGGGGACATTTAACGCTGCTGTCCCTACCCGCCTACTATGAGACGGTCAGTTCCACCCGTATTCGTGAATACGTGGACAAAAATATGGATATTTCCATGCTGGTGGACCCCATGGTGCAGAATTACATCTACGAAAACGGCCTGTACCTCCGGGCGCCCCAGTTCAAAAACGTGCTGGCGCCCCAGGAGCTGTATTTCCGGTGGCAGCGCGGCATTCCCGAAGGGCTGCAGGACCGTTGTCCCGCCCTGTCTGCGGACGAGGAGCGGTTCACGGTGGAGATGCTCTCCCGGACCACCGGACGGCTGCGGGGCTGGGCCACGGGCCATACGGTCCGGGCGTCGGCCCTGTATGACGCCCTGGGGACCCTGGAGGACGCTGACTATGTGCGGCAGCACACGTCGGGCCGGGTCCTGATGGTGGACGCCGTCCAGGACGTTTCCCACAACCGGGAGATCTGCCGGGCCATGATCAATGAACTGCTGGTCCGCAGTCTTCTGGATGACCACACCTATGCCCTGTTCCGCAGCGCCGATTCCACGGACCCCCTGTACGATTTGCTGCCGGAGCTGGGTTTCCAGCCGGTACCGGGCAGCAGCCACACCCTGGTGGTAGACATGCGGATGCCCCTGGCGCTGATTCAGGACGTGTTCCTCTGGATTAAGGAGCCCCACCACGACGACCCGGCGGTTCGTGCCGCCGTTCTGGCCACCCGGCCCCGGATGCGCCGGGCGCTGGCGGGCCTGTTCCCCGGACGGCTGGTGCTGACCTTTGACGCGGAACTGCTGAACCAGGCCGTTTTGATGAAGGTCCAGGCCTGCAACGGCGTTCTGGATGTACCTGCCGGACAGCGGCGTCTGGGCCCCTATATGTGCGTGCCCTACGGCAAAATTCTGTCGGGGGAAATCGTGCCCAACACCGTCACCAAAACCCTCCATGTGGACAAGGTTTACAGTCCGTCCCTGCGCCATTTCGACATTGTCCAGTATCCGGGCTACTCCAATCTCCACAATCAGGCCCGAACCATCAAGTCCTTCCGCCGTCCCGTGCTGCTGGTGGACGATCTGCTCCACAAGGGCTACCGGATGGAAAAGCTGGACCCCATTTTCAAGGAGGAGGACGTGGCCATCGACCGCATTATTGTGGGTCTTATGTCGGGCCGCGGCAAGGATTTGATGCAGTTACAGCACCGGCAGGTGGAATGTGAATACTTCATTCCCAACCTGTCCTACTGGTTTACGGAGAGCCAGCTGTATCCCTTCCTGGGCGGCGACAGCGCCGCGGGCCAGCGGCAAACCGAAGGTATGCTGTCCTCCATCAACCTGATTCTCCCCTATGAATTCCCCGAATACATCCAGGGTGCGTCGGAACGGGGCCTGCGGGTTCTGTCCATGACGGCGCTGGAAAACGCACGGGACATTCTACTGGCGCTGGAAGAGCGGCATCAGGCCGTGTTCTCCACGTCCCTGACGCTGACACGGCTGGCCGAGGCGCTGCACCGGCCCCGTCTCCCCGACAAGGGGCGGCATCTGCAATACAATCTGGGGGTGCCCGCCTCGTCCTATGTGGAGGACGACATTGCCACGCTGCGGCGCATCTGCAAGGAGGCTGATTTCCAGTGATTCCCTGTTATACCTGGCGCGGCATCTGCTGCGCCGACCTGGGGGGCCGTCTGCCCGAGGGCGCGGTTCCAACCAACACGCCCTTTGACCCCCTGGTGCTGCTGGTCCATCGGGACCCCCTCCACAGCCGGGGCATCTACGCCGTCACCACACCGGCGGAAGTGATGGAACCGGAAGGGCCGGGTCTGCTGCTGCCGCCCCCCACGGGCTGCCTGGACCCGGACCTGGACCCGGTCATTCTGGCCCATGGGGCCACGGTGCTCAACACGGCCTTTGACCGGTGTTATGAAGTGCTGGACCGGTTTCTCCATCCGAAAACCACAGGTCTGCGGCTGACAGTGGCGGGCCTTGGCGACGTGGGCGGCACAGTTTTGACGGGCCTGACGCTGCTGGGCGACTGCATCGAGGAAATCGGTGTATTCGATTTTTACGAGCCGCTGATCCACCGCTACTGCCTGGAATTGAATCAGGTTCTGTCCACTCATGACGGACGGAAAATGCCCCGCATTGTGGCCCGGTCCGCTGACGATCTGTTCGACTGCGACGTGTTTCTCTTCACGGCTTCCAAGGCGGTACCGCCGGTGGGCAGCGAGGTCAAGGACGTGCGCATGGTCCAATACGGGGCCAACCGGGACCTTTTGCGCAGCTATGCCCAACAAGCAAGAGAGACGGGATTTTGTGGACTTTTCTGTCAGATTTCCGACCCGGTGGACCATTTGGCCCGTTCTGTGTTCTTAAACAGCAACCGAACTGCTGACGGTACCTTGGATTTTTGCGGCCTGCTTCCCGAACAGATTCAGGGCTACGGCCTGGGCGTCATGGAAGCCCGTGCAAAATTTTACGCCCGAAAGCGGGGGTGGGACGAAGACCGGGTGGCCGTTTTCGGCCCCCATGGTCAAGCGCTGATTGTGGCCAACGACGCAGGCGACGGCTACGATCACGACCTGTCCTGTGCGCTGACCAAGGACACTGTGACGGCCAATCTGGCGGTGCGGGAGCTGGGCTTCAAGCCCTATATTGCCCCCGGTCTTTCCTCGGCAGCCATCAGTATTCTGCGGACTGTGACGGGCCAATGGCATCCCGGCGCGCTGCCCCTGGACGGGGCCTATCTGGGCTGCTACAGCCGTCTGACCGGAAAAGGCCCCCAGCTGCTGCGCCGTTCCCTCCACCCCACCCTCTACAGCCGTATCGAAGCGGTTCACAAGGAGCTGCGGGAGTTTGAGTACGATGGATGAGGTGGTGGCCGTCTCCGTTGGCCGGCACCAACGCTTAGCCAGTGTGCTGGAATATGCCCTGGCAGCAGCGCCCCACACGGTCTGTACCCTGGACACGCTGCCGCCCCTGACGGAGCGGCGGGTACTCTTTGCCGTATCCCTGGGGCCCGACGGGCTGGACGAGGACTTTTGCCGTCTGCTGCGGCTGCTGCGGTCGGAGGCGCTGCCCCTGGACGGTTCCATGGGCGCAGTGCTGATGGACGGAGAGGGCGAATTTTACACCAAGCAGGCGGCCCAAATGCTGGTACTGGCGGCCAATGGGGCCGGGTGTCTTTTCCTGGGAAAGCCCCTGGTGGAAGCCACGGGTTCCCTGCGGAATTTCGATATCCAATGCCGCCGCCGTGGCACGGACCGGCTCCACGCCTATCGGGCCATGGCACGGGAACTGGTGGAACGGCTGTGGTCCTTTGTGCCGCCGGTCTATGACCGCCCCAAGGTGCTGACGCTCCACGCTTCGGACCGGAAGACGTCCAACACCCTGGCTTTGGGCGGGGAGATTGAAGCGCGGCTGGCGGGCCAGTGCGACTGTACGGAACTGTCTCTGCGCAACGGCACGGTTCACGACTGCCGGGGCTGCTCTTACACGGTGTGCGCCCACTACGCCCAGCAAAATTCCTGCTTTTACGGCGGCAGTATGGTGGATCAGGTGTATCCAGCGGTGACGGAATGTAACGCCCTGCTGCTGCTGTGTCCCAACTACAACGACTCGGTCAGCGCCAATATCATGGCGTTTATCAACCGGCTGACCAGTTTGCAGCTGTTTCACCCGCTGCACCATACCTACCTGTGGGCAGTGGTGGTGTCGGGGTACAGCGGCGGCGATCTGGTGGCTCAGCAGGTTTTGGGGGCGCTGTGTCTCAATAAGGGGCTGATTCTGCCGCCCCGGTTTCTGCTGGCCCAAACGGCCAATGACCCCGGTTCGGCCCTGGCGGACCCGGAGATGTTAGCGCGGTTGGATGGCTATGCCTCCAATATGCTGCATACGATGACTACCACCGCACCCCAAATCTAAAAGTTTTACTCGATTTTTTTCTGTGTGGCAACTTGCCACCGGTGTGTCTGCGGGTGTCGCCGGGCCTTTTGTGCCATAGCTGCGGTGCAGCTTCTTGCCATACATCCAGTATGGCTGCAAAGCTGCACCTTGCTCTGACGCAAAATTCCTTGCCGACACCTCTTGCCAACCGGCGGCGCGTTGCCCAAATCGCGGAGTCCAGGGGGCAGCGCCCCCGGTCGCCCGTCGCAACGGGCGAAATACCTGCTGGCCGCAGCCAGCGAAACACCCGCACCGCGCACGGCGCGAAATCCCCGTCCCAAACCGCCCGCCGCAGCGGGCGGAACCCCCGGGGCGTAAGCCCCAAGGCCGCCGTACCCGCCCGCCGAACCATGCGGGGCAGTCCGTCGTATTCGTAGGGCGGCACCTGTGTGTGCCGCCGCCGGTACGCACCATCAGCCATCCGGAACGTAGGGGCCGGCATCCTTGACGGCCCCGGATGGAATGCGCCATGGACGCGTCAAGGATGCCGCGTCCTACGAAACGGTTACGGTTTCGCCCCCATACGCCGGTTTACGCCACCTGGTACGGCGCGGCGGGACACGCAGGTCCCGCCCTACGAGTGCCATTGCGGGCGGTTTACATCTCCTTTTCTCCAATTTTTTCTTTACCACAGCAATGCTTTATATCAGAATTTTTACCGTGCTTATATCCAGCTATTAACCGATGTTTTTCCCGTTTTTTAAAACCATACACGGAATAATGCACAAACAAGACCAAAATTTTTTAGCCAATCTCACAAAGAAATTTCTAAAAAACCTCTTGACAATGGTTTTTTCTGGTGCTAGAATGCGTCCATCAAGTTTATAAAACCAAATGCGTTGATGGAGACAAGTACCTCGGAAGGTCGGTCACAGTGAGCGGGAGACAGTGGAAACCCTGCATCGGACGCCGTCGGGAATAACACTCCGGAGCAGCAAACTGAACGCCCAAGCGTGGGCCAGTAGGGGCGCCGTGGACGGCACGTTACGCCGTATGGGCTTGTTGGAGCCCGAGAAAGGTGACTGCGTTATGCAGTAAATTAGGTGGCACCGCGGATTTGCAGCTGATTCGTCCTAATCGTTTTTTTTAGGACTGACTGGCTGCAATTTTATTTTTTTGGAGGGATTTCCAAATGTGTGCAATTATGGGTTTTAGTTCCAAGTCCATCCCGTGGGAAACCGTCCGCCAGCAATTTGCCCAGACCATTTCCCGCGGTCCCGACTGCACCCGCATGATCGACACCGGCAGCGGGTACCTGTGCTTCCACCGGCTGGCCATCATGGGTCTTACCGACGAGGGCATGCAGCCCTTTGAGCTGGACGGCGACTACGTGGTGTGTAACGGCGAGCTGTACGGATTCCGCCGGATGAAAGCGGCCCTCTCCGCCAAGTACACCTTCCGCAGCGATTGCGACTGTGAAATTCTGCTGCCCATGTACCGGGAATTCGGTCTCGATATGTTCTCCATGCTGGACGCCGAATTTGCCCTGGTGCTGTACGATCACAAAACCGACTCCCTCATCGCCGCCCGGGACCCCATCGGCATCCGGCCCCTCTACTACGGCGCGTTGGACGACGGCTCCCTGGTCTTCGCCAGCGAACCCAAAAACCTGGTGGGCATCTGCCGGGAAATCTTCCCCTTCCCGCCCGGTCACTACTACGCCCACGGCCGTTTCGTCCGGTACTGTGACATCGCCCGCGTAGACCGGTACTGCACCGACGATCTGGAAACCGTCTGCGGACAGATTCACCGGAAACTGGTTGCCGCCGTGGAAAAGCGCATGGACGCCGACGCCCCCCTGGGCTGTCTCCTGTCCGGCGGCCTGGATTCCAGCCTGGTCTGTGCCATTGCCGCAAAGCTCACCACCAAACCCCTGCGGACCTTCGCCATCGGCATGGACACCGACGCCATCGACCTGAAATACGCCCGTCAGGTGGCCGACTACATCGGCAGCGATCACATGGAAGTTTCCATGACCCGGCAGGAAGTGCTGGACGCCCTGGAAACGGTCATTGCATTGCTGGGCACCTACGACATCACCACCATCCGGGCCAGCCTGGGCATGTACCTCTGCTGCAAAGCCATCCACGAACGGACCGACGTGCGGGTGCTGCTGACCGGTGAAATCTCCGATGAGCTGTTCGGCTACAAGTACACGGACTTCGCCCCGTCGGCAGAAGCGTTCCAGAAAGAATCCCAAAAGCGGATTTCCGAACTGCACATGTACGACGTGCTGCGGGCCGACCGGTGCATCAGCGTCAACTCCATGGAAGCCCGTGTTCCCTTCGGTGATCTGGACTTTGTCAAATACGTCATGGCCATTGACCCGGCCAAAAAGCTCAACACCTACGGAAAAGGCAAGTACCTGCTGCGTCACGCCTTTGAGGGCGACTGGCTGCCCCACGACATTCTCTACCGGGAAAAGGCCGCTTTCTCCGATGCCGTTGGCCACTCCATGGTGGAGGACCTCAAGGACTACGCCGAGACCAAATACACTGCCGAAGAATACGAGCGCAAGCGCCGCCGCTATTCCTTTGCCACTCCCTTTACGAAAGAAAGTTTGCTGTACCGGGAAATTTTTGAGAAATACTACCCCGGCCAAGCCCATATGATTGCCGACTTCTGGATGCCCAACAAGAGCTGGAAGGGCTGCAACGTCTCCGACCCCTCGGCCCGTGTTTTGGCCAACTACGGCGCCAGCGGGTTCTAATGTCCCATTCCCTGTTCGTTTGCTCACCCGCACCGGCGGGAACGCTCCCGCCGGGCTGGAATCCATTCTCTAAGAAAGAAGTGTGTGTTATGAAAACAAGCGCAGCAAAGGTTCCCGAACTGTTTGGCTCCATGGTCTTCAATGAGGCCGCTATGCAGCAGTACATGTCCAAGAGCACCTTCCAGGCCTGGAAGCAATGCCTGCGGGACGGTACCACCCTGCCCCTGACCGTGGCCAATGAGATCGCTGAAGCCATGAAGGAATGGGCCACAGACCGGGGCGCCACCCACTTCACCCACTGGTTCCAACCCATGACCGGCGTCACCGCCGAAAAGCACGACAGCTTTATCAGTCCCATCGAGGGCGGCCGCGTCATCATGGATTTTTCCGGCAAAGAGCTTGTTCGGGGCGAGCCGGACGCCTCCTCCTTCCCCTCCGGCGGTCTCCGCGCCACCTTTGAGGCCCGCGGCTACACGGCCTGGGACCCCAGTTCCTTCGCTTTTATCAAGGAGGGTTCCCTGTACATCCCCACGGTGTTCTGTTCCTACTCCGGTGAAGCGCTGGATAAGAAGACGCCCCTGCTGCGGTCCATGGACGCCGTCAGCAAGCAGGCCATCCGCATTCTGCGGCTGTTCGGTGACACGGAATCCAAGCGGGTCACCGCCAGCGTCGGCCCCGAACAGGAGTATTTCCTCATCGACAAGTCCCTCTTTGCCCAGCGTCCCGATCTGCGGTTCTGCGGCCGCACCCTCTTCGGCGCCAAGCCCCCCAAGGGCCAGGAGCTGGAGGATCACTACTTCGGCGCCATCACACCTCGGGTTGCCGCCTACATGCAGGACCTGGACGAGGAACTCTGGAAGCTGGGCGTTCTGTCCAAGACGAAGCACAACGAGGTGGCCCCGTCCCAGCATGAGATGGCCCCCATCTTCTCCGACGCCAACACCGCCAGCGACCACAACCAGCTGGCCATGGAGACCATGCGCCGGGTGGCCGACCGTCACGGCTTTGTATGCCTGCTCCATGAAAAGCCCTTTGCCGGTGTCAACGGCTCCGGCAAGCACGATAACTGGTCCCTGGCCACCGACACAGGCAAGAACCTGTTCGCCCCCGGCGCTACCCCCAGCCAGAACGCCCAGTTCCTGCTGTTCCTGGCCGCATTTATTAAGGGCGTTGACGAGTATCAGGAAATGCTGCGGTGCTCCGTAGCCTCGGCGGGCAACGACCACCGGTTGGGCGCCAACGAAGCCCCGCCCGCCATTATCTCCGTGTTCCTGGGCGACGAGCTGATGGCCATTGTGGACGCCCTGATTCACGGCACCAGCTACACCGAAGCGGAAAAGCGCACCCTGTCCATCGGCGTCGACACCCTGCCCCACATTCCCCAGGACACCACCGACCGGAACCGCACTTCCCCTGTGGCGTTCACCGGCAACAAGTTTGAATTCCGGATGCCCGGTTCCTCCCAGTCCATTGCCGGTCCCAACATCGCCCTGAACACCATCATGGCCGAGGAGCTGCGGAAGTTTGCCGACGAGCTGGAGCAGGCCGAGGAGTTTACCGCCGCCCTCCACGCGTTGGTGGTACGGACCTTGAAAGAACACAGCCGCATCCTCTTCAACGGCAACGGCTATGAAGACGCCTGGATTGTGGAAGCGGAACGTCGGGGCCTGTCCAACCTGCGCAGCGCGCCGGAAGCCTTTGCCGTCTACCTCAAGCCGGAAAACGTGGCCCTCTTCACCAACCACGGCGTATTCACCGAAGCGGAAATCCGCGCCCGCAACGAAATCCACTTTGAAGCCTACTGCAAGAAAATCCACATCGAAGCCCAGACGGCGCTGGATATGGTGCGGCGGCAGATTTTGCCCACGGCGCTTTCCTACATCCACGAGCTGACGGACGCGGTGGTGTCCAAGCAGGCGGCGGTCCCCGGTCTCAGCTGCGCCGTGGAAACGGAGACCATCCGGCAGCTGACGGCCCTGGCCGAAGGGCTGCACAGCGGCGCGGCACTGCTGGAGAGCAGTCTGGACCAGCTGCCGGAGGCCATTACCGAACAGGCAACGTACTATCATGACACAGTGCTGGCCCATATGGACGCCCTGCGGCGGGATGCCGATTTGCTGGAAACAATGATTCCGGCCCAGCGTTGGCCCTTCCCCACTTACGCGCAGCTGTTGTTCTCCGAATAACCAAAATTAAAGTTTTTACTGAATTTTTTTACAAAAAAATTCCGGGGTCCAGGGGCAGCCCCCGGTCGCCCGCCGCAGCGGGCGAAACACCCGCTGGCCGCAGCCAGCGAAATGCCCGCCCCGCGCACGGGGCGGAATCCCCCATCGTCCCAAAGCGCCATCCGCAGATGGCGCAATCCCCACGGCGAAGCCGTAAGGCCGCCGTCCCCACCCCATCACGGGTGGCGGACGGCGGCCTTTTGTGTATCCCCTACTTTACATTATACATTATATAATATGTACCACAGTTTCTTTTTCCGCGCCCATGCCAATCTGCCCATTGACCGCTTCGACATTTTCCGATACAATAGCCATGGCAATTTCAACATGAAAGAGAATCGAGGTTTAAGAAAAACATTGGAACAACAACGTAGCAACCAGACGCCCGCTTCCAACAGTGAAAAGCTGGGCACGATGCCGGTGGGCAAGCTGCTGTTCAGCATGGCCCTGCCCATGATCATCGCCATGATCATCCAGGCCCTGTACAATGTGGTGGACAGCATCTATGTGGCCAAAATCAGCGAAAACGCCCTGACGGCTGTCTCCCTGGCCTTCCCCATGCAGACGCTGATGATTGCGTTCAGCACCGGTCTCGGCGTGGGCATCAACTCCATGGTTTCCCGCAGCCTGGGCGAGGGCGACCACAAAAAGGCCGGCCATGTGGCTCTCAATGGTATTTTTCTCATTGCATTGGTGGTCATCGGCTTTACCCTGGTGGGTATTTTCGGCTCCCGTGCCTTTATGGCCAGTCAGACGGATATTCCCGAAATCTTTGAGGGCGGCACCACCTATGTGTCCATCTGCCTGATTCTGTGTTGCTTCCAGTTCTTTGAGATCACCCTGGAACGGCTGTTACAGGCCACGGGCCGCACACTGGACACCATGATTTCCCAGGGTGTAGGCGCGGTCATCAATATTGTTTTCGACCCCATTCTGATTTTCGGCTACTTCGGCTTCCCGGAAATGGGCATTGCCGGTGCGGCAGCGGCTACGGTCTTCGGCCAGTTCGTGGCCTGTGTCCTGGCCCTGATCTTCAATCTGTGGCACAACAAGGAGCTGTCCTTCTCGTTCCGCGGCTTCCGGCCCCGCTGGTCCATCCTCAAACTGATTCTGGCCATCGGCGTTCCGTCGGTCATCATGCAGGCCATCGGCTCTGTGATGATCTTCGGTATGAACCGCATTCTCATGTCCTTTGTCTCCACGGCAGCGGCGGTGTTCGGCGTGTATTTCAAGCTGCAAAGCATCGTCTTTATGCCGGTGTTCGGTCTGAACAACGGTATGGTGCCCATTATCGCCTACAACTACGGCGCACGGCACAAGGACCGCATGGTGCACACCATGAAGCTGTCGGTTCTTACCGCGGTGGTCATGATGCTGGTGGGTTTGAGCATTATGCAGCTGTTCCCGGCCCAGATGCTGTTGCTGTTTGAAGCCGAGGAAAACATGCTGGCCATTGGTGTTCCGGCGCTGAAAACGCTGAGTCTCAGCTTTATCTTCGCCGGTTTCTGCATCGTCATTTCGTCGGTATTCCAGGCGCTGGGCTTCGGCGTCTACAGCCTGTTGGTCTCCTTTGTGCGTCAGATCATTGTGCTGCTGCCGGTAGCCTATCTTCTTTCCCTCACCGGTGATGTGAACATGGTTTGGTGGGCGTTCCCCATTGCAGAAATCGCCACAGTCCTGTGCTGTCTGCTGTTCCTCCGCCGCGTCGATCGGAAGGTTTTGAAACCTATGGAAAAAGCTATAGCGGCATAAAAGATGCGCGCTGCAAGGGTTCCTTGCAGCGCGTTTGCTTTCCGAGTATGGCGGTTACCGGAAGTTCGGCAGGCACGCCCATTTGATCTCGTAGGGCGGGACCTGCGTGTCCCGCCGTGCGGCAACCCCTGGCTGTTACTGGACAGCACTGGGGCGAATCCGCATCCACATTCGTAGGGCGCGGCATCCCTGACGCGCCCCTGGCACAAATCTGTCCGGGGCCGTCAAGGATGCCGGCCCCTACGTTGTTGTTGGTCGATGGTGCATACCAGCGGCGGGACACATAGGTCCCGCCCTACAAATACAATTCAGGCCCCATACTGTACTTCGCATAACCGCCATACTATGCCAAAGGGTCCGTTGCAGAACGAAATCATCCTGTAACGGACCCAGTTTATTTATTTTTTTCAATCCAGCAGTTCCAGGACCTCATCCATCATATCTTCCAGGTCCTCATGCTCCTCGGCCCAGGTTTCATAGGCTTCGCTATTCATATCCGCCGGTTCCTGTTTGTCCAGAACCGCCAGACGTTCCCGCAATTCCTCGAGACACGCCCGCAGCTGGTCCTCGTCCATTTCCGCAAAGTTCAGCTCCTCCGGCTCGCCGCCGGGAAAGGCTACAATCTCTCCCATGGCCGTCCCTCACTTGCTGCGCCGCAGCAGTTCGGTCACAAAGGCATACACCCGCTGAACCGACGCAATGCTCATACGCTCCCGTGCAGAATGGATATCCTTCAGGTCCGGACCGATGGAAACGCAGTCCAGCCCCGGCATCTTGCCGGAGAACAGGCCGCACTCCAGACCGGCGTGGATGGCCTCAATTTCCGGCTCCCGGCCGTACTGCTCCCGGAACAGCGCTACCATCTTCTCCCGCAGCGGGGAGTTTTCCAGGTAAGCCCAACCGGGATAATCGCCGCTGAGCTCCACCGTACCGCCCAACTGTTCCACCAGGCAGATCACCTTGTCCTGCATCATGCGCTTCTGAGATTCCACGCTGCTGCGGATGCTGTAGGAGACCAGAACGTTGTCGCCCTCCGTAGCCAGTACGCCCAGATTCAGCGAAGTCTGCACCAGTCCTTCAATATCGGCGCTCATGACCTGGACGCCGTTGGGGGTGCAGGTCAGCAGGGTCATCACGCGGGTCGTGGAAGCCTTGTCCATGGCCGGGGCCGTGTCAGCAGCAGTCACCGCCAGACGGAGTTTCCCGTCGGTGACCCGGAACTCGTTTTGCAGGTCCCGCTCCAGGGCCGTCCAGGCGGCCCGGACCGCCGCCTCGTCGGAGACTATGACATGGGCCACGGCATTGGCGGGAATGACGTTATCCTTGACGCCGCCCCGCACCGACACAATCCGCAAATCCGATACAGCGGCGGCAGCCCGCAGGACGCGGCCCAGAATGACATTGGCATTGGCCCGGCCCTTGTGAATTTCCACACCGGAGTGACCGCCCTGGAGCCCTTCGACGCTCACATGGAGACCGGCCCCATGGAAGCCTTCCCGGCTCACCGGCAGGGTGCAATGGGCGCGGCAGCCGCCGGCGCAGCTGACGGTGAACACACCCTCCACCTCGGAATCGATATTCAGCAGCATCCGGCCCTGGAGGGGCGAAACGTCCAGCTCCATGGCGCCCAGCATACCCACCTCCTCGTCGGTGGTGAACACGGCTTCAATGCGGGGGTGCTGCAAGGTGTTGTCGTCGAGAATGGCCATGGCCATGGCCACGGCGATACCGTCATCACCGCCCAGGGTGGTACCCTTGGCGTAGACCCAATCGCCGTCCACCGACAAATCCAGTCCCTCGGTGACCATATCCTTGGTACAGTCGGCGTCCTTCTCACAGACCATGTCCAGGTGGCCCTGGAGGATCATGGCCGGGGCGTTTTCATAGCCGGGGGTGGCGGGCTTGATAATGATAACGTTATTGGCGCTGTCCTGGTGATACTCCAGTCCCCGCTCCTTGGCAAAGGCCACACACCAGTCGCTGATGGCCTTTGTATGGAAAGAACCGTGGGGAATGGCGCACATGTCCTCAAACAGCGCAAAAACCCGCTTCGGCTCCAGATGTTCCAATACTCTCATGGTTTTGAATCTCCTTTCCGCGGCTCCATGCCGCAGACGGCAGCGGCCGTCGGGCATCTGCTCCAACAGCCGCTGCTCCGTCATATCATTGGCCAGCTCCCGTGCAAAGGCCGCCGGGTCGCTGACGGTGGTTCCGTGGTTTTCTCTCTTACATATCACTGCCCCGGCCTTTCTCCTGAAAGGAAACGAAGCGATGATTGCGCAGCGTCTGCATATACTGTATCAGCCGGTCATAGAGGGGTTCGGCTGCCTCCCCAAAATGCTCCCGCATGTCGTCGGCCAGCTGGCCCACGTCCTTTTGTCCGTTGATCTGCTGCCACAGATAACTGCCGTAGCGGTCCAGATGGATGTGGCTGATCCGGGGCGTATGGAAGAATTTCTGGGCGATGGCGGCGTAAAATCCCTTATGGACCATATGGACGGTCACCAGACCGTCTCTGTCGGCAGTCCATTCAAACTCCGGGTTATGAACCGGCACAAAATCGAGATAATTCTTCGTTTTTTTTGCCATGAAGACCTCCTTTCAGGCCAAAGGCCGGACCATATATCATTAGTATACAGCCCGGCCCGTTCAGTTGCAATCGTTAATATTTACTTTTTTCACCGCGCAGCGTCAAGGGAAAAAAGAAGTATTTTACAGGGTGTGGAAAACATGATACGATAAACAGAAAGGAGCGGATGCAAATGGAGACCATCACCACCTATACCGGCGTGGAGTTTGCGCCCCGGGACCCGGACCCCACCAGCGTATCCCTGACGGATATTGCCCATGCCCTGTCTCTGCTGTGCCGAGGTAACGGCCATGTCACACACTTCTATTCCGTAGGCCAGCACAGTCTCAACTGTGCCCGGGAGGCGGCAGCCCGTGGGTATTCGCCATTGGTGCAGCTGGGCTGTCTGCTGCACGATGCCAGCGAAGCCTATCTCTGTGATATTCCCCGACCCCTGAAGGCCGCCATGGAGACGTACCGGCAGGATGAAGCCCGACTGCAAAGCTGCATTGAAGGGGTCCTGCTGCCCGCTCCCCTGTCGGAAGAGGACCGAGGGCAGATCAAAGCCATTGACGACGATTTGCTGTACACGGAACTGCCCCGGCTGCTGGGCCGGTCCGATATCGTTCCGACGCCCTTGGCTGCCGAACCGGACCTGAACCTGCTGCCCTTTAATCAGGTGGAGCAGGAGTTTCTGGACCTGTATCATCGGCTGTTGGCAGCGTGTGCGGCAGGATAACGTAATTTCGAACGCGCCGGGGGACGATTTTTATCGTCTCCCGGCATTTTTCTTTTTCTCGTGGTGTAACCTTTTTCCACGGATTGCGAGTAGATAGACGAGAGCCCCAGCAAACAGAGAGAGGAGGAATTGGATGGAGGACGCCCACATTGTCGATCTCTATTGGGCCAGGTCCGAAACCGCCGTTGCGGAAACCGCCAAAAAATACGGTGCCTATTGTTATTCCATCGCCCATGCCATTCTCACCAACGCAGAGGACGCGGAGGAAAGCGTCAACGATACCTGGCTGGACGCCTGGAACAGTATGCCGCCGCACCGTCCGGCCATTCTGGCCACGTTTCTGGGCAAAATTACGCGCCGGATTGCCATTGACAGATGGCGGACCCGCAGTGCGGAAAAGCGCGGCGGCGGTGAACTGGCCCTGGCATTGTCCGAATTGACCGACTGCATTCCGTCCGGTAAAACGGTGGAACAGGAGGTGGCCGACGCAGAGCTGGAAGCGGCAATCAACCGCTTTGTCCTGTCCCTGCCTTTGACCCGTCGGCGGGTGTTTCTCTGCCGGTATTGGTATCTCGATTCCATCGCGGCTATTGCCAAACAGTTTGGACTGTCGCAAAGCAGCGTGAAGGTCCTGCTGCATCGGACCCGCAAGGCGCTGCGGACGTATTTAGAACGGGAGGGAACCCTTTGATCAACAACCATCAGATTTTCCATGCCATTGGAGCGGTCAATGATGCCGCCATTCTCGACGCCAAATCCCATTCCTGCCCCAAGGCCCGCCGCAGGGTCAAATGGGGCGTGTTGGCCGCTTGCCTGTGCCTGACGATCTTTCTGGCCATCCCGGCCATGGCCGCCACAATTCCTGCGTTTTATAATGTTCTTTATGAGATTTCCCCGTCTACTGCACAGTTTTTCAAACCGGTTCAGATGTCCTGCGAAGATCAGGGGATTCGCATGGAAGTGGTGGCGTCCTATATCCATGACGATACCGCCGAGATTTATGTTGCCATGCAGGATTTGGAAGGCGACCGGCTGAGCGCGTCGACGGACCTGTTTGACAGTTATTCCATCCATACGCCATTTGACTGTTCTGCCCGCTGTGTGCTGGCCGGCTACGATTCGGAGACGAAAACCGCAACGTTCCTGATTACGGTAGAACAGTGGAATCAGCAGAAAATTGAGGGGGAAAAGCTCACCTTTTCCGTCCGGCAGCTTTTGGGACACAAAGAAGACTATGCAGGAACCGTTCTGGATTTGGACGGCGTCGCACTGAACAATGCCGCACAAATGGTGGAATTGAGAGGATTGGACGGTAACCTTGCCGCAGACTGGGAAGCGAATGATATGGAGCAGCAGCTCGCCGTCCTGCAGCCCGGCGCTCCCCTGTCCTCCCCCACCGACGGCGTGATGGTGACGGGCGTCGGATATCTTGATGGAGCCCTCCATGTGCAGCTTTATTTTGAAGATATCCTTGAAACCGATAATCACGGATTTGTGAGCCTGGTGGACAAGGACACCGGCGAACGGGTGGAATCTGACGGTTCTCTGTCGTTCTTTGATGAAGCACATGCGGGCTCTTATACGGATTTCGTCTTTTCCGACATTCCCGCCGAACAGCTGGGTAACTATGAGTTGTACGGGGAATTTGTGACTTCTTCCGGGAGTATTCAGGGAAATTGGAGCGTGACGTTCCCTATCCAAGCCATGGAAACGGCAGCTTCCTGAACAACAACTGTCATACACGGAACACCCCGCAGAAGAACTGGTCTTCTGCGGGGTGCTGTTTTTTGAAAGGCTGTCCAACTCGTCCGCCCTATGTACTCCCCGATAAATGGAAATTTACTCAACTGTAATGCTTGTCGCAACAAGCAAGTCTGTCTGTTTTTCTATTGCACTTTCAATAATTACTTTATCTCCAATTTTGGCATTGGTTTCGCAGCCCTTTGCCAGCCAAAAGAGAACATCTCCATTATCAGTAGAAATTGTGATGTATGCACGGCCTTGCATATCGCCCTCATTTACAACGCTCATAGCATGGTCTGTAACTGTTCCATAGTAAGTTTTTTCAGACCCTTCCACCAGTTTTCTGCTACAAGCAACCAAGCTCAGAATGCAGACCAATGCTAAAAATAATATAATTCTCTTTTTCATACGATCACACTCTTTCGCAAACACCAGTTTTTTCAAAGGTATCAACTATTATTATGTATTGGCTCAAAAACAGATAGACCGGGCGAGCCAAGCCGACCTTGTTTCTTTCCCGCAATCACAGGGCGAACAGCTTACCCGCATCGGGAATGAATACCGCTGGAAGCAGCACGACAGCTTGACCATCCGGGGCAACAAACGGTATAGACACAGCCAGAGTACGGGCGGCGACCCCATCGGAACCATTTGGGGCTGTGTGGGGCACACGCTGCTGTTGTGCTTCTGCCTGTTTAAAACAGGGACGATTGCCCGGAGCATCTTTAAGCTACGCCCCCGCACAGATCGCTATATAAACTTGGAAATAAAAAATGCGGAGTATCATCAACAGACCTTTTCAGATCCTTTCATGATACTCCGCATGGTCGGAGTGCCGGGATTCGAACCCGGGGCCTCTTGGACCCGAACCAAGCGCGATACCAAACTTCGCCACACCCCGTAACGCTCATTTATTATAGTGGGTTTTCCCATGCTTGTCAAGTAATTTCCTTGAGAATACTTCCGCTTTTCCCCGCATATTCTGCCATGAGGTGGTTTCTCTTCATGGTTTTTTTGCACATCGACCCCGGCTGGCTGGTCCTGATGGCCTTGCTCTGGTATTGGGACCCCCTGGGGTGTTTCTATCCCTTCTGCGCCGCCATGGCCCTCCATGAACTGGGCCATCTGGCGGCTCTTTCCCTGCTCCGCGTCCCCATCCGGCGGATGCGGCTGGACCTCAGCGGCGCGGTTCTGGAGACCGGCGCCACCGACTACCGCCGGGAGCTGGTCTGCGCTCTGGCCGGTCCTGCCGCCAACTGCCTGGGGCTCGTTTTCTGGGATGTGTTTCCCCTCTTCGCCCGCTGCTGTCTGCTGTTGGGGGCGTTCAATCTGCTGCCCCTGCCGCCCCTGGACGGCGGAAAAGCCCTGCGGGCGTTTCTGCTGCTGCGGTGCAATACGGCCACTGCCTTTGCCGCGCTGATGGCCGTCACCTGGGTGACGGCGGCAGCTTTGATGCTTTGGGCGTTATGTCTGACGGCGGACCACGGCCTGTGGCCTGTGGCGGCGGCGGGGCTGGCCCTGCTGCGGCTGACCCTTTCCATGAAAAAGCATTTGTAAATCCCGGCTGCACCCTGTATAATGGAGACAAATCTATACGAAAGAGGCCCAATATGACCACATTACTGGAACGCATTTTGCCAACGGTGCAAAAGCCTGCCCGCTATGTGGGCGGTGAATACAATCAGATCGTCAAGGACAAGGCGCAAGTGGACGTCCGGGTGGCATTCTGCTTCCCCGACACCTACGAAATCGGCATGTCCAATTTGGGTATGCGCATTCTCTACGGCGTCATGAACAACCAGCCGGACGTCTGGTGTGAACGGGTGTTCGCCCCCTGGGGCGACATGGAGGAGCAGATGCGCAAGCACAATCTGCCCCTGTGGGCGTTGGAAAGCCACGACCCGGTGAAGGACTTTGATCTCATCGCCTTTACGGTGGGCTACGAAATGAGCTACGCCAACATCCTCAACATGCTGAATCTGGCCCAGGTGCCCCTCCACGCCGCCGACCGCCACGACTTGAAAAACATCGTCTTTGCCGGCGGCGCCTGCATGTACAACCCGGAACCCCTGGCCGACTTCATCGACTTTTTCTCCCTGGGCGAGGGCGAGGACAGCACGGTGGAGATTCTCGACCTGTACCGGAAAGCCAAGGCCGAACACTGGACCAAGGACCAATTCCTGTTGGAAGTCTCCAAAATCGAGGGCATGTACGTCCCCTCCTTCTACGAGCACACCTACAACGAGGACGGCACATTAAAAGCCATCACGCCCAAAAACGGCGCGCCCAAGACGGTGACCAAGCGCATTGTCCACGATTTGGATCATGCGTACTACCCCACAAAGGACATTGTCCCCTCCACGGAAATCGTCCACGACCGGACCAATCTGGAGGTGTTCCGGGGCTGTATCCGGGGCTGCCGCTTCTGTCAGGCCGGTTTCACCTATCGGCCCCTGCGGCCCCGCAGCGTGGAGGTGCTGACCCGTCAGGCCAAGGAAGCGCTGGAGGATTCCGGCAACCACGAAATTACCCTTTCCAGCCTGTCCACCTCCGACTATAAGCAGTTGGAAGAATTGGCTAACGATCTGTTGGACTACTGCGCCCCCCGCAAGATCAATCTTTCTCTCCCCTCTCTGCGGGCCGACAATTTCTCCCGGGAGTTGATGGAGAAGGTCCAGAAGGTCCGGAAATCCGGTCTGACCTTTGCCCCCGAAGCCGGCACCCAGCGGCTCCGCGACGCCATCAACAAAAACGTCACCGAGGAAGAGGTTCTGGAAACCTGCGCCACGGCCTTTGAGGGCGGCTGGAGCAGCGTCAAGCTGTACTTTATGCTGGGATTGCCCACGGAAACCGACGAGGATGTATTGGGCATTGCCGATCTGGTTTACAAGATTCTCAAGACATGGCGGGAAAAGGCCACCAACCGGAAGCGGGGCTGCCGCATCAGTGTGGCCACGGCCTATTTTGTGCCCAAGCCCTTTACGCCGTTCCAATGGGAAGCGCAGATTTCCCCCGAGGAATACACCCGCCGTCAGCGGCTTTTGAAAGAACACATGCCCGCCAAGAGTGTGGACTACAAGTGGCATGAATCGAGCCTGAGCCGTCTGGAAGCCGTACTGGCCCGCGGCGACCGCCGGTTGGGCGCTGTGTTGGAACACGCCGTGCTCCACGGGGCCAAGCTGGACGGCTGGGACGAATACTTCCGGTACGATTTGTGGTTGGACGCATTCCAGGCCTGCGGCATTGACCCGGATTTCTACACCAGGGAGCGGAGCGAGGACGAACTGCTGCCCTGGGACACCATCGACGTGGGCGTAAGAAAGCAATTCCTCCAAAAGGAGCGGAAAGCCGCTTACGCTTCCACCATCACCCCCGATTGCCGGACCCAGTGTACCGGCTGCGGGGCCAATCTGCTCTATCCGGAGGGACCGTGCGATGCGTAGAATTTTATTTGAAAAGACCGGCAACGGCATCTGGATTTCCCATCTGGATTTGATGCGGATTTTGCAGCGGGCGTTCCGCCGCAGCGGCATTCTGTTGAAGCACACCCAGGGATTTAATCCTCACGCCTTTGTTTCCCTGGCCCTACCCCTTTCCGTGGGCACGGCCAGCCGGTGCGAACTGCTGGATTTTGAATTGGCTGAATCGGAGGCCGCCGTGGATACATCGTCTCTGCCGGAACGGCTCAACGCCGCGTTGCCCGACGGTATTCACTGTGTCCTGGGCTACGACGGCGGGCGGAAGCTCAAGGAATTGACCCATCTGCAAGTGGAAGTCCGGCTGGAATATGACCAGGGTGTTCCTGCTGGAGCGGTGGACGCCATCGATAGTCTGTTCCACGGGGAAACGCTGGTGGTGGAAAAGCGGTCCAAGAACGGACCGGTGGAGCAGGATATTCTGCCCATGATCCAAGAGCTGATCGTCTCTCAGGAGGATGGGAACACGGTGCTGCTGTCGGCGGTGATCTGCGCACAGAATCCGTCGTTGAATCCGGATTTGCTGGCCAAGGCGGTCAGTACGCACTTGCCGGACTTGGCCCCGGATTTTGCCAAGAGTATGCGGATTGAGATGTTGACCCAGGACGGTACGCCGTTCCGATAAGGAAAAAATTCCGAGTTTGCCGTGCAAACTCGGAATTTTTTAACCCTCAGCGTAGCGGGACAGGAACTGTCTCGTCCGCTCCTCTTTGGGGTCCTCGATGACCTGTCGGGCCGGGCCCTGCTCCACAATCAGACCGCCGTCCATAAAGATGACCTGATCGGCCACGTCCCGTGCAAAGGCCATTTCATGGGTGACGATGATCATGGTGGTTTTCTGCTCAGCCAAACCACGGATGACCCGCAAGACCTCGCCGGTCAACTCCGGGTCCAATGCCGATGTGGGCTCGTCAAAACAGAGGATATCGGGATGCAGCGCCAGCGCTCTGGCAATGGCCACCCGCTGCTGCTGTCCGCCGGACAGCTGGTGCGGATAGTGGTCCTCCCGGGCCGCCAGACCGATATCGGCCAGCAGTTTCCGCCCCTCCTCCCGGATTTCCTCCAGAATGCGCTTTTTGTTCTGCTTATAATCGGGGTACTCCTTGGCCAGCAGTTCCTTGGCCAGCGTCACATTTTGCAGCGCCGTATACTGAGGGAACAGATTGAAGGACTGGAACACCATGCCGAAATGGAGCCGTTTCCGGCGGACGTCGGCCTCCCGCTGGGTGGTGGGGTCGTCGGCGTCAAAAATACAATCGTCCTTGATGTAAATGCGGCCGCCGCTGGGTTTTTCCAGGAAGTTGAGACACCGCAGCAGCGTCGTTTTTCCGCTGCCCGACGAACCGATGATGGCCATGGCCTGTCCGGCTTCCAGATTGAAACTGATATCCTGGAGGACCTTGGTTTTATCAAAGTGCTTTTCCAGGTTCTGTACTTGTAAAATCGCCATAGGGACCTCCCATCACCGGAAATATGCCAGCTTCTTTTCCACCCAGTTGAGGAACAGCGTCACCAGGCCGCTGAACACCAGGTAGTACACCGCCGTAAAGAACAGGGGCCACACCAGACCGGAATAGCCCATATTGCTCTTCAGGAAGGACTCGCCCATAAAAATGATCTCCTGCAGCGAAATCACGCGGGCCAGAGACGTGTCCTTGACCAGGGTGATGACCTCGTTGGACACCGGCGGTACAATGCGCTTGACCATTTGCAGCAGCGTCACATGGCGGAAAATCTGCCCCTTGGTCATGCCCAAAACCTGTCCGGCCTCCTGCTGGCCCACGGGCACGCCCTGGATGCCGCCCCGGTAAATCTCCGAGAAATAACAGGCGTAGTTGATGATAAACGTCACACAGGCGGCCACCATACGGCTGGAAGTACCGCCGGGCCAGTTGAACCAGCCCACCATACCCGGCACATAGAACAGGGCAATCAGCTGCAGCACCAGGGGCGTACCGCGGACAATCCACACCACCAACCGGCAGATGGCGCTGATGGGCCGAAAGCCCCAGACGGCATTGAGCCACCGGGGATTCTCCTTCTTCTGCAAAAAACGCAGCGGGGCCAAGCGGTTCATGGAGCCCAGGCAGATCAGCAGGCCCAGGGGCAGTGAACCGATGAGCGTGATGAAGAACAGCTGCAACGTCCGGATACAGCCGGTGTTGAGGGCCGACACAACGGTGCGAAATTCATCGCTGGCGAAAAATTCTAACATGGAATCGTCCTCTCTTTGGGGATGATGCAAACGACACCACAAGGCAGAGCGCGTCCCGCGCTCTGCCTCGCAGTCGAAACACAGCAGATTATTCCAGAATCACAGATTCCTGCAAGCCGTAGGTGGTGGCCACCTCCAGAACGGTACCGTTGGCGACCTGCTCGGCCCAGAAGGTATTGAACGCTTCGGTCACATCGGAGCCCTTGCGGAAGCCCACGCCGTACTCCTCGGATTCCAGGCCCTGGGCCTCGTTGAGGTTCAGGCTGTAGGTCAGGTCGGCGTAAGAGGTGCCCTCGCCCACCATGGCGCCGGCCATCAGCAGGTCGATGACCGCGGCGTCGGAGGTACCAGCGGCCACTTCCATCAAAGCGTTGGACTGGGCCTGCACCGGCACGGTGGCAGCGCCCAGAGCCTGGGCGGCGGCTTCACCGGCGGAGCCGGACTCCACGGCCACAGTATAGCCCTCCAGGCTGGTAAGGCCCTCGAAGTCGGCGGCCTTGTCGGCCTTAGTCACCAGAACCTGGGCATTGAGGCAATAGGGTTCGGAGGTGCTCATGGCGGAGGTCACATCGTCGGTCAGCGTCATGCCGTTCCAGACACAGTCGATGCTCTTGTTGTCCAGCTCCATGATCTTATAGTCCCAGGTGATCTCCTGGAACTGCACTTCCACGCCCAGGGATTCCGCGAACTTCTTGGCCATATCGGCGTCGAAGCCGATCCACTCGTCGCTGCCCTCTTCCTTATAGTCCATGGGGGCGAAGTTGGTCATACCCACCACCAGGGTGCCTTTGTCCTTGATGTACTGCAAATCCGACGCATCAGCGTCGCCGGTTTCCCCGGCAGCAGCGTCATCTCCGGCGGCAGCGTCCGTGTTTTCGGCGGTATCACCGGTCTCGGCGGTGCTGTCATCGGCGGCGGGTTCCTGGGTATCCTTGGAGCCGCAGGCGCCCAGGGACAGGACCATCATCAGGGCCAGCAGCAGTGCAAGCAGCTTTTTCATATCAATAAATCCTCCATCTAACATGGTGTTGTGTTCTTGTGGAGGTATTTTATCATGCTAAAGTGCTAATGTAAAGAACTATCTTATCGGAATTGTGCCTGTAAATCCGCCGTGATTTTGTGCAGTTTCTCCAAATCCACCAGATTGGCGTTGCAAAGCTCCTGCAAAGACAGGAGAATGCCCAGTTTGGCGTGGTACCAGGTCAGTCCACCCTGGAAATACACCGCATAGGGCGGACGGATGGGACCGTCGGCGGACAATTCAATGGAGGAGCCCTGGACGAACGCACCGGCGGCCATGATGACCGGGTCGTCGTAGCCGGGCATGTCCCAGGGCAGCGGCGTGGCGAAGCTGTCCACGGGGGCTGCCTCCTGGATGCCCTTACAGAACGCGATCATAGCGGCTTCGGAGCCCAGCTCCACGGCCTGGATGATATCGTGGCGGGATTCGGTGCTGTTGGGCACCACAGGGAAGCCGAGACGCTCATAGAGGTTGGCGGCGAAAATCGCGCCCTTCAATGCGCCGGACACCACGGTGGGCGCCAGGAAAAAGCCCTGATAGAACGCGGGCATGATGCCCAGGTTTGCGCCCACCTCCTGGCCCAGGCCGGGGGCGCTGAGCCGGTAGGCGCAGCGTTCGACACACTCGGTGGTGCCGCAGATGTAGCCGCCGATGGGGGCCAGTCCACCGCCGGGGTTCTTAATGAGACTGCCCACGATCATATCGGCCCCCACGTCGGAGGGCTCAATGGTCTCGACAAACTCGCCGTAGCAGTTGTCCACCATGCAGAGAACGTCGGGCTTGCATTCCTTACAGAAGGCAATGAGCTTGCCGATCTGCTCCACGGAGAAGGTGGGGCGGGTGGCGTAGCCCTTGGACCGCTGGATGGTGATAAGCTTCGTCTTGGGGCCGATGGCTTCCCGGATGCCGTCATAGTCAAAGGTGCCGTCGGCCAGCAAATCCACCTGCCGGTAGGACACGCCGTACTCCTTGAGGGAGCACTGGGAGGGCCGAATACCGATGACCTCTTCCAGCGTATCATAGGGACGGCCCACCGGAGACAGCAGCTCGTCGCCGGGCCGCAGATTGGCGCTGAGGGCCACGGCCAATGCATGGGTGCCGCAGGTGATCTGGGGCCGTACCAGGGCGGCTTCCGTATGGAAGCAGTCGGCGTAGACCTTTTCCAGGGTATTCCGGCCCACGTCATCATAGCCATAACCGGTGGTGGCGGCGAAACAGGACGCGCCCACCCGGTTGACCTGCATGGCGTGGAGGGCCTTGGCCTGATTGTACTCAGCCACCTGATCGATGGCCGCAAAACGGACGCGGAGGCTGTCCAGGACAGCCTCCCCGTAGGCCAGCACCGCCGGGCTGACGCCCATGGTGCCGTACAGTTCTTCTAAACTCACAGAACGGTCTCCTTTTTACAGCGCCGCAGGCTCCATGGCAGCGTGGAGCTGATCGGAGATGGCGTTGCGGAAAATGGGCGTGGCATGCATATGGAGCATTTGCAGCGCCGGAGCCGACTGATTGACGGGAACCTTGCCGCCGGTGGACAGATCGATGTCGAGAATCCAGCGGGTCTCCTTGTCCTCGGGCTGGCCGGGACGGCGAATCATGCCGGGGGCGGAACGCATTTTCAGGCGGCAGCCGCCGGCCAGAGCCATGTCCACATCCATGGTGCAGCGGCCCACGGACTGCTCCTGCACATCCTCCTCGGCCAGCATACCCAGAACGGCGGGAGACAGCAGGTCCTTCCAGCCGATGCCCTCCAGGCCCAGCTCCCGGCGGGAGATGGCGTTCATATACCGCAGGCCCACGCGCTCAAAGTAGGCGGGCTCATAGATGCGGATGAAGTTGGCCAGGGCCTGGTCCAGCATCCGGGCGAACTCCTCCCAGCTGTCGTAACGACGGCAGGTCAGAGCAATGAAATTGTTGGTCAGATTCAGTCTCCAACGGCCATCCTCGGAAACGAAGTGGTAATTGGTCACAGGGGGCTGGGCCTGGACCGTGGGGTTGGCGGTGCCCACACCGGCCACCTTGGGGGCGGGCTGGTCCTGGTGCTTCTGGTACACGGGGAACGCGGCGCGGACAGCCTCCTGGAACTCGGCAGGCTCCTTCTCGCTGATGGAAAGAATGGTGGGGAACCGCAGCTGGCAGATGACCTCCAGCAGGGGGCTCTTCTCATAATGGCAGCGGTCTACTTGTTCAAACATTTAAAATCACCTCATGGGGAATATAGTCATACGGTATTAGTATACCGCATTACGGGAAAAATGCAAGTAAAGTTCTGTGGAATACATGGAAATCGTGGTCCTGCCGCGCCGTACCATTCCCCGTCCGCCGTCCCATACGGGCAAATTCCTGCGGAACCATGCGCGGATGGGCGGCCCGCACAGGCACGGACGCAGTGCCCCATGGCGGCAATCATATTGTATTTCACTAATTAGGAATTGTTTGATCAGGAGGCATTGGTTTGATTGTTTTCTGGACCCTGCTGCTCCTGGCCATGATCGCTGCGGCGGGCTGGTTGGCTCTGCTGTTCGCCATGGGCCGGGGGCGGCTCTTTGACCCCCGCAGTCCCCGGCTGCTGCTCCACAGCACCTGGGACCAATTCGAGATTCCCATATTGGCCGGGGCCGCCTGGATTGCGTCCCAGGAGACGGAACACCAGACGCTGGAGAGCTTCGACGGTCTGACGCTCCACTCCCGGCTGCTGCCGGCGGCGGGTCCGGCCCGGGGCACCATTCTGCTGTTCCACGGCTACCGGTCCATGGCCGCCGTCGATTTCAGCGCCACGGCCAAAGCCCTCCACGACGAGGGGTTCCATCTGCTGCTGGTGGACCAGCGGGCCCACGGCCACAGCCAGGGCCGGTGGATCACCTACGGCGTCAACGAGCGGCGGGACTGCACCGCCTGGGCCTGGCACTGTTACCGCCGGTTCGGCCCGAACCATCCCCTGTTCCTCTACGGCATGTCCATGGGGGCCACTACGGTGCTGCTGGCGGCGGGCCTTTCCCTGCCCCCTACGGTCCAGGGCATTCTGGCCGACTGCGGCTTTACGGCCCCGGTGGCCATTCTGCGCCATGTGCTGAGCCGGTTCTGCCGTCCCCTGTCCCGTCCCCTGCTGTGGCTGCTGCGGTGGTACGCCCGGTGGCTGCTGGATGTGGATTTGGACTGCTGTTCCACACCGGCATCACTGCACCGGACCCAGCTGCCGGTGCTGCTGCTCCACGGTGTGGACGACAGTTTCGTGCCCATGGACATGAGCCGGGAGGCCGCGGCGGCCTGCGGCGGGTATCACCAGCTGTATCTGGTGACCGACGCCGGGCACGGCGGCGCGGGCTGGGTTGACCGTAATGGGTATTTGGCCGCTGTCAAGGGCTTTCTCCACAATTTTCTCCACGACCTCCCTTAGAAAGACAGAGAACGTAGCCACCATATCTTGTGTGTTTTCGCCAATCTTACACAAGATATATTGACAGGGTCCGCTCCCGCCGTTTATAATAACCCCGCTCCGCAGGGCCGGGCAGCACACCGGTCCAGCGACTATGATACGTGTTACCGTCCATTCCATCGGAAGCGCTTCCGATGGAATTTCGTATGAGAATAGGGAGTTGTTTCTATTGAAAATCATCAAGCGCAACGGTTCCGAGGCCGTCTTTGATATCACCAAGATCATCCAGGCCATTGGCCGCGCCAACCGGACCGCCGCCGAAAACGAGCAGCTGACCCCCACCCAGATTCAGCGCATTGCCGAGCGGGTGGAGCTCAACTGCAAGGAGATGAACCGGTCCCCCGGCGTGGAGGAAATCCAGGACCTGGTGGAGACGCAGATCATGGCCTATGGGGCCTATGATGTGGCCAAGAAGTACATCACCTATCGCTATACCCGCAATCTGGTCCGGCAGGCCAACACCACCGACGATCAGATTCTCAGCCTCATCGAGTGCAACAACGAGGAAGTCAAGCAGGAGAATTCCAACAAGAATCCCACCGTCAACTCGGTACAGCGGGACTACATGGCCGGTGAGGTTTCCAAGGACATCACCCGGCGCATTCTGCTGCCCCAGGATATTGTGGAAGCCCACGAGGCGGGCATCATCCATTTCCACGACTCCGACTACTTCGCCCAGCACATGCACAACTGCGATCTGGTGAACCTGGAGGACATGCTGCAAAACGGCACGGTCATTTCCGGCACCATGATTGAAAAGCCCCACAGCTTTTCCACGGCCTGCAACATTGCCACGCAGATCATTGCCCAGGTGGCTTCCAACCAGTACGGCGGCCAGTCCATTTCCCTGGCCCATCTGGCCCCCTTTGTCCAGGTGAGCCGGGAGAAAATCCGCCGCAGCGTGGAGCGGGAGGTCAAGGCCATGGGCCGTCCCCTGCCCGAAGCATTGGTCACTCAGATGGTGGAAAACCGTCTGCTGGACGAGATCCAGCGGGGTGTCCAGACCATCCAGTACCAGGTGGTCACGCTGCTGACTACCAATGGACAAGCCCCCTTCGTCACGGTGTTTATGTACCTGGACGAAGCCAAGAACGAGCGGGAAAAGGCCGATCTGGCCCTGATCATTGAGGAAGTGCTGAAACAGCGCTATCAGGGCGTGAAGAACGAAGCCGGTGTGTGGGTGACCCCGGCGTTCCCCAAGCTGATCTACGTGCTGGAGGAAGACAATATCCACAAGGATTCCCCCTACTACTATCTGACGGAGCTGGCCGCCAAATGTACGGCCAAGCGTCTGGTGCCCGACTACATCAGCGAAAAGAAAATGAAGGAGCTGAAAGAGGGCAACTGCTTCCCGGTCATGGGCTGCCGCTCCAACCTGAGCCCCTGGAAGAACGAAAAGGGCGAATACCAGTTCTACGGCCGTTTCAATCAGGGCGTTGTAACGCTGAATCTGCCGGACATCGCCTTGTCCTCCGGCGGCGATATGGACAAGTTCTGGAAGATTTTCGACGAGCGTCTCGACCTGTGCTACCGGGCCCTGATGTGCCGTCACAACCGTTTGAAAGGCACCTTGTCCGACGCGGCCCCTATTCTGTGGCAGTACGGCGCCTGTGCCCGGCTGGCCAAGGGCGAGCCCATCGACAAGCTGCTGTACGGCGGCTACTCCACCATCTCCCTGGGATACGCGGGCCTGTATGAGTGCGTCAAGTACATGACCGGCAAGTCCCACACAGACCCGTCGGCCACGCCTTTCGCCCTGGACATCATGAAGTATATGAACGATGCCTGCAACCGCTGGAAGCAGGAAACCACCATCGGCTTCGGCATCTACGGCACGCCGTTGGAGTCCACCACCTACAAGTTCGCCAAGTGTCTGCAAAAGCGGTTCGGCATCATTCCCGGCGTGACGGACAAGTCCTACATTACCAACAGCTACCACGTCCATGTGACGGAGGAGATCGACGCGTTCTCCAAGCTGTCCTTTGAGGCCCAGTTCCAGGCGTTGTCCACCGGCGGCGCTATCAGCTATGTGGAAGTGCCCAACATGCAGCACAATCTGGACGCGGTTCTGGCTGTCATCCGGTACATTTATGATAATATTATGTATGCGGAGCTGAATACCAAGAGCGATTTCTGCCAGGTCTGCAACTACGACGGCGAAATTGAGATTCAGGAGGACGAGGACGGTAAGCTGGTCTGGGTGTGTCCCCAGTGCGGCAACCGGGACCAGAGTAAAATGAACGTGGCCCGGCGGACCTGCGGTTATATCGGTACTCAGTTCTGGAACCAGGGCCGGACGCAGGAAATCCGCGAACGCGTCCTGCATCTTTGATCATCGCACCACCCCAAATATAAAAGCTTTTACTGAATTTTTTCTCGAAAAAATTCTGGGGTCCAGGGGCAACGCCCCGGTCGCCCGCCGCAGCGGGCGAAATACCCGCTGGCCGCAGCCAGCGAAACGCCCGCGCCACGCACGGCGCGAAATTCCCCATCGTCCAAAGCGCCATCCGCAGATGGCGCAACCCCGGCCAATGGCCATGGCCCCCGTCGCCACCCCCTTGGGGGTGGACGGCGGGGGCCATATGCTATCACCGCACCAGGGCATCGTCGTTACCTGTACCGACGGCGGGACACATAGGTCCCGCCCTACATTCCATGTCGGCAGTGCGTCCGTGTTCGTAGGGCGGCACCTGCGTGTGCCGCCGCTAAGGGTTCCGATTGCACCCCAATGCAGCGAACAGCGGCACCCTGTACCGTGCAAGAAGGTCCGGCGACACACGCAGACATACCGGCGGTAAGTTGCCCCATGGAAAAAAATCGAGTAAAACTTTTATGTTTTTTTAGTGCTCTCATTCTGCGGCAGCTTCCTCCCTGTTCTTCCCTTGCAATTTCCCGCCATCGGCGTTACAATACACCGTAACTGTTATTTTTGGAAAAGGGGTCTTTCCTGTGACCAACCTGCTGCCGCGTCTTTTCATCCGCGACTACAAAAATTTGGAAAATCCCGCAGTCCGCTCCGCCTACGGCAAGCTGGCGGGCGTGGTGGGCATCATCTGCAACGTACTGCTCTTTGCCGCCAAGCTGGCCATCGGCCTGCTGTCGGGCAGTGTGTCCATCACCGCCGACGCCGTAAACAACCTGTCCGACGCGTCCAGCTCCGTGGTGACGCTGCTGGGCTTCAAGCTGGCCGAAAAGCCCGCCGACGAGGACCACCCCTACGGCCACGCCCGCATGGAATACCTGTCCGGTCTGGCGGTAGCGGCGCTGATTCTCGTCATCGGCGTGGAGCTGGTCAAATCCTCCGTAACGAAAATCGTCCATCCGGAGCCGGTGGCCTTTTCCCCGGCCCTGGTGGTGGTGCTGGTCCTGTCCATGGCCGTCAAGCTGTGGATGTGCCACTTCAACAGCTCCCTGGGCCGCCGCATGGACTCCGACACCCTGAAAGCCACCGCCGCCGACAGCCGAAACGACGTCATTACCACCGGCGCGGTGCTGCTGGCTGCCATCGTGGCCCAGGTGACCAACCTGTACATCGACGGTTACGCCGGTCTGTTGGTGGCCCTGTTCATCCTGTGGAGCGGCGTGGGGATTGCCAAGGACACCATGGACCCCCTGCTGGGTCTGGCCCCGTCGCCGGAGCTGGTACAGCAGATTTCCGACGAAATCCGCAGCTATGACAAAGTCCTGGGGCTCCATGATCTCATGGTCCACGACTACGGCCCCGGCCGCCGCTTTGCCAGCGTCCATGTGGAGATGGACAGCCAGGAGGACCCGCTCCTGTGCCATGATATCATCGATGATATCGAACACGACTTTCTCCAGAAGTACCGCATCCATCTGGTCATCCACTACGACCCGGTGGTCACCGACGACGCCGAACTCAACGAAATGCGGACCCTGACAGAACAGGTGGTGCAGGAGCTGGACCCCCGGTTCACTCTCCACGATTTCCGCATGGTGCGCGGTCCCGGACACACCAATCTGGTCTTTGACCTGGTGATTCCCTTTGAACTCCATGAAAAACGACGGGAAATCGCCCATCAGGTCAATGACCGCATCAAAGCCATCGACCAGAAATACAACGTGGTCATTACGTTCGATCACTGAACTTTTTTCAGGAGATGCCCCGACCGGGCATCTCCTTTGATTCTTTATGACATCAAAACGCCGAAATCGCCCTGGGCGGCTTGACTTTATACAGGGATTTTCATATGATATTGGTAGCAATTCTCTGTATATTTTTATAGAAACTGCACAGGCCCCCGGGAACGTGCGGTCGAAAGGAGTCGAGCCGATGGAAGAACTATTGCGCATGGAGCACATCACCAAAAAATTCGGTGACGTCTATGCCAACCGAAACATCAATCTCGATGTACGCAAAGGCGAAGTGCACACGCTTTTGGGCGAAAACGGCGCCGGTAAAAGTACGCTGATGAACGTGCTGTTCGGTCTGTATCAGCCCACGGAGGGTACCATCTACCTCCATGGGAAACCGGTCCGCATTGAGTCCCCGGCCCAGGCCGTCAAGCTGGGCATCGGCATGGTGCACCAGCACTTTATGCTGGTGGAGGCCATGACCGTTTTCGAGAATATCATTCTCGGCGACCGCAACACCAAGGGAATTTTCATCAACCACGACGCCCGCAAGAAGGAGATTCTGGAGCTGTCGGAACGCTACGGCCTGGATGTGGAGCTGGACAAGCCCATCACCGACATTGCCGTGGGCGCCCAGCAGCGCGTGGAAATCCTCAAGGCCCTCTATCGCGGCGCGGACCTGCTGGTACTGGACGAGCCTTCGGCGGCCCTGACGGACCAGGAGGTGGAAGGTCTCTTCGATATCATGCATAAGCTGACCAGCGAGGGCAAGAGCATCATCTTTATCAGCCACAAGATGCGCGAAGTGCTCCATATCTCCGACCGGATTACCATTCTCCGGGCCGGTGAGACGGTCTGTACCCTGAACCGGGGCGATACCACCGGCGAAGAGCTGGCCAATCTGATGATTGGCCGAGAGCTGACCCCCTCCCACTATGAAAAGATCGAAAACCCCGGTGAAGCCGTGGTGGCATTGGAGAACGTGGACTATGACAAGAACTCCAAGCACAACGGTCTCAACGGCGTTACGCTCACCGTGGGCCGCGGCGAAATCGTAGGCATTGCTGGTGTGGACGGCAACGGTCAGAGCCAGCTGGCCCAGGTGGTCACCGGTGTGCTGACCCCCGACGCGGGCCGGGTGGATTTGAAGGGCTCCCATGTGGCCCAGTTCACCCCCAACGGCTTCATTCTCGAAAGCGTCTCCCATATCCCCGAGGACCGCAACAAAATGGGCCTCATCGGCAATATGTCCGTCCGGGACAACATCGTTCTCAAGTCCACGGACACGCCCCAGTTTTCGGCGGCCCACGGTCTGTTCCTCAAGAAGAAAGCCATCCGGGACTATGCCCTCAAGATGCAGGAAAAATACGACATCCGCTGTTCCTCCATCGACCAGGAAGCGAGAAACCTGTCCGGCGGCAACCAGCAGAAAATCATTCTGGCCCGAGAGCTGGAAGGCAAGCCCGATCTGCTGGTGGCGGTCCACCCCACCCGCGGCCTGGACATCGGCGCGACCCGCTTCGTCCACGACACCATGATCGAGGCCCGGGACCGGGGCTGCGGCGTTCTGCTGATCTCCGCCGACTTCGACGAGATTCTCGAGGTCTCCGACCGCATTGTCGTCATGTTTGAAGGGCAGGTCATGGGCGTGTTCTCCGGCAAGAATCCGCCCATTGCCGACATCAGTCTGGCCATGGCCGGTAAGTGAGGAGGAGTGGGACCATGAAACACACCAACCGTATTGTCAACCTGCTGGTGCCTGTCGTCTCCGTGCTGCTGTCCTTTGTCATCGGCTGCATCATCATGGCGGCGCTGGGCGCCAACCCGGCCACGGCGCTCCAATCCCTGTGGATCGGCGCCTTCGGCACCATGCGCAACGTGGGCACCACCCTGTCCCGCGCCACGCCCCTGATCTTTACCGCCCTGTGCGCCTGCTTCGCCTACCGTTGCGGCGTCTTCAACCTGGGCGGTGAGGGCCAGTTCCTCATGGGCGCCATTGTCTCCTGTGTCATTTCCACCCAGCTGGGCATCACGGGTCTGCCCGCCATCATCCTGTGCCTGATCGCCGGTGCTTTGGCCGGCGGTATCTGGGCGCTGATCGCCGGTGTCCTCCGGGTTTTCCGCGGTCAGAATGAAATGATCATCTCCATTATGCTCAACTATGTAGCCACCCTGTTTATGGGCGTCATTTACACCAACTGGCTCCGCGACGGCAGCGTTCCCCAGACTGTGGCCGTCCCCGATGAGACCCAGCTGAGCCGCCTGGGCGACCTGCGCGCCACCACCGCGTTCATTCTGGCTCTGGTGGTGGGTCTGCTGGTGTACTACTTCCTGTTCCACACGTCCAAGGGCTTCCAGCTGCGGGCCGTGGGTCTCAACATGACGGCGGCCCAGTTCAACGGCTTCGCCGTGAAGAAGTTCATCCTCATGAGCTTCATCGTCTCCGGCGCCATCGCCGGTCTCGGCGGCAGCGCCGATCTGCTGGGCACCCAGTTCCGCCTGATCAACGGCTACGGTTCCGGCTACGGCTTTGACGGCGTGGCCATGGCGCTGATTGCCCAGCTGCATCCCATTGCCGCCATCGTGGTCGCCATCTTCTTCGCCGCCCTGCGGGTGGGTTCCACCACCATGCAGGCCGCCACCGGCGTTCCCACCAGCGTGTCCGATATCATCCAGGCGCTGGTCATCGTCTTTACGGTGGCGGGTCTGGCCATGGTGAAGCTGCCCCAGTTCCGGGCCGTCATTGACCGCATGGCCACCAAGTCCGTACAAAAGAAGGAGGCTGTGTAAGATGATTTCCGAAGTGTTGCTTTCCACCGTCCGCATGGCCACGCCCCTGATCTTTTTGGCCCTGGCGGAACTCTATTCCCAGCGGGCGGGCCTTGTCCACATCGGCCTGGAAGGTCTGGCCGCCATCGGCTCCCTGGTGGGCTTCCTGGTGAGCCTGATCACCGGCAGCCCCATGCTGGGCGTGGTGGCCGGTGCTGCCGCCGGTATCCTCACCAATATGATCTTTGCCTATGCCACCATCACCCTCTGCGCCGAGCAGATCGTCTACGGCATGGCCATCAACATTTTCGCCCCGGCTTTGGCGGCGTTTATCTACCGCGTCTACTTCGGCGCCGGTTCCGAGCTGGTGCAGGTGGGCCTCATGAGCACCCTGAGCCAGTCCCTGGGCATCCAGTCCGACAACTTTATCGTCCAGCTGTTCCTGGACCAGACCCCCATGGTCTACCTGGCCTACATCCTAGTCATCGTCACGGTGATCTACTTCAACCGCACCAAGTCGGGCCTGAACTACAAGGCCGTGGGTGAATACCCCAAGGCTGCCGCCACCCTGGGCATCAACGTCATCGGCGTCAAGTATGTGGCCAGCATCCTCTGCGGCGCGCTGGCCGGTATGGGCGGCGCGTACCTGACCACCTGCTATGCCAACACCTATGTGGACGGCAATGTGGCCGGCCGCGGCTTTATCGCCCTGGCCGCCGTGATCTTCGGCCGCTGGACCGGCGGCGGCGTCCTGCTGGCCTGCCTGTTCTTCGGCTTCTGCGACGCCTTGCAGATTCGTTTGCAGGTGGGCAGCTTCGGCATCCCCTACCAGTTCTTCCAGATGATCCCCTATGTGGCCACCATCGTGGTTCTGGCGCTGCTGGGTATGAAAAAGGCCGGTCCCAAGGGCGTCGGCAAGGCGTATCTCCCCGAGGAGCGGTAACGATGTGACTGCCGCCGCGGCGGCTGTTTCATAACCATTCTACATTTTAGGAGGAAAACGAACATGAAAAAGCTTCTGGCTCTGCTGCTGGCCCTGACCATGGTCCTGTCCCTGGGCGCATGCGGCAACAAGACCACCACCACCGAAGGTGACGCCAACACCGGCGACACCAGCACCGGCGACACTGGTGATACCGGCACCGGCAGCGAGGGCGGCGCCGAGTCCACCGGTCTCAAGGTGGCCATGATCTGCGACTCCAGCATCTCCGACGGCGGATGGGGCATGTCCTGCTACAACGCCATGGTGGCCGCTGCCGAGTCCAACGGCTGGGAGACTGCCTACTCCGACAGCATCGCCCAGTCCGCCTACTATGACACCATCGTTTCCTACTGTGACCTGGGCTACGACCTGATTTACGCCCCCGGTAACCAGTACACCGACGCTGTGCTCCAGGCCGCTGAGGAGTATCCCGACATCGCCTTTGCCCTGCTGAACGGCGGCACCGACACCCCCGAAAAGGCCACCAACGGCAACGTCACCTCTCTGCTGCCCGACGCCCAGCAGGTCGGCTGGATTGCCGGCGCTCTGGCCGGTCTGATGACCGAGAGCGGCACCGTCGCTTTCATCGGCGGCATGGAGCTGGACACCACCCTGGGCAAGTATGAAGGCTTTGCCGAGGCTGCCGCCTACGTGGGCGAGCAAGCCGGCAAGACCGTGTCCGCTCTGGACATCGTGTACTCCGGCGACTTCTCCGCCACCGACAAGGGCATCGAGTTTGCCAAGGCCATGATCAACCAGGGCGCCGACGTGTTCTTCGGCGACGCCTCCGCGGTTGACTCCGGCGCCCGTCAGGCCATCGACGAGGCCAACGCCGCTTCCGGCTCCGTGAAGATCTACGACATCGCCCAGCCCTCCGATCTGCTGGGTCAGAACGAGTGCATCATCGGCAGCCAGGTCACTGACAACACCGCTCTGGTGAGCCTGTGCATGGATGCCGTTGCCAACGGCACCTTCGGCGGCGAGGTCATCTACGGCACCCTGCAGAACGGCGTTCTGTCCGCCGGTGCTCTGAGCGATCTGGTCCCCGCTGATGTCCAGGATCAGTACAACGCTTACCTGCAGGAGATGCAGGACGGCACCTTCATGCAGTAATCTTCTCCCTCTATGGGGCGGGACACGCTGGGCGTGTCCCGCCCTTTCTGTATGATTTTGTAATTGCACCCACTTTCCTGCCGTGTTATGATATAGAAAAACCATCCCATCCACGGAGGGACTTCCATGTTGAATCAACAGCGCAATCCCAAGGAACCGCCCTTTCTCTCCTGGGCCATCACCATCGGTTTGTTTCTGGTGGGCGCGTGGCCCATCGCCCTGTTTACCCTGTTTCGGATTCTCAGCGTCGGTTCCATCACCTCCCCGCCCAAGCATCAAAAACGGTCTCTGAATGCCCCCAGCGAACCCATCGATCTGGAACCGGTGGAGGTCAAGCCCGCCAAGAAATCCAAAGCATCCAAACCAGCCCGCCGGAACGGCGTCGTGCCGATTCCCAAAAAATGGGGTAAACGGATGAGTTTTTGGGGCCTGATTGCCACGGTGGTCACCGGTTTGATGCTGGGCGACACGCTCCTTTCCACCCTGTCCTTTCTGCCTTATGGGCTCACTGCTTACGATATTCGGGAGCTGCTGCAAATCACCGGTTTTTTTGCGGGCAGTCTGGTGGTGCTGCTCTGTGGACTGTCCCGCAAGGGCAAGGCGAACCGGTACCGCCGGTATTTACAGCTGATCGGGCAGCGGGAGACGATTTCGGTGGAGACGCTGGCCCAGGCGCTGCCGGTCTCCTACCATCATGCCTGCAATGATCTCCAGGACATGCTGGAACGGGGCTTTTTGCCTGCCGGATATATCGACCGCACTTCCAAACGGCTGATTCTGTCGGAAAACGGCTTGCGGGAGGAAGCGCCCAAGGCCCAGGAGCCGGTCCCGGAACAGCCCCCGGTTCCGGAAGACGACGTATTGCAGCAAATTCGCCAGCTGCGGGACAATATCGAGGACCCCACCATGCGGCAAAAGGTGGACCGGATTGGAGAAATCACGGCCCGGATTCTGGACTATCAGAAGGCCCACCCCGACTGTGCCGAGGAGCTGCGGAGTTTTCTCGACTACTATCTGCCCACAACGCTGAAAATCCTGCGCTCCTACGAGCAGATGGAGGAACAGCGCATCAATGGCGAGAATATCCGCACCACCAAGGCCAAGGTGGAGGGCATGATGGATCAGGTGGTGGAGGGCTTCGAGACGCGGCTGGATAAGCTGTTTCATGCGGAAGCGGTGGATATCACCAGCGATGTGCAGGTTTTGGAACAGATGCTGCGACAGGACGGTCTCACCGGCGAGGAACTCAAGTTCCCCCATCCGTAAAAAAGAAAAAGCTTTTACTGAATTTTTTCTCGAAAAAATTCTGGGGTCCAGGGGCAAAGCCCCGGTCGCCCGCCGCAGCGGGCGAAATACCCGCGCCGCGCACGGCGCGAAACACCCCCATCGTTCCAAAGCGCCATCCGCAGATGGCGCAATCCCCACGGCGTAAGCCGTAAGGCCGCCGTCCCCACCCCAACGCGGGTGGTGGACGGCGGCCTTTTATTCGCAGCACGGTTCCAGTATGGAGGATATCGGCAGTTCCGGCGGAACCATCGTCAATAAATGGCCCCCGCCATCCGCCCCTATGGGGCGGCGGCGAGGGCCATGGCCGTTGGCCGGAGTTGCGCCATCTGCGGATGGCGCTATGGACGAATTGAGATTTCGCCCGCTGCGGCGGGCGGGTGTTTCGCCCGTTGCAACGGGCGGGAATTTCGCCCCGTGCGCGGGGCAGGTGTTTCGCTGGCTGCGGCCAGCGGGATTTCGCGCCGTGCGCGGCGCGAACAGAGGCGCTGCCTCTGGACTCCGCGATTTTTTGAAAAAAATCGAGTAAAACTTTTATGATTGGGGACGAAGCGTTTTAGAGGGATTGCAGCAGCGCTTCGGCGCATCGGACGCCGTCCACGGCGGCCGATGTAATACCGCCGGCGTAACCGGCCCCCTCGCCGCAGGGGAACAGGCCCCGCAAGGCCGACTGCTGAGTCTCGTCCCGCAAAATCCGAACCGGGCTGGAACTCCGTGTCTCCGGCGCGGTCATCACCGCGTCACCGTCGGCAAAGCCGGGCAGCTTCTTGTCCAATTCCGGCAGGGCCCGCTCCAGCACGTCGGTGATTTTTTCCGGCAGGCAGTCGTGGAGGTCCGTAAAGGTGACGCCTGGGGCATAGGTGGGCTGCACCGTGGCTGGGCCGGTACTGGCCCGATGGTTCAGAAAATCGCCCACCAGCTGGGCCGGGGCGTGGTAATTGCCGCCGCCCGCTTCATAGCACCGCTGTTCCAGCTGTCTCTGCCACTCCATACCGCCCAGGGTGCCGGAAAACGGGAAGTCCTCCGGGTGCAGCGTCACCAGAACCGCGGCATTGCAGTTCTCCCCGTCCCGGTCGGCGTTGCTCATACCGTTGGTCACCACGCCGCCCGCTTCCGATGACGAAGCCACCACCTGACCGCCGGGGCACATGCAGAAGGTATAGGCGGAATTGCCGTCGGACAGATGGGCCGCCAATTTATAGTCCGCCGGGGGCAAACTGGGGTGGCCCGCCGCATCGCCGTACTGCCGCCGGTCCAGCCACGACTGCCGGTGCTCGATGCGGACGCCCATGGAAAAGGCTTTCGGCTCCATGGGAACGCCGGATTCCAGCAGCATGGCAAAGGTATCCCGTGCGCTGTGGCCGATGGCCAGAATGGCCCGGTCACAGTCGAGATGCACCGTCTCCTCTGCCTGTTCATAGGTCAAACCCGTCAGATGGCCCATGGTCTGCTCCAACCCCGTCACCCGGCAGCCGAACCGGACTTCACCGCCCAGGGATTCAATCTTTTTCCGCAAATTCTGGACCACTGTTACCAGCACGTCGGTACCAATGTGGGGCTTGGCGTCAAACAGAATGTTTTCCCGTGCGCCCGCTTCGTGGAACTGTTCCAGAATCCAGCCCATACAGGGGCTTTTGATACCGGTAGTCAACTTGCCATCGGAAAACGTACCCGCGCCGCCCTCGCCAAATTGGACGTTGCAGGTCGGGTCCAATTTGCCGGTCTCCCAAAACTCTTGGACTTTTTTCTGGCGGGTCTCCGCGTCCAGGCCCCGCTCCAAAACGATGGGTTTTAATCCTGCTTCGGCCAGAATCAGCGCCGCAAAGATGCCGCCGGGTCCGAAACCCACCACCACGGGCCGGAGGCCCTCATGGCGCACAGGGCGGGGCGGCTGATAGCCGTCCGGCTTGGCCGGGGTGATTTTTTGATCATTGCGGACCCGCCGCAGAACCTTCTGTTCATCCCGGTGGACCGTCACATCCACTGTGTACAGAATCCGGATATCCTGTTTTTTCCGGGCGTCGATGGACTTTTTCCGAATATGGACCGAACCGATCTCCGTATCGGCCACATGGAGCCGCCGGGCGGCGGTGCGGATTAAGTGGTTCATGTCCTGCCCCAGAGGCAGGGAGATATCACGAATGCGGATCAATTACGATTCCTCCGTTTCTTTCGATGCGGACAGCCCCGCCAGACGGCCCGACGACCAGGCCCATTGGAGATTATACCCGCCGCAGTCGCCGTCGATATCCAGGACCTCGCCGCAAGCATACAGCCCCGGCACCTTGCGGCTTTCCAACGTCTGCGGGTCAAAGCCCGCTGTCTCCACGCCGCCCACGGTGACCTGGGCGTTATCCATTCCCATGGTGCCGGTGACGGTCAGACGCAAATCTCCGATGGTGTCGGCCAATCGGTCCAGCCGGTCCAGCCCCAGGGTATTCAGACGTTCCTCCGCACCGATTCCGGCGGCCTTTCCCAACAGTTTGCCCAACCGATTGTGGACCATACCGGTCAGCAAATCCTCGGCAGGCCGGTCCGGCAGCTGGGCGCAGCGGGTTTGCAGCAGCGCCACAACAGCTTCCTTGGAAAGCTGGGGCAGCAGATTGAGCGACAGCGTCAGCCCGTCGCCGCCGGTGGACACAGCCCTGGAAATCTCAAAGACGGCGGGCCCGCTGACGCCGGTTTCGGTAAACTGAATCTCTCCCTCGGTGACAGCCAGAACGCGGCTGCCCCGCAGTACCGTCACCCGGCCATTGGCCCGGACACCTTTGAGACCTCTGGTAAAGGTCCCCTCGGTGCAAAGCTGCACCAACGCCGGATGGAGCGCCGTGGACTTGTGGCCCAGGGAGCTCAGCAGGTCATACCCCAGGGTGGTGCCGCCCAGTTTGGCCCCCGCCGCGCCGCCGGCGGCAAGAATCAGCTTGTCCCCTGCCGCTTCGCCGCCGTCCCATTTCAGAAGGAAGCCGTCCCGGCGCTTCCAGATTTTCCGCACCTCACAGCCCGTATGGACTTCCACACCGGCCTGTTCCAGCGCAAAGCGCAGCACGTCCAGAACGCTGTTGGCCTGGTCCGAATAGGGATAGACCCGGCCCGATGGCTCTGTAACCGTCAGCAGCCCCAGACCGTGGAAATAGTCCAGGGTATCGGCCACGGGAAAGGCTTCCAACGCCGGACGGCAGAACGCCGGATCCGCACCGTGGTAGGAATCGCCGTCGGCGTGGGTGTTGGTGAGATTGCAGCGGCCATTGCCGGTGGCCAGGAGCTTGCGGCCCAGACGGGCCTGCCGCTCCACCAGTACCACCCGGTGACGGCCGCATTCCGATGCCGCCAAGGCGGCCATCATGCCCGACGCGCCGCCGCCGAGAATCAAAATCGTCATGGGATATACCTCCCCATTTTAATCATGATTCCATGGTAGTGGTGGAACCCCAAAAAGTCAAGTAAAACCAAATGAAAAAGCTTTTACTGAATTTTTTCTCGAAAAAATTCTGGGGTCCAGGGGCAAAGCCCCGGTCGCCCGCCGCAGCGGGCGAAACACCCGCGCCGCGCACGGCGCGAAATCCCCCATCGTCCATAGCGCCATCCGCAGATGGCGCAATCCCCGGCCAACGGCCATGGTCCGCGCCGCCGCCCCTACGGGGTGGACGGCGTGGGCCATCCATCCTCGCGGCACCGGGTGGCATTTACCGCCGCACCGGGGCGGATGGGAACCGGGCAACGCGGCGGGAGCAAGCCCCCGCCCTACGGAGTGGAACCAATCGGCCTGTCTTGTAATTTTCAGTGCATACCGGCGGCGGGACACCCCTTGACTTTCCTGCTGGTTGTGCTATACTTATCCCCGTTATTGCAAATGATTAGCATTTGCGTCAAAAAAAGGAGACTACCCCATGCTGCACATGATCGAACACGCCCTGGAACATACACTGACGCTGCTGCCCTTCCTCTATGTCACCTATCTGGCCATGGAATTTCTGGAACACAAACTCCAGGGCCGCAGTGGCCGCTGGGTTCGCAAGGCCGGAAAATTGGGCCCCCTGGCCGGTGGACTGGTGGGCATTCTGCCCCAGTGCGGATTTTCCACCGTGGCCGCCAACCTCTACGCCGGACGCATTATCTCCGTGGGCACTCTGTTGGCCGTCTTTCTGTCCACCTCCGACGAAATGCTGCCCCTGCTGATCTCCTATCAGACGCCGCCGGCGAAAATGGTGCAGATTCTGGCTCTGAAAGCCGCCATCGGCATCGCCGCCGGTTTCCTGGTGGATTTGCTCCTGCGCAACCGGAAGCAGCCTGAGGACATCGGCCATCTGTGCGAGCATGAACACTGCCATTGCCACCAGGGCAATCTGTTTCTGTCGGCCTTGCGCCATACCGTCAGCATCGGCCTGTTTCTGCTGATTATCTCCATCGTCCTGGAAGTCATCCTCCACGAAGTGGGCGAGGACACGCTGTACACTGTACTCCAGGGCAATTCCATTCTGACGGTGGTCCTGTCGGCCATTGTGGGCCTGATTCCCAACTGCGCCGCCTCCGTGACCATTACCACCCTGTATCTCGACGGTCTGCTCAGCTTCGGCGCCATGATGGCAGGTCTGCTGGTGGGCGCGGGTATGGGTCTGCTGGTGCTGCTGCGGATGAATCGGGACTGGAAAGACAATCTGCGGATCATCGGCCTGCTGCTGGCCGTGGGCATCGTCTGCGGCGTAGTGCTGGATGGTCTGTCCATCGCGTTGTAAAGGAGGGCGTCATGGAACCGCTGCAATGGCCCCAGGGCCTGAAACGGACCAAGCCCAGGGAGCAGGTTTACGACGTTTTAGCCGCCGCCGACCGGCCCCTGGACGTTCGGGAAATCTACAGCCGTCTGGAGGGGCAAGGTCTGGCTTTGTCCACGGTATACCGGGTACTGACGGCCTTTGAAGAACACCAGATGGTCACAAAAACCACCATCATGGGCGAGGACACGGCCCTTTATGCGCTGCGCCGCCACGATCACGCCCACTACGCCATCTGCATGGGCTGTCACAAGCAGGTGCAGCTGCCCCGCTGTCCCTTGCAGCCGGTGGAGCTGGAAATGGATGGCTTTTCCATCACCAACCACCGGCTGGAGCTGTACGGCTACTGCCGGGACTGCAAAAAACGCCATAGGCAAGACCATTGACCTGTGGTATAATAGCCCCAGAGCGGCTATTATACCAGATTTCAATTGCCGTTTTTCTCGCCCCTGACGGGGCAACCGAAAAACCTGGCGTTATACCATTCCGGCATTGCCGTCATGGTATATTGCATTGGAACACCAACCACGGAGGGACCCTATGGACAAGCAGACCGCCATTGCCAAACTGGCCGAGAGCGACGAGGATAAAATCTTACTGGCCCGTGTTTACGACCGGATGACGGCTGCGGAGCAGCGGTGCATTCCGGCGGCCAGCTGTTTTCTGGCGGCGCGGGAGCAGGTTCTGGTCCAGCGGCTTCTGCCCCATCTGCCCCTGCATTTCTTCGGCGGCTGCGACGGGGCCGAACGGGCCGTTTGCTGCTATGTGCCGGAGTATTTGGAACCGGCGGACTGGTTCCACAGCGACGACGGCCCCATCTGCGCCGTCCGGGCCACCTTTTATGAAAAAGACGAGGTGACCCACCGGGACGTGCTGGGGGCGCTCATGGGCAGCGGCATCAAACGGGAGACCGTGGGCGATTTATATGTGCAGCCGGGCCGGTGTGACTTTCTGGTGACCCGGGAAATTCTGCCCTATGTGATGCAGAATCTCACGTCCGCCGGGCGGACGAAGCTGCATCTGACGGAATTGTCCCTGGACGCGCTGGAACCGCCGGTCCAGGCCGTCCGGGAGATTCGGGACACCGTATCCACGCTGCGGCTGGACGCCGTGGTGTCATCGGGCTTCGGCCTGAGCCGCGGCAAGGCGTCGGCCTGCATTGAAAGCGGCAAGGCGTCCCTCAACGCCCTGCCCTGCACCAAGCCCGACCGGACGGTATCCGAAGGTGATGTGATTTCCGTCCGGGGTTTGGGAAAACTGGAACTGGCCCAGGTTTTGGGTACCACCAAGAAAGGAAGGACCGGCATTCTCATTCGCCGGTATGTGTAACTAATATGGAACAGAAAAAAATTGACCGCATCAACGAACTGGCCCGCAAGGCCAAGGCAGAGGGTTTGACGCCGGAGGAAACGGCAGAGCGGGACGCACTGCGCCGGGAATACATTGCCGCCGTCAAGCGGAATCTGGTAGCCCAGCTGGATAACACGTATATTGTGGATGAAAAAGGCAATAAAACGCCTTTAAAGAAGAAATAAGTAAAAAGTGTTACTCGATTTTTTCTTGTGGGGCTTCCCACGGGGCGAATGCGTAACCGTTTCGTAGGACGCGGCATCCTTGACGCGTCCATGGTACATTCCGTCAGCGGCGGGACACATAGGTCCCGCCCTACGAACGTGGACGGACTGCCCTGCGTGGTTTGTGGAGCGGTTACGTCATTGCAAACGGTACAACATAAGGCTGCCGTCCTCCACCCACTGACTGGGTGGGGACGGCAGCCTTCGGCTTTGCCGGGGGTTGCGCCATCTGCGGATGGCGCTATGGACGATTGGGGAGTTCGCGCCGTGTGCGGCGCGGGTGTTTCGCTGGCTGCGGCCAGCGGGTATTTCGCCCGCTGCGGCGGGCGACCGGGGCTCTGCCCCTGGACCCCGCGATTTTTGAAAAAATCGAGTAAACTTTTATCATTTACTCAGTTCTTATGGGCGCAGGCAGAAATACCACACGGCGATCAATGCCAGAGACAACTGGGCCAGCAGAATCAACGGCAATCCAATATAAAACTTTGGATGCTGCGTCTTATGGCGGAACAAATACATTCCCAGGATACTGCCCACGCTGCCGCCGATGGCCGCAATGGTCATCAGACGGGCCTCCGGCACGCGCCGGTGATTTTTTTTGGCAAACTGCTTGTCGGCACACATAATCCCCAATCCCACCGCATTGATTAAGAGCAGATAGGCAAACAACAGCTTGTACAGGAGCTCCATGGAGTTCCTCCTTTCAAAAATGGGGTGGTATGAAATGAAATATCGTTGGCTTCTGGCCTTGGCGCTGGTTCCACTGCTGAGCGGGTGCAGCGCGCCGGTGACGTGGGAGACCGTGGACGACCCGACGGTCACCGTGTCCGCCGCCATCGAACAGCCGTATCTCATCACTTTCGGCGTTCCCGATGATGTGTCACAGCCCGTCAGCGGCATAGACGGCGGCAATCTCTATGTACAGGAGGATGGAGATTACGAGATTTACAGCGAGGTGCTGACTGCGTCGGACAAGGACGCGGCCATCCGCATGGTGTCCGGTTTCGACGCCGCCGACCTGGACATTGTGGAGACCGAACGGTTCGGTCTGCCGGAATATCGCTTCGCCTGGGTGTCGGCCTCCGATGAGGGGAACTACGTCTCCCAGGCGTCGGTGGTGGAAGACGGCAGCTATTTCTATACGCTGATCTTCTCCGTCCGGGAGGAAGCTGGAAACCAGTACGCCGACTGTGCCCAGGCGGTCTTTGCTTCGTTCGGCGTCTACGGAAATGAAATGCTCTGATTTTTTGGAGAATATCCCTCTCAAATAAAAAGTTTTTAGTCAATTTTTTTACAAAAAAATTGCAGGGTCCAGGGGCAGCGCCCCGGTCGCCCGCCGCAGCGGGCGAAACACCCTCTCGCGTCCCAAACCGTCATCCGCAGATAGCGGAAGCCCCTGCAGCATCTGCCGCAAAGGCCCTGGCTCCACCCCATAGGGGTGGCAGTCAGGGCCTTTCTGTTTCTTCCCGCGGCAAACTCAGAACGTGCAGACGTCCGGCTCAGCGGCGTCGGCCGGTTCCACGGACAAGGCCGTCAGCACCGGCCCCACCTCGCCGTGGTACAGGTTGTGGGCCTTGGATTCCACATGGGCCGTCACCCATACCCAGCTGCGCATGGTCAGTTCTTCGCACCGGTCATACTGGCAGGGGATGGCCATAAACTCAATGTCCTCCACACAGCAGGTCATGACGAAGCGGCCCGGCGCAAACCAGCCCTGGACGCCCCGGCGCAGATTGGCCACCTGGGCTTTGAACCGGACGTTTTTGCCATCGTACTTCTGAGACTCTTCGGCAATGTCCCGGTACCAGATGGCATAATCGTCGTCGTTGATTTCGATGGTGTCGGCGTTGAGATCAAAGGGCAGCGGGTCCTCAATTTCATCAAATTGGGTGGTGCCATCGGTGTAGTCGTAAATAATGTCCACCCGGCGGTTCAGGGCACGGGCCAGCTTGTGGTAGGGCATGACATCCTGACCCTTTTCCATGCGGTTGAACACCACCAGTTCACAGCCCTGGAGCTTATCCACCACCAGAGAACGCATGTTGGCGTTAAAATTGAGGATAGAGCGGGCGTCGGCAAAGAACACCTCCTGGGCGATTTCCCAGTTTTCCGGCATCTTCTCATAAAACGCGCCGGCGGGCTGCATACCGTTGAGCTCCACCACCACTCGTTGGGCCTTATACTGCTTCTGCCAGCCCTGGAGCTTCTCCGGCGTCAGATCGTCGTAGTCCTCCACCACCTCTTTCCACACGTTCTTGTGGGGATAGGTGGAGAAATCGTACTCCTCCTCGCCCTCTTCACAGACAATCAAAAGGGTCCGCTCCCCGCTGTTGAATCGGGGATCTTCCAGGGTTTCCTGAATAAATTTCGTCTTGCCGGACTCCAGAAAGCCCGTGAATACGTAGACGGGAACGGTTTTCATGCGGTCTCCCCCTTACACGCCGAAGAGGGTGCTCAGCGCCTGCTCGTTGATCTTGGAGCCGATGACACAGAGACGTCCCGTAACGGCAGGGCTGCCGTCACGGATGTCCGGGTCGCCGGGGACATAATCGAAGTAAATCCACTGTCCGTCCTCGCCTTCCACATAGCCCTTGGCCCGCAGAACAAAGCCATACAGGGATTCATCCTCCAGCGCCGCCAACATGGACGCAATGCCCACCTTGGTAAACTTCTTGGGCGTCTCCACACCCCAGGAGGTGAAGACCTCGTCGGCATGGTGATGATGATGGTCGTGGTCATGGCAGCCGCAATCGCAGTGCTCGTCATGGTCATGCTCATGATGGTGCTCATGGTCATGGTCGTGATCGTGGCAACCACAGGTGCAGTCGGGGCCATGGTCATGGTGGTGCTCATGATCGTGCTCATGGTCATGATGATGCTCGTGATCGTGGTCGTGGCAGCCGCAGTCACAATGCTCGTCGTGATCGTGGTCGTGATGATGGTGCTCATGGTCGTGCTCCAGGTGCTCCAGCTCCTGGGCCAGGGTGTTCTCCTGCTCCATGGCGGCGCGGAGCTGCTCACCGGTGAGCTGCTGCCAGGGGGTGGTGACAATGGTGGCGTGGTCGTTGCGGGTGCGGATCATCTCCACGGCCTGGTGGAGCTTCTCCTCGCTGACCATATCGATGCGGCTGAGGAAAATGGTCTGGGCCGTCTCAATCTGGTTGTTGTAGAACTCGCCGAAGTTCTTCATATACATACGGCACTTGGTGGCGTCGGCCACGGCCACGGCGCTGCCCAGCTCCACACCAGGGCGGAGCACCCGCTTGACGGCGGCGATGACGTCGGACAGCTTGCCCACGCCGGAGGGCTCAATGATAATGCGGTCGGGGTTGTACTGGTCCAGAACCTGGTTGAGGGCCTTGCCGAAGTCGCCCACCAGACTGCAGCAGATGCAGCCGGAATTCATTTCGGTAATTTCGATACCGGCTTCCTTTAAAAAGCCGCCGTCAATGCCGATTTCACCAAACTCATTTTCAATGAGTACCAGCTTTTCGCCTTTGTAAGCCTCCTGAATCATCTTCTTGATCAGGGTGGTCTTACCGGCCCCCAGGAAGCCGGAGTAGATATCAATTTTCGTCATGCGAACAGAACCTTTCCAATTATGAAATTTATGGTTAGTGTAAGTATACCACCAATTCGGCAAAAATCAATCCTGGCCGCATAGGGCAAAATTTTTTACGATTCAGGGGTTGACAAACCGGCACTGTTCTGGTAATATAATTTGCGTATCTCACAAGGAACTGATCTGGAGAGATGTCCGAGCGGTTTAAGGAGCTGGTCTTGAAAACCAGTGACTCAGCAATGAGCCGTGGGTTCGAATCCCACTCTCTCCGCCATTCTTTCCAACGTTCTGACCGGCCATGGAGTGGTACCCAAGAGGCCGAAGGGGCTCCCCTGCTAAGGGAGTAGGCGTCTAAACAGCGCGCGAGGGTTCAAATCCCTCCCACTCCGCCAAGAGCATCTGCGTTTTCCGCAGATGCTCTTCTTTTTGTCTCCATCATGTGCCATAAAGGAACGGTTGCAATTCCCTTTTCTTGCAGCTTTTTCAACAATGTTCCATTTTTCCCGTTGCCTTTTGGGGAAAAAAGCGCTATACTATTCGATACTATCCACGCTGTGACCTGCCATTGGCCGTGTCACGCCAGAAAGGACGTCTCATGAAACGGATCGCCATCGTCACCGACAGCAACAGCGGTATCACCCAGTCCGAAGCGAAACTGCTGGGGATTTCCGTGCTGCCCATGCCCTTTTTTATCGATGATACCCTCTATTTCGAAGACATCACACTGACCCAGGAGGCTTTTTACAAAAAGCTCTTAGAGGATGCCGATATCTCCACCTCCCAGCCCTCTCTGGGCGACGTGACCCAGCTATGGGACCAGCTGCTGCAGGAGTATGAATCCGTTCTGCACATTCCCATGTCCAGCGGTCTCAGCAGCTCCTGCCAGTCGGCCCGGATGCTGGCCGACGACTACGACGGCCGTGTGGTGGTTGTGGACAACCAGCGAATCTCGGTCACCCAGCGCCAATCCGTCTACGACGCCATGGCCCTGGCGGAAGCCGGACACAGCGCCGAGGAAATCCGCACGATTCTGGAAGAACAGAAGCTCCAGGCCAGCATTTACATCAGTTTGGAGACCCTCAAATATCTGAAAAAGGGCGGCCGTATCACCCCTGCCGCCGCCGCCATCGGTACGGTCCTCAACCTCAAGCCCGTCCTGCAAATTCAGGGTGAAAAGCTGGACGCCTATGCCAAGGTTCGCGGCAAAAAGGCCGCCCGCCGGACCATGATCGAAGCCCTTCAGAAAGACCTGAAAACCCGGTTTGCGGAACCCCTGGCCCAAGGCCGCATGGGCTTCGGCATCGCCTACTCCGGCAATCTGGAGGAAGCCCTGGACTGGAAAGCCGAGCTGGAGGCCGCTTTCCCCGGTGTAGCATTCCAATTTGACCCGCTGAGCCTCAGCGTCTCCTGCCACATCGGTTACGGCGCCCTGGCCTGCGGTTGCTATGTGAAGGCAATATGACATCTTATGGGAGCTGTGATAGACACAGCTCCCGTTTTTCGCAATTTTAACAAACTGTTCACGATTCATTCGTTGTTTTTTCACAAACAACAAGTATAATAAGAAGCAATTAAGGATAGAAAGGAGGATGCAGCATGATGTATCACAACATTCCCGATATTGATGATCTGATCTTCGGCAACGATGACGATTGTTCCTACAACAGCGAAAAGTAAGGACCAGGGATTCGGGGACGAATGCCCTGGCTTTTCTTTTTGTCCGGTCCCACCGCCCCAGGGGGCCGGAGCGCTTCCACGAAAATTTCTCATCATCCCTGGATGATGTTTTTTATACTTTCATTTCATCGATTGCAGCAAGGACCGCCGCGGACAGTTCCGCGGCGGTCCTTGTTGTTTGGTCGTGATGGGTCCGGCGGGGCGGCGGCATGGCATGGGCCGTCCGTTCCGCCGGGCCGTGGAAAAGAGGGGGATATCACAGGGACGGGGGACCCTGGGCCTGCCTCGTCCCAGGCGTCCCGACCATCCAGAGATACGGAATACCGCTGCCCGCTCTCGCGGCCCTCCAGGAGTCAGGCAAGACAGGGAACCATTGGTCCCCGCTCCCGAAGGCCGCAAAAAAGCGGACGTCGCCACGTCCGCTTTTGTTGTTTCCATTCTGGAATACCGGAGCTGATGCTGCTGCATCGCTCCCTTTGGCATCGTTTCAGAGCAGCCCCCAAACGGGGGTGGAGCTCCTAGTAGGTCTTCTGACTGAAGCGTTCAGGCAGTTCGTCCTGCCAACGGGTACCCCTCGCCTTCCCAGCGGCTGCGCCGCCAGTGACCTGCTTTCGCAGAAAAGAGATATCCTCCGCCATCACAGCTAGGCATCCGTCCTCCGCCCGGACTTTCGTCCGAGGTTCCGGTACGGCGCCTGTCCGGGATTTTCACCCGATTCCCTTGTTCAGTACAAGGATGCGTGTCCTGTCCGTGGACCGGGTCGCGCACATTGCCACAAAAGCCGGATCTGGAAAGAGATTTGTCAAGGGTGTTTTACCATTCAGCAACGAATTAAGGCATAAACAATATCACATTTTTATAAT
>CALWWW010000009.1 GCA_944385365.1 uncultured Oscillospiraceae bacterium | reverse complement strand
GTTTTTTCAGAGTTCTTACTGGCCGCTTTCATCGGAACCGCTGTCCCTCAAGCGCTTGCATATAATATCAGACCAGGTATCATTTGTCAACACCTTTTTTCAAAAAATCGACGTTTTTTTCTTTCCCCTATTTTCTATATTGTACTCGTGGTATTTTGGCGGTTGCGCCCGTTGGAAAAGTGTGTTATGCTAAATTGGTAACAATTCGTAACCTTTTATACTGGAGGGATTTTATGAGGCGATTGGCTGCACGGCTCTGTCTTCTGCTGCTCTCTCTGGCGCTTCTTGCTTTTTCAGCTGCGGCGGCCTCGATTAAGGTGACCGTGCGCGGCGTTCCCGTGGTATGGAGCGGCGCGGCGCCTTACGTCAATGCACAGAACATGACGCTGACGCCAGTACGGGATGTGGCCGAGGCCATGGGACTGACGGTACGCTGGGTACAGAATCAGCAGATGGTGGAGCTGTCCCGTACTTACACCCCCGATACTTCCGTTTATCAGGCGGAGCTGCAATCGGGACAGAAAGAATTTATTGCTTCCCGCACCGTTTCCCTGTGGATTGGCCGTACCACCTTTACGGTAACCAATCAGTATGCGCTCTACGATGGCCGCACCATCGTCAACACCCGCACCGGCCAGACCACCGGCACCGCCAATACCGCGCCGGTGGTGCGCGACGGTCAAACCTTTGTGGCCATCCGGCCCGTGGCGGAACAGTTTGGCTTTGATGTGCTGTGGGATCAGTCCTCCCAGACGGTCCGCATTGTCAACGGTCTGGCCTCAGACTGGAGCTATGCCTGGACTGTCACCCAGGACGGCAGCGGCGGGTTGCTGGTTGGTGTCCACTCCCCGGTGAATCTGGTGGATGCCGCCATTACGGGCGTCACGGTGAAAAGCACCACGTCTCCCAGCAGTTCCGACGGCAGCCGCTTCATTCGCCCCACCACGGCCCAGGAGCTTGCGTCCCTGCAAACAGCCGCCGGTACGACGCTGCTGGACGCCGTCCGGGTGGATTACCCCTTTGCCGCCGGGGAATCCTATACGATTACCGTATCGCTGCAAGTGACCAAGACCAACGGCGCGTCCTCCGCGGCCAGCGGCTCTTTCCAGATCAATCTGCCCGCTCCGGGTGAGACCGCCGGTTCCAACACGGCAGCAGCTTCCTGATTACACATTATATAGAAAGAGACGCCCCGGCGGCGTCTCTTTTTTATTTGGAAAAAATTTCTCATATTTTTTCGCATGCACGGGAACAAATAGGGAAAGGCGCCGTCTAACCAATCAGAAAACAACGCGGCACCGCCGCTCCCGCATCCGGGAACCATATCAGAAAGGAACCGAGAACTATGAAAAAGCTGATTGCTCTGCTGCTGGCTCTGACCCTGGTATTCTCCATGGCCGCCTGCGGCTCCAAGGGTGAGACCCCCGCCCCTGACGGCAACACTGCCAACACCGAGACCAACGACACCTCCACCGACGACACCAGCAAGGAGGAGGAGACCAACCCCATTGACGAAATGGACCTGACCACCGTCATGGAAGACATCCTCAAGGATGTGGAAAACCTGCCCATGTACGAGATTTCGGAACTGACGGAAGAGAACTTCGAGTTCATGACCTTTATTCCCTATGAGGACGGCTACGAAGCGGTTTCCGCCGACGCGCTGATCGGCTCCATCGCCCACAGCGTTGTTCTGGTCCGCGTTCCCGACGGCGCCGACGCCGCCCAGGTCGCTTCCGACATCGAAGCCAACGCCAACCCCAACAAGTGGGTCTGCGTCGGCGCGGAAGCCACCCATGTGCGCCAGCACGGCAACACCATTCTGCTGGTCATGTCCTCCGTGGACACCGCCAACGCCATTCTGGTAAACTTCGACTCTCTGGCCGGTGAAGCCACTCCCGAGAGCGATCTGGCCGCCCCCGTCAGCGGCGAGGAAGACGCCCTGGAAGCCATTGGCGATCCCGTCGCCACCCCCGAGGACGACGCAGCTGAGACGTCGGAGACCTCCAAGCCCGACAACGCCAGCAACACCGGCAGCGGCTCCAACACCAACAACAGTTCCTCCAACACGGGCAGCGGTTCCGGCACCGGCGGTGGTGCCGGTAATGGCACTGGCGGCGGCAACGGTACCGGCGGCGGCTCCAACAGCGGCAACAAGCCCGAGACCCCGACGCAGCCTGAGAAGCCCGCACAGCCCGAAACTCCCACCACGCCGGAGGAAAAGCCCACAGAGCCGGAGACTCCCGCCACTTCCGAGACGGATCTGGCCGCCGTGCTGTCCACCGTCACTGCCGGTATCGAAGATCTCCCCATGAGCTTCAGCGAACTGCTGACCGCCGAGAACTTTGAGTCCTTTGCCTTTATCCCCTATGCCGAGAGCTACCGCGGCATCAACGGCGACGCCATGATCGGCTCCATTGCCCACAGCGTTGTCATTGTGGAAGTGCCCGAGGGCACCGACGCCGCCACCGTGGCCGCCGACATGAAGGCCAACGCCAACCCCCGCAAGTGGATTTGCGTGGAGGCCGAAAGTGTTCAGACCGCTTCCAAGGGCAATCTGGCCATTCTGGTCATGTCCAGCCAGGACTGGGCCGACACCATCATCGCCAACTTCAACGCCATGTAATCGACCCACTGACCGGGCGCACCGAACCGGTGCGCCCGGTTTTTTGCGTCCAAAATCAATCTGCAATCGAGGTGACTGCCCATGCTGTTTTCCAGCATTACCTTTCTATACGGCTTTCTGCCCCTGACGCTGGCCCTGTACTTTCTGGCTCCCAAGTCGTGGCGCAACGGCGTACTGTTGGCGGCCAGCCTGCTGTTTTACTTCTTTGGAGAGCCCATTTACGTCTCCCTGCTGCTGATCTCCTCCATCAGCGATTACTGCTGGTCGCTGCTCATTGAAAAGCACCGGGACCGTCCCAAACGGACGCGCTTATATTTGATCGCTTCCATTGTCATCAATCTGGGCCTTTTGGGCTTCTTCAAATATACCGACTTCTTTATCGGCACGGTCAATGATCTGCTGGGGACCTCCATTCCCCTGACCGGCGTGCCCCTGCCCATCGGTATCAGCTTCTTTACCTTCCAGACCATGTCCTATACCATTGACGTCTATCGGGGCCGGGCCTCAGCCCAGCGGAATCTGGCCACCTTTGCCACATTTGTCTGCCTGTTCCCCCAGCTGATTGCCGGTCCCATCGTCCGTTACACCGACGTGGCCGCCGAGCTGGAGAGCCGCAAAAGCACGCTGGAGGGTGTCGCCCTGGGCCTGCGGCGCTTCGCGTTTGGTTTGGGCAAGAAGGTTCTGCTGGCCAACGCCATGGGCGAACTGTGCACCGCCTTCCGGGACGCCCAGAGCCAGAGCGTTTTGTTCTTCTGGCTGTATGCCGTGGCCTTTTCCCTGCAAATCTACTTCGATTTCTCCGGCTATTCCGACATGGCCATCGGCCTGGGCCGCATATTCGGCTTCCAGTTCCCGGAGAATTTCAATTACCCCTTTATCTCCAAGTCCATCGCAGAATTTTGGCGGCGCTGGCATATGACCCTGGGCAGCTGGTTCCGCGACTACGTCTATATCCCCCTGGGCGGCAACCGCTGCTCCAAGGCAAAATGGCTGCGGAATCTGGCCGTTGTCTGGCTGCTGACGGGCCTGTGGCACGGCGCCAGTTGGAATTTTGTCCTCTGGGGCGTGTTGTTCGGCGTGTTGCTGATGATCGAAAAGCTGTGGCTGGGGAATCTTCTGGAAAAGCTGCCCGCCGTGGTACGCCATGTCTATGTGATCTTCCTGGTGCTCATCAGCTTTGTGATTTTCAACGCCAACGGCCTGTCCGGTGTGCTGGCCGATGTGGGCGGACTGTTCGGCGCGGGCGGACTGCCCCTCTACACCAGCGAGGCCCTTTACTATCTGCGCAGCTACGGCGTGCTGCTGGTAGTCTGCCTGATTGCCGCCCTGCCCCTGGGCAAGCGCTGCTATGAGCGCGTCCAGAACAGCAAGATCATGACCGTTCTGGAGCCTGCAGCGGTGGCCGCCCTGCTGGTGGCCGTAACGGCCAGTCTGGTGGACGGTTCCTTTAACCCCTTCCTCTATTTCCGTTTCTAAGGAGGTACGCCATGCAGAAAGTCAAATATATTGCCATTGCGGCCGTCTCCTTTGTGATGCTCTTCGGCATTGCCATCTGGCACATTATCCTGCCCGATCAGGAAACCTCCCGGTCGGAGCGGCGCAATCTGGCCCAGGCTCCGGCCCTGACGGCGGAGGGCATTTTCTCCGGCGACTATATGGAAGAGCTGGAAACGTATCTGTTGGACCAGTTCCCCGGCCGGGACGGCTGGCGGACCATCAAGGCCGTGACCCGGTTCGATCTGTTCCGGCAGCTGGACAACAACGACGTCTATCTGGTCGATGACAGCGTCTTCAAAATGGAATATCCCCTGAAAGAAGATCAGGTGGCATACGCCGCCAACAAGATCAACGAGGTAGTCTCCACCTATGTACCCAGCGACCGGATTTACTATTCCATTGTCCCCGACAAGAATTACTTTGTGGCTGAGGAGCAAGGCTACCCCCACATGGACTATGACCGTCTGGTGGAGATCATGACCTCCACCGTCAACGGCCAGTATCTGGACATTATGGACCTGCTTTCGGTGGACGATTACTACCGCACCGACACCCACTGGAACCAGCCGGACATTGTGGACGTGGCCCAATTCCTGGCCGACGGCATGGGTCTGGGCGTCAGCCTGACACCGGAGGGCGGCTATACGGAAAACACCCTCTCCCCCTTCTACGGCGTCTACTGCGGCCAGTCGGCCCTGCCGGTGGAACCGGACGTACTGACGTACCTGACCTCCGACGCCACCAACGCCGCTTCCATGACCGGCGTGGAATTTGAGGGCAAATGGCCCGTGTACACCACCACCAAGTTTGACGGCATGGACGGCTATGATGTCTTTGCCGGCGGCGCTCAGGCGGTAATCACCATGGAAAGCCCCCTAGCCAAAACCGACCGGGAGCTGGTGATTTTCCGGGACTCCTACGGCAGCAGCATCTCCCCCCTGTTCCTGGAGGGCTATTCCAAAATCACCCTCATTGACCTGCGGTATATTGCCGCCAAACTGCTGCCGGACTTTGTGGAGCTGAACGAGAATCAGGATGTTCTGTTCCTCTACTCCACCAGCCTGCTGAACTCCGGTATGCTGCTGAAATAAGCCGTTGTCCCATGGGCAAACAGTGACGGGAGCGCGCACAGTCCGCTGTGCGCGCTCCCGCTTGCGTATTATTCTTGTTGGTCCTGATCGTCCGGATCATCCTGACCATTCTGGTCGGCGGTGGTATCGAGAATCGCGAGAATCTGCCAGCGTCCCGATCGCTGCACCATGCCTCCCAGGGCAAACACCACGCCGGAGAGAAAATGGAGCATCCGATTGGCCCCCTTGGTATCCAGACGCTCCAGACGCACTTCCACTGCGCCGTAGCGCATCAGCTCCTGGGCAATGTGCCCGGCTTCTTCACAGCTCGTCGGGAAGATTTTAATGGGGTGTTTTCTGGTCCAGTGTTTCATGGATATGACATTATCTCGCTCCAACGGTCTGGCCGCTGTCTCTCGGTCCATAGCCAACCTCCTTCTCCCGGCTTCGAGAATGATTATATCATTTCAAAAAACCGCCTGGACTGATTGTGCAAAAAATGTCGAATTTTGCGCAGAATCAGCCCCCAATGCAAGCACTTCCAGAAAAGCGCCGCCATTGTGGATAAGTTCTGACATTGCGGACGATATGCCGCCAGATAACTTTGTGTAAATTTTACAAATAATACTGGAAATTTTACCAGATTTATGATATACTAATACCAATCAAATATCAGAAACTGGATGCAATGCGCTGAGTGCCGCCTGCGGGCGGCAGCGGGAGAACCAATTTTGGGGTGAATCGGTGACAACCGACGGGAACTTCCTTTTCCGAACCCGGCAGCTAATCTCGTAAGCGGAGGAAGGTCGATCATTGCCAGGGTCAGAGTGTGATTCTTTGATTGGAAATTGTTGGCTATCTTTCGCCGTCTACGTCATGCGTGGACGGCGATTCCTGTTTTTGCATCCGCCGGGGCCGGAAGCGGCGGAAAGGAGCATGCAAACTATGACCATGGGTACCTTGTTCTGGATTTTGACGGTAATCGTCTGCGGCGTGTTTCTCGTGATCTCCTGGAAAGTGCAGGGACAGGCCAATGAAAGTTTCTCCCACTATGCCATCGGCGGCAGCAGTTTTCCCATGTATCTGATCTTCTTTACCCAGTTTGCCACCATCATGGGCGCGGGCAATTTCATCGGCCACGCCGGCAGCGGCTATGAAAACGGCATTGGGTGGCTGGCGTTTATCCTGGGCGAACAGGGCTCCAAAATCGTCTTTGCCCTGGTCTTTGCCGGTCTGGCAGGACGGTTCACCTATAATACCATGCCGGAAATGATCGACGATCTTATAGTCCGCGACAAGCTGACGCGGATTCTCTGCGGCATCCTCAGCGCCTGCATCATGGTGGCCTGGGTGGGCGGCCAGGGCAAAGCCTTCGGCGAAATCTTCCAGGTGTTTACCGGGGCCGATCCCCTGCCCATCATTCTGCTGTTCTCCGCCATTTTCATCGTCTATACCTTTATGGGCGGCGTCTACAGCGTGGTGTGGACCGATCTGTTCCAGGGCATTCTGTGCGTGATCTTCGGCATTATCTTCTATCTGTTTGCTTTCAGCAAGGTGGATTTCAGCCTGGTGGAGCTGGGCAACCGCCTGGAAGCCGTGGGCAAGGGCGACATGTGGACCTTTGCCAATCTGGATTTCATGGGTACCCTGAACACATTCCTGACGGGTCTCGTGGGCGTCCTGGTGGCCCAGACCTACTGGCAGCGCTGCTACGCCTGCAAAACCTCCAAAACCGCCCGCGACGGTCTGCTGTACAGCGGTATCATCTGCGTCATTATGACCATGCTGACCGCCCTGGTGGGCCTGATTATCCTCACCCTCAACCAGGACCTGAACGCCGGTTCGGCCATGCCCTGGTTTATGATGTACTGCACCCCCATGCTGGTGGGCGCTGGCATCTTCGTGCTGATTCTCTGCGCCGGTATGTCCTCGGCAGACTCCTGCCTCAATTCGGCGGCGGTGCTGGTGGTCAATGATCTGGTGCGGCCCTTCGGCAAGCACAGCGACCAGCAGCTGGTGAAGCTGGCCAAATGGGCCACCCTGTTCATTGGTGTTGCCGCTTCTGTGGCGGCCATCTATGCCAGCTCCATCATCTCCCTGTTCTCCCGCGCCTACTCCATGGCGGGCGCCGGCGTAGCGCCGCTGCTGTGCATCGGCTTCCTCTGGAAAGAACGCAAGGGCCAGCGGCCGGAAATGAGCAAGTGCAACAGCAAGGTCACCCCTTGGGGCGCCCGTGTTGGCATCATTGTCGGCGCGGTGGTGTCGCAGCTGCCCATTGCCAACGCCGTCCTGGTGGGTCTGGTGGCTTCGTCTGTGTCCATCATTGTGGTGTCCCTGCTGACCCGGAACGTCCCCGTGGAACGCTGCTTCCGCAGCGAGGGCGACGCCCATCCCATTCCCAAGGATACGGCAGTCTGACAGTTTGCTGGTACAAAGCCGTAAAAGTTTACTCGATTTTTTCAAAAATCGCGGGGTCCAGGGGCAGCGCCCCGGTCGCCCGTCGCAACGGGCAAACCGCCTTATCCTTCCAAAGCGTCCGCCGCAGCGGGCGCAATCCCCGCGGCAAGGCCGCAAGGCCGCCGTCCCCACCCCATAGCGGGTGGCGGACGGCGGCCTTTTCTGCCTGTGCTGATCGTATGGCATGCCCCAAATAGTGTTCCCCAAGTTTATAGAAGAAAGTAGGTAAACAAAAAATACGCGCTGCAAGAAACTTTGCAGCGCGTATCGATTTTACTTGGCGTAATCCACAGCTTTAGTCTCGCGGATAACGTTGATCTTGATCTGGCCGGGATACTTCAGCTCGCTCTGGATTTTGGAAGCGATGTCGTGGGCCAGGAGAATCATGTTGTCCTCGCTGACCTCCTCCGGCTTGACCATGATACGGACCTCGCGGCCCGCCTGGATGGCGTATGCCTTGTCGACGCCGGGATAGGAGCCGGTCAACTCCTCCAGCTTCTCCAGACGGCGAATGTAGTTTTCCACATTCTCACGGCGGGCGCCGGGGCGGGAAGCGGAGATGGCGTCGGCAGCCTGCACCAGACAAGCAATGACCGACTGGGGCTCCACGTCGCCGTGGTGGGCCTCGATGGCGTTGATGACGATGGGGCTTTCCTTGTACTTCCGGGCCAGCTCCACGCCCAGCTGCACGTGGCTGCCCTCCACCTCATGGGTGACGGACTTGCCCAGATCGTGGAGCAGACCGGCCCGCTTGGCCAGGGTCACATCGACGCCCAGCTCGCTGGCCATCAGACCAGCGATATGGGCCACCTCGATGGAGTGGCGCAGGACGTTCTGGCTGTAGCTGGTGCGGTACCGCTGACGGCCCAGGAGCTTCACCAGCTCCGGGTGCAGGTTGTGGATGCCGGTCTCGTAGGTGGCGCGCTCGCCCTCCACCTTGATGGTATGCTCCACCTCGCGGCGGGCCTTCTCCACCATGTCCTCGATGCGGGTGGGATGGATGCGGCCGTCGACGATGAGCTTCTCCAGAGCCATGCGGGCCACTTCGCGGCGGATGGGGTCAAAGCTGGAAACGGTGATGGCTTCGGGGGTGTCGTCGATGATCAGATCGACGCCGGTGATGGTCTCGAGGGTGCGGATGTTGCGGCCCTCGCGGCCAATGATGCGGCCCTTCATATCGTCGTTGGGCAGGGGGACCACGGAAACGGTGGCTTCGGCCGTGTGATCGGCGGCACAGCGCTGAATGGCGGTGGCGATGATCTCGCGGGCCCGCTGATCGGCTTCCTCCTTGAGCTGGGTCTCCACCTCGTTGATCTTCATGGCCGTCTCATGACGGATTTGGGATTCCACATTTTCCAGCAGGTAGGTTTTGGCCTCCTCCTGGCTCAGACCGGAGATCTTTTCCAGGACCTCCATCTGGCTGCGCTTGAGCTGGTCCGTCTCCTCCTGGGCGGCGGCCACCTTTTGCAGCTTGTGGTTCAGTTCCTCTTCCCGCTTTTCGTGGGCGTCCAGCTTGCGGTCGAGGGTTTCCTCTTTCTGTTGCAGGCGGCGCTCCTGCTTTTGCAGATCGGCGCGGCGCTCCTTCACTTCTTTTTCGTATTCGGTACGAGATTTATGGATTTCTTCCTTGGCCTCCAGCAGCAGCTCTCGGTTTTTGTTCTCCGCCGCCTTGATGGCTTCATTGATCAGGCGTTTTGCCTCCTCTTCTGCGCTGCCGATCTCCTTTTCGGCGACCTTTTTGCGATAGGTAACGCCAACAAAAAAGAACACCACCGCACAGACAAAGCCGACGATGACCGGAAGAATGATTTGTATCGGTTCCATAATTCTGCGAACACACCTCCTTGATCTAAGATCTGAAAAAATCGGGTATGCGCGGAAACAGCAGCGGCGGCGCAGGCCCCCCAAGCAGCTGCGCCGGTCGCACTATAATCCAGAATCTATTGTACTGATGGATGGTCAATGTGTCAAGAAAAGTTTCATCGGGTGTCGTCTGGAACGGGACGACCTCTGTGCAAACGTCACAAAAGGACATCTTTTTCTATTGACCCATGGGGCCGGGTATGGTACTATTATGCAGTATCCACGGATACACACCAACCGGTAAACCCAGGTTCGGCCTGTGTTTGCCGCTGCGGATGCAGCGATTCGCTCCGCCTCGGGTCCCCTCCCCGTGTAAAAATAGAGGGTTTCTTTCTTCTGCGGGCATGATGGAATTGGTAGACATGCGAGATTTAGGTTCTCGTGCTTCCGGCGTTGGGGTTCGAGTCCCCATGCCCGCACCAGACCAATATAATCCGAACTCGTTTCTAAAAAGACGGGTTCGGATTATTTGTTGCTTTTGACCGGTAGGAAAGCACTGATTTTCACAAGGTGGATCAATGCAGGCCCACCTCCCAGCCAAGGAAGCCATGGAAAACGCCACCGAACCGCAAAACACCGACAAGGGACTGCTCCCTTGCCGGTGTTTTTTGCAATCACCAGCTATGAATCTTAGAAAAGCCCAGCTGCCTTCCAGCGCGGTCAGCGCTCGTACTTTGTCCAGTCCTCCACCGGATTGAGGGCAGTCCACGTTTCATAAACGCCGTCGGGCTTTCTGAAGTGGTCATGGCTGTTGGTGGCCTCCTGCACAGCCAGGTAATACCACACCTGGGAATCGGCATTGTCCGGCCAGCGAATCATATTCGACAGCAGATCCGCCGGGGTTTCCGGCAGCCGCAGCAGCATCCGATTGACCAGCGTCATAGTCTCGGCCCGGGTGATGTACTGTTCCGGTCGGAAGCTTCCGTCCTCATAGCCGCGAATCCAGCCCAGCGTAGCGCCGCGGCAGATTTCGTCCTCCGCCCAATGGCCCGCAATATCTGTGAATGCGGCATCCGGTGTCAGCTCTCCCAGGTGGAATCGGGAGGCAATGGCGGCAAATTCCGCACGGGTAATGGGGGCGTCCGGTGCAAATTCCGTCGGGGTCCGGCCATTGACAATGCCCATGGATTCCATCGTTGCGATGGCGGTACGATACCAGCGGTCTGCCGGCACATCGGTAAATGCGGTATCCTGCGTCAGATTGTCTTCCCGCACCTCCGGGTCCAACAGGCGGAAAAAGATGGTTGCCACTTCTCCGCGGGTGACGTTGTCCTCTGGATGTACCTTCCCATCGGGATAGCCGATGATATAGGCAAAATGGTCCTCCGCATTCAGCAGGTCCGATACAGCATACCGTTCCCAGCCTGCGTAAACAGTTTGATTGCCGGTGAGGTACACCTCGGAAATCCGATTGATGCACGCGGCTTCCCGATACCAGCCCGTAAAGAAGTATCCATCCCGGAAAGGTGTGCGGTTCAGGCGCACATGGGTACCGGCCGGATAGGTTTCCCGCTCGGTTTTGGAATCATAGCGCAGATCATAGGTCAGCGTATACTGCAGCGGCGTAACATTGCCGCCGCCTCCGCTGCCTCCGCCGCCTGAACCGGAATCGTCGCGGCTGCGCTGGTTTGGCACAGAAAGTTGAACCGGTTCCGGCGTACCGCCGGAGGAAACGGTGGGAATTGTGACGGGAAACACCTGGTCGGTCTTTTCATATCCGGCAGGCGCCCGGCGTTCCGTGACATAATAGGTATGCCCCGGAAGCAAGTCCTCAAATTGCACAGTTCCAGCTGCATCCGTTTCCAGAGAACGAATGATATCCGTTCCGGCTTCATCACGGCTCAGCACCAGTTCTGCGCCGGACAATGGGGCATTTGTCTCTGCATCTACTTTATGGACCGTAAGTGAGGTACGAAGTTGAGAATTTTCGATGGTTTCATGCAGCGCAGACTGCTGCTTTGTCGTATGAATCTCTCGAATGTAACCCTGGGGGCAGACGTATCCAGCCGGTGCCGTTGTTTCCCATAAATAGTAGGTGCAGTCAGGAAGAAGATCGTAAAACACAGCGACACCATTTTCGTCGCACGAAACGACAGCTTGTTCCGTCAATCCCTCCGGGTCCGTCGTCAGGCGGAAAACCGCACCGGGCAGAGGCTCCTTGGAGATATCATCCACTTTCTGCACAGTGAGCGTGATGGGAGTTAGTTTATTCTGCACTGTCAGCTGAACCTGATCGCCTCCGCTCTGCAAATCCGTTGTAAATACCACCGGCTCTGTGGGGCACTGGTAGCCTTCCGGCGCCTTTGTCTCCCAGAGATAGTATGTGTGATTTGGCAGCAGATTGTCAAATCGGAGCCGGCCATCGGTTCCGGTGATACCCGTTCCCACAACGTCCAGCTGCTCCCGATCCTCTGTCAATTCAAATTCCGCGTTGGCCAGGGGCTGCTGTTTCTCATCCTGTTTGATGATCTCCAGCGTTACCGGCTTTCGGGTATTTTTGATGGAAAGATCGATGTTTTCCCCTTTGCTGAAATCCAACTGATAGATGGTATCGGAGGGTGCATAATGTTCCGGTGGGGCAATTTCCCGGACCCAATATTGCCGCGAAGCATCCAACTTTGCGAAGGTGCACTTACCTTCGTTGTCTGTTTCTGTGGTCGTGATCGGGGTGCCGCTGCAATCCGCCGTGTCATAAAGACCAAACTTAGCTCCCGCCAAAGGTGCACCAGTTTGGGCGCCTGTTTTGAGGATGGTGCAGTCCAGAGGTTTCAGCCCGTTTTCCAAAATGGTCTCTTTTGGTTCTACCGCAGCCTGGACCAATTTTTCCGCTGTGGGAGGATATCCGGCCGGTGGCGTGGTCTCCACGATGCGGTAGGATTTTGCCGGGTCGAGACCATCAAACTCCACAATACCACGGAGGTTGGTGGTACCGCTGGCCACCTCTGTATCGCCCTCGTAGACTGTGAACACTGCCCCGGCCAGTGGTTCTTGCGTGTACTCATCCTGCCGGAGAATGCGCAGGCGGCCCGTCTTCCCGTCGGTTGCCGCTTCATTGGGAACCACAATGGGGTTGGCCGCCGAAGCAGTAACTTCCTCCATGGAAACGGCGTGCCACTGACCGTTGTTTCCCACCAGATGTTCCGGCGGCGCTTTCAGCTCCTTATAAAACAGCTGTTGCAGCCCGGCAATCTGGCTCTTTTGCACCGAGAGGGTACAGACACCGTCGGCGCCGCTGACGCCGATGGCCAGCAGTGCGTCTTCCGATTCGGCACTGTACAGGCCAAATTCCGCACCTTCCAGCGGCGTGGCGGAAGAATCCGAGGACACCTTTTTCAGCAGTAGGGAACAGTACCTGTTGGCAGGCGGGCGCAGCGACGCGCCGCCGCTGATAATATTGTATTTTACTGTCTTTTCCGCCTGGACCATGCTGTCATCCATGCAGGTGTTCACCAACTGCACCCGATTGCTCAAATCCACTCCGGCCCGGGTCAGGTAGGCCGTGTAGGTCAGATAATAGGGCTGATTGCTTTCCGGCAGCACGATCTTCAGCTGATTTTGTACGGTATCATATTGAATGTCGGCCGTAATACGCGCACCGGGGTTGATGGTGGGGCGGTATTCGTGAACCATGCCTCCGGACGGTTTGGGCGCCACAGGCGTCACGCCTGCATAAAGCTGGACGCTGTCCAAATCCAAAAGCAGGCCGTCCGCAAGAGTGTCCACAAGCATGACCTGGTCTGCTCCCGGCTCCTGCAGTTCCATCCGCAGGGGGTTGATCTGCACGGTGTAGTTGGCTTTCCGGACACCGTCTTCCTGGTCATTGGACTGTATCACCGTTTTGTTGAGAACGGAATACAGGATATGGGCGGTCTGCTGGGCCTTGGCCGTTTCCAACCAAGCCTTATCGGCCTCCGACCAGATGCTTAATTTGGCCTGATTGTTCAATTTCGCATGGGTGGTTTGGGTAAACTGCGGTGAATTGGTATCCACACTGGTGGTGTAGATAATCTCAATGCGTTCCGGCTTTTCCAAATTCAGATAGAAGGTCAATGTCTGTCCGTTTTGGGAAACATAGTTGCCGTTTTCATCGGCAAGGTTATCGGGAATTGCCGGGCCGTTTTTCAATCTAGCTGTGCCGGGGATATATGTAACGCCTTCCGGCAGGACATCCACCACTTGAATTTTCCCCAGAGGCGACAGCCGCCGATTGACCTCAATTCCCCAGTCCAACTGGTTGTTTGTGGTATCATAGGAATCTCTGGGCCATTTTTGCAGCACCGTGCCGGAAACCGTCACACGGGCGGATGCGGTGGCATCCTTGGTGATGGCGACGCCGTTGATGGCCGTACCGGCAGAAAGAAGACTTACTTGGTTCCGGAAGGTCCGATTGCTCAGATTACTGGCCCAGTGTTCCGGCTTGAGCACATAGGTGGAATAGCGGAACTGGATGGAGGCCGTGCCGGTATTGGTCAGCTCCACGCGCAGCACCCGTTCCGTGTCTGTCTCCGTAATCGAAACGTTTACAGTTGCCGCAGTCAGTCCCTTTTCCTGAAATTGCGCTTTGATCTGCTGTTCGATGGAGTCCCGCTGGGCCTGGATCGCCGCTTCCGTCAGACCGAAGGACTGATACTCATACCCAAAAAATTCTGAACTGGAGCTGCCTTTGGTAAAGCGGTCCTCATAGACAACGGAGGTCAGGTTGGGAGAGACCACGCCGGACTGCAGTCCGGGATTGATGGTCGTGGTCCAGGGCAGAGCCCGCGTGGCGGAATTATACTGCCCGCCGGTCTGTAAAATCAGGGTATTTTCTGTTTTGACCGGCAGTTCTGCTGTGGATATCGCAGAATTGGCCGAATCGGTCATTTCCGTTGTCTTGAATTCCCCAAATACTTGATTGCGGAACGATTCCGGCGTGCTGCCCTGCTCCAGAGCTGATTTATCCACCTGCAATTTGTAGGTCACACGAAACGACTGCTTCGGCAGGCCGGCCATTTGTGCGAAATAGGGCGCCAAATCAATGTCGATGGTGCGGTTATTGGCATCCATCTGCACATCTTTTTCCTCAATCGGAATGGTGGGGTCCGGTACGCCGCCCGGGTCGGCATAGACGATCTGCATATCCATTTGATCAAAGTCGACTGTGCCGTCCGCAGCCTGCGGAAGCAGCAGCGCCGCCCCATAGGTATCGTGCAGCGTCAACAGCTCCAGGGTTTGTCCCTGGCTGTCGACTTCAATGCCCCAGGTGGCAAAATACGTGCCGGACGTTTCCTCATAATCCAAATCCAAATATTGTTTTTTCACCAACGGCTTCAGTCCGTTGTAGGAAACGCGGTACTTGGCTTCGGCACAGACAACGCTGTCGTTTTGGGCCTGGGCCATGTTCTCAAAGGACGGGTTTTTCCATCCTGCCAGAACTTTGTGATCACTGCGCTGCTGGGTTTTGTCTGGTATTCCAGCGTAACTTCTTTTGCAGCAGCGGGCAAAACATAGATCAGTCTGTGTGTGACGTCATCATAGATGGAATACGCCGGCGAAGCAGAGCCATCCTAGGGTGTGACTGTGACGGTTGCGCTGTCCGTCACATAGTCCAGTTCTTTCGGCAAGGAGTCCACCAGTTCGGTTGGAATCTTTCCATCCTCGTTGCCTACGGCGCACTGCACCGTCCAGGTGGTCAGTCCTGCGGAGGTAGAGGCTGCCGACTTTGTCAGGGTCGTTTTTTGGGGCGGAGCCGGTTTTAACTCCTCCACAACCACCGTGGTATCATTGGGCAACGTGGCAATATCGATGGAACCGTCCTTGTCGGAATCCATCTCCTTTGCTTTGTCGCGGTCCCAGTCGCAGGATATGGAAAGATAGATGTCATGTAACTGCTCTAACTCTGCATCATCGGATTCTATTTTGAAAGAAATGGTCAGGGCCTTGTCACCTGCGGATGCGCTGATGCGCGCAAATGTAAATTGCCCGTTGAACTTTACCTCCACTTTATTGAGCGTTTCTGCACAGGTCAGAGGATCCGGCAGGGGAATTTGGTATAACTTTCCCTCTTCAACATCAATCAGTGTTTCTTTTTCAATTACATAATATATGGGCTTTGGTTGTCAAAGGAAACGGTATTATTGCCTTCACCGCCAATTGGTTCATTGTCCTGCGTATTGGGGACATAGGGTTTTCGATAGAGCCCAGAAGTATACTTCGGTAATTCCTGGCCGGGCGGGTCTGCCGCAAACACTGTCATCTGTGATAACAGCATGGCAACTGTCATTAGAATTGCAAGTCCTCGTTTATACCATGTGTTCATACGGCTGATTCCCTCCAATAGAGATAACAAATCTATTATATGGCGGTTCGGGCCCATGACCAAACCACATTAAAATTGTATGATAATAATATATCACAATCGTTCCGGCCCGGCTACTGAAATTTTCCTGCAAATTGGAATAAAAGCACCAATATCTTACAGCTAAAGCGCGGGAATTTGGAACTTTTTATAATTTTGCAGACCGATAATTGGTTGGAATCTCCAATCTGATTGGTGATAATTTATAATTCCCAAGGCATACAATCCGAAAAAACTATCCGAAGAACGGAAACCGCTTCCTCCAACCCAGCCCATGATGGTTCCCCCGCTTTCCAAATGTTTCTCGAGGACTTGTGTTTGTTCGCAGAGCAATCGTTCTCTGTTTTTACAGCCTCATACAGCAAAACAGACTGGGCAGCTTTGTGCTGTCCAGTCTGTTTTTTGTCCTGTGAAACGCAGGCCCTGTATTGGATTTTAGGGTTTGTGGGATGGAGCAGATGTTTACTCTGCGGGCTCTTCGGCTTCTCCATAGCCTTCCATGGAGCCATTGGTCTCCCAATAATCCAGGCGTTTCATGGTTTCCTGGTAGGTGTCCTGGCAGACTTGCGGCAGGCTTTCCAGATCGCCCACTGCTTCAAAGCCCTTGCGGATTGCTTCGCGCATCTCGCCCACCATCTCGGGGTCGCCGTTGGTCAGGGACATGGCCATGTCGATCAGACGGGTGGAGACCGCGTCGACGCCCCACATGCCGTTTTCACCGATGGCTTCGGCCGCGGCTTCCGGTGTGGTGCCGATGCCCAGCTGCTGGGCCAATGCGTCAAAGTCCACGGAGCCGTCGGGCAGTTTGGCAATCTGCGCCTGGGTGCCCAGCATATCCTCCACCAGAGCCAACATGCTTTCCTGGACCTGCTGCTTGAGCGTGTCCACTTGCTCTGCCGACAGCTTGGTGGGGCGCTGGTAGGTCACTTCTTCGGTGGTCTCAGCGGGTGTACTGCGGGTAAACGTGTCCTGTTTGCGGATGGGCGCACTGTCCTGGGCCGCCTGTTTCTGTTGGACCGGCTGGTACTGTTTGGGGGTAGCTCCTACCCCTTGGATATTGGAAATGCTCATTGGAAGACCCTCCTTATCAACAGTTTTTCCCTCTATTTAGCATATCGGCAAACACATGGAAAAATTAAGGAAAATCCGCTGCAATTCCGGCTGACACAGGTTTTTTTATTCAATACCCAATGCCGTCAGGCCGTCCCGGAGACAGCGCCATTCCTCCAGCAGCTGCCCGTGCCGCGCCCGGCCCGCCGCCGTAATCCGGTAGTATTTCCGGGTTGGTCCGTCGGACGTGCGGCCCTCATACTGTTCCGTACACCCAGCCTTGTACAGTCCCCGCAGCAGGGCGTAAACGGCACTTTCCTGGGTCCCCGGAAAACTGCGGTGGATTTGGCTCAGAATCACATAACCGTACTGGTCCTCCACCGTCAGCAGCTGCAATAGACACAATTCGATCAAGTCTTTTTTCAGCATAGGACCACCCCGGTCCCCACCAGACCGATGCCGCCCACCACGGCCCACCGGAGGCCCTCCTGCTGTAGCAGATATTGGAAATCCGCCGCATACAGGCTCATCAGAGCCGTAATGATCTGCAAACTGAGCAGAGCTGTTGTCAGCCCCAGTACATAGAGGGCGGCCCACCGCCGGTCATCTGTTCTGGCCCGGATCATGCCGAAGATCCCCGCCGCCACCGCCACAGTACTGGCCAAACTCAACGTATAAAACGCCGTAGGGCCATACCGCTCCAGCGGCAAGTTTTCCCATGCACCGGTGAACAGACAGGCCAGCACGACGGCCGCGGCCACCAGCATTACCGCCATGGCCACCAATATCCATAGAAGCGCCCGGGGCCGTTTCGTTTTTTCACCACCGGGGTGAAACCAGAACAGCGCCAGGGTCACTCCCAGGAAAAAGGCTCCATATTCTATTGGTCTGGGCTGTGCGCTAAGATACGGACCTGTAAGAATCAGTTCCGGCAGCAGCAGGCAGACGATCATGGCCCAGAAGCTCCAAAGCCAGCGGCGATACGATTTTTCCTCCGTCAGCAGTCGGGCTGCCGCCTGGGGCTTGCCCAAATCCTCCACCAGGGTATTGTCCTGTTCCGGCGGCCGCTGCTCCAGCAATTCCGTGTAATCGGCCACCACCTCCGCCGCCTCCCGGTGGCCCAGCCGCCAGCGGGCCGCCCTGGAAAAACGCTTCAAATACGTCTGCTTGTCCATACCGCTCCTCCTCTATTGTAAATTTATCTATTGTATTTTTATCAGTAGTTACAGCCCTATCCTACCACAGACGTGTCCGGCTGTCAAGCCGAAGCAAAGAGCCCGCCGCCGTCTCCGGCAGCGGGCCCCCATGGGTCACGGTATAAAACTGTCGTTGGGCACCATGATCTGCAATGCCTGCCGGTGGTTGTGGATTTCCGCCCGGCGGATATTGCCGCCGAACTCGCCGTCCAGGGTCCAGGCCACCGGGTCCTCAAAGGAGATCGCGGCCTCCGACGCCTTGAAGGAGTGGAAATACTCCCCTGTAAAGTCCTGGCGCAGAATGGCGGCGGCCACGGCGTTGAGGTCCACAAGATTTTTGATGCGGCGCACCAGAATGATCTCCGAAAGGCCGTCGGTCAGGGAGATTTCCAGCTCCCGGCGAGCCTTGAAGCCGCCGACGCTGGTGGTACTGCCCACCAGACCCAAAATGACCTCGTCCTGGATGGTCTGTCCGTTGACCTCCACGGTAACGGGGATGGGCCGGATTTCCGTCACGGCCTGGACGCCCCGCAGCAGATAGGCCATGCGGCCCAAAATCCGCTTGTCGTTCTGGGCCGTCCGGTAAGACACATCGGTAAACGCTCCAAAAGCCGCCACATAGGCAAACCACCGGTCGTTGACGCTGCCCACATCGATGGACACCGGCCGCCCCGACACCACGATTTTCGCCGCTTCCAGGCAGTTTTTCGGCAGTTGGAGGGTCGACGCCACATCGTTGACGGTGCCGCCGGGCAGATAGCCCAGCACCGGCGGCTGGCTCAGCTGCATCAGTCCCGACACCGACTCATTGAGGGTGCCGTCACCGCCGGCGGATACGATCATATCGTACCGGTGTCCCTCGGCTGCAATGACCTTGGGAATCTCCCCCGGCCGGGACGTGGGATGGACCGTCACATCATAGCCGCCGCGGGTAAAAATGGCCACAACATCCATTAAGTGGGTGCGGATTTCCGCATGGCCGGCGTTGGGGTTGACAAAAAAGAGCATTTGCTTCTGCATCCAATTCCCTCCTGTTCCATAGTGTTCAAAAAGGAGCCCCGCCGGGGCTCCTTTTGCTGGGTTTCCTGGGCAGACTCAAAGGAGTCCGTTCTCCGTCAGCTTGGCCTTGCTGTAGTCCACTTCCACCGTGGTGGCGTTGACAATATCGGCCAGGGCCTGCTGCTGCCGGGCAGTCAGGCAGTCCCCCTGGGCCACCTTGTACCAATAGGGGTGGTCACAGACGCCGGAGAAGTACATGATATGGTAGCCGTAAGAGGTCTTGATCACCGCCGTATCGCCCACCTGCCGGGCTTCGTCGAAGCACCAGTCGTTGAATTCCTCCACCATCTGACCGGGATAGACCTCTTCATAGAGGCCGCCGGTAGACATGGAGCCGGGGTCTTCGGTGTACTCGGTGGCCAGGGCGGCAAAGGTTTCCTCGGTGGCGTCGCCCTCCTGCCACATCTTGTAGATCTCGTCGGCCTTCATCTGGGCGTTGGTCCAGTTCTGTTCCGTCAGCACGGGCTGGCCGTTTTCGTCGGTCTCCGCGTTTTCATCGGCCTGGGGCGTGATGAGAATATGGCGGACGTTGACCATGTTGGGGTCGTCCTTGGCGATATTGCTGGCTGCATATTGGGCGGCATTCTCGTCAAAATAGGCGCTGATCTCGTCGTCGGTCAGCTCAATGGAGCCGTAGACGGTGCTCAGATAGCCGCTGGCCGTCATCATTTCCCGGGCAAAAGCCGTATAGCTGTCCATGGTGGAATGGGGACCGTAGGCCGCCTGGATATATTCATCCACAGACGCGTATTCCCCGGACTCGGCCTCCTGGGTCATGGTGTCGGTGAGGCTGGCCAAATAGTCCTCGGTCTCGCTGTCCAGCACATACCCGGCTTCCTCGGCGGCTGCGTTGATGGCCTCCGTCTGCCAGAAGGTACGGACGGCGGACTGGAGGAAAAAGTCCTCCCAGGTGTGGGTGTCATCGTACATCTGCTCCGACAGGGGCTTGGTGGTGTCCAGGCCCATCATGGAAGCGTAGGAGCCGTACATGCTCATAAAATTATAGTACTGCTGCCAGTAGTAGTAGGACAGGCGGCTGTTGGTCAGCTCCGCGTCGCCGCAGGTAGCCACCACGGCGGCGGCGTCCTCTTCGGTGAAGGCGTCGTTTGCCACGGTATAGCTGTGCTCGATGAAGTTGCCCGCCTGGTCCACGTTGTTCATAGCCGTGGGGTCCGTCTCGTCGGTGGTGTTGAGGGCGGCGTTTTCGCTGGTGGTCTCTCCAGGGGCGTCGGCGGGATTCTCCGCGCCGTTGTCCTTCTTGCCCAGAGAGGTCACGGCAAACACCAGCACTGCCACAGCCAACACGGCCACGGCGGCAAAAAGGGCCACCCGTCCCGTCTGCTTTTTGACAGGTGCTTCCTCGGCGGTCTTCTCAAAAGATTCCCCGGCAAGTCCCTCCACCGGCTGCGCGGCCGGCGCTTCGTCCGCCGTCTCCGCAGTCTGTGCAGTGGTCTCTTCGGCTGCTTCCTCCACCGGCTCTGCCGGGGTTTCCTCTGCGGGTTCCTCGGCAGTCTGGGGGACGGCTTCCGCCGTCGGCTCCGCCGCAGGCGTTCCGGCGGCGGTCTCCTCGGCGGGGGTTTCTGCGGCGGTGTGCTCCAGCGCTTCTGCGGCCTCGCCCTCTACAGGCGCGCCGCACAGCGGGCAATGCTCCATGCCCGGCTCCAGCTGCGCGCCGCATTTGGTACAATTCATGGCGTTTTCTCCTTTGTCCTTCGTATCCCTTTCCCGGCAAACTGCCGCAGAACAGGGAGTATTGGCATATCTTCCTGCTATTTTATCACGTTTGGCACGTGGTTGCAATCGTTATCCGTCGGATGCCGTCAGGGCCTGGGGCGTCACCAAACTGATGGCGTCGTAGTTGACCAGAAAGTCATACTGCTCCCGCAGGGTGCGGACTTCGGATTCATACGTCTCTTTCCGCAGGTCCTGCTGGGCCTGCTTCTGCCAGACGGTGTTTTCCGACGGCTCCAGCGCATAGACCACGTTCCAGCCTTCATCGGACCGCAGCACCGCCGTATCGCCCGGCACCCGCTCCGGGTCAAAGAGCCAGTCGGCCAGCTCGCCGCTGCAATCCGACGGCGACAGGTCCTGCCGCAGACCGGGCGTGGCGGAATGGCTGTCGGCCAGGGTGGCAAAATCCGATTCTGTGCCCGATTCGGCCTGCCAGGTGGCGTAGAGGGTCCGGGCCGAGGTCTCGGCTTCGTCCCAGGCTTCCTCGGTGTTCTCGGCGGGCTTGCAGAGCAGAATGTAGGCGTTTTGCAGCTGTGTCTCACCGCCGTCCTCGTCGAGCCGTGCGTAATCCGTCTCATGGAGCGCACAGTATTCGGCAATCTCCTCCTCGGAGAACTGGGGCCGGTTGTACAGCTCGTCGGTGTAGGCCGCCGCCAGATAGGTGTCGGACAAATAGGCCCGGAAGGATTCCTCCGTGGCGCCGGGTCCGTAGGACGCCTGCAAATAGGCCGTCACACCGTCATAGCCCCGTGATTCGGCGTCGGCTTTCAGGCCGTCCACCACCGTTTCCATGGAAGCCGCGTAGGTGTCGCCCATGGTAAACCCGGCTTCCTCCGCCGCGAATACCATGGACATGGTATCCCGAATGGTGATCATGGTCTGATCCAGCAGATAGTCCTGCCAGGTGCGGTCCTCGTCGTACTGCTGCTGATCCAGGGGCTGGGCCGGGTCCAGGCCGTCGGGCAGGTTCTCTCCGGCGCTGCCCACCAAATAAAAATATTCGCTCCAGTAATAATAATTGAGGGTGGTGTTGTCCATGGACCAGTCGCCGCAGACCACCACCGCCTGATCCATGGATCGGGCCGCAGCCGCTTCGACGTCCTCGTTCCGGCCCGGCCACAGGGCCAGGGCCGCGCCCAGCACCACCACGACGGCCAGGGCCGCCGCAATCACTCGTTTATGGGGTAAAGTTTTCAATTTGTCGCAAAATGTCTTCAATTTTGCACTTCCTTCCCGTTTGAACCGGATAGAATCACAGTGAAACAGTTTAGCACAGCCCCCGTGGCAATGCAATGAACAAATCGTGAATTTCTCAATCCATGCCATCTGTGGTTTGATTTTCCCCCGGATTTTGTGGTATGCTATGGACACCGTTACAAAAGAAAGGACGCGATCATCGTGCAACAGACGATTTTACAGGAATATGCCAAGCTCATCGCCACCATGGGCGTCAACGTCCAGCCGGGCCAGGAAGTGATTATCGAAGCCGAGCTGGATCAGCCGGAGTTTGTCACGGAGCTGGTCAAGGCCTGCTATGAAGCCGGTGCCCGGGCCGTCCGGGTGGATTGGCAGCACCAGCCTGTGGCGCTGCTCCACGCCCTGTACCGCTCCCCCGAAGCCCTGGGCGAGATGCGGGAGTGGGAGAAGGCCCGCTGGCAGGACGCCGTGGACACCCTGCCCTGCCGCATCTATCTGGAGAGCGAGGACCCCGACGGCATGAAGGACGCCGACCCGGCCAAAATCTCCGCCGCCGCCCAGAACCGCCGCCGGATTGCCAAGCCCTACCGGGATCAGATGGAGAACCGCTACCAGTGGTGCATTGCCGCCGTGCCCGGCAAAGCCTGGGCCGCCAAGCTGTTCCCGGAGCTGCCGGTGGAGGAAGCCATGGAGAAGCTGTGGGAAGCCATTCTGGAAGCGTCCCGTGCCAAGGGCGACGGTCCGGCCAACTGGCACAAGCACAATGAAGACCTGACCGCCCGCTGCAAGTACCTCAACGGCCTGGGCATCCGCTCCCTCCACTACACCGCCTCCAACGGCACCGATTTGACCGTGGGCATGATGAAAGAGGGCCGCTTCCACGGCGGCGCGGATAAGACCCTGTCCGGCACCGTGTTCAATCCCAACATTCCCTCCGAAGAGGTCTATATCTCCCCCAAGCGGGGCGAGGCCGAGGGCATTGTGTACAGCGCCCTGCCCCTGTGCTATCAGGGCCAGCTGATTGAAAATTTCTCTCTGCGGTTTGAGAACGGCCGCGTGGTGGAAGCCAAGGCCGAAAAGAACGAGGCGCTGCTGAAAGAGCTGGTGGCCATGGACGAGGGCGCGGCCTATCTGGGCGAGTGCGCGCTGGTGCCCTTTGAGTCTCCCATCAATGAGACGGGCATTCTGTTCTATAACACCCTGTTCGATGAAAACGCCGTGTGCCATCTGGCCCTGGGCCATGGCTTCTGCGACACGGTGGAGGATTTCGAGCACCGGTCTTTGGCCGAGTGCCAGGCGCTGGGCGTCAACGATTCCATTGTCCACGAGGACTTTATGATCGGTACCCGGGACCTGAACATCGACGCCGAAACCTTCGACGGCCGCACGGTGCCCATTTTCCGTAATGGCACCTGGGCATTCTAAAATTGGGTTTTCATGGGGCGTGCTGCCGCGGCAGCACGCCCCGGTTTTTTGTGATGGCGGAAGTGGAGACGTACAGCCCAAACGATAAAAGTTTTACTCGATTTTTTTCAAAAAATCGCAGGGTCCAGGGGCGGCGCCCCGGTCGCCCGCCGCAGCGGGCGAAACACCCCAAGCGTTCCCAGCGCCATCCGCAGATGGCGCAATCCCCGGCCAAAGGCCATGGGTCCCACCGTCCCCCATCGGGGGAACGGCGGGACCCATACCCCAACAGCAGCGCCGCACAAATTCACGCTTTCCCACTATCGTGCGTATCGCCCTATCCTGGAATAACCATTGACCTATCATTGACCTATGGGGATTCGTACTTTTGTTTTCCCTCGGTTTCCCGTACAATAAAGGCAGAAAATACGAAATTGGAGTGGAAATTATGTCGATTGGTCAATCTCTGTTATTTATGATCGTCAGCCTGATAGCCTCCCTGGCAGGCGGGCTGTGCGGCGTCGGCGGCGGCGTGGTCATCAAACCGGCCCTGGACGCCTTCGGCTGGGCCAGCGTCAGCACCATCGGCTTTCTGTCCACCTGCACCGTCCTGGCCATGACCGTCTATTCCGTGGGCAAATCCCTGACCGCCGGGGACTCGGTCATCGACCTGCGGATCGGCACCCCTCTGGCGTTGGGCTCCGCCATCGGCGGCGTAGCCGGAAAGGCCGCCTACAGCGCCATTGCCGGTCTCTTCGCCAACCCCAACCGCATTGGTTCCATCCAGGCCGTGGTCCTGGGCATCCTGACCGTGGGCTGCCTGATCTACACGGTGAAAAAAGACGGCATCCGCACCCACCACTTCCGCGGTACGCTGCTCCGCTTCTTCCTGGGTCTGGTGTTGGGCTTCTTCTCCAGCTTCCTGGGCATCGGCGGCGGCCCCTTCAATCTGGTAGTCCTCTACTACTTTTTCAGCATGGACACCAAAACCGCTGTGGCCAACAGCATTTATATGATTCTCTTCTGCCAGGGAGCCAATCTGCTGACCACCGTGGCCGGCGGCATTCCGGCGTTCTCCTGGTCCACCCTGCTTCTGATGATGCTGGGCGGCGTCCTGGGCGGCGTCTTCGGCCGTATGATTAACAAGCGTATCGACAATTCCACAGTCGAAAAACTGTTCCTGGCCATGATGGTGCTGATCATTCTGATCTGCGTCTACAACGCCTGGCAGTACAGCGCCTGACCGGAACCCTCCTCCGACGGCGGACTCTTTCCGGGTCCGCCGCCGGTTTTGTCGTTTCCCAAGGGACATTTCACAGGAAATCCCCATTGTTAACGCTTTTTTCATTGAGTCAGCGGTAAATCTTTGGTATAATACTTAGAAACTGTATTTGGATGTGTATTTGTTTTGAAGTATGGAAGCTGGAATGTGGCGGGTTATGACGCCACAGCGGCCCATGACCTCTGGGAAGCCGGTTTCTCTCCCCTGACGGCGGCGGTACTGTGCAGCCGGGGCTGTTCCACGCCCCGGGAGGCCGCCGACCTCCTTTCGGTGGACGGTCCATTGCCGCCCCCGGAGGCCATGACCGATTTGCCCGCCGCCGCCCAACGGGTGCGGCAGGCGTTGGAAAACGGCGAACGGATTGCCGTTTTCGGCGATTACGATGTGGACGGCATCACGTCCACCTGTCTTTTGACCCAGTTCCTGCGGGAGCAGGGCGGCGACTGTCTGTTCTACATCCCCGGCCGCATGGAGGAGGGCTACGGCCTCAATATTCCGGCCATTGACGCCCTCCACCAGCAGGGAGTGTCGCTGCTCATCACCGTGGACTGCGGCATCACCGCCCACCGGGAGGCGGCCTACTGCCGGGAACTGGGGCTGGACCTTATCATCACCGACCACCACGAGTGCAAGGACGCCCTCCCCGACGCCGTGGCCGTGGTGGACCCCCACCGCTGCGATGAACACTACCCCCACTGTGATCTGGCCGGTGTGGGTGTGGCGTTCAAGCTGGCCGCCGCCATTGCCGGAGACCAGGAAGCCGTTCTGGACCGGTACGCCGACCTGGTCTGTCTGGGCACCGTGGCCGACGTCATGCCCCTGACCGGCGAAAACCGCGTCTTTGTCAGCCGCGGTCTCCAGCAGCTGCACACCCGCCCCCGTCTGGGTCTGGCGGCCCTGATGGACCAGTGCAGCTGCGCCGGGTCGCCGCCCACCGCCTCCACCATCGGTTATACCCTGGCCCCCCGCATCAACGCCGCCGGACGGCTGGGGCAGGTGGAGTTGGCTGTGGAGCTGTTCCTCACCGACGATCCCCAGCGGGCCCAGCAGCTGGCCCGGGAGCTGTGCGAGCTGAACCGGCAGCGCCAGGCCGTGGAATCGGAGATTTACGAGCAGGCCGTGGCCATGCTGCGGGGCCGTCCCCAGCCCGCGGCCATCGTCCTGGCCGACGAGCGGTGGCACCAGGGCGTGGTGGGCATTGTGGCCTCCCGTCTGGCCGAGGAATACCGCTGCCCCACCTTCCTTATTTGTCTCGATGGGGAGCACGGCAAGGCGTCCTCCCGCTCCTACGGCGGCTTTAATCTCTTCGCCGCCCTGGAAGCCCTGGGCGACCATCTGGAGAGCTACGGCGGCCATGAGCTGGCCGCCGGATTCACCATCCGCCGGGACGCCATCGACGGTTTCCGTCAGGCCATGGAACAGCGGGCCGCCGCGTTCCGGGACTCCGCCGACTACCGCTGCGCCCTGGAGATCGACTGCATGGTGGAGCCCTCCCTGCTGACGCTGCAAACGGTGGCGGCCCTGGACCAGCTGGAGCCCTGCGGGGCAGGCTGTCCCAAACCGGTGCTGGCCATGGGCGGTCTGATTGTGGACCAGTGCGGCGAGGTGGGCGGCGGCCGCCATCTGCGGCTGCGGCTGCGCAAGGGCAGTATCTGCCTCAGCGCCATCTATTTTTCGGCCACCCAGGCCCGGTGCGGCATCCATGTGGGGGACGTGGTGGAGGTGGCCTTTACCCCCCAGATCAATGAGTATCGGGGCGTCCGGTCGGTGCAGCTCAATGTGGTGGACATCCGTCCCATGACGGCGGACACCCAGCAGAGCTACGAGCAGGCCCTGTATGAACGGTGTCTGGCGGGCTTTGTCTCGCCGCCGGAGGCCGATTGGTTTCTGCCCCAGCGGCCGGATTTTGTGGCCCTGTGGCGGTATCTGTCCGCGCAGACCGGCGAAATCTGCGACGAATGCGGTGCCCTGCGGGATAAGCTGTCCCGTTACGCCGGGGTGCCGGCCAGTATGATTCGGATGAAGCTCTGTCTCGACGTATTCGCCGAACAGGGATTGATCGCGCTGGAGCATCGGGCCCAGCGCCTCTCCATCACCCTGACGGCCCAGGGCCGCAAGGTGGATTTGGAGGAAAGCCGCATTCTGCGGCGTTTGAAAGAGAAGAAGGCAGGTGACTGACTATGGAATCCGTACAGGAACACTATTCGGCTATGATGGTAGCCATCCGGCGTTATGCGCCGTATGTGGACATTGAGAAAGTTGACGCGGCGTATCAGTACGCCGAGGAGAAGCACGCCAGCCAGAAGCGCAAGGACGGCTCTCCCTACGTCATCCACCCCCTGGCCGTGGCCGAGATCATCGCGGAGATCGGCCTGGACACCGACGCGGTGGTGGGCGCGCTGCTCCACGACTGCATCGAGGACACCGACTCCTCCTTTGACGACATCGCCAAGCGGTTCGGCCGCACGGTGGCCGAGCTGGTGGAGGGCGTCACCAAACTGACCCGGGTGCAGTATTCCACCACCGAGGAGCAGCAGATGGAGAATCTGCGGAAAATGTTCATGGCCATGAGCAAGGACATCCGCGTCATTCTCATCAAGATCGCCGACCGGCTCCACAACACCCGGACGCTGCAATACCAGACGCCGGCCAAGAAGATCAGCAAGTCTCTGGAGACCATGGAGATCTACGCGCCCCTGGCCCACCGGCTCGGTATGCAGAAGATCAAGTGGGAGCTGGAGGACGAGTCCCTCAAGTATCTGGAGCCGGAGGCCTACAACGAAATCATGGCCTATCTGGACGCCCACGAGGAACAGGCCAATCAGTTCATGCGGGGCGTACAGTCCAAGATCACCACGCGTCTTTCCAGCGTGGGCATCCACGGCAAAATTTACGGCCGCATCAAGCACGTCTACTCCATCTTCCGTAAGATGAAGTCCCAGCACAAGACCATTGACGAGCTGTACGACCTCTATGCGTTCCGCATTATCGTGGACACCATCCCCGACTGCTACAACGTGCTGGGCCATATCCATGACCTGTTCAATCTGGTACCGGGCCGGTTCAAGGACTATATCTCCACCCCCAAGCCCAACATGTACCAGTCTCTGCACACCACGGTCATCGGCTCCGACGGCATCCCCTTTGAGGTGCAAATTCGTACCTGGGACATGCACCAGACAGCGGAATACGGCGTGGCCGCCCACTGGAAGTACAAGCAGGGCGTCAATAAGACCGGCGACGAAAAGGATTTCGAGTGGATTCGCCGTCTGCTGGAAAGCCAGCAGGACACCGACGCCGAGGAGTATGTCCACTCCCTCAAGGTGGATATGTTCGACGACGAGGTGTTCGTCTTCACCCCCAAGGGCAAGGTCATCAGCCTGCCCCAGGGCTCCACGCCCATCGACTTCGCCTATGCCATCCACTCGGCGGTGGGCAACTCCATGGTGGGCGCGAAAATCGCCGGACGCATTGCCAAGTTTGACGAGCCCCTGAAAAACGGCGACATTGTGGAGGTCATCACCTCCAAGACCGCCAAGGGCCCCAGCCGCGACTGGCTGAAAATCTGCAAATCCAATCAGGCCCGCAACAAAATCCGCCAGTGGTTCAAGAAGGAGTGCCGGGAGGAGAACATCACCCACGGCAAGGCCAGCTTTGAAGCGGAGCTGCGCCACTTTAACATCAATCCCAACGTGCTGAACAACACGGAGATTCTTCCCACGGTTCTGAAAAAGGTCTGTTTTGACTCCCTGGATGACATGTACGCCGCCATTGGCTACGGCGGCATCACGGCCCAGAAGTGCGTGGGCCGTATCCGGGATGAACTGGTCCAGGCCGCCAAGCCGGCCAAGGACCCCAAGGATACGGGCTTGAATCTCAACAAGGCCCCCACCCACAACGAGAGCGGCGTCATTGTCGGCGGCGATATCGGTTCCTGCATGGTGAAGTTCTCCCGGTGCTGCACGCCGGTGCCCGGCGACGACATCGTGGGCTTTATCACCAAGGGATACGGCGTGTCCATCCACCGCAAGGACTGCCCCAACGCCAAGGCCGCGTCCGACCCGGCCCAGGCGGACCGCTGGGTGCAGGTGTCTTGGGCCAACACCGAATCGGAGCCCTTCTCCACTACCCTGGAGATCGATTCCAACGCCCGCCAGGGCGTCTTCCTGGACGTGGCCACCATTCTGGCCTCGGCCAAGGTCCGGGTCACGGAGATTTCCGCCCGGGACCTGCCCAACGACCGGGCGCTGACGCTGGCCACCTTCGACGTGAAGAACATCGACGAGCTCAACACCATCAAGCAGAAAATCCGCGGCCTGTCCGGCGTCACCGACGTCCGCCGCGGCAGACATTGAGTTTACAAGGAGCACCCGAACCATGAGAGCAGTTTTAACCCGCGTTTCCTCGGCCTCCGTCACCATCGACGGCACGGTGCGCGGTTCCATCGGCAGAGGATTTCTCATCCTCCTGGGCATCGGTCCCAACGACACCCCGGCCCTGTGCAAAAAACTGGCGGAAAAATGTGTGGGACTGCGCATTTTTACCGACGACCAGTACAAGATGAATTTAGGACTCAGCGATGTGGGCGGCCAGGTGCTGGTCATCAGCCAGTTTACCCTGTACGGCGACTGCAGAAAGGGCCGCCGCCCCAATTTCATCAACGCCGCTTCGCCGGACGTGGCCATTCCCCTCTATGAGCAGTTTCTGGACGAGTGCCGTGCCCTGGGCTATGAGCCCCAGCACGGCGAGTTCGGCGCCCGCATGGAGGTGGCCTCCGTCAACGACGGCCCTGTAACGCTGATCCTGGACACCGACGACTGGGTGTAAGGAGGGTTTTCCCATGCACATCACCACGCTGCCCCTGGGACCGCTGGGGGCCAACTGCTATATCGTCTCCGACGGCGCCTGCTGCGCCGTCATCGACCCCGGCGACAACGGCCCCGCCCTCCACGACGCATTGCGGGGGCTTACTGTGTCGGCCATTCTGCTGACCCACGGCCATTTCGACCATGTGGGCGGCGTCCGGGCCCTCCAGGCGGAAACCGGTGCGCCGGTATACCTCAGCAGCCACGACCTGAGCCTGCCCCCGGACCTCAGCGGCGGACTGCCCGCTGCGTTTACCGATCTGTCTCTGGACCCGGCATCCACTATTACCGTGGGTTCCATAACCTTTGACGTTCTGGAAACGCCGGGCCACTGTCCCGGTTCTGTATGCTTTTGGGCCAAGGACGGCCAGGAGGAAGCGCTGTTCACCGGCGACACCCTGTTCCAGGGCTCCATGGGCCGCACGGATTTCCCCGGCGGCGATCTGACCGCCATGCAGCTTTCTTTGCAGCGGCTCAGCCAGCTGCCCCCGTCCCTGGCCGTCTACCCCGGCCACGGCCCCGCCTCCACCATCGGCGACGAGCGCCGCTGGAATCCCTTCCTGCGGCCCTTTGTGGGCCGGGAGGATTGACCCATGCGGCTCTATCTCGACGGCCATACGGAACGGTACGCGTTGGAACAGCTGCAAATGGCCCTGTTTCCGGAGGAGCCCATGGAATACACGGAGACGCCCTTTGACGGCGACGGCGCGGTTTCCACCCTGCGCCGGGAACACGGCGTTCTGCTGGCCCGCGCCGCCATCTGCAAGGATGGCCGCACGGTGACGGGAGAGCAGACCCTGCCCGAAGCGGAGGAAACCGTCTCCACCCGCCGCCGGACGTTGCAGCAGAGCTATTACAAGGCCGCCGTCCAGCTGCTGGACGCGCCGCCCCCCTGGGGAGCCCTGGCCGGTGTCCGGCCCACCAAGCTGACCACCCGGTGTCTGATGCACGGCGGCACCGCCGCCGACTGTGACGCCCTGATGCGGGACGTGTACTACGTCCAGCCGGAACGGCGCAGACTGTGCATCGACGCCAGCCTTGCCACGGTGGAAGCGGCATCCTTGCTGCGGCCCAGGGACCTCTCCCTGTATATCGGCATTCCGTTCTGTCCCACCCGCTGCTTCTATTGCAGCTTCGTCAGCCAGTCCATTGAAAAGCAGGCCCATCTGCTGGAGCCGTTTCTCCAATCCCTGCTGGTGGAGATTGAAACGGTGGGCCAGCTGCTGGCCCAGTCGGGCTGGACGGTGCGTACCGTCTATATGGGCGGCGGCACCCCCACCACCCTGTCTGCGGAGCAGCTCTCCCGGCTGCTTGCTGCGATTTCCAGTCATGTGGACTTGTCCCAGTGCCTAGAATATACGGTGGAGGGCGGACGGCCCGACACGCTGGATCGGGAAAAGCTGGACGTTCTGCGTGCCGGCGGTGTAGACCGCATCAGCATCAATCCCCAGACCATGCAGGACGCGGTTTTACAGCGTATGGGACGCCGCCACACAGCGGCGGATGTGGTAAGAGCCTACGAGGACGCCGTGGCGGCGGGCTTCACGGCCATCAATATGGACCTCATTGCCGGTCTGCCCGGCGACAGTCCGGCAGGCTTTGCCGATTCCCTTGCCCGGTGTCTGGCCCTGGACCCGTCCAATGTGACGGTCCACACCCTGGCCGTCAAGCGCAGTTCCGACCTGCACCTGGACCGGACGGGCCTGCTGCCCGCCGAAGCCGTGGCCTCCATGCTGGAGACGGCGGAAACGGCCCTGCGGGGCAGCGGCTATGCCCCCTATTACCTGTACCGGCAGAAATACATGTCCGGCAGCTTTGAAAATGTCGGTTGGAGCAAGGCCGGTTCGGCCTGTCTCTACAACATTTATATGATGGAGGAGCTCCACAGCATCCTGTCCCTGGGCGGCGGCGGCGTCAGCAAAGTCAACCTGCCCGGCGGCAAGCTGGAGCGACTCAGCAACCCCAAATATCCCCGGGAGTACCTGGAACGGTTGGACGATACCCTGGACGCACACCGTACCTTCTTCCGGATGCTCAGTGAAACGGAGGGAAGTATATGAAGCGTTTTCAATTACACGCACTGAATGACGACATCCGCAGCGACCCGGCCGATTTCATCGCCCGTTGTGACGGCCGCTATGACCGCATGGTGGTCGAAACGGCCCAGGCTGCCGCCAAAAACATCAAGAACAGCCCCATTATTCTGCTGGCCGGTCCGTCCGGCTCCGGCAAGACCACCACGGCCACCCGCATCCGGCAGGAGCTGGAGCGCCACGGCATCGGCACCCACGCCGTCAGCCTGGACGACTACTACCGCAACCCCCTGTCCCCGGACTATCCCAAGACCGAGGACGGCGAGCCGGACCTGGAATCGCCTCTCGGCCTGGACATTCCCCTGCTGGAGCAGCATTTGACCGATCTGGCCGCCGGACGGGAGATCACCGTCCCCCACTTCGATTTCAAGACCCACAGCCGCGACGAGAGCAAGGCGTGGCAGCTCCAGCTCCAGCCCGATGAAATGGTGGTCTTTGAGGGCCTCCACGCCCTCAATCCCCTGTTTACGGAGCGCCATCCCCACGCCTTCCGCATTGCCATTTCCGCCGCCAGCGATCTCTATGACGGCGACACTCTGCTGCTGCACCACGACCAGTTCCGGCTTCTGCGGCGGTCGGTGCGGGACCTGTATCACCGCAACGCCCCGGCGCTGGAAACCCTGTCCCTGTGGGGCAACGTGGGCCGCGGCGAACGGCTGTACATCAATCCCTATCGGGACCAGGCCAATGTGGTCCTGAACACCTCTCTGGGCTATGAGCTGTCGGTGCTGTACCCCATCGCCGCGCCCCATTACGCCGCCCTGCCCGCCGACGCGCCGGAGATGGACAGCGTCAAGGCCATCGCATGGGCCGCCCAGCTGGTGGAGCCCATCGACGGCGGTCTGGTGCCCCAGTCCTCCCTCATGCGTCAGGAATTCATGCAGTAAGCGAGTTTGTCAAAACTGTGTTTTTGACAAACTCGCTGGGAGAATTCAACTTTTTAAAGTTGAATTCTCGGTCTATTGAAATTAGTGCAGGGGACTTTTTGTCTCCCGCACACACCCCCTGCTGCTCTATGGTGGCAAGCTCACCTCGTTTATTGACAGTCTGAATGGTCAATACATTATTTTTCTATACGAAAGGAACGACTATGGATACACTGTTTTCCAATGCCACTGTGGTGACCATGGATGAGTCCATGCACCAGTACACCGGCGGTTTCGTCGGCATCACCGACGGAAAAATCTCCTATGTGGGCAAGAATCCGCCCCCCGAGACGGAGAAGCCCGAGAAGATCATCGACGGCACCGGCATGGTGTTGATGCCCGGCCTCATCAACTGCCACACCCACCTGCCCATGACCATTCTGCGTGGCTACGCCGACGACTACGATCTGCAAACGTGGCTGACCGAGCACATCTTCCCCAAGGAAGCCCGGCTGGATGACCGGTGCGTCAAGGCCGCCACGCTGCTGGGCATTGCCGAGTGTCTCCAGTTCGGCGTCACCTCCGTGACGGACATGTACGACCACATCGACGCCATCGCCGAGGCCGTGGCCGAGAGCGGCATCAAGGCCAATCTGTCCCGCGGTACCACCCTCTTTGACCCGGAGAACTTCGAGTTCGACAAGTATCCCGCCTGCCAGGAGCTGGTGGCCGCCCGGGAGAAGTGGCACAACTACGACAATGGCCGGATTCGTATTGAGGCTTCCATCCATGGCGAGTACACCTCCAGCCATGAGCTGTGGGACGCCATGGCCGAATACTGCATCAACGAGGGTGTTCGGATGCACATTCACCTGTCGGAGACCGAAAGCGAGCACAACAGCTGTGTGGAAAAGTACGGTCTGACCCCGGCCCAGCTGCTGGACTGCCACCACGTCTTTGACGTGCCCACCACCGCCGCCCACTGCGTGTGGCTGACGGAGGAGGACCGGAAGCTGTTGGCCAAGCGGGGCGTCTCCGCCGCCCACAACCCCATCTCCAATCTGAAGCTGGCCAGCGGCGTGGCCGACGTCATGGCCATGGTCAAGGACGGCATGAATGTCTGCCTCGGCACCGACGGCACCGCCTCCAACAACAATCTGGACCTCTTTGAGGAGATCAAGGCCGCTGCCCTGCTGGCCAAGGAGAAGCACCACGACCCCACCGCCGTATCCGCCACCGCCGCCCTGATGATGGCCACGGTCTGCGGCGCACGGGCCCAGGGCCGCGATGCCGAATGCGGCATGATCAAGGAGGGCATGGACGCCGACCTGATTCTGGTGGACTTCACCCGTCCCCACCTGATGCCCTGCCACAACGTTATCTCCAGCCTGGCCTATTCGGCCCGGGGCGGCGACGTGTGCCTGACCATGGTACGGGGCAAGGTTCTCTATGCCGGCGGCAAGTTCCCCACCATCGACCTCAGCGCCGTGGTCAAGGAGTTGGCCGAGTATGTCATGCCCAAGGTGTTCCAGCCCGCGGGCAGCGATGAATCTTCCGCCTCGTGAATTTGAGCAGCGCCGCATCCGGATGCCTGCGGCCCCGACCGGGCCCATGTCTGATTATGCGGTGCTGCCTTTGGTAAAGGACTGATTGCATTTTGAATCCACAACCCATGAAGAAGCAGAGCTTCCTCCACGGCGCGGCCATTCTGGCCCTGGCCACCTTCATCGTTAAGATCATCGGCGCCTGCTACAAGATTCCTCTGGTAGGCATCATCGACAATGCCGGTTACGGCTACTTCACCACAGCCTACGACATCTATTCGGTGCTGCTGACCATCTCCACAGCGGGCCTGCCGGTGGCCATGTCCCGGATGATCTCCGAGAGCCAGGCTTTGGGCCATCACGCCCAGATCAAACGCATTTACCGGGCGTCGCTGTACGTCTTCCTGACCATCGGCATCGTGGGCAGCGGCGGCATGCTGCTGCTATGCCGCCAGCTGGCCGAATTTATGGAGTCGCCCAACTCCTGGGCCGCCATCGCCGCGTTGGCCCCGGCTGTGCTCTTCGTCTGCGTCATCTCGTCCTACCGCGGCTTCTTCCAGGGCCAGAGCAACATGACCCCCACCTCCATCTCCCAGGTTTATGAGGCGCTGTGCAAGCTGTTTATCGGCCTGGGCGCGGCCTGGTTCGTCATGAACCGCACCGGCGACGTGGTGCTGGCCGCCGGTGGCGCGATTTTGGGCGTCACCGTGGGTACCATCGTCTCCATGCTCTATCTGGGCATCAAGTACCGCAAGGCCGCCGCGTTCCTGGACACCCAGGGCGGCCCGGTCAAGCCCCTGGGCGTCACCGTCAAGCAGCTGCTGTCCATTGCCATTCCCATCACGTTGGGCGCGGCGGGTCTCCAGCTGATCAATCTGGTGGACGCCAAAATCGTCATGGGCCGTCTGCTGGGGGCCGTGGGCTTCACCCAGTCCCACGCCGACGAGGTCAAGGGCATCTACAATTTCTGTCAGACCATGTTTAATCTGCCCGCCGCCTTCATCGTCCCCATCACCGTGTCCATCATCCCCTCCATTACGGGCTATCTGACGGTGAAGGATTACAAATCCACCCTGATGGTGGAGGAATCCGCCGTCCGTATCACGGCCCTGCTGGGTCTGCCCTGCGGCGTGGGTCTGGCGGTGCTGTCCGGCCCCATCCTCACCATGCTGGCCGGTTACGGGGAAGTGGAACTGGCCACCGGCAACCCCATTCTGCGGATTTTCGGCGCTGCCGTCATCCTCAACTGTCTGGTGCTGCTGACCAACGCCATGATGCAGGCCCACGGCAATGTGACCACGCCTCTGATCGATATGCTCATCGGCGGCATTGTCAAAGTGGTTGTCAACTTTGTGCTGGTGGGTATGCCCCAGTTCAACATCATCGGCGCGCCCATCGGTACCTTCTGCTGCTACTTCACCATCATCTCCCTGAACCTGCTGGCTATGAAGCGGATGCAGAAGGAGCACAGCCCCCGGGTTCTCCGCACGCTGCTGAAGCCCCTGATCGCGTCTCTGATTATGGGCGCTGCCGCCTGGGCAGCCTATGGGCTTCTGAGCCGCCTGATCTCCTCCAACAGCGTCGCCTGTCTGGGCGCCATCGCCATTGCCGGCTGCGTGTATCTGGTGCTGGTGGCGGCTCTGCGGATCATCACCAAGGAGGACTGCATGCTCCTGCCCAAGGGTGAAAAAATTGCGAAATTGTTAAAAATCAACTGACTTTACGGAAGAAATGTTGCAAAAGGGGAAAAACTATGATAGAGTTTCAAAAGAAAGACCGCTACGGCTATGACGATCTCGTGCAGATTGTCCACCTTCTCCGCTCCCCCGGCGGCTGTCCCTGGGACCAGGAGCAGACCCATCAATCCATTGCCCGGAATTTTCTAGAGGAGACGTATGAGGTGCTGGAAGCCATCGACCAGGACGACCCGGTCCACATGTGCGAGGAGCTGGGCGACGTGCTGACCCAGGTGGTATTCCATGGCGACATGGAGCAGGACGCCGGGCGGTTTACTCTGGAGGACGTCTACGACGGCATCTGCAAGAAGCTGATTCTGCGCCATCCCCACGTCTTCGGCTCCACGGTGGTGGGCAGCACCGGCGAGGTGCTCAATAACTGGGACGCCATCAAGCGGGTGGAAAAGGACCAGAAGACCTTCACCGACACCCTGGAAGCGGTGCCCAAGAATCTCCCCGCCAACTGGCGGGCGGAAAAGCTGATGAAAAAGGCTTCCAAGGCGGGCTTTGCCTGGGACAACGGGTTCCAGGCCATTGACAAGCTGGCGGAGGAAACCGTCGAGCTGGGGCAAGCCATGGTGGACGGGACCGACGTGGCCGAGGAGCTGGGCGACACCCTCTTTGCCGCCGTGGGTGTCTGCTATACCCTGGGTCTGGACCCGGAGACGGTGCTCCATGCGGCCTGTGAGAAATTCACCCGCCGGTTTGCCGCCATGGAGCAGCGAGCCGGCAGCACTCCGCTGGATACGCTTTCCAAGGAGCAGCTTCTGTCCCTGTGGAACGACAGTAAACCCTGATCACACCATTTCAACACCAAAGAAAGAGGTCAAACACGATATGAATAAGACTGAACTGATCGCCGCTGTGGCCGAGAAGGCCGGTATTGCCAAGAAGGACGCCGAAAAGGCCGTCAACGCCACCCTGGACGCCATCACCGAGACCATGGTTGCCGGCGACAAGGTGCAGCTGGTGGGCTTCGGTACCTTTGAGACCCGCCGCCGGGAGGCCCGCACCGGCCGCAACCCCCGGACCAAGGAAGCCTTTGAGATTCCTGCCTCCACCGTGCCCGCCTTCAAGCCCGGCAAAGCCCTGAAAGATCAGGTTAACAAGTAAGATGCGGCTGGATAAATATTTGAAGGTGTCGCGGCTCATTAAGCGGCGCACCGTGGCCAATGAGGCCTGTGACAACGAGCGGATCACCGTCAACGGCCGTCCGGCCAAAGCCTCCTATGATGTGAAGGTGGGCGATGTGCTGGAAATCCGTTTCGGTGCAAAGACCGTGAAAATTGAAGTTCTGGCCGTGGCTGAGGCCGTCCGCAAGGATGACGCCGCCGCCATGTACCGGGAACTGACCGAGTAAAAAACCACCGGGTTTTCCGTAAAAAACGGAAAACCCGGTGGTTTTTGTTGCAATCTGGAACCTGTTGTCGTATACTGGACACAAGGTGCCACCACACGGTCGGCGGTTGTCCCTCTTCATCAAGGGGGGCTTGCTTCATGTCCCCCTGGAAAGGGGGGATGGGCATGAACTATGTGACATATACGGACTTGTTCGCATTTGCTACATTCGTTGTCTGCCTTATTGGTTTATTTCTGAACCATAAAAAGAAGTAACCGCCCCGTTCCCCAACGTACGGTTACTTCTTTCACGTCCTAGGGGAGCAACCGTCGCCGGTGGCACCCCTTTTCTATTGTTAGTATATCCTGTTTTTACTTGTTTGTCAACGACCCTCGGCCAGTCCCGGTGTCGGGCGTTCGTTTTCCATCTGGATGAAAAAGCCGCTGTCCTCCGGCTCTGTCAGGTTGCACGTCAGCAGAGCCGCATACTGGAGCCCCTGGCTGTCACAGATTTGCACATGGAGATTGTTGTCCCCATACCGGTCTGCATAGCCTGCCCGCAGAAACCGTTCCCCATCGAAAAAGCTGCCGGTAAAAATGGAGTTCTCCTCCATACCGGCGGTGGTGTCGCAGTCGACAACCTGATGGTAAAGGCCGTCTTCCCCCAACGCCCAGACGGTAATCCACTGGGAATCATTTTCCGTTTCATCGGAATGCAGGGTGGACACGGTAACCACATGGTCGTTTTCCACTTGGGACTGATACCATCCGTCCTCATTACCCGTATAATGGCCGCCGATGGGGAATGTCTGAATCTGCTCCATGGTGGCCCAATCAAAGAGAATCGCGGTGCTGCCATCTTCTGTGTCGGCTGTCAGCAGCAGCCGGGTGTCGTCTTCCATCCCATAGAGGGCGCTGCCGTCCTCTGTGGCATAGACCAGCTCCACCTCACTCTCTACCACCTGATACAGAATGTCATCTTCCTCATCCAGCTTCTGTACCGGAACTCGATAAATGCCCTGGGGAGCTGTTCCCTCAATGGGATTTCCGTCATTATCCCGGGCCGTAAACAGCAGATACCAGCAGCCATCGGGGCCCTGAATGCCGCTGCTATAGATATTGTCCACATTGGGCAGGAGATAGCTCAGACTGTAGACATCGCCCTGGTCATCCTTACTGATGGTGATTTCCGCCACATCCCCCTCCCGGACCGGTACATGGAAAAATTCCGTGGCCGTCGGCCAGAGCTGCGGACCATCCATAGTATGGCCAACCGGGAGGGTGGAATCTCCAGCAATCTCGTAATACTCTATATACGGAGCCAATGGCACTGTAATGGCATACTCCTCCGCACCGTTGGGCGTCTGCTCTGCCGCCGCTGTCAGCACTTCGGCCAGCCAGGCCGTATCCGGCTGTTCCCTAAAGTCAATCGGCGCGGTGCTGCTCATGCCCATATTGCTCTGGCAGTACAGGCTGATGGTGTCGCGGCTGCGTTCCCGCTGTTCTTCATATTGAGCGGTAAAATGAAAGTTCGAGTCTGTTTTCACCGTTTCCCCCAGGGTGATGGTATTCCGCCAGTGGAGTTTGCCGTTGCTGTGCAGAAGGGATTCGATTTGCAGCCCCTCCCCTGCCGCCGGGTCGCCGTAGAGCCGCTGTTCCGTATAGGTGACGGTCTCCGCGTTCCGATTGACATAGGGTATCGCCGCCGCCAGGATGCCCACACTGAGCACCGCCAGGGCCAGCAGCAGAATGAGACTTCTGCGCATGGTCAATCCTCCTCTCCCGTCAGCTCCGACAGGGCCTTGCTGACCCGGTCGGCCCGGTAGTGGTACGTCTCTTTCACGAAATCCAGAACATTCTTACCCTGTTCGTCCAGTTCCAGCGTGGTGGCGTCGGCCAGCACACGGCCATTTCTCAGCAGTACCGCCCGGCTGATAAAGCCACTGACCTCTTCCAGCAGATGGGTCGACAGGAGCACCGTTTCCGTGGGCTCCAGGATGCCCAGGAGCACCTTATAAAAATCCTCCCGGTTGAACACGTCGTTCCCGGCAAAGGGTTCATCCATGAGGATATAGTCCGCCCCCTGGCTCAAGGCCAGAATGACCTCGAACTGGTTTTTCTGGCCCGTGGAAAAGCTGCGGATGGGTTTATTTTGCGGCAGCTCGAAAAACTCCAGCAGGGCCCTAAACCGCTTTTCCCGGAACTTAGAGAAATGTTCCCGGTAAAATTCCCCGTGGCCCTGGGCCGTCAGATTGGGGAAAAAGGAGTGTTCACAGGTGGCAAAGCTGAGCCGCTCAATATTTCGCGTGGTAATGGGTTCCCCGTCCAGGGTGATGTCTCCCTGATAGGACAGAAAGCCCAGAATACACTTCATCAGCGTGGTCTTACCGGCGCCGTTCTCACCGAACAGGCCCACGATCTCACCGGGCCCAATGATCAGGTCCACGCCGGTCAGCGCCTGTTTGCTCCGTCCATAGACCTTTTTGACTTCTTTCAGTTGCAGCATGGGACACCCTCCTTACATCAGGTTCAGCAGTTCCAGCCAGGAATAGGGATGCAGACACGGTTCCGGCGTACACAGCATGTAAATGGTGAAATCCAGGCACCGCAGCACAAAGGCCAACAGCAGATAGCCCGCAGCCGCCAGGGCCGGTATGGTCAGCACCCGCCGCCACCGCTCCCAGCGGTCCGGCAGGCGGCGCATGGTGTAAATGCTCTTACTGCCCTGGTAGTAGCTGGAATACAGCTGAATGGCAACTACCACCATGGCCAGGGCCGCCACAAAGCAGCCGTACAGGCTCGTCCCCAAGACTTCCCAGAACGGCGGCATCATGGAGCCGTTGAGCTGCTTGATATTGCTGCCGTGGTAGTAGGTGTACAGGTCATTGCGGGCCGACAGATACCGCAGAATGAATTGCAGATGGAACAAAAGGGCGGAAATCAGCCCCGTCAGCAGTCCCATTTCGGATTTGGACGGGTCCACCCCCGGCGGCAGATGGCGGGCCATCCACACATGGCGTCGTTTCATGGCGTTTCCCCCTCCTCTTCTTCCGGTTCCGCCCGTCCGGGCAGCTGTGTAATGGTGATGCAGAGCATAAACCACAGAACACCCAGCACAATCATATCCCATTCATAGCTGCCCAATCCGCTGGTGATTATGGTCATAGCAATGAGGGACACAAAGGGATGAATGGTCCGTTTGCCCCGGAAGCTGCGAATTATGGCAGCGCCGCCGTACAAACCCAGGCCCACATAACGGAAACTTGTCGCCACCCACCGCCAGCCGTCGGCCAGAGGCAGCAGGCCATGGAAATAGCTGCTGCGGTAGGCGGCCAGAAACAGTGTCTGCTGGTGGTATCGCTCCGGTTGGAGTTGACCGTAAAGGAACACCACGCCCACGGCCACCACCAGCTGAACGGCCCACACCAGGAGGAACAGCAGCACGCCGCCCGCCAGGGGCCAGAAAATCCGGGCCGTTTGGGATACAGGCAGCCGGTACCAGGTGTAATCCACCCTGCCGCCCCGGCGGCCCATGGCCCCGAAGCACACAAACAGGCCCGCCATGGCCAGCGCCGCTGTCCAGCGGAAGGGCCACCAAGCCAGCACAGTTTCCACGGCAACGCCCATATTGATGTCCGGATGCTGAATCCTCCACAGAGCCAGACCCAGCTGTACCGCAGCCATGGCCGCCAAAATCAGGACGGTCCGGTACACCTGACTGCGGCTGACCAGCATCAAAAGGGAAAGCTGACGTTTCATTCCGGTTCCTCCTCCTTCCAGAGCGTTTCCACCAGGGCCACGGTATCCGCACAGGTAGCGCCCAGGGCTTTCATGGACCGGACAAAGGCCCTTGCTTGGTAGTCCGGCAAATTCTTCCGCAGCGCCTCCACCTGTTCCGCCGTGGCGGAAATCAGGCTTTTTGCCCCCGTATGGGATTGGAGCCACCCCTCTTCCTCCAGAAGCCGGAACGCCTTCTGGATGGTGTTGGGATTGACGCCCAGCAGCGCCGACAGCGCCCGGCGGGAGGGCAGCTCCTCGCCGTCCACCACCGTTCCGGCGGCAATTCCGGCCTTGACATGGCGGATGATCTGCAAATAAATGGGGACGCCGTCCTCCAACCGCAGCGTCGTAAACTCTACCATGGCTGCCTCCTTTCACTGTATTATACGTGTAGTACACTTTCTAAGTGTATTATATCCATAGTACACTTTTCTGTCAATAGGGGTCTTAGGAGAAAAAAAGAGTGCGCTGCAAATTCCATTGCAGCGCACTCTTTTACGATCACTCAATATTCATCCACATCGGCGTAGTCGTCATACTCCGAAGGACGTCTTCTGCACAGGGCGAAACGGTGGGGATCGGTGATCTTATCCCAGTAGCCAATGAGCAGGCACACGCCGCCGGCCAGGGCCAGGCTGGCACCCACGATCTTCAGAACAAATCTTGCAAGTTTCACAAGTCCGCCTCCTTACGTTGTCGGTGGTAATGGTATCAGTATACCCCTTTTTCTGCCGGATAGCAAGTATTTTTACAGACGAAGAATGGCGTCCTCCCGGCGGGGCTTATAGGCCGGAGCCGGTGCGGCGGCATAGCCCAGCGCACAGTGGCCCACGCCGCGGTACGTCTCAGGAATGCCCCATTCTTTCAGCATGGCCTTGCCCTCGTCGCTGTCGAACATCTCTCTTGCCCGGTGAATCCAGCAGGAACCCACGCCCAGGGATTCGGCGGCCAGCATCAGATTGCCGATGACGAGACTGCCGTCCTCCACCCAGGTATGTACCGTGGAATCGGCCAGGACCAGCACAATGGTGGGCGCGCCGTAGAAGGGGTCGCCGTCCCGGCCCTGGACCGCCGCGTTCATGCGGCGGAACGTCTCCCGCAGCTTTGCATCCTGAATCACCACCATCCGCGCCGACTGCTTGCCCATGCCGCTGGCGGCCCAGGTACCGGCCTCCAGAATGGGGTTGAGGATTTCGTCTTCCAGCTGCCGGCCCATAAAGTTGCGGCAGCTGCGGCGGCTGAGGATGGTCTTAATGGTTTCATTCATACAAAATTCCTCCTTACACATATCCGTACATGCCCCGGACGGAAACTTCCCCCGAGGTAATGGTTTCCTTGGTACCGTCAGGCCAGGTCACCAGCAGCCCGGCGTCCGCGTCGATGCCGTCGGCGTGGGCCGGACGGGCTTCCCCGCCCCGGATGACCTGTATCTCTTTGCCGATGGTGACGCAGTCGGCGGCGTATCGCGCCATCCAGGCGGCTTTTTCCGTCAGCAGCTCCTGATCGGCCCGGTACAGCTGGCGGATCAGTTCGGCGGCGTAGCCGTTTCGGTTCACCGTCTGGCCTGTGGCCTCTTTCAGAGAGACGGCCATGGGCCGCACCTCCGGCGGAAAATCGCCGTCGCCGTGGTTGCAGTTGGTGCCGATGCCCACCACCACATAGTCCACCAGACCGCTCTCGGCCTGGATGGACAGCTCTGTGAGAATGCCCACGCATTTTCGCCCGTCGATGACCACATCATTGGTCCATTTGATGCCGGGCCGCAAACCGGTGGCCGCCGCAATGGCCTCCACCGTGGCCTCGGCCGAAACGGCCGTCAGGTGCATCAACTCGTTGGGCGGGACAGCGGGACGTAGAATGACGGTCAGATAGACGCCAACGCCTGAGGGAGATTCAAAGCGCCGCCCCATGCGGCCCCGGCCCCCTGTCTGCTGATTGGCCACCACCACGGTCCCGTGGGGAGCCCCTTCGGCGGCCAGTTTCTTGGCCATGGTATTGGTGGAGTCTACGGTGTCCAGCACCGTGACCCGGTCAGCCCAGGGATGGTCCCCCAACGCCCGCAGCACCTCGTCCCGGCACAGGGGCGCGCTGTGTTCCACCAGCTTATAGCCCCGGTTGGTCACCGATGCAATCTCATAGCCGTCGTTCCGCAGGGCCTGGACGGCCTTCCAGACGGCGGCGCGGCTCAGACCCAGCTGCCGGCTCATCTCCTGGCCGGACAAATAATCGCCCTGCTGCCGCAGCAGGGCCAAAACGGATTCCTTGGTCATGGAATGCCTCCCTTGACACCGTGTGTATTTTCTGGTATAACGTATATTGTCAACTTAAGTATAGTATAATTGGTTTACAATCGGAGGTCAACATGAAACTGCGCAACTGGATTTTAGCCGCCCTGTTCACGGCCCTGACGGCGGTGGGCTGTCTCATCAAGATTCCCACGCCCATTTCGTCGTTCAGTCCCCTGTTTTTCTTCACTGCCCTGTCGGCGCTGCTGCTGGGGCCGAAATTCGGCGCCCTGTCCCAGGGGATGTATGTGGCGCTGGGCCTGCTGGGGCTGCCCATCTTCACCACCGGCGGCGGCATCGGCTCCATCTTCACCACTACCTTCGGCTTCCTCCTGGGCCTGATTCCGGCGGCTGCCGTCATCGGTCTGCTGGTGAAACGGTGGGGCACCTCCTTCAAGGCCCTCTGCGCCGCTTCCACCGTGGGGCTGCTGGTGCTGTACGCCGTGGGCCTGCCCTATATGCACCTGATTTTGACGGTGTACATGGAAAAGACCTGGACCATCGGCCAGACCATCATGGGCGGTATGGTCTTATTCCTGCCCTGGGATGCCGTCAAAATCGTAGCGGCGGCGGGCTTGGCCCGGCGGGTGCTGCCGGTCATGGGGCTCTATGAGAGCAGCCAGGCCACCACGGCTAAGACGGCAAACATGGCCAAAAACACAAACAGCATCTGATAACCGCTGGGGGACACCGGTTCCGCCGGGTCCTCCTCCTCGGCGGTGACGCCGTAGACAGTCTCGAATTCCTCCATGGCCGCCAAAAGCTCCGCGTCGTCAAAGGGCTCGGACGGCGCTTCCGCCGGTGTATGAACGGGAACGCGGCGGCGTCCTGCCCGGCGGCGGCGCACCGGATAGAGCAGTTCTTCCGGTTCCGGCGCTTCCACGGTCTCTGTCTCCGTCTCATGGACCATGGACGGCGGCAGACGGACGGCCACCAGCTGGTCCACCAGCCGAACGCCGCATTCGTCGCAGCGGGTCACGCCGTCGTCAAAAACGCGTTTGCATTGGGGACACCACATGGTCCCACCTCCTGTTCTTTCCCTAGGAAAAGTGTGCCACATTCTTCCAAGGTTGTCAAGGGGGGCACATAGGAGTGATGCCGCAGGAACAACCTGCGGCATCACTGGTTTTTCATGTCTTTTTGCTGAATCGCTCGCCGCAGGATGGGCAGCGGATAATGATTTGACCCTTGCCCTTGGGGACCCGCACCTTCTGACGGCAGCGGGGGCAGGCAAAGTAGCTGTGATCCCGGTCCCGAAGCCGGTGAATCACCTGTAAAAATTTCTGGTTTTCCCGCTGTCTCTTGGCAATGTTGCGGGAATACATGCGAAAAATCGCATAAATCAGGGGGACATAGGCCAGCAAACCGAGGAAGTACAGCTTGGAAAAGCTGCTGAGCAAACACAGAACCACGCCCACAATCAGCAGGAACTGCCCCAGCTTGTCGGAGCCGTAACGGCCATACATAAAGTAGCGGAATTTTTGTCCCAATTTTTGAAACATTCTTACATCACCACTATCAATTATAGCGGCTTTGGGCACAAAAACAACCGATTAGAACCATTGTTTACGGATTGTTTACGGTTGGGAGACCGTTTCCAGCGACACCACCGGCAGATGGGGCCGGTTGAACAGCCGGAAGGGCACACCGCTGTTGCCCAGGCCCCGGCTCACCACCATGGACGTGCGGTTTTCGGTGTACAATCCCGCCGTAAACTCGGGAAACAGCTGCCGGTCCGTCCCCAGAAGTCCGCCCACGAAGGGCAGACGGATGACGCCGCCGTGGGCATGGCCGCAGAGGACCACATCCACCCCCAGGGCCGCCCAGCGGGGCAAATCCTCGTTGCGGTGGGCCAGCAGCACCGTGTACACGTCGCCATAGGACGCCCGGATTTCCTCCAGCAGCGTCTCCGGCGTCTTCTGGTCCCAGGGACCGTTGGGGTCGTCGACGCCTGCCAGAACAATTTGCTGGCCGTCCCGCTCCAACACCTCATATTCATTGTGGAGCACCCGGACGCCGCCGTCCTCCAGCCGCTGGTAAAAGTCCCAGGTGCCGTCCATGACCCATTCGTGGTTGCCGGATATGTAGTAGGCCGGGGCGATGGTGTCCAGGGATGCCGCCGTGTCCACCATGGCCGTCACCCGTTCCGGCGAACAGGTTTCATCGGCTAAGTCGCCGGTAATGGCGATAAGGTCCGGCTCCGCCGCTTCCACCGCGTCCAGCAGCGTTTCGTTGCCGGGGCCGAAGGTCTTGCCGTGGAGGTCCGACACCACCACAATGCGCAGCCCGTCAAAGGCCGCGGGCAGCCGGTCCGACGCGACGGAAAACGGCTCCGCCGCCAGGATATTGTTTTGATACTGCCAGAAACCGGCGGCGATGAGACCCACCGCCGCCCAGATCATCAGACTGTGGAGACAGCCGCGACGCCGCATCCCCTCACCTGCCCTTCTCTATGAGTATAGTCCATGGAAGATAGCGAAGGGTGTCGCCTTATGGTTCCACGAATTTTTTTCGGATGGTTTCCAGCGTTTCCTCCGTCACGCCGGTGGTGCAGAGGTAGTCCCGCACGGACCCATAGGTCCGCTGCAAGTAGTCCAGCAGCCCTTCCATGGCCGACGGCGGCGTGTGGAACATGGTCTCATGGTACCGGGTGCCCTCGCCCTGGGGCTGCAGACGGCCGCCCCGCATGGCGTCGAACACCGGCTGCAAATAGAGTTCGCTGACGGCGTAATCGGCCACAATATCGGCCCGGTCCACCCCGGCCAGGGACAGGAGAAAACAGGCGCAAAGGCCCGTCCGGTCCTTACCGGTGGTGCAGTGGAACAGCATACCGCCACGGGCGGCGGCAGCCAGTTCCAGAAAGCGCCGGACCCAGGGCCGGTTGTCCTCACAGCGGGTGATATAAACCTGCTGCCAGTCCACGGGCCGCTCGGTGGAAAAGCTCTCGGCGTCGCCGCCCTGGGGGCAGCTGCAGCACAGCATGGCCATGCGCAGATCGCTGGGCCGCAGAGACGCTTCCGCCGGGGACCGGAGATCGATGGCCGTATGGATGCCGTAGCGGGTCAGCTCCGCCACGGTGACCGGCGGCAGGGCGCAGGGGGCCTCGGACCGGACAAAGACGCCGAAGCGGGTACGCCCGCCGGGTACGGCGTAGCCGCCCAAATCCCGCGCATTATACAGGCCCTGCAGGGGCAAGCGTCGAACAAATTCCATGGCCGTGGCCTCCTTTGGTACAAATTCCGATTGATTCAGTATAGCATAAATCCGCGGCGCGGTAAAGGGCCGCCGTCAGCGAGCAAGCAGGTCCAGTACCAGAGTCACAACCAGCAGCGCCACTGCAACCACGGCGACTCCACAGAACAGTTTCTGCCCTCTGGAGCCCTGGCAATGGGACTGGAGCAGGCCCAGACTGACAAAGAGAACCACCGCCAGCAGCCGGAAGCCCACAACATAGCCGTTTCTCTGCTCTATCAGGTCCAACACCGCCATCACGGTCGAAAGGACCGCCAGCAAAAAACCATGTATTAAATTTTTTTTGCATAAAAAATCACCTCCCTTACTCCCCAGAATATCATAAAAACGGGCCCGCCGCAATGTACTTGCGGTGGGCCCGTCGCTTATGGGTTTGCTGACTTCCTATCTCTTAGGCGAAGGGATTCTCGGTGGGATAGGGCAGGTGCTTGGGCTGGTTGTAGGCAATGTCGGTCACGCCCAGGTACTTGAAGACCTCGAACAGGGACTTGCCGTAGTTGCCGAAGGCCACAGCGCCGTGGTGGGGATAGCGCTTCTCAATGAGGACATGGCGGTAGAAGCGATCCATCTCGGGGATGCCGAAGACGCCGATGGAGCCGAAGCTGTTGGTGGGAACGTCCAGCACAGCGCCCTGGGCGATGTAGGCATGCAGGGTGGTGTCGGCAGCGCTCTGGAGGCGGTAGAACGTAATGTCGCCGGCCTTCAGGTCGCCTTCCATGGTGCCGCGGGTGATATCGGGCTCGGCCAGATCGGGCTCCAGGCCGCGCTTCATGATGCGCTGATAGCTCATGGTGGGCTGCTTCAGCAGGCTGGAGCAGGTGTTGCCGCAGTGGAAGCCCATGAAGGTCTCGGTCAGGCGCAGATCATACTTGCCCTTGATGCCCTCGTCATAGGCCTTGGCGGGCACGGTGTTGTTGATATCCAGCAGGGTGACTGCCTTGCCGGAGACACAGACGCCGATATACTCGGACAGCGCGCCGTAGATGTCCACCTCGCAGCTGACAGGGATGCCGCGGCCGGTGAGGCGGCTGTTGACGTAGCAGGGCACAAAGCCGAACTCCGTCTGGAAGGCAGGCCAGCACTTGTTGGCGAAAGCCACATACTTGCGGGTGCCCTTGTGCTCCTCCATCCAATCCAGCAGGGTCAGCTCGTACTGGGCCAGACGGGGTAGGACGCCGGTGTACTTGTTCTCGCCGATCTCGGCCTTCATCTCCTCCATGAGGGCGGGGATACGGGGATCGTCCTTGTGCTTGTTGTAGGCGGCCAGCAGGTCCAGCTCGCTGTTTTCCTCCACGGCAACGCCCAGGTCGTACAGAGCCTTGATGGGGGCGTTACATGCCAGGAAGTCGTCGGGACGGGGACCGAAGGCAATGATCTTCAGGTCCTTGAGACCCAGAATGGCGGTGGCGATGGGAGCAAACTCATGGATGCGCTCCACCAGCTCCTCAGCGGTGCCCACGGGAATCTCGGGGATGTAGACGCGCTTCTGACGCAGGCCCAGGTTGTAGCTGGCGTTCAGCATACCGCAGTAGGCGTCGCCGCGGCCGTCGAACAGGTCGCCGTCACCCTCGGCAGCGCCCACATACATCAGGGGGCCGTCGAAGAAGTCGGCAATCATGGTCTCGGGGGTCTCGGGGCCGAAGTTGCCCAGGAAAACCACCAGGGCGTTGACGCCATGGGCCACCACGTCGTCCACGGCGGCCCGGGCCTGGACCTCGGTCTCCACGGTGATGGGGCACTCGTACAGGCCCTCGCCGTAAGCGGCCTTGATGGCGGCGCGGCGGCGCTCAGACAGGGCGGCGGGGAAGCAGTTGCGGGACACGGCAATGAGGCCCAGCTTCAGCTCAGGAATGTTTGTAATCATGGGAATCGTCTCCTTGCTATGTAAAAATTTCGGAACTGGTCAAATGAGATCGGCGATATCGATGTTTTCGCCTTTGAGACCGATATGGGCGCCGTCCTTGGCTTCGCTGCTCTCGGCATGGGCCAGGAGCCACTTGTTGCGGGCGGTCATCCAGGTGTCCTCCTCCGTCTTGGGGGTAAACACGGGCTTGTCGGTGTTGGTACCCTGGGGCAGCGCCACCATGACCTTGAAGCCCTGGCCCTTCTTGGCCGAGCAGGGGGCGTAGTGGAGCGTGGTGGCGAAGACCTCCACCATGGTACCGGCGGGGCAGAGGAACGCCTTGACGGTGGCGGTATCCAGAACGCCGTCCACAATGTCGGATTCCTGGCCCAGCAGCAGAATAAAGTCCCGGCTGCCCAGGTTCACCTCGCTGTCCCGGTGGTACTCCAGGCAGTTGAGCTTTGTATTGTGGCCGTTGCACCAGCCCAGCTGAACCGGCATACCGCCGTAGACCTGATCGCGGATTTGGACATAGGCGGGCAGGTCCTCCAGGACCTTGTCGCCGGGGACGTAGTCCACACCCTCAGGCAGCGGCGTTTTGTCCTCCAGGGCCTGCACCAGTTCGGCGGTGTCGTAGCCCGACAGGACCCGGCCATAGGGCCGGAATTCGGCGTCGTATACACTGTAAATGTGCATTGGAATCACTCCTTCGTTTTAGCCATGGCGGGATAAACCGCCTTCAGGGCCGGATAGAGCTTGCGGTAAACCTGATAGCGCTCCTCATAGCGGGCGGCTATGGCCGGGTCGGGCTTGTAGACGCGGCACTCGCTGCGGAGCTTGTCGCAGGCAGCCTCCACAGACGGGTAAGCGCCGGAAGCCACCATGGCCAGAATGGCGCCGCCGTAGCCCGCGCCCTCTTCGGACAGGGGCACATGCATTTCCATCTGAAGCACGTTGGCGATAATGGTTCTCCACAAGGGGCTCTTGGCACCGCCGCCGCAGAGACCGGACTGGGTCAGATGCAGGCCCAGTCCCCGGGCAATTTCCACGCTGTCCCGGATGGCGAAGGCCACGCCCTCCAGAATGGCCTGGGTCATCTGGTGGCGGCTGGTGTCCATGGTCATGCCCAGGAACGCGCCGCGGGCGTCGGGGTCGTTGTGGGGGGACCGCTCGCCCATGAGATAGGGCAGGAAGAACACGGGATTGTTGCCCAGGTCGTCCTCGGTGATGGGCGATTGCTCGTCGTTGTCGGACACGGCCTTGAGAACGTCCTTGGTCCACCAGCCGTAGGCCGAAGCCGCCGACAGGATGCAGCCCATCAGATGGTAGGTGCCGTCGGCATGGGCAAAAGCATGGAGATTGCCCTCGGGGGGCAGGCGGAACTCCTTGGAGGAGATAAAGACGGTGCCGGAGGTGCCCAGGGACACATTGCAGGCGCAGTCGCCTACGGTGCCCGTACCCACGGCGGCGGCAGCATTGTCACCTGCGCCGGCGGCCACCACGGTCTCGGCGGTGAGGCCCAGTTCCTTGGCCACGTCGGGCAGGACGCAGCCCACCTTTTCATAGCTCTCATAGAGCTTGGGCATCTGGCTTTCGGAAATGCCGCAGTAGTGCAGCAGCTCCTGGGACCAGCAGCGGTTCTTCACGTCCATCAGCAGCATACCGGCGGCGTCGGACATGTCGCAGCTGTGGACGCCGGTGAGCTTGTAAACCACATAGTCCTTGGGCAGCATGATCTTGGCGATCTTGGCGAAGTTCTCCGGCTCATGCTTGCGCATCCACAGGAGCTTGGGGGCCGTGAATCCGGCAAAGGCGATATTGCCGCACAGCTCCAGCAGCTTTTCCTTGCCGTAGTGGGCATTCATTTCCTCGGTCTCCTTGCCGGTGCGGCCGTCGTTCCAGAGGATGGCGGGACGGATGACATTGTCGTCCTTATCCAGAGCCACCAGACCGTGCATCTGGCCGCCGGCGGCCAGGCCCTTGACCTGGGCGGGGTCGATGCCCTCCAGCAGCTGGGGAATCAGGGTACGGACGGCGTTCCACCAGTCCTCGGGGTTCTGCTGGGACCAGCCGGGCTGGGGGAACTCCAGAGGATAGGTCTGGGAAACGGACTTGCAGACGGTGCCGGCTTCATCCACCAGAAGAATCTTCACGGAGGATGTGCCGAGATCGACGCCGATGTAGTACATAGGGTCACCTCTTAAATCATTTTATATTACCGGCACTCCCGTGTCGGAAAATCGTCCATTCAATGATTGGATTGCATCGCTGAAACCGCAGAAAAACAGCTGTCTCAAAGCGCAATCTCTGTTTCGGCGCTATTGTACCACACAGTCAGGCAAAAATCCATAAATAGATTAGCCAAATATTTGGCTAATCATCAATGAATCTATACCTAATATTTGCTCTTGTGAAGTGCTTGCAATCCCATCCTTCATAATTTACAATGTATTTGTTAAATGAGGTGATATACATGCCTGGCGCAACCGCCAAAGAAATTGCAAAAAAACTCGGTATTTCGGCTGCTTCTGTCTCTGTAGCGCTGAATGGTAAGCCCGGCGTCAGTGATGCCACGCGGCAGCGCGTTCTGACCGCCGCTGCCGAGATGGGTTATAGCACTCCAAGGGCTGCTTCTGACAGCCGCCAGCTTTGTTTTCTGATTTATATAGATCCCCACGTAGGAATCGTACAGGCGTCATCCTACTACACCTTTGTACTCCAAGGTGTAGAACGGGCAGCCAAAGAATTAGGCTGCCGCGTTCTGATCCGTTATTATTACGCCAATCGCAGTTTTACCGAGCAGATGAGCGATATTCTCCAGGATATCGACGGTCTGCTGGTTCTGGGCACCGACATGACCGGTGCGCAGCAGTCGGAGCTGGGCGGGATGATCGTCAACGGTTCCCTGCCCTTCCCGGTGGTGGTCATCGACAATTTCATTTTGTCGGCCTATGCCGACTGCGTGGGCAACGACAACCTGTACGGCACCAAGGCCGCCGTTTCCTATCTCATTGACCAGGGCCGCCGGACCTTTGCCTATGTGCGGGCCAATCAGCGGGTGGCCAACTTTGAGGACCGGGAAAACGGCATTCGTCTGGCCATTGCCGAACATCTGGGCGGCGACGCCGCCCCCCTGATGGTCATTCCGGTGGACATTTCCCCGGACCGGACCTTCCAGGACATTTGCAGCTGGCTGGAACAGTGCCCGGCGCTGCCGGAAGCCATCATTGCGGAAAACGACGAGGTCGCCGCCGCCGCCATCCGGGCTTTGCGGTTCCGGGGCTGCGCCGTGCCGGAAGAGGTGGCGGTCATGGGCTTTGACGACATTCCCATCTGTGAGATGGTGGACCCGGCCATCAGCACGGTCCACACCCACAAAGAGCAGCTGGGCAGCGAAGCCGTCAGTCTTTTGTACCGCCGCATTGTCGCCGGGGAAACGGCCCAATCCATCCGCAGCCACGGCTGCATCAAACTGGCTTTGTCAACGCGCATTGTCGCCAGAGGAAGCACCGCCCCTCTGGAACGCCGCTGATTTGTCCATACAGCACCGGGTGCAACCCAGAAAAGTTTTACTCGATTTTTCAAAAGTCGGGTAAAACTTTTTTATTTTTTCCCAATACCGGCAAACTGTCCCAAAGGGGCCGGTTGGATTTTTTATCTGCTGTGCTATACTGTGTATAAAACGTATCCTGCCAAGGAGGAATGACCATGTCATACAGCAGGGTGGCGGCCACGGCTGCCCAGATGAAGGAACTGGATCGCATTGCCATTGAGGAACGGGGCATCCCGTCTCTGGATTTGATGGAACAGGCGGCCACAGCAGTGGCCGACGCAGTGGAAGAGCTGCTGACGCCGGACCCCATGGGGCCGACCGCCACTTGCAGTACCCTACTGATGGCCGTCCCCCGCAAGGGTGAATCTCTTACCGACGAGGACCAAGCCGAACTGGACCGTCTCCAGGCCATGATGAACGACCCGGCCCAAAAGAGCCGCCGGGTGGCCGTGTTCTGCGGCCCCGGCAACAACGGCGGCGACGGCATCGCCGCCGCCCGGCTGCTGATGCAGCGGGGCTTTTTCGTCCGGGCCGTTCTTGTCGGCGACCGCAGCCGTATGACCGCCGACGCCCGTGCCATGGAGCAGCGGCTCCGGGACTGCGGCGGAACATTGGAAGACTTCTGCCCCACCAACCAGGAGCAGATGTTATTGCTGTCCGTCTGCGACTGCAAGGTAGACGCCCTGTTTGGTGTGGGACTGTCCCGGCCCATCACCGGCGACGCCGCGTTGGCGGTGCGGCTGCTCCAGACCCATACGGGCAGCCCGGTGGTATCCTGCGACATTCCCTCCGGCATCCACGCCGACACCGGCGCGGTGCTGGGCTGCGCCGTCCATGCCGCCGTCACCGTCACCTTTTCCTGCCCCAAGCCGGGCCACTACCTGGGCGACGGTGCCGAGCACACCGGCGATCTGCGGGTGGCCGATATCGGTCTTCCCGACGACCTGTTATACAACCAATCCCCCCGTTTAGAAGTGGAAAACGGCTGCTTTACCCTGCCCCGCCGCAAGCCCAACAGCCACAAGGGCGACTATGGCCGTCTGCTCATCGTCGGCGGCAGCGAGGGGTACACCGGCGCGCCGGTGCTGGCCGCTTCGGCGGCCTTGCGCAGCGGCGCGGGACTGGTCTTTGTGGCCGTACCCCGGAACGTCTACTCCATTGTGGCCGGACGGTGCAGCGCCGCCATGGCCTTTCCCCTGCCCGACTCGGCGGAAGCGCTTCTGGACCGGGTCAAGGGATGCAATGCGGCCCTCATTGGTCCCGGTCTGGGCCGGGACCATGACGACCTGGTGCGGACGCTGCTCCAGTCCCTGGACTGTCCGGTGGTACTGGATGCCGACGGTCTCAACGCAGCAGTTGGCCATCTGGATTGGATTCGCGGCCGCACGGCCCCCACGGTTCTGACGCCCCATGACGGAGAATTTGCCCGGCTCACAGGCTGCACTCTGCCCATTGGCGACCGGCTGGACGCCGCCCGCTCCCTGGCCCAGGACACGGGGGCCATTGTGGTGCTCAAGGGTCACCGCACCATCACCGCCGCCCCCGACGGCCGCACCTGGATCAACACCAGCGGCAACGCCGGTATGGCCACCGGCGGCAGCGGCGACACGCTGGCCGGGATTCTGGCCGCGTTTCTGGGGCAGAAATTGCTCTATTCCGACGGTACCGACGCCGCCCAGCTGACTGCCTGGGCCGTCTGGCTCCACGGCGCCGCCGGGGACCACGCCGCCCGCCGTCTGGGAGAATACAGTCTTCTGCCCGATGATCTCATCGACGCGCTGCCCCAGGTCCTCCGGGAACACGTCGTGGATTGAGGAGGTCGTCCAGCTTGCAGCCCATTCCACCCATCGGGGGCCACGCCGTTTCCCGGTTTCAGCTGCCCCTGATTCATTCCAATATGTATGTGGTCCTTTGCGGCGGCGACGCCCTTGTTGTAGACCCCTGTCTCAGTGAGGAAGCCGTGGCGCTGCTGCAACGCAGCGGCGTGACCCGCTGCACCATCCTGCTGACCCATGAGCACTACGACCACATTTCCGGCGTCAACCAGCTGCGGGACCACTTTGCTTGCACGGTGATTTGTACCAAAGTCTGCGCCCAGCGCATGGCCAATCCCCGCCGCAGCCATGCCGCCGTCTTTCCGGCCATGTTCTTTTCCCAGGGGCCGGAGGTGGTCCGGCAGGCGGCGGCGCTGTTTGACACCCGCTATACCTGTACCGCTGACGAAACCTACTCCGGTACACTGGAATTCCAATGGCATGATATCCCCCTGCGCCTGGTGGAACTGCCGGGCCATTCCCCCGGCAGCGCCGCCATCGAAGCCGCCGGAACCCATGTGTTTACCGGCGACAACCTGATTCCCGGCACGGAAACGCTGGTGCGGCTTCCCGGCGGCGACAAAACCGTTTATTTGGAGCAGGTGGCGCCCTATCTGCGCCGTCTGGTCCCCTCCACGGTGGTTCTGCCCGGACACGGCGACTGGGGCTATCGCGCTGACCCGGAGATGGAGGCGGCGCTGCCGTAAAGGAAATCCCCTCGCCCGCTCCACACCGGCAGCGTTCCGTACCCATCCACTCCATATGGATAAACTGTACAAAAAAATAGTATATTCGACATTTTTCCGCTTTTTCCCTACACAATCCAGGTCCTATGGAGTATAATCCTCTTTAATAGGCTCTGCATGGGGGAGCACATTGAATTGCAGGAGCGAAACGTATGGTCCATTCCGCAGCAAACCCAAAGCGGCATTCTGTACGCCGTAGCTTGTCCCGTCTGGTATATGTCGCCATCCGCTGGGTGGTGCAGGTCCTCTATCCGCGTATCACCATGGAGGGCACGGAGCATCTGCCGGACGACGGCTGTATCGTGGTGGGCAATCACGCCAAAATGAACGGCCCCATCACCACGGAACTGTATTTTCCCGGAGAGCGCCACATCTGGTGCGCCGCCCAGATGATGGATTGGCGGGCGGTGCCCTCCTATGCCTATAACGATTTCTGGCGCGCAAAACCCCTGTACATCCGCTGGTTTTACCGGCTCTCCTCCTATGTTATCACGCCGTTTTCCGTGTGCATTTTCAACAATGCCCACACCATTCCTGTGTACCACGACTCCCGGATTATGACCACCTTCCATCAAACGCTGGATGCGTTGTCCGACAATGCAAAGGTGATTATTTTCCCCGAATGCGCCGAGCCCCACAACCACATCGTCAATCAGTTTCAGAACCGGTTTATCGACGTGGCCCGGATCTACTACAGCCGCACGGGAAAGCGGCTGTCCTTTGTGCCCATGTACATCGCGCCCCGGCTGAAAACGGCCCGTCTCAGCCACGCCGTGACCTTTGACCCGGACCGCCCTCTGGCTCAGGAGCGGCAACGCATCTGCGACTGTCTTATGGAGGCGATCACCGCCATGGCGGAGCAGATGCCCCTGCACACCGTGGTGCCATACGACAATATTCCCAAAAAATGCTATCACACCAACCGACCGGACCAGGAGACCTCCCATGAGAAAACCAACCGTTGATTACCGCTCGTTCCGTCTCTCCAAGCTGAATACGCCGGAATTTTCCCACCTGAAGCTGCTGTTCGGCTGGGTGGTCTATTTCCTGCTGTATGTCCTTACGGAACGGCTGATTCCCGCCGAACGATGTCATCCGGTCCACTGCTGGCTGGACGATGTCATTCCCTTTCAGGAGATTTTTATCATCCCCTATGTGTTCTGGTATTTGCTGGTCGTCGGTTCGCTGCTGTATTTTCTACTGTACGATGTGGACCAGTTCCGAAACCTGCAAACCTATATCATCATTACCCAGCTGGTGGCCATGGCCATCTATATTCTGTTTCCCAGCCGGCAGGATTTGCGCCCGGAGACGTTTCCGCGGGATAATATTTTGACGCAGATTGTGGCGTTTATCTATTCGGTCGATACCAATACCGGCGTCTGTCCGTCGCTGCATGTGGCGTATTCCCTGGGCATCGCGTCCACCTGGCTCAAGGAGCGCTCCGCGTCCCGGCCGGTGAAAGCGGCCATTGTGGCGGCAGTCGTCTGCATCTGCCTGTCGGTGGCCTTTGTCAAACAGCATTCTGTTTTGGATATTGCGGCGGCCATTCCCGTCTGTCTGTTGGCGGAATGGGTCGTATTTAAAAAGTATTACAAGCTGCGCCGTCAGGTGCGTGAGAACGTTTAAGAACGGGGGTACCAAAGAACGATGAAAAAGAGATGGGGAGACCGGAAGGACGGCGTCCTGCTGCGCCGGATTGATGCCATGCATTACATTATGCCCTTAATCTATCCCAACCGGTGCGATAATGAGGCATTTATGCATATCCGGGTCGATCTGACCGACGCCATGGAATATCTGGAGGAGAAAAACGCCTCCGGCCCCGAATATAAATACAATTTGTTTCAGCTGGTGGTGACGGCCATCCTGAAGGTCATTGTGCTGCGGCCCTATATGAACCGGTTTATTGCCAATCAGAACCTGTACCAGCGCAACGAGATCACCGCCGCCTTTACCATCAAGAAGATTTTCTCCGACGAAGGCGGCGAGGCCCTGGCCAGAATCCACGCCAAGGAAACCGATACCCTGGACACCATTCACAATGAGATTTACCGGCAGGTGTCCAAAGGCCGCGGCGAGACCAAGGACGCCTCTTCCGCCGCCATGGATGTGGTGCAGAAAATTCCCGGCAAGCACCTCATCGGCTGGGGCGCCCGGTTCCTGGACCGCCACGGCTGGATGCCCTCCTCAGTCATTGCCACGGACCCCTATTACTGCTCGGCGGTGCTGACCAATCTGGGCAGCCTGAAAATGGACGCCGGATACCACCATCTGACCAACTGGGGCACCAACTCCCTGTTCTGCGCCATTGGTCTGATGAAAAAGCGGCCCTTTTACGATGACGACGGCAACGTGACCATGCGCATGAGCGTGGACCTGGGATTGACCATCGACGAGCGCATTGCCGACGGCTACTACTATTCCAAAACCATCCGGCTGTTGAAAACACTATTGGAAAATCCGCGGCTGCTGGAGCTGCCGCTGAGCGAGAAGGTGGAGTATTAAATGAAAACCATTTCTGTAAAAACGCCCTGGAAGGACTACATGGGCGACGTGCCCATGCATCTGCAATACTTTGAAGGCTCCATGTATGACGCCGTAGCCGAAACGGCCAAGAAATACCCCAACAATGTGGCCTTCGACTTCATGGGCAAATCCACCACCTACAAAAAGCTGATGCAGGAGATTGAACTCTGCGCCAAGGCCCTGCGGACCATCGGCATCCGGGAAAACGACCGGGTCACCATCGCCATGCCCAACTGCCCCCAGGCCATCTATCTGTTCTATGCCGTCAATCTGGTGGGCGGCATCGCCAATATGATCCACCCCCTGTCGGCGGAAAAGGAAATTGAGTTCTATCTCAATGAATCGGAGAGCGTCACCGCTATTACCCTGGACCAGTTCTACCATAAATTTGAACGGGTCCGGCAGAATACCAAGGTGGTCAACATCGTCATTGCCAGCATCAAGGACGCCCTCTCCCCCACCATCCGGGCCGGTTACATGCTGACCGAGGGCCGGAAAATTGAAAAAATTCCCGACGACGCCCCCGTCATCCGCTGGGCGGACTTTATGCGCATGAGCAAGCACTGCTTCTATAATTATAAGGTAGAGCGCCGCTCTGACGACCCGGCAGTCATTCTCTATTCCGGCGGCACCACCGGCACCACCAAGGGCATCGTCCTGACCAACAAGAATTTCAACGCCCTGGGCCAGCAGGTGGTGGCGGCCAACCCCATGTTCCGGCCCGGCGACAAAATGCTGGCCGCCATGCCCCTGTTCCACGGCTTCGGCCTGGGCGTCTGCATCCACACCATGCTGTCTCAGGGCGGCCGCTGCGTCCTGGTGCCCCGGTTCACCCCCAAGACCTACGCCCGGGACCTGGTGAAAAAACGCTGCAACTTTGTGGCCGGCGTCCCCACCCTTTACGAAGCCCTGCTGCGGCTGCCCGATATGGACGGCGCGGACTTGAGCTGTCTCAAGGGCGTCTTCTCCGGCGGCGACTCCCTTTCGGTGGAGCTAAAAAAGAAGTTCGACAAGTTCCTCTATGACCACAAGGCCACCATCCAGGTCCGCGAGGGCTACGGCACCACGGAGACCGTCACGGCCTGCTGCCTGACGCCGTCCCATATGTACAAGGAGGGTTCCATCGGCCTGCCCTTCCCCGATACTTACATTAAGATTGTCAAGCCCGGCACCGATAAGGAAGTGCCCTACGGCACCGAGGGTGAAATTCTTCTGGCCGGTCCCACAGTCATGAAGGAGTACCGCGGCCATCCCAAGGAGACGGCGGAGACGCTGCGGACCCACGCCGACGGTCTGACCTGGGTCTACACCGGCGACCTGGGCACCATGGATGAACAGGGCTTCGTCTATTTCAAGGGCCGGGCCAAGCGTATGATCATCACCTCCGGCTACAACGTCTACCCGGCCCAGCTGGAAAACATTCTGGATGCCCACGAACTGGTCCAGATGAGCTGCGTCATCGGCGTGCCGGACCCCTACAAGATGCAGAAGGTCAAAGCCTTTGTCAAGCTGGTGCCCGGCGCTTCCCCCAGCGAAGAGACCAAGCAGCAGCTGCTGGACTACTGCCGCAAACATGTGGCCAAATACGCCATGCCCTACGACATTACCTTTAAAGAGGACATGCCCAAAACCCTGGTCGGTAAAGTGGCCTACCGGGTTCTGGAGGAAGAGGAACTGGCCAAGGAAAAGACCGCAGCTACTGTATAATCTTTCCAAAAATGCAGCAGCGCCCTGCCGGGATTCCCGGCAGGGCGCTGTAATCTGTTCCGTCCATTTCTAAAACACCGGATTGGAAGCAGTTTCGCTTTATGGCGTCTGTCCGTAATGGTTCTGGGCAAAATCCCACATGGCATCGATATATTGCTGGGGAATCGGCAGATAATTGGCACCCATGGACCGGATCAGCTGATAGATCTGCGCCGTGACCTCCAGGACCTTGCAGACCTTAAAGGCCGTGTCCATATTCTTGCCGACGCACACGGCGCCGTGGGAACGCAGCAGGCAGGCGTTGCCCGTCTTACCCAGCGCTTCCACGCAGTTTTCCGCCAGTTCCTTGCTGCCGGGCAGTCCGTATTTTGCGGTCCGGCACACATCCCCCAGCACCTGGGCCGCCTCGTCGATGACCATGGGGATGTCCTCGCCGCAGCAGGAGAACACTGTGGAATAAATGGGATGGGTATGGACCACGGCCTGGACCTCCGGACGGCTTTGGTAAACATGCAGGTGGAGGTCCAGTTCAATGCTGGGCTTGCGGTGCCCCTCCACAATATTTCCCTCCAGATCCAATACCACAATATCCTCCTCCTGGATGGTGGTATAATCCATGCCGCTGGGGGTCAGATAGACCAGGTTGGTCTCCGGGTCCCGGGCGCTGATATTGCCCCAGGTCTCCACGGTGTAACCACCGCGCAGCATCCGCAAGCCGCTGTCTACAATCAGTTTTTTATAGTTCATAGTAAAAACTCCTTTTGGCGTCCCCCACAGGGGGATGTCCCGGTCTCTCGGGAATCCGTTGGCCGGATTTCCAATAGAATCACCTGTAATTGTTGATAAAATACGATTTTTATGGTACGATAACTGGGTAATATTCACGCAGAGAGGAGTGCGCCGTATGCTGGCCATCACCCGCAGAAACGCTATCAAGGATCAGCTGATGGAACGAAAAAGCGTCACCATCACCGATCTGGCCCAAAAACTCAACGTCACCAAAGAAACCATTCGCCGTGACCTGCGGCTGATGGAAGAGCACGGCGAACTGATCCGTACCCATGGCGGCGCCTATATTCTCGACGGTGTGCAGAATGATATCGATATCAACATGCGCCAAGTCATCAAGACACAGGAGAAAACCACCATTGCCGAAAAATGCAGCGCCCTGATTCAGCCCGGCGACTCCATTTTTCTCGACGGCTCCACCACCTGCTGGTTTGTGGCCCAGCGCCTTTTGGGGCAGAATCTCACGGTGCTGACCAATTCCCTGCAGATTGCCACCATTCTGTCTCAGTCGCCGTCCATCCAGCTGATTTCCATCGGCGGCCGCTTCGCCCCCAGTAATCTCTGCTTCATTGGCGACAACACCTGCCGCGCCCTGTCCAACTACTTTGTGGACAAAGCGTTTTTGTCGTGCCGTTCCATCAGCCGCACCCACGGCATCACCGACATTTCCGAAGACTATGCGGCCATTCACCGGCTGGTGGTGGAGCGGAGCAACAAGTCCTATCTGGTGGTGGACAACTCCAAGCTGGACAATACCTCCTTTGCCTACACCTGTCCCCTGACCAGCGTGGATGCCGTCATCTGCGACGCACCCTGGTCGGAACCGTGGCAGGAGTATTTCCGGGCGCACAATATCGCGTTTTATTAACCGTTTTTCTGTCAGAGCACAGCAAAAATGCTTGTTTTATAAGGGAAGGGAGATGGATCTGCCGATCCATCTCCCTTTTTGTCCTGTGGACCCCGGCGGACGGCGTTACCGGATGCCCATGCGTTCAAAGGCCTTGTCAAAGGGCGGATAGGCAATGCCCTTTTCAGTGATGATGCCGGTAATCAGGCTGTGATCCGTGACGTCAAAGGCGGGATTGTTGACCTTGACCCCCTCCGGCGCCATGCGCTTTTCATACCAGGCCTCGGTGACCTCCTCCGCCGGGCGCTCCTCGATCACAATGTCATCGCCGCTGGCAATGGACATATCGATGGTGGAGGTGGGGGCGCAGACATAGAACGGAATGCCGTAATGTTTGGCCAGAATGGCCACGCCGCTGGTACCGATTTTATTGGCAAAATCGCCGTTGGCCGCCACCCGGTCGCAGCCCACAAAGACAATATTGACCTTGCCCCGCTTCATGGTGATGGAAGCCATGTTGTCACAGATCAGCGTGGTATCCACACCGGCGGTCTGCATTTCAAAGGCGCTGAGCCGTGCGCCCTGGAGCAGGGGCCGCGTCTCGTCACAGTACACATGGAGATCGTCCCAGCCGTTCTCCAAAGCGATATAGATGGGAGCTAGCGCCGTGCCATACTTGGCGGTGGCCAGGGTGCCGGCGTTGCAGTGGGTGAGAATGCCGTCGCCGTGATGCAGCAGTTCAAAGCCCAGCTGGCCGATGTTCCGGCTGATGGCGATATCCTCTTCCCGGATGGCGTGGGCCTCCTGGCGCAGGCGCTCCTTCAGTTGGGCCACCGTCATGGTCTCCCGGTTTTCCGCCACAACCTTGGCCATCCGGTTCAGGGCCCAGGACAGATTGACCGCCGTGGGACGGGAAGAGTCAAGATACGCTTTTTTCTCTTCAAAGTAGTTGCAGAACTCCTCCATGTTGTCCGTTTGCAGCTGGGCCGTCACCACATAGATGCCGTAGGCAGCCGCCACGCCGATGGCCGGCGCGCCGCGGACCCGCAGAGCGTAAATGGCTTCCCAGATGTCCTCCGCCTTGGACAGATGCAGATACTTGATCTCACCGGGCAGCAAAGTCTGGTCGAGAATGATGATTTCCAGCGCGTCTTCCGACAGGACAACGGTATCCAGGCTCAAAGCGTTCATAGTGTAATTCTCCTTTTCTGTACGAAATACGGGTTGCGGACCGGCTCAGCAGGCAGCAATGGCATCATGCAGGATTTGCAGGAAATCCTTGCCGGTGTGCAGCGTCTGACGCTCCTTGATAAACCGCTTGGCGGCCACAATGCAGATGCGTTCGGCGCGGGTCCGCTTGGCGCTGTCGGAAATGGTGGTCAAATCCTTGACGTTGGCCATACCCACCGTGCGGCGAATCAGTTCCAGGCCGGTGACGGCGGCGGTATCGGCCAGAATGGTGCTCAGATAGTACGCCTGATAGCCCTCGGTCTTGCACATGCGGTCCGTCACATGGCGGCTGTAATAGTCGTTCATCTTGGCCATGGTCAGATCGACCACGTCCACAATGACCTGCTCCACCCAGCCGCAGAAGGTCTCCCGCTCCGCGGCATCGGCGCTTTCGGCGTCGCCGTGGCACCATGCAAAAATCATATTGGCCACCACGTTGCCGATGTCATAGCCCATGGGACCGTAGAAGCAGAACTCCGGGTCGAATACCATGGTGCTCTCCTCATTGATGAAGATCGAGCCCGTATGCAGGTCGCCATGGAGCAGGGACTGGGCGTTGCACATAAAGTCCATTTTCAGCTTGACAACCTCCAAGTGGAGTTCCTTGTCCTCATACAGTTCCGTTTTCACAAACTCGGCGTTAGGCGCAAAAACGTTGTTGCGGCCTGCACAGTCGTTGTACGGCTCCGTATACACCAGGTCCTCGGTGATCTCGCACAGCTCGGGGTTGATGTACTTCTTTTGCAGCTCCTTCTTCTCCTTATGATCCAGCACCACGTCCGTCGTACCCATCAGGGTATTGGCCATAAAGGTGGAAATCTGATCGGCAAACTTGGGATAGGTCTTGTGCTGGAGCATGCAGGTCCGCATAATAGCATGATCGCTCAGGTCCTCCATACCGCAGGCACACATGACGGTGTCATAGAAGTAAATCTCCGGCACATAGCCGGGGGCCAGCTTGCCCTGGAGCAGCAGAATCTCCGATTCAATGCGGTTGCGGTCCGTGGAGATATGCATATCGGCGGAAATGCGCAGCGCCTCGCCCGCCTGCTTGATGATGGCCGAATGGCCCTGACCGTCCCATACGCGGAACACATAGTTCAGATTGCCGTCGCCGATTTCCTTGCATTGCAGGCTGGCCGTGTCCCAGGGGAATTTTGTCACCTTGGCCACGGCATATTCCTTGGCCTCTTCCGCATTCATCAGAAAATACGTGTCAAACTTTGCCATCATTACGTTCCTCCAGTCATGGGTCCCACAGTCCTGCCCAGGGCCGTGGATAATGTTGTATTTTTTCTGCTTTCTCTGATTTTACCGTTTATTTTTCAGCGTGTCAACGAATTTAACAATAATTCAGACATTTTCAAACATCATACCATATACAATGGGGAACCGCCGCCACGGGTGGCTGGGCGGTTCCCCACAGTGGGATCAATCCTCTTTCTTGGTGGCGTAGGCGGCGATCAGCGCCAGAGCCAGAACGGCGCCCTTGACGGCGGGCAGCACATAGTAGACCACGCCGGTCATGGTCAAGCCGTTTTCCAGGACGGCCACCAGGGCCGCGCCGATCATAGTGCCCAATGCGTTGGGCTTTTCCGCACCGCCCACGGAGCGACCGACAAACACAGCGGCCAGGGAGGGCATCAGGTAGTTGTCACAGCCGGTGATCTGCGCAGCGGAGTTCCGGGAGCAAACCACCATGGCGCCCACGGCGATGAACACTGCCGTGACCATACCGGCCACAAAGCGGTATTTCTTCACGTTGATGCCGCTGAGCTTGGCGGCCATTTTGTTGCCGCCCATGGCGTACAGATAGCGGCCATGCTTGGTGTAGTTGAGGAAGATGAATGCGAAGAGTACGCACAGGAGCATGATAATGATGCACCAGGGAGACTTGCCGATGGCCAGGAAGCCCTCGGTCCAGCCGGCGCGGATGGGGGTGGTGCCCCAGCGGGTGGGCATACCGGAGGACACGGCGCCGCCGCCGGTCCACCACAGGCCCATGCCCTGATGGACAAACATCAGCGAGCAGGTGGCCAGCATGTCGGGAATCTTACAGACCAGAATCAGGAACATGGTCAACAGGTACATCACCATGGTGAACAGAATGGTTACCAGTGCGCTGGCCCACAGGGGCAGGCCGAACCACAAAAAGCTGCTGGCGAAGATGTACGAGGAAAAGGAAGCCAGGGTACAGGCCGACATATCGAAGCCGTCGGGGGCCATGGTCACCGTCGCGCCAATGGCGAAGATGGTGGTAATGGACATGGCCACCAGAATGTTGGTCGCGTTGCGGACCGAGAAGAAGGCGTCTCCCCGGATGATGGAGAACACGGCGATGGACAGCAGCAGGACAATGACCGCCGCCCAATCCAGCAGCGTCCGGCCGGCGCTTTTCTTTTTTGTCAATGCATTCATAAACTACATCCTCCTCTTGATGATTTCCAACACGCCGACAGGTTTAACCGGCCACATAGGCCTCGGTGCCGCCGACCGCATAGTGCATAATCTCATCTTCTGACGTTTTGGCTGTCTCCAGCTCTGCCATGATCTTTCCGTCAAACATGACGTAGGTGCGGTCGGTGACCGACAGGATTTCCGTATTTTCGCAGGAGGCGTAGATCACGCAGTTGCCCGCCTCGGCGATGGCGTTGATGAGTTTGAAGATCTCCGCCTTGGCGCCCACGTCGACGCCCTTGGTGGGTTCATCAAAGATGTACACGTCGCAGTCCGCCGACAGCCATTTGCCGATGACCACCTTCTGCTGGTTGCCGCCGGACAGGTTCCGAACCAGCTGGAAAATGGACGGCGTCTTGATGCCCAGGGACTCGACAAAGTGGTTGGCGTTGGCCGCTGTCTTGGCACGGTTCACAAAGGACAGCTTGCAGAACTTGCCGAGACAGGCAGCGGACAGATTGAAGTCCACTGTCTCATGGACCAGTACGCCCTCCTTCCGCCGTTCCTCCGGTACCAGCGCCAGCCGGTTGCGTACCGCGTCGGAGGGATTGCGGATTTTCAACTCCTTGCCGTTGAGGGTGATGGTACCGCTGGATTTTTTCAGCGCGCCGAACAGCGTCTTGCACAGTTCGCTTTTGCCTGCACCCACCAGTCCGGCAATGCCCACCACTTCGCCCTTGCGGACGTAGAAGGACACATCCTGAATCTTGTGGTCCCGCTCGGTGAGATGTTCCACCACCAGGGATTTCTCGCCGATGGTAGCATGGCGGGCCGGGAAGCTGGACTCAAAGGAGCGGCCCAGCATCTTATCCACGATTTCCTTGGAAGTGGTCTCCGGCGTAATGGGGCAGTTGTCGACAATTTCACCGTTGCGCATAACCGTGTAGGAGTCGCAGATCTGCAATACCTCATGAATGCGGTGGGAGATAAAGGTAATGGACAGGTTTTCCGTGGCAATCAGATGCTTGCACAGCCGGAACAGTTCCGTGGTTTCCGTGTCGCTCAGGGGAGCCGTCGGCTCGTCGAGAATCAGGAAATTGCAGGAACTCTGGATGGCACGGGCAATCAGCACCATCTGTTTTTGTGCCAGAGACAGGCTGCCCACCAGAGCATTTACATCCAGCTGAATGTTCAGCCGTTCCAGCACCGCCTGGGCCTCCTTGCGGATATAGGCCCAGTTGACCATCTGCTTTTTGCCCATGTTCATGACCAGATGATTGAACATGACGTTTTCCGCCACCGACAGGGACGGAATCAGGGCCATATCCACCTCCTGGTAGACAATCTGAATGCCCAGGGCCTTGGCGTCGGCAGGCTTGCGGATTTCCACCACCTTGCCGTTGTACAGCACGTCGCCCGTATAGGTGGGGTTTGCACCGGCCAGGACCTTCATCAATGTGGATTTACCGGCGCCGTTGGCGCCCATGACCGCGTGAATCTTCCCGGTCTCCAACTCAAAATCCACATTGGACAGAGCCTTGACACCAGGAAATTCAATGGAGACATTTTTCGTTCCTAATGTGATCTTATCCATAGATTCCCTCATTTCCCTTCTGGGTCCGGTTGTTCTTTGGCCCAAAAAAACGGCGTTTGGCCGGGCGGCGGCCTGCGCCGCTTTTCTCCGCCGGAGAACCCGGAACCCCATGTATAGTGACAATTTGATATAGGGGGCATCGGGGAATTTCCCCGATGCCCCCCGGGATTCAGAATCGTTTGTACGCTAAAGCCGTGGTTCAGTCGCCCAGCAGCTCCGCCATCCAGTCGGTGGTGGGCATGTAGGAACGGTCGCTGTAGTTTTCACCGGCCACGGTGTCCAGGTTGGTGACGTTGATGCCGCCGCCCGCAACCATATCCTGGGTCACGACATTGGTGGGCAGCTCCAGCCAGTTGCTGGCCTCGCCGGTCATGGGGTCGATGATCTTGTCATACTCATCTGCCATCTCCAGAGCCAGCACGCGCATACCGAACTCACCGTTATAGTACCAGTTGGTGGTGGCGCAGGCCTTCCAGGGAGAGCCTTCCTGGGCCATCTTGTCGATGTCGGCGTTGCAGATATCGACGGTGACCATGGGGATATCGTAGTTGCCCTGGGTCAGCGCCGTATACACGCCGCTGGCGTACAGGTCATAGCAGCACCAGATGGCGTCGATTTCGCCCTCGTCGTACTTGGCCAGGGTGGAGGTGGTGACGTCGGTCATGGATGCTTCGGCGTTGTTGTAGTCGGAGGGGCCGATGGTCTCCACAGTCTTGATAAGGCCGTCGTTCTCGTACTTCTCATAGCCCACCTGGCGGCGGTCAAAGGGAGAGTTGAAGTTGGGGCCGACCCAAACCTTCAGGATGTTGACCGGCTCGCCGGCCGCCACCTTGTCGGGGTACAGCTCGTTGCAGACATAGTCCAGAAGCAGCTCGGCAAACTGGGCGTCCTGCTGGAAGAACTGGGTCACACCGTCGATGGTCTGGACCTCGCCGTTGCTGTCCTTGAAGGGGGTATCGAAGGTGACAATCTTCAGTTCGGGATAGTCCTTCAGCAGATCGGTGAGGAAGGTATACGCGTAGTTCTGGCCGCCGTGGCTCAGCAGCAGTCCGTCGTAGCCGCTGGCGGCGCACTGGGAAACCGTGTCCTGCCACTTGGTATCGGAACCGTCGCAGAAGAACACATCGTACTGCATGCCCAGCCCTTCCGCTGTCTTCTTGGCATACTCAGACCACATCTGGAAGATGTCGGAAGGTGCCATCTGCATGATGTAGGCGACTTTCTTACCGGCCACGGGGGAATCCACATCGGCAGGTGCGGCATCGCCTTCGCCGGTTTCGGGGGTGGTGGTCGTGTTGGTCGTGCCGTTGCCGGCGGTTTCGTTACCGGCGGGGCTGGCACAGGCTGCTGTACCAAACACCATCGCAACGGCCATCAGGAATGCAAGAACCTTTTTCATAATATCCTCCTTACGCGTTTTCCGAAAAACAGTGCTCTGTTCTCCTGTGATGTCTTCAATCTAGCACAGTCCTGTGGGTTTGTAAACGAATATGTTGTATTTTTTTGTTATTCAGATAAATAGCCAAAATACCAAAACACTATTTAGTAATTATGCTGTTTATCTCCCAAATTAAAGACAGTATTTTGTGCATTTAATCCCATTCTATATAAAATCCGATTTTTTCTTTTCTCTTTTTCTTTGTTTTTCTGACGAATATCAAAAAAACCGGACATGCACACTGTCCTTACAGACACCCCTTTTGCAGAATGAGGCAGGAATAGAAGCTCTTTTCCGTCGTCGCCACCACGGCGTAGGCCCGGCGGGCCTCTTCGTAAAAGTCAAAACGTTCGATCATGCCGCAGGCGGACGCGCCCCGCGGATCATGTTTGGCCACAATGGCCTTAAACTCGTCCCATACCGGCGTCTCCATGTTGGCGTGGCACGGCTGTTTGTCCATGATGAGTACCGGGTGCTCCACCTCGTCCAGTGGGAACAGCTGCAAAATGGCATCCAGCATGGTGGTGGCATCAACGCCGTCGCAGCGAATCAGGGAATGCGATCCGGCGCAGGAAGCCGCCGGAAAGTTTGCGTCGCCGATGACCAGCCGGTCACCATGCCCCATTTCGTGCAGCACCTTCAGCAGTTCGGGGGAAATACAATCGGGAATCCCTTTTAACATGATCAGACCACTCCTTCCAAAATGTCCGTTTTTTTGTGTTTCTTCCAACAGGGTACCATGTTCCTTCCCCCCTTGACAATATGCAATGCCCACAATTCCCTTGCCTATAATTTGTAAATACCCACAATTTTTGTGCATTTTGTGATTGTATTTGTGGGATTCTATTTCAAAATTAGCTACTTTGCCCTATTTGCGGCACGGATTTTCTATGCCTGTTTCTTTGCTTTTTCTTGACATTTTTTTGCGACGAGCCTATGATACAATCATCGAGCCGGTCTATGCCATCGCAGCGGCCACCCCATTTGCCAACCAAAAGGAGAGAGTCTCATGAAAAAAATCATCAATGCGCCCGAAGCCTATGTAGACGAGATGCTCCAGGGCATCTATGCTGCCCACAGCGACCAGGTCAAGTATGTCAACGATGATCTGCGCTGTTATTGCACCGCAAAGAAAAAGGACGGAAAGGTTGCCATCGTCACCGGCGGCGGCACCGGTCACCTGCCCCTGTTCCTGGGCTATGTGGGCGAGGGCCTGCTGGATGGCTGCGGCGTTGGCGGTGTGTTCCAGTCTCCCTCTGCCGAGCAGATTTACAATGTGTCGAAAGAAGTGGAAGCCGGAGCTGGTATTCTGTACCTTTACGGCAATTACACCGGTGATATCATGAACTTTGATATGGCCGCCGAGATGCTGGAGATGGACGATATTGAGACCCGTTCCATCGTCGGTGCCGATGATGTCAACTCCAACGCCAACCCGGACACCCGCCGCGGCGTGGCCGGTATCTTCTTTATGTACAAGTGCGCAGGCGCCAAGGCCGCCCAGATGGGCACGCTGGACGAAGTTCTGGCCGCGGCGCAAAAAGCCAAGGACAATACCCGTACCGTTGGTTTTGCCCTGACGCCCTGTATCATCCCCGAGGTGGGCCACGCCAATTTCACCTTGGGAGAAAACGAGATGGCCATGGGCATGGGCATTCATGGAGAGCCCGGTATTTGGAATGGCCCCATCAAGACCGCCGATGAACTGGCCAAAGAGTCCCTGGAAACCCTGCTGGGTGATATGCCCCTCAGCGCCGGGGAGGAAATTTGCCTGTTGATCAACGGTCTGGGCGCGACCTCCATTGAGGAGCTGTACATCCTGTATAATTCGGTCCGCAAGGAACTGGAAGCCAAGGGCGTGAAGATTTACCGGTCCTTTGTGGGCGAATACGCCACCTCCATGGAAATGGCAGGCGCATCCATCTCCATTTGCCGCATGGTGGACGACGAGATGAAAGCGCAGATTGATCTGCCCGTCAAGACACCGTTTATCACCCAGGCATAACGCCAGTGAAGGAGGCAGAATCATGACTGTAATCACCTGTGAAACCCTGCCCCAGCTGTTTGAGCATGTGGCAGCACTCTTTGCCGAGAAAAAAGACGAGCTGTGTGAAATGGACGCCAATATGGGAGACGGTGACCTGGGCCTTACCATGAGCAAGGGGTACGGTGCCCTGCCCCAGCTGATTCGGGACAACACCGAAGCTGGAGACGTGGGCAAAACATTGATGAAAGCCGGTATGAAAATGGCCAGCGTGGTCCCGTCCACTATGGGTACCCTGATGTCCTCCGGCATCATGGCTGGCGGCAAGGCCCTCAAGGGCTGTTCCTCCATAGATGGCGCCGCCCTCTCCCGCTATTTGACTGCATTTGCCGACGGCATTGCCAACCGCGGCAAATGCCGGCGCGGCAACCGCACCATTTTGGACGCAGTGGGAGCCGCAGCGGACCGCGCGGCAGCCTTGATTGCCGCAGACCCGGCAGCAACGCTGCAAGCGGTTATGCAGGCAGCGGTGGAGGGTGCCGTGGAAGGCGTCGAGGCCACCAAATCCATGACGCCTGTTTTTGGCAAAGCCGCCGTCTTTGCCGCGAAAGCCATTGGCATCGCCGATCAAGGCGCTGTGGCTGGTCTGATTATGCTGCAAGGTATGCAGAACGCCATTCAGGCGGAGTGAGGAACCGGTTTTCAGCTTTATTGAAACCATATCAAGAAAATCAATACAGGGAGTGGCGCTGCATGAGTAGCGTCACTCCCTGTGTCTATCAATTTGCAGCTATCCAGCACACCAGTTTTATAACGGCTGTATACTGGTCTTCTTGCGTCTGCATATTTTTCAAATCTCTGCCTATACTAACAGAGCATTCGGTAATTGTTTCAATTTCAACGAAATTCGATCAGATTTATCCTTGTTTTACCGAATATCATGGAGTAGCTTTGTTGGAGGTTTGGTAAAATATGAAAGCAACTGGAATTGTGCGCCGGATTGACGATCTGGGCCGCGTCGTCATCCCCAAGGAAATTCGCCGGACGCTGCATATTCGGGAGGGTGACCCGTCACAGACTACATGGACACAGTCAGAGCGATTTTCTTTTGGCCTGCTGGATCTGGCAAAGCGCCGGGGCTGGTAAGCCATCTATCTTCAAATCAAAACAGCCCCCAGAACTACTGATATGCAGTTCTGGGGGCCTACACTTTTTACTTCTCAACCTCTGCGAGAGGGACGACTAATAACCCGCCCCGGCTGGTCTGGATTGTCCCTATTTTAATTTGCGCCCCTGCGTAAGGGGCGACAGCTTGTCCCATGCTGCCACAGCGCGGTCCCGCTTATTTCAATTCGCGCCCCTGCGTGAGGGGCGACTTGGAAAAGGATGTGTTTTTGCATCCTGAAAAATATTTCAATTCGCGCCCCTGCGTGAGGGGCGACGGGTATAGACAAAACCAAACGTATGTTTTATTATATAATTTCAATTCGCGCCCCTGCGTGAGGGGCGACGCAGATATTTTGTGGTTGTGCAATAACTTTGTTATTTCAATTCGCGCCCCTGCGTGAGGGGCGACGGGCACGGCGCAGCAATGCGCCGCTGCTCTGGACATATTTCAATTCGCGCCCCTGCGTGAGGGGCGACGATACACCGCATGACGCGGGCGCGGTCGACCTAGCCACATCGGACGAGCCCACGTGTGCCCTCCAGACAC
>CALWWW010000008.1 GCA_944385365.1 uncultured Oscillospiraceae bacterium | reverse complement strand
AGGCACTTCTTGATGGCCTCGACGGAGTAGCCCACGCGGGCCTTGCTCTTGAGCTGCGGAATGTTGACCAGATCCTGGTTGCGGTTCTGGAAGTTCTCCACCGCCATCTTCACGATGGCCTTGGCGTTGTCAGCCGCAGTCTCCTCGTGGAACTCGATGTACTCGGAATCGGGCATCCGGGCGATGGGAGAGGTGGTGACGAACTTGGTATGGAAGCACTTGGAGAGGGGGCCCAGAGCGGGGAAGATGCACTGGACGTCCACGACAATGGCCTCGCAGGCGCCGGTGAGGACCACGTTCTCCTGCTGCAGGAAGTTACCGGCCATGGGGATGCCGTGACGCATGGCGACTTCGTTGGCGGTGCAGCAGACGCCACATACGTTGATGCCCTTGGCGCCGTGCTCCTTGGCCAGAGCGATCATCTCGGGGTCCTGGGCGTACATGACGACCATCTCGGACAGGGAGGGATCGTGGCCGTGGACAACGATGTTGACCATGTCCTTCTCCATGACGCCCAGGTTGCCCTCGGTGTCAATGGGCTTGGGGGTGCCGAACAGCACGTCGGAGAACTCGGTGCCCATCATGGAACCGCCCCAGCCGTCGGACAGGCCGGCACGGAAGGACTGACGGATCAGAGCCTCGGGCAGGGAAGAACAGCCCATGTGGGTCATGTGCAGGGACTGGCTGACTTCACGGTCGATGGCGCGGGGAGCGATGCCCTGCTCCTCCCAGATCTTCTGACGGACCTCGGGAGCGCGCTTCAGGAAACGCTGATAGCCGAAGGGCTTGCCGTACTCCATGAGGCCGGTCTCGGCGACTTCGTGGGCGACGTCGTAGATGTCGCGGCCCTCGGTCTCGATGCCCCACTCGTGGGCGATTCTCTTCAGCTTTTCGGGGTCCTTGACCTGGTAGTTGCCGCCCTCGGAAGCCAGATACAGGGTGTGGGCGATGGAACGGCCGTGGTCAGAGTGGGTGGCGGAACCACCGGCGGTGAACCGCAGGTAGTTACGGGCGACGATGCCATGGACGTCGCAGCCGCAGATGCCGCGGGGGGCCTTGGGGGTGATGCGGCAGGGGCCCATGGAGCAGATACGGCAGCAGGTGCCGGCTTCGCCGAAGCCGCAATGCGGGGTCTGGTTCTTGACGCGCTGCTGCCAGGAATCAGCGCCGACCTTCTTGCCGGTTTCCAGCAAGCGCTCGGTAGCCGCTTCCATTTCTTCAACAGTAATTAAGCGATCCCATTCCTTCAATGTAATATCCTCCTAATTCATGATGACCAAAGATTGTGAGGGTTTTGCGTGGGACGGCGCCTCTGAACAGCGGCGCCTAAAAGAAGCAGGGCGTCGGCGCGGCGCGCCGGCCCAGCGGGGGGCTGTGGAGCAGGTGCGGCATAACCCCCCTATCCGGATATATTCTACCAATTCTGACTGGCAATGTCAATGAAAAGCGGCCCGCTGCGCCCTGCAAAAAAGACGATTTTACCCCGGTTCATTTGTCCATTTTTCCGAAAAGTCACCGCGATTTTTGCTTCTTGGGTTTCCATAAAAGAAGCGGACGCACCTGTAAAAACAGATGCGTCCGCGCTGGAATTTATGCGTCTTTTTTCAGGGTCGGGGCGTCGGGGGCGGCGAGATGGACGTTGAGGTGGGGATACGTCATGGTGATGCCGGCCTCGTCAAAGCAGACCTTGACATTTTCGATGATCCGGTAGTACACGTCCCAGTAGTCCTCGCTGGAGGTCCAGGCCCGCAGGACGTATTCGATGGCGCTGTCGCCGTAGCTGCTGACGGCCACGAACAGGGGCGGGTCTGCCAGGACCTGGGGCAGGTCGGCGGCCTTGCGGAGGGCCGCCTTGACGGTCTCCACATCGTCGTCGTAGGAGGCCGTAAAGTTCAAATCCACCCGGCGGGTGCCCACCATGGTATAGTTGATGATCTTGCTGGAGGAGACCTCGCTGTTGGGGACGAAAATCTCCTTCTGATCGGCGGTGGTGAGGGTGGTGTAGGTCATGCCGATTTCCCGGACGGTGCCGGAGACGCCGCCCACCTCCACAAAGTCGCCCACCCGGAAGGGATGGGTGGAGAGCAGCGTCACGCCGCCGGCCAGATTGGACAGAGCCCCCTGGACGGCCAGGGAGACGGCCAGGGAAGCCACGCTGATGAGGGCCACCATGGAGGTGGTGTCGATGCCCAGGGCGCTGGCGGTGATGACCGAGATCAGCACCCACATGACGATGCGCAGGGACGAGCGGATAAACCGGACGATGGTTTTTTCCATGGGGGTCCGGTCCAGCAGATTGCCCACCAGCTTGACGACGATTTTCAGTACAAAGTAGGAGATGACAAAGGTGATGATGGCCGGAACCACATTGGCGGCGCTGATGGCGCCGAAAATTTTGGCAATGGCGGATGTATCCACAGACATAGGGCCGCCTCCTTTCGTAGGGTTGTTTCAACAAAAAGCCGGACAGAAAAGGGCAGCACCGCGGGAATGGGGGCGCGGTGCTGCCGGGAATGGATTACGACGGATCGCCGGACGGATCGGCGGGGGAGTCCGGAGCGCCGGTTTCCGGTTGACCGGCGGTGTCCCCGTCTTCTGCGGGGGCTTCCGGGGCGTCTGCGGGGGTCTTTTCAGCAGCGGGGGCTTCGGCAGCGTCTTCGGCAGCGGGCAGCTGCTTTTTGTCGGCGTTGACGAAGGCCATCAGCTCGTCGCCGGTGATGGTCTCCTTGGCCAGCAGGAACAGGGAGATTTCGTCCAGCAGTTCCCGATGCTGCCGCAGCAGGTCCATGGCCTTGTCATAGGCCGACTGGAGCAGGTCCCGCACCTCGCTGTCGGCCTGGGCCGCCGTGGAGTCGGCGCAGTTCATCATGGCCTGTCCATCCAGATACTGGTTGGCTACGGTGGTCAGGGCCATCAGGCCGAAGTGCTCGCTCATACCGTACTGCATGACCATCTTCCGGGCCAGATCGGTGGCCCGCTCGATGTCGTTGGCAGCGCCGGTGGTCTGGACGCCAAAGACCAGCTGTTCGGCGGCACGGCCGCCCACTAGGGTCATCAGCTCCGTCATGAGCTCTTCCTTGGAGTTCAGGTACTTCTCCTCCTCGGGCATCTGCATGGTGTAGCCCAGCGCGCCGGAGGTGTGGGGGACAATGGTGATCTTGGAGACGGGCTGGGAGTGCTTCTCCAGGGCTGCCACCAGGGCATGGCCCACCTCGTGATAGGAGACAATGCGCTTTTCCATATCGGTGAGGACCGTGCCCTTCTTTTCCGTACCGGCAATGACCACCTCGAAGGAGACGAGCAGGTCCTGCTGGTTGACGGCCTGACGGCCCTGCCGGACGGCCCGCAGGGCGGCCTCGTTGACCAGATTGGCCAGGTCCGCGCCCACCGCACCGGCGGTGGCGGCGGCCAGCTTGTTCAGGTCCACGTCGTCGGCCAGCTTGATGTTGCGGGTGTGGACTTTCAGGGTCTGGAGACGGCCCGACAGATTGGGCCGGTCCACCACAATGCGGCGGTCGAAGCGGCCGGGGCGCAGCAATGCCTTGTCCAGCACCTCGGGCCGGTTGGTGGCGGCCAGCACAATGACGCCCTTGGAGGGGTCGAAGCCGTCCATTTCGGCCAGCAGCTGGTTCAGCGTCTGCTCCCGCTCGTCGTTGCCGCCCATGCGGGTGTCGCGGGTCTTGCCGATGGCGTCGATTTCATCGATAAAGATGATGGCCGGGGCCATTTTGCTGGCCTGCTGGAACAGGTCCCGGACGCGGGACGCGCCCACGCCCACGAACATCTCCACAAAGCCGGAGCCGGAGATGGAGAAGAACGGCACGTTGGCTTCACCGGCCACGGCCTTGGCCAGCAGCGTTTTACCGGTGCCGGGAGAACCCACCAGCAGCGCGCCCTTGGGCAGCTTCGCGCCGATTTCGGCGTACTTCTGGGGGTTGTGGAGGAAGTCGATGATCTCCTCCAGAGATTCCTTGGCCTCGTCCTGTCCGGCCACATCCTTGAAAGTGACGCCGGTCTGCTTCTCCATATACACCTTGGCGCTGGACTGGCCGATGCCGCCGAACCCGCCGCCCATGCGCTTGGACATGGAGCGGGTCAGGAAGGACAGCAGCAGCACCCAGATGGCAATGGGCAGAATCCACGAGATGATAAAGCTCATGACAGGGCTCATCTGTTCGACGATTTTGGCGTCGTAATGGGCCCCCGCTTCCGCCAGCTGGGTTTTCAGTTCGCTCAGTTCCAGATTGGGTATGATGCCCGTGTAGAAGATTTTCTGTTCCCGCGGGTCCTTTTTGGCCTCGTCCCGGGAGAGAATCAGTATCCGGTCGCTCTGGAACTCCACAGAATCCACCTGATTGTTGTCCAGCATTTCCTCAAAGACATCATAGGTGATCTGTTCGTAGCGGGAGTTGGAGATGGTTTCGTACAGCGAGTTGATAAGGACGGTGAAAATCAGCGCCACCACCACCATGATGAGGATGGACTTGGGCGTTTTATTGTCACCGGTTTCCGGGGGTCTTCCCGGCTTTTTCGGGTCGTTGTTCAACAATCATTTCCCCTTTCAAATGGGACCGCCGGGCCTGCCGGGGTCGGTATTCATCATACCATAGCCGCCCCCAAAAGGCAACCGACGGCCGGGGCGCGGGTGTAAATATTCTGTGAATTTCTGTCAGAATGGGCAAAAAAACAGACGGTTGCGGGGGAAACGCCCACAGGCGTTCCGCCAGGGCCGCCGCGCCGCGTCCGGCGGCCCAATGGGGCGTCGGGTCCGGCAAAAATACTTTTTCGACAAGCCGGTTGTGAAAGAGACGGGGATTTGGTATAATAGATAAACCTAGCGGATATTTTTGAGATATGGAGCACTGATGCTATGAGAGAACCGAAACCCGAACGCAAATTCCGTCCCGACAGCCGCCGTCCCCAGCGGCCGGAGGCGGCCCCGGCCGACGACGAGCACCTCATTGAGGGCCGCAACGCCGTCACCGAGGCGCTGAAGTCGGGCCGTACCATCAATAAAGTCTTTATTGTCTCCGGCGGCGGCGACCACGGTCTGGTGCGCCTGTCGGCCATGGCCCGGGAAGCCGGTGCCGTGGTGGTGGAGACCGACCGGCGCAAGCTGGACCAGATGAGCCCCACGGGGGCCCATCAGGGCATCATCGCCATGGCGTCGGCCCACGATTACAGCACCGTGGACGACATGCTGCGTCTGGCCGAAGAGCGGGGCGAGAAACCCCTTTTGATTATCTGCGACGAGCTTTCCGACCCCCACAACCTGGGGGCCATCCTCCGTACCGGCGAATGCGCCGGCGCCCACGGCGTCATCATTCCCAAGCGCCGCAGCGTGGGCCTGACGGCGGTGGTGGCGAAAGCCTCCGCGGGAGCCATCGAATACATGCCCGTGGCACGGGTGTCCAATCTGGTGGCCGCCATCCAGGACCTCAAGGAACGGGGCCTGTGGATTTACGGCACCGCCGCCGATGGAGCCACGCCCCTGCATCAGGTGGACCTGACGGGACCGGCGGCCATTGTCATCGGTTCCGAGGGCGACGGCATGAGCCGTCTGGTGGCCGAGCAGTGCGACTTCAAGGTCAGTATACCCCTGAAAGGCAAAATTACTTCGCTGAATGCGTCGGCCGCCGCCGCGGTCCTCCTGTATGAGGCCGTGCGCCAGAGGGGCTGACATGGCAAAACGAACCCACAGAAGTGAGGTGAGTGACCTGTGAGCGAGAAAAACCCCGAATTGTGGGAGAATCCGGAGGAGACGGAGGAAACGGAAGAGCCGTTTTCTCTGGAAGACATTCTCAATGAATTTGGCGGCTGGAGCCGCCGTCCCGAGACGGAGGAGCCCAAGGAGCCGGAGCCGTCCAAGGTGGAGCTGCCGGAGGAGCCGGAACCGGTTCCCGAGGACGAGGAGGAGCCGGAGGACGAGGAAGAACCGGAGGAGACCGCCGAACCGGCGGACGCGCCGGAGACGCCGCGCATCTGGCAGTACCGGCCCTCGGAGGAACCGGACCGGGAATTCAAGCTGCCCCGGCCCCAGCGGCAGCCGGTGGAGCCGCCGCCCAAGCGGCACAAGCGGGAAAAGCCGGAGAAACCGGAAAAACCGCCCAGGGAGAAGAAGCCCAAGCCCCAGCCGGTGTATCCGGAGCCGGGGGCGCTGTTCCAGGAGACGTGCAAGCGGACCGGCGGACTGGCCATGCGCCGCCGACTGCTCTTTTTGCTGGCGGCCGCCGCCATCGCCGTCACCTGTTTTGTCCATCTGGACAGAGTCCCGGCGGGGCTGAACCTGCCGGCGGAGCGGTGGTCTCAGATTCTGCTGGGATTGCTGCTGCTGGGCGCGTTCTGCGCCTATGATGTGTTTTTGGGCGGCATCGTCCAGCTGTTCCGCCTGCGGCCCGGCGTGGATACCATGCTGACGGTGGCCACCGTGGTCACCGCCGCCGACGGCCTGGGCCATATGGGCGAGGAGCCGCGCCTGTCGTTGTCGGCGCTGATGCTGGTGGAATTGTTTTTCGCCCTGTGGGGCAGGGTGGTGGCCAATCGGGCCCGCCGCCGCAGTCTGCGGGCGGTGCTGTCCATCCAGGGGACGCCGTCGGCGGCGGTCCGGTGCCGACGGGCCTGGGGCAACCGGGACTGCCTGTTCCGCCGGGACGGCAATCTGGACCGGTACGTGGCCGATCTGGAATCCCCCGACGCCGTCAGCCGCGTCATGGCCGTTTACGCGCCCCTGGTGCTGGCAGCCAGCTGCGGCCTGTCCGCCGCCTGTTCCGCCATGGCCCAGCGGGATTTCCTGCAATGCTGGTCCACCATGCTGACGGCCTCTATCCCCGTTACGGCGGGGCTGACCTATTGGCGGCCCTTTGCGGCCCTGTCCCGGCGGCTCATGCGGTCCGGGGCGGCCCTCTGCGGCTGGAACGGCGTCCGGCGGCTCCTGGGCCAATGCTGCGTCACCCTCAGCGACGAGGACCTGTTCCCAAAAGGCACCGTCACCATGAACGGTATGAAGATGTTCAACAACTTCTCCATCCATCAGGTGGTGGGCTATACCTACGCCGTGTTGCAGCAGACGGGCTGCGGCCTGGAGCCGGTGTTCCATGAGATCTTCGTCAACCAGAACGGCCGGGCCTGTACCATCGACAACTTCCGCCGCTACGAGGGCGGCGGCGTGGGCGCGGGCATCCAGGGCGACGTGGTCCTGGTGGGCTCCCTGGCCTTTATGCGGGCCATGGGCGTGGAATTGCCCGAGGGCACCAATGTGCGCCAGGCCGTCTACTGCGCCGTCAACGGCCAGCTGGCGGCGGTGTTCGCCCTCAACTACAGCCCCCAGACGGGGGTCCGCGTGGGTTTGACGACGGTGCTGCGGAGCCGGGGCCTGTCCCTGGTCCTGGCCACCAGAGATTTCTTCCTGACCCCTGCCGCCGTGGGCAGCAAGTATAAGATACCCGGCGCGGCCCTGGAGTATCCCAACGCCGAGGAGCGGGCCCGGCTGTCCGGACCTTTCGCCACCGCAGGCGGCGAACAGGCGGTGGTCCTGGCACGGGACCAGTTCCTGCCCATGGCCGAGGCCGTCACCGGCGGCCGGGACCTGTACGGGGCCGTCATGGCGGGTCTGTGCTTAAACCTGCTCAGCGGTCTGGTGGGTCTGGCGCTGACGGCGCTGCTGTGCTGGCTCAACGCCTTTGGGGCGGCGTCGCCCTTCAATCTGATGCTGTACGGTCTGGCCTGGACGCTGCCGGCGCTGCTGCTGACTTCCATCGCCTCCCGTTAAACTGTTTACCGCGTGTCCCTCTCCTGTGGACACGCGGTTTTTGCATGCTTTGCCCATGAATCGCCGGTGTCAATGGGCAGAAGCCGGGCAAAGTAACCAAAAATTTTATTGAAATAATGCAGGATGCACAAACTTTCTGCGATTACAAAGATTGGAACACGCCGTTATTGAAAAGTAACAAACACAGGAGTATAATGGGGATTAAAGTTGGCGAATGTGATCGCCGACGGACAATTTACGCTGTAACAATTTCTATAGCCTGACTTGTCCTCCATCGAAAGGAGAAATTCACCATGTATACTGCCAAGGATATTCGCAACATCTGCTTAATGGGCCACGGCGGCGACGGTAAGACGACGCTGGTCGAGGCCATGCTATACACTGCCAAGGGCAGCGAGCGGCTGGGTAAGGTCACCGACGGCAATACGGTCAGTGACTTTGACCCCGAGGAGGTCAAGCGCGGCTATTCCATCGCCACGTCCCTGATTCCCGTGGAATTTGAGGGCAGCAAGCTGAACGTTCTCGACAACCCCGGTTTCAGCGCCTTTGCCGGTGAGATGCTCCAGTCTCTGAAGGTCTGCGACTCGGCCATCATCGTGGCCGGCGCCAAGGGCCGCCTCAGCGTCGGCGCCGAGAAGAGCTGGAAGCAGCTGCGCGAGTCCGAGGTTCCCGCCTTTATCTGCATGTCCCGTCTCGACGAGGAGATCGGCGAATTCTTCACCACTCTGGACTATATGCACGTCAAACTGCATCCCGCCATTGTGCCGTTCATGTTCCCCATCTATGAGAACAAGAAGGTGGCCGGCTGCGTCGATGTTCTGACCGGCAAGGGCTACGACCTGGAGGGCAAGGAGAGACCCTTGTCTTCCGACGATCAGGCCCGTGTGGAAGTCTATATGGACAACATCAACGAGCAGGTGGCCGAGACCTCCGAGGAACTCATGGAGAAATATTTCTCCGGCGAGCCCTTCACCACCGAAGAGCTGACCGCCGGTATCAAGCAGGCCATCCGGGAGCGGGTCCTGTTCCCGCTGCTGTGCTGCGGCTCCCTCAGCGGTCTGGGTATGCAGGGCGTTCTGCGGAACCTCATCGCCTACGCCCCCAATCCTCTGGAGGGCAAGCCCATGCTGACCGCCGACGGCGAGGAGTTCAGCCGCGATCCCGACGGCGCGCCCACCCTGTACTTCTTCAAGACCATGTCCGATTCTTTCGGCAAGAACTCCTATTTCCAGGTGGTGTCCGGCAAGGCCACCCCGGACCTGACCCTCACCAACTTCCGCAGCGGCAGCAGCGAAAAGCTGGGCCACCTGTACACGGCCAAGGGCAAGAAGAACACCGAGGTCAAGGAGCTGTGCTGCGGCGATCTGGGCGTGCTGATGAAGGCCGCCAACGTCAAGACCAACGACACCCTGGGCGTCGAGGGCAAGTCTCCCGTCATCGCCCCGGTGGAATACGAGGAGCCCTGCTACTCCATGGCCGTTTATGCCAAGGTCCGCGGCACCGAGGATAAGATTGCCACGGGTCTGGCCAAGCTCAACGAGGACGACAGCTCCTTCACCTTCGGCATGAACCCGGAGACCAAGGAAATGGTCCTGTCCGGCGCCGGTGATATCCATCTGGATGTGCTCTGCGCCAAGCTCAAGAGCAAGTACAATGTGGACGTGGAGCTGCGTCCGGCCAAGATTGCCTACCGTGAGACCATCCGGAAGAAGGTCCAGGTCCATGGCCGTCATAAGAAGCAGTCCGGCGGTCACGGTCAGTTCGGTGATGTGTGGATCGAGTTTGAGCCCCAGGATGAGACCGAGGATCTGATCTTCGCCGAGCGCGTCGTCGGCGGCGCGGTGCCGAAGAACTTCTTCCCCGCTGTCGAAAAGGGTCTCCGCGAGTCCATCAAGAAGGGCCCCCTGGCGGGCTTCCCCGTGGTGTTCCTGAAAGCCACCCTGTACGATGGCTCCTACCACCCCGTGGACTCCTCCGAAATGGCCTTTAAGACGGCTGCTTCCATCGCCTTTAAGGAGGGCCTGCCCCAGGCTGCCCCCACCATCCTGGAGCCCATCGGCCAGCTGAAAGTCACCGTGCCCGATGAGTACATGGGCGACGTTATCGGCGATCTCAACAAGCGCCGTGGCCGCATTTTGGGCATGACGCCCAAGGGCGACAACCAGCAGCAGGTGGAGGCCGAGGTCCCCATGGGTGAAATGTCCTCCTACGTCATCGATCTGCGTTCCATCTCCCAGGGCCGCGGCTACTTCCGTCTGAAGTTTGTCCGCTATGAGGAAGTGCCCCAGATGTACCAGGCCAAGATCATCGAGGAGGCCAAGAAGGCCGCCGAAGCCGAATAAGTGCAACATGCAGCGCGGGACACCGGTTTGGTGTCCCGCGTTTTTGCATGGGTTGCCCAATGCACACGCCTCCGATGAACATGCACAGACTGCCGGCAGGGAACGTAGGGCGGGACCTGTGTGTCCCGCCGCCAACGGCACCGAAAACCATTGGATGGGCCCGGTATGTTCCACCCCGTAGGGCGGGGGCTTGCCCCCGCCGCCGGTACGTCCTCCGGTTACCACCGACGTAGGGGCCGGCATCCCTGACGGCCCCGGATGGGGTGCGGTGCGGGCGCGTCAAGGATGCCGCGCCCTACGGCAGTGCTGCGCCGCGCCGCACCACGCCCGGTGCGGCACTTTTCAATCGACCGCGTCAGCGGTCACCACACTTTTTCACTTTTCACTATTCCATCTTACTTTGACAAAAGGCCGCCGTCCACCACCCGTGATGGGTGGGGACGGCGGCCTTACGGCTGACGCTGTGGGGATTGCGCCATCTGCGGATGGCGCTTTGGAACGATGGGGAATTTCGCGCCGTGCGCGGCGCGGGTGTTTCGCCCGCTGCGGCGGGCGGGTGTTTCGCTGGCTGCGGCCAGCGGGTATTTCGCCCGTTGCGACGGGCGACCAGAGGCGCTGCCTCTGGACTCCGCGATTTTTTGAAAAAAATCGAGTAAAACTTTTATCTTTATGCTTCGTCGTCGGGCTTCATGGGTTCCATGGTGGTCAGGGCCTGCACGGCATCGTCAAAAATAATCCGCAGCTGGGCAAAGGTATCATTCAGCTGCCGCAGGCAGATATTCAGGTCCGACATGACCGTGTCCACATCGCCGCGGGAGCCTTCCAGCTGCCGGGAAGTGCTGTCCATAATGGCGTTGACCTGACGGCACAGGGCGGCGGCCCGATTGCGGGCGGCGCGTTCCACGGCCTCGGCCCGGCGATAGGCTGCCAGCTCCTCGGCGGAACTGGACGCGGGCGGGGCAATGGGTACCACTTCCGGTTCCGGCTCCGGCTGGGTCGGGACCTCCGGTTCCTCCGCCTGAGGCGCTTCTTCCTGGGCTTCCACAGGCTCCGGAACCGTCTCCCGGGCCGCTTCCTGCCGGGCCTGGAGCGCTTCCAGGTCGGCCCGCAGACGGGCGTTCTCGTCCCGCAGCTGCCGCAGGGCCTTTTCATGGTTGATGGCGCACTCCTCGATATAGGCTACCACGTCGGTGCGGTTAAAGCCGTTGAGGGCGGCACGAAAATTCCGATCCACAGACGGACCCTCCTTTATTGGTTCGGCAGCACTGCACAATTGTGCCGCGCTGCCTTTTCATGGAATGTATTGGTATTCTATCACGAATTCCCGCGAAACACAACGCACAATCTAAAGGGGCCGGATTTCCGTCACTGTCAGCCGGTCCTCGTCCACGGTGAACCGCACATTGCACCCGGCGAAATCCAGCCCATAGACCCGGCCCGGCTTGTGCTGATAGGCCGGACGGGGGTCCTGGGCCAGAACGCCCAGCAGCGCTTCCCGGCTGGCGGCGGGCACCACTTCCAGCAGGTCCGGCGGACAGTCCACCGTCAGACAGGCCCCCGCCGGGACGCTGGCGAAGCCTCCCGACGCCTCCGGGTGGCAGTCGGCATAGGGAATGTAGGGCTTGATATCAAAAATCGGCGTACCATCCATGAGGTCCGCACCGGATACAATTAAAATATGGCCCAGGTCCGGGTCCTGGCAGATGGTTTCCAGCCGGACGCAGGACAGGCCCAGGGGATTGGGCCGGAATGGGGAGCGGGTGGCAAAGACGCCCATCCGGGCGTTGCCCCCCAGCCGGGGCGGCCGCACCGTGGGGGACCACTGGGTCCGGACCGATTCGGAAAACTCCCAGATGAGCCAAATATGGGAAAAGTCTTCCAGGCCCCGCAGTGCATCGGGATTGCGGAACGCCGGTTCAAAGACCACCGATGCCCGCAGCTGGGAGACAATGCCGCTTTGACGGGGAATGCCGAACTTGGTAGGGAAGTCGCTGCGGATGCGGGCGATTACCTGCAAGGGCGGAATCTGTTCCATGGAAGCACCTCCAAAATCGATTGCAAAGACCGCAAAAGGCCCGGCTGCAATGCAGCCGGGCCTTTTGGCACGCCGGAAGGGACTCGAACCCCCAACCCTCAGAACCGGAATCTGATGCTCTATCCATTGAGCCACCGGCGCATGTCTGGTTAACGACAAATACTATATCACATGTTTTCCAAAAATTCAAGAGGTATTGTGCGACAAATTTTACGAAAAAATTTGCGGATTTTGATCGACCGACCATATAGTGTCTGGCGTTTTTCGACAGGCTTCGATATAATTGTCTCCAGAGGAGGGAAAGAGACATGACCCCAGGAGAAAACTTCGGCCACTCCATCCGTTGTCTGCGCCTGATTTCGGGCTTTACCCAGGAGGAGGTTGCCAACAGTCTGCAAATCAGTCAGACCAATCTGCGACGCATTGAATTGGGACACGGAAACCCAAGGTACAACACCGTTACCGATCTGGTCAACTTTCTGGCCACCAAGATCACCGGCGTACCCCAGAAAATCGAGCTGTTCAAACTGGAAGAATTTGTGGAGGAGCTCATTGTCTGGCGGTACCGCCTTGTACCGGAGACGGCGTACCGGGAGGAGATCGGATGGTTCCCCACCTTTGGGATTATGGTGGAAGAGCGCTGGAAGGGCGAGTGGAAGGTCCGGGAGGAACAGACCATTCATGATGTGATGCTGGACGGCGCCAGAGCCATGGAACTGGTGGCCCAGCTCAACGAGTACCACGTGTCGCCCCTGCATCTGCGGGAGATTTTAGAGGATATTTTATGAGTACGCTGTCTGTTGCCGATGCCCTGGCGCTGCCCAGGGGTGTGACGTGTCTCGTGGGCGGCGGCGGCAAAACCACCCTGGCCCATGTGCTGGCCGGACAGCTGCCGGGCACGGTGATTTTCTGCACCACCACCCGGATTTTCCCGTCGGAGACGCTGCCGGTGGTCACCGGCGGCGCGGAAGAGATCGCCGCGGCCCTGGAACGGTTCCGGGCCGTCTGCGTGGGGACCCCTGCCCAGCAGAACAAGCTGGCGGCATCGGAGACGCCCCTGGACCAGCTGCGCCAGATGGCGGACTATGTGATTGTGGAGGCCGACGGTTCCAAGGGGCTGCCCTGCAAGGCCCATCTGGACTATGAACCGGTGATTCCGCCGGAGACGGCCCGAACCATCCTGGTGGTGGGTGCTTCCGGTTTCGGACAGCCCATTGCCCAGGCGGCCCACCGGCCGGAACGGTTCGCCGCCCTCTGCGGCGCATCGGTAGAAGACCTCGTGACGCCGGAACGGCTGGCGGCGGTGCTGAACGCCGAAGGCGGCTTCGATACGGTGGTGGTCAACCAGATGGAGGACGGCAGCCGGGAAGCGGCGGCCCGCCGGTTGGCATCTCTGCTGCCTGTCCCTGTATGGGGCGGCAGCCTCCGCGCCGGACGGGTCCGGCGGCTCTGAAAAAATGTGACCAAAGTCGTGAAATGCCATTGGAAATCCCAAAATTTTGTGCTATAATATGGGCGTTCGGTTCAACTAATGGGCAAAATGCCTGAAAAGGAGATAATATAGTTATGGATTATGCACAGAAGTCTCTGGAACTCCATGGTCAATGGAAGGGTAAACTGGAAGTGGTCTCCCGTGTGCCCGTCAGCACCCGCGAAGACCTGTCCCTGGCCTACACCCCCGGCGTGGCCCAGCCCTGCCTGGAGATCCAGAAGGACGTCAACAAGAGCTATGACCTGACCCGCCGTCACAACCTGTGCGCCGTCATCACCGACGGCAGCGCCGTGCTGGGTCTGGGCGACATCGGCCCCGAGGCCGGTATGCCCGTCATGGAGGGCAAGTGCGTGCTGTTCAAGTCCTTCGGCGACGTGGACGCCTTCCCCCTCTGCGTCAAGACCAAGGACGTGGACGAGTTCGTCAACACCGTTTATATGATTTCCGGCAGCTTCGGCGGCATCAACCTGGAGGATATCGCCGCGCCCCGCTGCTTTGAGATTGAGCGCAAGCTGAAAGAGAAGTGCGACATTCCGATTTTCCACGACGACCAGCACGGCACCGCCGTTATCACCCTGGCCGGTCTGCTCAACGCTCTGAAGATCGTGGACAAGAAGATCGACGAGATCAAGGTCGTCGTCTCCGGCGCCGGTGCCGCCGCCATCTCCATCACCAAGCTGCTCATGTCCGCCGGCGTCAAGAACGCCATTCTCTGCGACCGCAAGGGCGCCATCTACAACGGCCGCACCGAGAACATGAACTGGATCAAGGAAGAAATGGCTCAGATCACCAACCCCAACATGGAGAAGGGTTCTCTGGCCGACGTCATTGTGAACGCCGACGTATTTGTGGGCGTGTCCGGCCCCGGCACCCTGACCACGGAAATGGTCAAGACCATGAACCGTGACGCCATCATCTTCGCCTGCGCCAACCCCACTCCCGAGATTTTCCCCGACGACGCCAAGGCCGGCGGTGCCAAGGTCATCGCCACGGGCCGCAGCGACTTCCCCAACCAGATCAACAACGTGCTGGCCTTCCCCGGCATCTTCCGCGGCACCTTTGACGTCCGCGCCAGCGATATCAACGAGGAAATGAAGATGGCCGCCGCCAAGGCTCTGGCTGACCTCATCACCGACGAGGAGTTGGACCCCGACTACATCATCCCCGCCGCTTTCGACAAGCGCGTGGGTCCCGCCGTGGCCAAGGCCGTGGCCGACGCTGCCCGCAAGTCCGGCGTCGCCCGCCTGTAAGCCGGAACCGGCTTCCATATTGCCTGTTTTTCAAAAGCCGCCGGAGTGTCCTCCGGCGGCTTTTCTACGGGTTTCTATGGTTTTTTTACAAAATGTATGATAAAATTGTGGCACTATCGCATAAAGGAGAGCACCTATGCAGACCATCGCTGAGCGTTTGGCCCAAGAGCTGAACCAATCCCTTTCCCATGTGGAAAACGTTATTGCCCTGCTGGACGAGGGCAACACCATTCCCTTTATTGCCCGTTACCGCAAGGAGATGCACGGGGCCATGGACGACCAGACCATCCGGGACCTGGCCGAGCGGCTCCAATATCTCCGCAATCTGGAGGAGCGGCGCGGGGAGGTCAAATCGGCCATTGAAGCCCAGGGAAAACTGACGGAAGAACTGACCGCCGCCATCGACGCCGCCCAAACCCTGGCTGAGGTGGAGGATTTGTACCGGCCCTACAAGCAGAAGCGCCGGACCCGCGCCACGGTGGCACGGGAAAAGGGGCTGGAGCCCCTGGCCCGGACCATCTTCGACCAGGAGAAGGGGACCCCGGCCCCGGAGGTTCTGGCCGCCCAGTACATCGACGCGGAAAAGGGCGTGGAGACGGTGGAGGACGCCTTGGCCGGTGCGTCGGATATCATCGCCGAATGGATTTCCGATGATGCCGACATCCGCAAGGTCCTGCGCCAGCAGATGATGCAGCGGGGCCAGCTGGGGACCAAGGCCGCCAAGGAGGATACAGACTCCGTCTACCGCCTGTACTACGACTTCACCCAGCCCCTCAATAAGCTGCAAAGCCATCAGATTTTGGCCATCAACCGGGGCGAAAAAGAAGAATTTCTGAAGGTTTCCGTGGAAGCGGACCGGGAGCAGATTCTGCGGACTATCTTCCGGTCTGTAGTGGTGCCCGGTTCGTCGGCCATGGCCTTTGTCCGGGCCGCCGCCGAGGATGCCTATGACCGGCTGTTGGAGCCGTCCATGGAGCGGGAAATCCGAAACGCCCTGACGGAGACAGCCAACGAGGCTGCCATCCATAATTTTGCGCTGAATCTGAAACCGCTGCTGCTCCAACCCCCTGTCAAGGGCAAGGTCACCATGGGCCTGGACCCCGGCTACCGCAACGGCTGCAAGGTGGCCGTGGTGGACGGCACGGGCCGCGTTCTCGATACCGCCGTGGTCTATCCCACGTTCTCCGAGAAGAAAAAGGAGGAGGCCATCACCATTCTGTCGGGTCTGGTAAAGAAGCACGGCGTGGAGCATTTGGCCATCGGCAACGGCACGGCGTCGAGAGAGACGGAGCAGATGGCCGTGGAGCTGATTCGCCGCATGGGCGGGGGCCTTTCCTATATGATGGTCAACGAAGCGGGCGCGTCGGTGTATTCGGCGTCCAAGCTGGCCGCCGAGGAATTCCCCCAGTTCGACGTGAATCTCCGGTCCGCCGTGTCTATTGCCCGCAGATTGCAGGACCCCCTGGCGGAACTGGTGAAAATCGAGCCGAAAGCCATCGGCGTGGGCCAGTACCAGCACGATATGCCCGAAAAGCAGCTGGACGCCGTCTTGGGCGGCGTGGTGGAGGACTGCGTCAACGCCGTGGGCGTGGATGTGAACACGGCGTCGGCCCCGCTGCTGAAACAGGTGGCGGGCCTGACGGCCACCACCGCCAAAAATATTGTGGCCTATCGGGAGGAAAACGGGCCGTTTACCAGCCGGAAACAGCTGCTGAAGGTCCCCAAGCTGGGCCCCAAGGCCTTTGAACAGTGTGCCGGCTTTCTGCGGGTGCCGGAGAGCAAGCAGGTCCTGGACCATACCGCCGTCCATCCGGAGAGTTACGATGCCGCCGAAAAGCTGCTGACCCTCTGCGGCTATACCGCCGCCGATGTGGGCACCGCCGCCATTGACCAGCTGCCCCAGCGGCTGAAAGCGGTGGGGGAGGAGAAAGCCGCCGCCGCCTGCGGCGTGGGCGTTCCCACCTTGCGGGACGTGGCCGCCGAGCTGTGCAAGCCGGGCCGGGACCCCCGCGACGAGCTGCCCGCCCCCATTCTGCGCACCGACGTGCTGGAAATGAAGGACCTGAAACCCGGTATGGTTCTCAGCGGCACGGTTCGCAACGTCATTGACTTCGGCGTGTTCGTGGATATCGGCGTCCACCAGGACGGTCTGGTCCATATCTCCCAAGTCTGCAATAAGTTCATCAAACACCCGTCGGAAGTGGTGGCCGTGGGCGACGTGGTGAAGGTGGCGGTCCTGGAGGTGGACGAAAAGCGGAAACGTATCAGTCTGACCATGAAGGGCGTCGAGAACTGACACCATAAAAAATAACAGAACTGACCGTTTCAAAGCGGTCAGTTCTTTGCTATGATGGTGACACTTTATATTAGCTCTTGATAAAACGCTTTCAAAGCGTTTTATAGCACCAAAGGTGCGTCAAGAACTTATGAGACGGCTTTTGCGGTTTCAACCGCAAAAGGGCAGTGCCGAAAGGCAGTGCGTTTCTAAATAAAAACCATTTGTTTTTATTTAGAAAATAGTATCAGAGAAACAAAGGAGCCTTTCCCATGAAACAGTCCTATCTCAACTTGCAGCGGGTCACGGCCATTGCCATGCTGGCGGCCATGTCCTATGTGGTGTTCACCTTTCTGCAAATCAAAATCAGCCTGCCCGGTGGCGACGCCACCTCGATTCATTTGGGCAATGCCGTCTGTGTCCTGGGCGCGCTGCTCATGGGCGGTCTGGCCGGTGGTCTCGGCGGCGCGATTGGCATGACCATCGGAGATTTGTTCGACCCGGTCTATGTGATCTACGCCCCCAAAACGTTTCTTTTGAAATTGGGTATCGGTTTGATTACCGGTTTCGTGGCCCATAAGCTGGGGCGCATCAGCGAAAGCAATGACCCCCGCCATATCCTCCGCTGGTCGGCGTTGGCCGCGGCGGCAGGTCTGCTGTTCAATGTGATTTTCGATCCTCTGGTGGGCTATTTCTATAAGCTGGTGATTCTGGGCAAGCCCGCCGCGGAGGTGACGCTGGCCTGGAATGTGGCGTCCACTTCCATCAATGCGGTGATTTCCGCTGTTGCTGCCGTGGCGATTTATGCGGCGCTGCGTCCGGCATTGCGCCGGGCGGGTCTGGCCCAGAAGTTGGAGCCCCACCGGGCATAATCAAAAGTTTTTGTCAACTTTTTTCAAAAAGTTGCAGGGGTCCAGGGGGCAGCGCCCCCGGTCGCGCCGCGCACGGCGCGAAATTCCCGCCCGCCGCAGCGGGCGAAACTCCCGCTGGCCGCAGCCAGAGAAACACCCGCCCCGCGCACGGGGCGAAACACCCCAATCGTCCCAAGCGCGCCTCGCAAGGCGCGCAACCCCCGGCCAATGGCCAAAGCCACCGTCCCCACCCCTATGCGGGTGGCGGACGGTGGCTTTCTGCGTACCACCTTAAAATTCCTTCCGGTTGTAAATCCCCAGGGAGATAAAATACGAAACCACAAACGCGCCTACGGTCAAACTACAGAACAACACCGGCAAAGCCTGTACCAAACCGGCGGGAATCTCCGGCAGACCCATGCCGCTGTCCCAGTAATTTTCCAGCAACAACGCGCCGCCGAAAATCACTACAAAAACGGTCATGCTGATTACGCGGGCCTTTTCCGCACCATATTTCAGCAAAAAGGGGAGAATGATGGCGTTGAGCAGCAGTGTCACAGCAGCACAGCTGAGGGCAACCACAATATTTTCCATCAGCGTTTGTTCCGACAGCCCCGCCAGAGACAGCCCCACCATCACGACCACGGCAAAGATGGAGCTTACAGCAATTACGAGAGCTGTAAAGACATATTTTCCAGCCACCACGCCCCGGCGTCCGGCGGGGGTGGCCACGGCGTAGCGGTCCCAGCGGGCCGCGTCATCCAGGGCCACGGAGGACATGGGAATGGTCATGCCCATGACGGCCACCAGTACCCCCAGAATGGATACGTCAAAGACGCCGGTTACGGTCAAAGCGCCGTAGACTACCAGAAACATCAGCAGGGTGGTCAGCTGCTTTTTTAATGTCACGCAATCCTTGTAAACCAGACCGATCATCGTACCGTCTCCTTTTCCGTTAATACCATGATTTCATCCAATGTGATCGGGTCCACGGTCAGTTCCGGATACCGTCGTGCAAAGGCGCGGCGGTCCTTGACCAGTGCTTCACAGCCGAATTGCCCCACCCGGACGCCGCCCAACAGGGAACGGTCCACCCGGTCCAAATCGGACCGGCTGCAAATCAGCTTGCCATAGGTGTCCAAAAGTTCGTCTTTGGCCCCGGTCAGCGCCACCTTGCCATGATGGAGGTACGTCACATAGTCGGCGGCCTTTTCCAAATCGCTGGTGATGTGGCTGGAAATCAGCACTGCATGGGTTTCGTCCTGAATAAATTCGAGAAATTCGTCGAGAATTTCATCCCGGACCACCGGGTCCAGTCCGGCGGTGGCTTCGTCCAGCAGCAGCAGTCTCGGTTTGGCGGCAAAGGCCGTGGCCAGAGACAATTTCATTTTCATTCCCCGGGAAAAGGACTTGATGGGGGCAGTTTCCGGCAGATCAAATTTTTTCAGATACGCTTCATAGCACCGCCGGTCCCAGTTGGGATAAATATGGCGCAGGCTCTTGCCCACCTGGGCCGGGGTCAGCGCCTCGTGGAACAGGGATTCATCCAGCACTACGCCGATCTGAGACTTGACGGCTTTTTCATCCTTCCGGTGGTCCAGGCCGAACACCCGGATGGTACCGGCGTCGGGCCGGACCAGATCGAGAATACATTTGATGGTGGTGGATTTTCCGGCGCCGTTTTCTCCAATCAGCCCCATGATGGTGCCGCCGGGCACCGTCAGGGAAACGTCGTCCAGTTTGAACGTGCCGTAATCCTTGGTCAGATGGGAAATCTCCAATGCGTTCACAACGAATTACTCCTCTCCATACAGAAGGCTGAGGGTTTCGGTCAGCTCGGCCAGGGTGACGCCGCCGGTTTTGGCGATGTCCACGGCCTGGGACAGATGTTCCTCGGCCCGGCGCAGCGTCTCTTCGCGGACCAGCTCCAGATTGCGGGGGGCCACAAAACAACCCTTGCCGGGAACGGTGGTGATAAATCCGTCCCGTTCCAATTCCTCATAGGCCCGCTTGGTGGTGATGACGGAAATGCGCAGCTCCTTGGCCAGCAGCCGCATGGAGGGCAGGGCCTCGCCCTCCCGCAGCTCCCCCCGCAGAATCAGGCCCTTGATCTGCCGGGTGATCTGGTCATAGATGGGCACGCCGCCGGAATTGCTGATGATGATATCCATGGTGCACCTCGTGATGTCATATTGTATATACTTGACATATACAGTAATACCACATAGATACACAGCTGTCAAGGGGGAGACGGAAAAAAACGTCTGCCACTCATGGAGGGGCAGACAGGGGGGGCACCATTGTAGGGCGCGTCAAGGATGCCGCGCCCTACGAAACGGTTACGGGTTCGCCCCCATGCGCTACCCGCCGTCATCCGGTGCGGCACGGCGGCACACATAGGTGCCGCCCTACGAACACGGACGGACTGCCGGTATGGGACGTAGGGTGGGACCTGTGTGTCCCGCCGCTGGCAGGCACGTTCTGGTTTCCGCGGGCCGATTGGTTCCACTCCGTAGGGCGGGGGCTTGCCCCCGCCGCTGTGCTGCACTGCCGACCACCACCGGCGTAGGGGCCGGCATCCTTGACGGCCCCGGATGGGGTGCGGTTTGGGCGCGTCAAGGATGCCGCGCCCTACGGTGGGGGGATCAAAAAGGCCGCCGTCCGCCACCCGCGTGGGGGTGGGGACGGCGGCCTTGCGGCATTGCCGCGGGGGTTGCGCCATCTGCGGATGGCGCTTTGGGACGCTTGGGGGTTTCGCCCGCTGCGGCGGGCGGGTGTTTCGCTGGCTGCGGCCAGCGGGAGTTTCGCACGCTGCGGCGGGCGACCAAAGGCTCTGCCTTTGGAAACCGCGATTTTTTGAAAAAAATCGAGTAAAACTTTCACTTTTGGGCTTTTTACAACAGCTGGCCGTAACGGCGGACATAGAGATTTTTCAACAGCGTCGCCAGGGCCATATACAGCAGAATGCAGGGAACCAGATACGCGAAGTACACAGCGGGCAGCGCATCAAACCCGATGGCCGCGCCGAACGCCGTAAAGGGCACCAGCGTCAGCAGGGCAATGCCCATCCCCGTCAGCACCGTCACAGGAGCCGAAGCCCGGCTCTGGATAAAGGGCAGCTTGGGGGTACGGATCATATGGATCACCAGCGTCTGGCTCCACATGGATTCCACAAACCATCCGGCCTGGAACAACGCCACATAATGCTGCTGCATGGCTGCCAGCTCCGCACCGGAGAAGTGGCTGGAAAGCTGATGGAAGGGGACACCGTGGGACACCACCAGGGGGCAGATAAAGAAGTACAGCACTGCGTAGGTCAGCAGATCGAAAATGGAGCTGACGGGACCCATCCACACCATGAACCGGCCCACGGAATTGGCGTCCCAGGTCCGGGGCTGGGCGATGAATTCCTCGTCCACATGGTCCCAGGGAATGGCCGTGCAGGACAGGTCATAGACCAGATTCAGCAGAATCAGCTGCAAGCTTGCCATGGGCAGGAACGGCAGCAGCGCCGAAGCTGCCAACACGGAAAACATGTTGCCGAAGTTGGAAGACGCCGTCATTTTGATGTATTTGATCATGTTGGCGTACGTCTTGCGGCCCTCGAGGATGCCGTCTTCCAGCACCATCAAGTCCTTTTGCAGGAGAATCAGGTCGGCGGCCTCCTTGGCCACATCCACCGCCGTATCGACGCTGATGCCGATATCGGCCTCCTGCATGGCGGCGGCGTCGTTGATGCCGTCGCCCAGATGGCCCACCGTGTGGCCGTTGGCCCGGAGCGCCTGAACGATGCGGGTTTTCTGGGCGGGGGACAGCTTGGCAAATACCGTCGTCGTTTCCACAGCACGGGCCAGGGTCTTGTCGTCCATGGCTTCGATATCGCTGCCCAGCAGCAGATGGTCCACCGGCAATCCCACTTGACGGCATACCGTGGCCGTCACCTTGTCATTGTCACCGGTCAGGACCTTGACAGCCACACCATGGGCTGCCATGGCGGCAATGGCCGCGGCGGCGGACTCCTTGGGGGGGTCCAGGAAGGCCAGATAGCCCAGCAGCACCATGTCCTGCTCATCGGCCACACCGAAAGCGTCCACCGGGGAGGGGTTGCTCTTCTGTGCCAGGGCCAGCACCCGGAAGCCCTTGTCGTTGAGGGATGCCACCGTGTCCAGAATCCGGCGGCGCAGGTCCTCGTCCAGGGGCCGCACCGCGCCGTCACACTCGGCATAGGCGCAGACGGAGAGCATTTCCTCCACGGCCCCCTTGGTCACCATCTGGGTTTTGCCCTGACGGTCCCGGACCACCGTCGTCAGACGGCGGCGCTGGAAGTCGAAGGGAATCTCGTCCACCTTCTCATAGGCTTCGGACAGGTCCGTGAGCCGGGGGTCGGCGGCTTCCGATTCCTCGGTTTTGCGGATAATCGCCAAATCCATGAGGTTTTTATATCCGGTCTGGAAATAGCTGTTCAGGTAGGCGTGGCGCAGCACCCGCAGGTCCTCCCGGCCCTCCACGTTCCAGTGGTATTCCAGAACCACCTCGTCCCGGGTCAGCGTGCCGGTTTTGTCGGTGCACAGCACGTCCATGGCACCGAAATTCTGAATGGCGTTGAGATTTTTTACAATGACCTGCCGCCGTCCCATGACCACCGCGCCTTTGGCCAGACAGGTGGTGACAATCATGGGCAGCATCTCCGGCGTCAGCCCCACGGCCACGGAGATGGCGAACAGGAAGGCCGACAGCCAGTTGCCCTTGGTCAGCCCCGTCAGCACAAAGACCAGGGGCACCATGACCAGCATAAAGCGGATCAGGACCTTGGACACGGCGTTGATGCCGCGAGTAAAACTGCTCTCCGTAGGCTCCTTGGACAGGCTGGCGGCAATGGCGCCGAACTGCGTTTCGCCGCCTACTGCCAGTACCACGGCGGTCGCCGTGCCGGACACGACACTGCTGCCCTGCAACGCCAGATTTTCGCATTCCGCGGCGCTCTTGTAGACGGGAAGCGCGGCCGCCGTCTTTTCGATGGGGGCGCTCTCACCGGTGAGACCGGCCTGGCTGACAAAGCAGTCCCGCGCCTCCAGAATGCGGACGTCGGCGGGAATCAGATCGCCCACGGACAGGTGGATGATATCGCCCACCACCAGCTCTTCCAGGGGCAGTTCCTGCCGCTCGGCGCCGTCACGGGTGACGGTGCAGGTGGTTGTGATCATGGCCAGGAGCTTTTCCGAGGCGTTGGAGCTGCGGCGCTCCTGGACAAACCGCAGAATGCCGGAAATGGTCACCATGGTCAGAATGATGATGACCGTAATGGGGTCGAACTCCTCCGGCGTGCTGCCGAACAGCGAAAACCGGGGAAAAATCATGTCGGTGACGGTGGACACCAGGGCCAGACAGAACAAAATCGCCGTAAAGGGATTGACAAAGGCGCTCCACAGCTGGTGAAGCAGGGAGGGGCGGCTGCTGCGGTCCATGGTGTTGGGGCCGTACTGGGTACGGCTTTCCGTGACTGCCTCAGGCGTGAGGCCGGAAAGGCTGGTGTGCAGGTGCTCCAGCACCGCACGGGAGGGGTGCGTGGCTGCGAATTGCAGCCGCAGGGCCTGCTGGCCGGCGCGGACAGCAGGTGCGTTCATCATTCTCTTCATTGGTCGTTTCCTCCGTTCCGTAAGATCGGCGGCAGAAACGAGCGGCGCGGCCCATGGGCGCCCAAAGGCCGTGTCGTGGCTTCGGCCGCATACTGTGACTGCTACTTCTGTCGTTGTCCATGGTTCGCACCTCCTTCAGAGATTGAAAAATTCATGGTTTGCGTTGGCGGTTGACGCCAAATGCTGCGGTCTTTGTTTCAGACCATAGTCAGCTTAGCGAACTTATAGGAATTTGCCCATGGCAAAACCCTTGCAATTTTCTTGCGATTCAGGGACCATCCACCAGACGGTAGCCCACGCCCCACACCGTGAGCAGATGGACCGGGGCGTCGGGATTGGGTTCGACTTTCCGGCGCAGCTTGTGGATAAAGGCCATGATGTTGCTCTCGTCCATGTAGTAGGGGTCCCCCCAGACGGCCTGATAAATCTGCTCTTTTGTAAAAACCTGACCGGGTTTTTGCATCAAAAGCAGGAGAATATCGAACTCTTTTGGCGTCAGCAGCAGTTCCGCGCCCTCCTTGAGGACCCGGTGGCTGCTGGGGTACATGGTCAGCGGACCGCAGACCAGCCGTTCCTCCGGAACGATGGCTGGCGTGTCGGCGGGCAGCAGCTCCATCATCAGCGAGGACACATGCCCCTCCTGCAAATCAGACATGGCCTCATGGAGTTCCGCCGCGCCGGACAGGGTGGCGGGAGCCCGTTCCAGCTGGGCCAGAAGCCAGCGGTGCAGGGCCGGTTCCAATTTGAGAAATTCCATTCGTTGCTTCATGAAGCACCTCCGGTTCCGGCGGCGACGCCACCTGTACTTTCATTAAATGAAGTAAAAAATGAGGGAGTTATCCGTGTGGATAAACCCCTCATTTTTTATGTAGATTGGACGCGGTGTTTTCGGCGGGTCCGGAGATCCAGCGCCACCAGCGCGCCGCACCACAGCAGCAGCACTCCGAGAATCAACAGGGCGCAGTTGCGGAAAAAGGACTGCGGCAGCAGCAGGATAATGGGATCGGTCCGCCAGTCGAAGACCCAGTTGGTCTTACCGGGGAAAAACACCGTGTGAAACAGGACAAAGGCCCGGTCAAAATCGAGAGCCGCCAGGACGCCGATGATCAGAAACACAGCGCCCAGCCCCACAGCGGCCCAAAAGCCCGGCCCGTGACCCAGCAGACGCGCCGGGACCCGACGGGTCCGGCGGCCCAGGAACCACAGCAGCAGCCACGCTGCCAGGGAACCGGCCAGAATGATCAAATCCAGCCGGAACAGCACGCCCACATCGGCAAAATGGTCCCGCCCCGATGCAGAAAAGGGCAGAACACCGGCGGAAAAGACATCCGTCCGTCCAATGCAGAAGTCCATCATTTCATTGTAGGCCTGCCGAATCTGGTCCGCCGACAGGCCCGTCTGCTCCACCAGTCCCAGGGGGCCGATGTGCAGATAGTAGAAAAACCGGCAGAGGATGGGGACGGCGATGGAGCCGCTGAGGACCAGCAGCGCCGTGACCACGGCCCGCAGCACCGTCAGCAGGCGGCTGGGCCGGGTCAAATCTTCGTCTCCATGACCGTGTCGCCGTCCAGTTCTTTCCAGACGGCCCGGTCGCCCTCCAGCAGCATATAGCCCCGGTGGGAGTTCTCCTTGGGAATGGACACGGAGCCGGGGTTCCAGTAGGTGAACCCGTCATGGGCCTTGCACCGGGGCACATGGGTGTGACCGCAGAGCAAAATGTCCTTGGGCTGCAATTTGGGCGGGTTGTTTTCCCCGAAGATATGGCCGTGGGTGGCGTAAATCAGGCGGCCATTCCAGGTCAGCACGGCATAGTCGGCCAGAATGGGGAAGTCCAGCACCATCTGGTCCACCTCACAGTCGCAGTTGCCCCGGACGCAAAGAAGCCGGTCGGCCAGCGGGTTCAGCATGGCGATGACGGCTTTAGGGTCATAGGCCTTGGGCAGATCGTTGCGGGGGCCGTGGTAGAGAATATCTCCCAGCAGCAGCAGCCGGTCCGGCTGCTCCCGCTCGTAGGCGTCCAGCAGCTTGCGGCACCAATGGGCCGAGCCGTGGAGGTCGGAAGCAATCATGAGTTTCATGAGAAAGCATCTCCTTCAATCATGGGTTGAGAATCCGGGCGGCCAGGGGCCGGTGCTGTACCATGGCCCCCTTGGGGCAAAACTCCTGACAGCAGAAGCAGCGGATACAGGCGCGGCGGTCGATGACCGGCAGTTTGTTTTTCATGGTGATGGCCTTGGCCGGGCAGACGTGGGAACATTCGCCGCAGCCGACGCAGACCGATGGCTTCACCGTGGGCCGGGGACAGACGGCGGCCTGAATGACGGCGCCGCCCACGCGGCCCAAAAGACCGCCGCGGCCCCGGAACAGCAGGCTGCTCTGGCCCTGAATGCGCTGGTAATCGGGCACGATAAAGTCCCGCCAGCCGTCGGAGACGGTGAGCTCGTCCACCGTGGCCGGGATCATCTGCCGTTCGTAGGCGGCCTCCAACGTGGGGACGTCGCTGCGGCTCAGGCCCACCAGGGCAGCGCAGACCAAATCCAGCTGGTGGGGGCTGGCCGAGGCGGCCAGACAGCCCACGGGCCGGGGCGTACCGGCGGTGGGACCGTTGCCCTCCATGCCCACAATGGCGTCGCAGATGTGGAGCACCGGTTTGACATATTCATCCAGATCAATAATCATCCGGGTAAAGTCCGCCGGATTGGAAAACTGAAAATGGAATTCCGGCTTGCGGGTGCCGGGGATGACGCCGAAGAGGTTTTTCGCGCCGCAGGACAGGGCCATCATGCCGTGGGTTTTCAGCTTGCACACGTTGATGACGGCGTCCACGGAATCCAGCCATGCCGTATAGGGAAAGCGGCGGCAGATCTTGCCCTCGGGGTACTCCACCTCCCGCTGGGAGAAATCCTGGTTGAGCTTGGCCCCGTGCTGTTCCGTCTCATGGAGCCCGGCGGCGCTGTAGACCCGGCCCACAAAGGCGGCATTGTAGAGTCCGCCGGGGCTGTCGCCGATGATGACCTCCGCGCCGCGCTCGGTCAGCAGCTCCGACAGGGCGCTGAGCACCACCGGATGGGTGGTACCGGCGGCGTCGGGCTTGAGAAACGTGATCAGATTGGCCTTGAGCCCCACGCGCATACCGGGGCGCACCCAGTCCAGGCCCCCCAGGGGGGACAGTAATTGCTCCAGCGCCTGACGGCATTGGGACAAGTCATATGCAGAACAGGGAACGACAGAGACATCCATGGCTAAAACTCCTAGTGAAATTATTCCAATTCAACTTCCAGTATACCACAATCCAACCGTGTCTGTAAAGATAGTACAGTAAAAATACGCGGTAGAATTTCGACGAATTTCCCGGTTTTTCAAAAAATCTCGTTTACACCGCCGCGATTTCGTATTAAAATAGTAGACCCGGATGGCAGCCCATGGGCGCGGTCCGGATAAAAACAGGAAAGGAAGTGGCGTTATGTCCCCTTATGATTCCGGCGATCTGGACGAGATTTTGTCGGATGTCCGGCGGCTGCTGGGCGAGGACGGGGCCGACGGCGGAGACGTGCCTCCGGCAGAGCCTGCCGCACCCAGCCACAGCGCCGTCTCCGATGAGACGCAGCAATATACTCCCATCCATATGCCGCAGCAGTCGAAACCGGTGCCGCCCTGGGAGCGGCCCGACTTTGCCGGTGAGTATTTCGGCTCGGAGAACCGTGCCCCGGTGGTCCGCAGCGCGTCGGCCCGTGCGGCCCGGCCTGTGCAGACGCCTGCCGGCGGCCGTCCGACCCAGCCGAAGCCCTCGGCGGCTCCGCCCCAATCCCGCAGCGACGCCCAACGGGCCGTCCGCCGCGCCCAGGGTCCCATGTCCGCCCGGCAGATGTTCGAGGACCTGGATGATGACGAGGATGAGGAGGACGACGAGTTGTACGAGGAGCGCCCCAGAAAGAAGCGGAAAGGCCGTTGGATCAAACGCATTTTCATCCTGCTGCTGATCCTTCTGGTGCTGGCGGCGCTGGTGGCTCTGGTGTCCAAGCTCATCGCTACCCAGCCCGTCTACGATGGCGCGGACAGTCTGGGCGCCCGCAAGGCCGGTTCCTCTACCATTCTGCTCATCGGTACCGACGAGGGCGGCACCCGCACCGACACCCTGATGCTGATGAATGTCAATACCAGTGACAAACAGGTGTCGCTGGTCAGTATTCCCAGAGATACCCGGGTCAACGGCTCCTATTCGGTGCCCAAGATCAACGGCGTTTACGGCATCAACGGCGGCGGCGAAGAGGGCATGGAAATGCTCCAGCAGCGGGTGAAGGAGTCCATTGGATTCTGGCCCGACGGCTATATTATGGTCAATCTGGACAGCTTTGTGGACCTGGTGGATATCATGGGCGGCGTCACCTTCAACGTGCCCCAGGATATGTACTACAACGACCCCAGCCAGGACCTCTATATTGATTTGAAGGCCGGAGAGCAGAAGCTCAACGGCACCGAGGCTATGGGCCTGGTGCGGTTCCGTTCCGGCTATGCCACGGCGGATTTGGGCCGTGTGGACGTGCAGCGGGACTTTGTCTCGGCGGCGGCCAAGCAGTGGGTCAGCCCCACGCTGGTGTTCAAGACGCCCCAGCTGGTGGCCTGGCTGGGCGGCAACGTGGAGACGGATTTGAACGTCAAGGAGCTGTCGTGGCTGGCCTGGGCCATGCTGCGCTGTGACCTGGACAACATCCAGACGGAGACGCTGCCCGGTACGGCCACCACCATTTCCGGCGGCTCCTACTATCTGCTGGACCCCTACACGGTGCCCGATACGGTGAACCGCTGCATCAATCCCTATGAGCGGGATATCACCGTGGATGATCTGTACATCCGCGGCTATTGAGGTACAAAATGGACGAATTTTACATCGATCAAACGCTGTATCACGGGCGGCCCGCTTCGGCGGCCAACCGGCTTCCCAAAGAGATGGCCTGCTACGACCTGCTGGACCGGCTGGAAATCCCCTATGCCCGTGCCGACCACAGCCACGCCGACACCATCGCCCAGTGTGAGGCCGTGGAGCAGGTTCTGGGGGAGAAAATCTGCAAGAATCTCTTCCTCTGCAACCGGCAGAAAACCAAGTTCTATCTGCTGATGCTGGACGGGGAAAAGGTGTTCAAGACCAAGGACCTGTCCAAGCAGCTGGGCGTGGCCCGGCTCAGCTTTGCCGGGGCGGAGGACATGGAGCGGTATCTGAATCTGACGCCCGGCTCCGTCACGGTGCTGGGACTGATGCACGACACGGAAAACCAGGTGCAGCTGGTCATCGACAAATCCGTGGCCGAGGCGAAAAACGTCAGCTGCCACCCCTGCATCAACGCGTCCACCATCTGGTTCACCATGGACGATCTGCTCCATAAGGTGCTGCCGGAGCTGCACCACGAGCCGATTTTTGTGGATTTGCCGGTGGAGGAGCCGGAAGCATGAGTGTTTACGTGCTGCCGTCGTTTACACCGGCCCAGCGGGAACGGCTGCGGGCCGCCGCCGGGTCCGTGCCGGTGATCTTTGCGGAGGACTGCGACGAGGAACAGCGGCGGGCGGCCTTTGGGGCCGCCACGGCCATCGTCGGAGAACCGAAGCCGGAGACGCTGGCGGATGCGCCCAATCTCCGGTGGATTCAGATGACCTGGGCCGGGGCAGACCTGTACACCAAGGCTCCGTCGTTTCCGGACAATGTTCTGGTCAGCTGCGCCACCGGCGCGTTCGGCGGTGTCATTGCGGAGTATGTCCTCGGCGCGGTGCTGCTGCGGCTTCGCCACCTGGACGCCTATGTGCGCCAGCAGGAGCGGGGAGAGTGGCTACCCCAGCTGTCGGGAAAGGGCATCGAGGGCGCGACGGTTCTGATCGTCGGAGCCGGGGATATCGGCACGGCGGTGGCGAAACGGCTGCGGCCCTTTTTGCCCAGGGCCGTCATCGGCGTCCGCCGGACCAAGCGGGAAACGCCCGAGTGTTTTGACGAGATGTACACCATGGAGGACCTGCCCAAATTGTGGGGCCGGGCCGACGTGGTGGTGTGCGCCCTGCCCAATACGGCGGAGACCAGGGGACTGCTGAGCCGGGAAGTGCTGCGGTCCATGAAAGATACGGCGTTGCTGGTCAATGTGGGCCGGGGAACGCTGCTGGACCCGGACGTGCTCAATGAAGTGCTGGAATCGGGCCACCTGGCCGGGGCGGTGCTGGATGTGACCAACCCGGAACCGCTGCCGCCGGACCATCCGTTGTGGCGGCGGAAAGATGTGCTGATTACGCCCCATGTGGCGGGCGCCAGTTTTGGGGACGTGCCGGAAACCACGGAGAAAATCGTGGAGATTGCCTGTCGGAATCTGAAAAAGTTTCTGAACGGAGAGCGCCCCGATAACGTGGTGGACTTCGCCACCGGCTACCGTACTCTGAATACGGAAAAGTAAAAAGTTTTACTCGATTTTTTTCTGTGGGGCAACTTACCGCCGGTATGTCTGCGGGTGTCGCCGGGCCTTTTGCGCCATAGCTGCGGCCCAGCTTCTTGCCATACATCCAGTATGGCGGCGAAGCTGGGCCTTGCTCTGCCACAAAATTCCTCGCCGACACCTCTTGCCAACCGGCGGTGCGTTGCCCAAATCGCGGTTTCCAAAGGCAGAGCCTTTGGTCGCGCCTCGCAAGGCGCGAAATACCCGCCCGCCGCAGCGGGCGAAATCCCTAATCGTCTAAAGCGCCATCCGCAGATGGCGCAATCTCCGGCAAAGCCGAAGGCCGCCGTCCCCACCCCGTCAGCGGGTGGTGGGCGGCGGCCTTATGTCGTACCGTGCCCGATGACGTACCCGCCCCACAAACCATGCGGGGCAGTTCGTCCGTGTTCGTAGGGCGGCACCTGTGTGTGCCGCCGCGCCGCACTGGGTGGCGTTGACCGGCGCATGGGGGCGAATGCGTAACCGTTTCGTAGGACGCGGCATTCTTGACGCGTTCATGGAGTATTCCGTCCGGGGCCGTCAGGGATGCCGGCCCCTACGCTGGGTGAAATGGATGGCCCCCGCCGTCCACCCCCGCAGGGGGCGGCGACGGGGGCCATGGCCTTTGGCCGGGGATTGCGCCATCTGCGGATGGCGCTTTGAACGACAGGGGCATTTCGCGCCGTGCGCGGCGCGGGTGTTTCGCTGGCTGCGGCCAGCGGGAATTTCGCCCGCTGCGACGGGCGACCGGGGGCGCTGCCCCCTGGACCCCTGCGATTTTTTGAAAAAAATCGAGTAAAACTTTTAATTTTTGGTGCTCAGGAGACTTTGGGCATGGTGCGGACGCACCGCTCCACAATTTTCTGGCTCCGGGGCAGGAACCACTGGACCACGGGCCCGATCAGGAACACGGCCAGCACCGTTCCCAATCCCACGGTACCGCCCAGCACGAAGCCCACCACCATAAACACTGCGTCACACGTCATCCGGACCCACCGGAACTGAAACCGCTTCAACTTATCCGCCAGAATCACCGCCACCAGGTCATTGGGGCCCGTACCGGCGTCAGACCGAATCACCAGCGACATGCCCGCCGCCAGAATGACGCATCCCACCACCGACGACGCCACCCGCAGCGCCATGGGCAGGGAAGCGTTGATGAAGCCCCCCAGCAGCCATGTGAACGCGTCGATAATCGGCCCGCCGCAGAACGCGCAGACCACCGTACCCGGCAGCACATAGCCCCTGGTGGTCACCAGCATAATCGCCATCAATGCACAGGTCACAATCACATGGGTCGTACCGAAGGACAGCCCCACCTGCATGGAAATGCCCTGGACCAGCACCGAAAAGGGGTCCGACCCCAAATCCGACTGCAAAAACAGCGTCACGCCCAGATGGGCCACCGTCAGACCCAACAGCAGCAGCACCAGCCGGATGGCCCACTCTTTCAAAGATCGATGTTTCATCGGTTCCCCTCCTGCCGCTGGGCCTCGATCTGTTCCGCCAGTTCCGTCAGATAGACCCACCGTTCCGTCTTCTCGTCCAGCTGGGCTTCCAGCTGGCTTTTTTCTTCGCTCAGCCGTTCCAACGCCAGATAATCCGAGGCGTTTTCCGTAATCTCCCGGTCACAGGCGGCGATTTTTTCCTCCAGCGCCGCAATGTCCGCGTCGATGGTATCATATTCCCGCTGCTCCTTAAAAGAGAACTTCAATTTCTTGGGCCGGGGCTTGGGCGGCTCCTTTTTCTCCACGGCCTTTTTCTCCGGGGTTTCCGGCGCGGGCCGGGACGCGGCGTAATCGCTGTAGTTGCCCACATGGCGGGTGACCATGCCGCCTTCGCCCACCTCGAGAATCTCACCGGCCAGCCGGTCCAGAAAATACCGGTCGTGGGACACCGCCAGCACCGGACCGGGGAACGTCTCCAGATAGTCCTCCAGAATGGACAGCGTCGTAATATCCAGGTCGTTGGTGGGCTCGTCCAACAGCAGCACATTGGGGGCCTGCATCAGAATGCTCAGCAGATACAGCCGCCGCCGTTCGCCGCCGGACAGCTTGCCGATTTGCCGGTACTGGACCTCCGGCGGGAACAGGAACCGCTCCAGCATCTGCGACGCCGACAGGGTGCCCTCCGACGTGGTCACTTGACTGCCGATTTCGGAAATGCAGTCGAAGACCCGCTGGTTGGGGTCCAGGTCCCGGCCCTCCTGGGTAAAGTAGCCGATTTTCACCGTCTGGCCGATTTCCACCGTGCCGCTGTCCGGGGCCAGACGGCCCGCGATCATGTTCAGCAGCGTGGACTTGCCCGCGCCGTTGTGGCCCACAATGCCCAGCCGGTCCTCCCGGCTGATGGACAGGGAGAAATCCGCAAGGACCACCTTGCCGTCGTAGGACTTGGAAACGTGGTCCAATGCAATGATCTGCTTGCCCAACCGGCTGGCCTGGGCCGCCACCTGCACCGTACCGTCGGCGGCTTCCTGGGTCTGGTTGACCAGGACGTGATACCGCTCCACCCGGTCCTTGCTCTTGGTGGTCCGGGCCCGGCAGCCCCGCATAATCCATTCCCGTTCCCGCCGCAGCAGCGCCTGACGCTTCCGCTCCGACGCCTCCTGCATCTGGGCTTCCTGGTCCTTTAACTCCAGATATTTGGAATAGTTGGCCTCGTAGAACCGTAATTTTGCATGGGACAACTCGGCAATCTCCGTGACGACCCGTTCCAGAAAATACCGGTCGTGGGTGACCATAATCAGACCGCCCCGAAACTTTTTCAGCCGTTCCTCCAGCCACGCCACCATGTCGGCGTCCAGATGGTTCGTCGGCTCGTCGAGAATCAGCACATCCGCCGGGTGAATCAGCGCCGCCGCCAACGCCACCCGCTTTTTCTGTCCACCGGACAGGGTGCCCACTTCTTGCTCAACATCGGTGGTGCCCAGCCGGGTCAGCATGGAGCGGGCTTCGTACTCGGCCAGCTCCCGGAATTCGGCGGGCCAGGCGGCAAACACCTGTTCCAGCACCGTGTGTTCCGGTTCCATATGGGGGTCCTGGGACAGATAGGACACCTGAATGTTGGGGTCCAGCGTCACCGTGCCGCTGTCCGGCTCGGCGGCCCCGGCCAGAACCCGCAGCAGCGACGACTTGCCGGTGCCGTTGATGCCGATGATGCCGATGCGGTCCCCGGCATTGAGGTGAATGGTCACATCGGTGAAAAGTTGACGGGTGCCGTAGTTCATGGACACCTGTTCTGCGCGTAACAACATGGGGGATTCTCCGTTCCTGGTGATTTTCTCCATTGTATCACAGGACAGGCCCGTTGACCACGGGAACTTTTGCCGGTATACTGGTGGGGACACGTCCGGCAAATTCCCGTGGATTGCCCGACGGCGGAGGGAGGACGTTCCAACCATGCATCAACCTGCAAAGACCAGACGCGCCGCGGTCCGGCTGACGGCTGCGGCCCTGTCCCTGCTGCTTCTGCTGCTCCTGACCGGATGCAGCCTGTTTTCCGATGAAAAGAGCACGGAATGGCTGGTCAAGGGGCAGTACAAACCCCTGTATCCCGCCCAAAATACCACTGACAAGCTCATGGGCTGCCTGCGGGATGGGGATTTGGAGCAGCTGTATCAGGTGTTTTCCCCGGCGGCCAAAAATCAGCAGCGGGATTTTCAGGAACGTCTGGAGGAGCTGGAGGACTTTTTCCAGGCGGAGGTGCTTTCCTGGGAGCACGGATTGGGCGGCAATCTGTCCGACGCCTATGTGAACGATGGACAGGTCCGGCGCTCCCGCGACTGGACCATCGAACTGGAGACCAGGGACGGGGCGTATGAATGCGCCGCCATCGATGTGATAGACGACGATTTTATTCCAGGCAATGTGGGATTTTACAGTCTCGCTGTCTTTCCCGCGGACCTGGGGCTGCTGTGCGGCAATGGCACGTTTTACAACGGGGCAGTCGGCAGCGGGGAGGAGCGGGCCGGTATTTTCCGCTCCTATCGGGAGGAAACCCCCGACGACGCGGACATGGAACAGCTGATGGAACTGGCGGCGGCCGGGGACGGCGATGGTATTTTTCAACTGTTTTCCCCCTATGCCCAGGAACACGCGGAGGACCTGCCGGGGCAAATTGAAACGCTGATGACCGTTCTGGAACGGCCGATTCTCTCCCAGAAGCTGTACGGCTGTGTGACGGAGCGGGAGTATCTTCCCGGCATGGAGGAACCGGTGGTCAAACGCCATACCATGTATGTGCTGGAAACGGACGGAAAAACGTATGTGCTCCACCTGCGCGATCTGCTGGACCCGGAAAGCCGGGAAAGTCTGGGGCTTTACAGCGTGACGTTCCATGCCGAGGAACACAGCATCGACTATAAAAACCTGGGCTGGCAGACGCCGGGCGTTTTCGTCCGGCAGCTTACCGTGGACGCAGAGTTGGAGGGCATCGAAAACGGCTTTGCCACCGTGACCCTCTCCACCAGTGTGGAAGCGGAGGTGACCTGTGACCGCGACACCGTCACGCCGAAGCGATTGGACGCCCGCACCTGGGAGGTCACCATTCCCATGGAGTGGGAATACTACACCTTTACGGCAGCGACGGAGACGGAATCGGTGGAACAGCCGGTCACCGTGAACTCCGACGGAAAAGTGCTTTTGTACAGCAAATACGAACTCGATTGAGGGTATTGCTCTTTTTGTGATACAGGCGCGAAAAGGGGTTACACCGGATAGGAAAGGCGGAATGGATATGGTGGTGGGACGGTTTGCACCCAGTCCCAGCGGACGGATGCACCTGGGGAACGTTTGGAGCGCCCTGCTGGCGTGGCTGTCGGTGCGGTCCCAAAACGGGGAGATGGTTCTGCGTCTGGAGGACCTGGACCCGGACCGGTGCCGTCCGGAATACTGCGACCAGCTCAAGGACGATCTTCAATGGCTGGGCCTCGATTGGGACCGGGAGCAGACGCGGCAGAGCCGGCGGACCGACGCCTATGCCGCATCCTTTTCCAAACTGGACTCCATGGGCCTGGTCTACCCCTGCTATTGCTCCCGTGCAGACCTCCACGCGGCCAACGCCCCCCACGCGTCCGACGGGCGATTGCTTTACGCCGGGACCTGCCGCCATCTGACGGAGCAGCAGCGGCGGGAGAAGACCAAGGCCCCGGCGTGGCGGCTGATGGTCCCCGATGGAACCATCACGTTCACCGATGGATTGCAGGGGATTATCTCGGAAAATCTGGCCGCCGACTGCGGCGACTTCATCATCCGGCGGGCCGACGGCGTCTATGCCTACCAGCTGGCCGTGGTGGTGGACGACCTGGAGGGCGGGATCACCGAGGTGGTCCGGGGCCGGGACCTGCTGGATTCCACCCCGCGGCAGCGGTACCTGTACAAACTGTTGGAGGGTACGCCCCCGGCGGCGTACCATGTGCCCCTGCTGCTGGCCGCCGACGGGCGGCGGCTGAGCAAGCGGGAGCGGGATTTGGATTTGGGGATTCTGCGGCAGACCATGACGGCGGAGGCCCTTTTGGGCCGTCTGGCGTCGCTGGCGGGACTGCTGGACCGGCCGGAACCGGTGTCCGCCGGGGAATTGGTGCGATATTTTCACTGGAATCGTGTTCCCAGCCGGGATATCTTTGTGGAATTTGGGGATTTTTGCTGAAATTGGGATAAAAGTCATGCTGCCCGCCTTTACAATGAAAAGGCGATTATGTTATAATTTAGTTGTATGCAGAGCGGCTGGCGTCGCTCGCTTACCCCTCTGCGTCCATGGGCCGAACCCATGTTCGTTTTCTATGAATCCGGCGCGCCATCCCAACGGCGGGCCGAAAAATGAAGGGATGAACCATCATGTATAAAATCGTGCGCAAGCAGGAGCTGAACCCGACCGTCACACTGCTGGAGATCGAGGCCCCCTTTGTGGCCAAAAAGGCTCTGGCCGGTCAGTTCATCATTTTCCGCATTGACGAGAAATCCGAGCGGGTGCCGCTGACCATCGCCGGCTATGACCGGGAGAAGGGCACCGTCACCATCATCTTCCAGAAGGTCGGTCTGTCCACCAATATGCTGGGCGCTCTCAACGAGGGCGATTCCATCCGCGACTTCGTCGGTCCCCTGGGCCGTCCCACCAACATCGAGGGCAAGAAGCGCGTCTGTGTCGTCGGCGGCGGCGTGGGCTGCGCCATCGCTTACCCCTCTGCCAAGGCCTTCCATGAGGCCGGTGTGCAGGTGGATGTCATTGCCGGTTTCCGCAGCAAGGACATTGTCATCCTGGAGGAGGAGTTCAAGGCCGCTTGCGACAACTTCTACCTGATGACCGACGACGGCTCCTACGGCGAGCAGGGCTTCGTCACCGCCAAGCTGCAGCAGCTGCTGGAGCAGGGCAATCAGTACGATGAAGTTCTGGCCATCGGCCCCATCCCCATGATGAAGTTTGTGGCCGCCACCACCAAGCCCTTCAACGTTCCCACCACCGTTTCCCTGAACCCCATCATGGTGGACGGCACCGGCATGTGCGGCGGCTGCCGCGTCACCGTGGGCGGCGAGGTCAAGTTCGCCTGCGTCGACGGCCCCGACTTTGACGGCCATCAGGTGGACTTCGCCGAGCTCATGAACCGCAACTCCGTGTACAAGGCACGGGAGACCGAGACGGCCAAGACCCATATGTGCCGCATCGAGAAGCTGGGCAAGGACCTGATCAAGTAAGGGAGGCAGTTTAACCATGGCAAATATGCAGACCACCAAGACTCCGATGCCGGAGCAGGACGCCAACGTCCGTAACCATAACTTTGACGAAGTGGCCCTGGGCTATACTGCCGAGATGGCCGTCTCCGAGGCACAGCGCTGCCTGCAATGTAAGAAGCCCCCCTGCGTGGGCGGCTGCCCTGTCAACGTCCGTATCCCCGAGTTCATCGCCAAGGTGGCCGAGGGCGACTTCATGGGCGCATATGAGATCATCACCTCCACCAACGCCCTGCCGGCCCTGTCCGGCCGCGTCTGCCCCCAGGAGACCCAGTGCGAAGCCGTCTGCGTCCGGGGCAAGAAGGGCGAGCCTGTGGCCATCGGCCGTCTGGAGCGTTTCGTGGCCGACTGGTACATGGAGAACGTCAACAAGATGCCCGAAAAGGTGCCGTCCAACGGCAAGAAGGTGGCCGTGGTCGGTTCCGGCCCCGCCGGTCTGACCTGCGCCAGCGATCTGGCCAAGAAGGGCTATGAGGTCACCATGTTCGAGGCCCTGCACACCGCCGGCGGCGTGCTGGTCTACGGTATCCCCGAGTTCCGTCTGCCCAAGGCCATCGTCCAGAACGAGGTCGACAAGCTGGAGGCCCAGGGCGTCAACGTCATGACCAACATGGTCATCGGCAAGGTCCTGTCCATCGACGAGCTGTTCGAGATGGGCTTCAAGGCTGTGTTCGTCGGCTCCGGCGCGGGCCTGCCCATGTTCATGGGCATCCCCGGCGAGGCCCTGGTGGGCGTGTACTCCGCCAACGAGTACCTGACCCGTGTCAACCTGATGAAGGCATTCCGGGAAGAGGACGACACCCCCATCATCCAGTCCAAGGCCGTGGCCGTCGTGGGCGGCGGCAACGTGGCCATGGACGCCGCCCGCTGCGCCAAGCGTCTGGGCGCGGAGCATGTGTACATCGTCTACCGCCGCGGCGAGGCCGAAATGCCCGCCCGTGCCGAGGAGCTGCACCACGCCAAGGAAGAGGGCATCGAGCTGCAGGTCCTGTGCAACCCCGTGGAGATTCTCAACGACGGCAATGGCCGCGTGGGCGCCATAAAGTGCGTCCGTATGGAGCTGGGCGAGCCCGACGCTTCCGGCCGCCGCAGACCCGTGGAGATTCCCGGCAGTGAGTTCGAGCTGCCGGTGGATACCGTCATCATGAGTTTGGGTACTTCTCCCAATCCTCTGATTCGGTCCACCACCCCCGGTCTGGAGACCAACCGCAAGGGCTGCCTCATCGTCAACGAAGACACCATGATGACCACCCGCGACCAGGTCTACGCCGGCGGCGACGCCGTCACCGGTGCGGCCACCGTCATTCTGGCCATGGGCGCTGGTAAGAAGGCTGCCGAGGCCATCGACGCTTCCCTGTCCAAGTAAGGATTCCATTGAGCGGGCGCACTGCAACCGGGTTTGCAGTGCGCCCTGTTTCGCAATTTGGCGGTAATGGGAAAAAAGATAAAAGTTTTACTCGATTTTTTTCTGTGGGGCAACTTACCACCGGTGTGTTTGCGGGTGTCGCCGGGTCTTTTGCGCCATAGCTGCGGCCCAGCTTCTTGCCATACATCCAGTATGGCTGCAAAGCTGCGCCTTGCTCTGACACAAAATTCCTCGCCGACACCTCTTGCCAACCGGCGGCGCGTTGCCCAAATCGCGGTTTCCAAAGGCAGAGTCTTTGGTCGTCCGCCGCAGCAGACGAAATACCCGCGCCGCGCACGGCGCGAAACACCCGCCCGCCGCAGCGGGCGAAACCTCCAAGCGCCCCGAAGCGCCATCCGCAGATGGCGCAATCCCCGGCCAAAGGCCATGGCCCCCACCGCCGCCCCCTGTGGGGGTGGGCGGCGGGGACCATCTGCCAGCCCATGAGCACAAACGCACCACCAACAATGGACGTAGGGCGGGACCTATGTGTCCCGCCGCTGGTATGCACCATCGACCAACAACAACGTAGGGGCCGGCATCCTTGACGGCCCCGGACAAATTGTGCCAGGGGCGCGTCAGGGATGCCGCGCCCTACGGATGTGGATGCGGATTCGCCCCGGTGCTGTCCAGTAACCGCCAGGGTTGCTGCACGGCGGGACACGCAGGTCCCGCCCTACGAGATCAAACGGGTGTGCCTACCCAACTACCGATAACCGCCATACTTAGTCGGAGAATCGTATGGGTGTTTTTACCCATTTCTGCACATACTACCATCCAACTATCAAATATAAGGAGAATCCATATGGCAACCTTGGAAAACACCATGGCCTTTCTGGACCGCAGCCCCAGCCCCTTCCACGCCGTGGCTGCCGCCGCGGACCTGTTGGAACAGGCCGGTTTCACCCGTCTGGAAGAGGGCAGCGCCTGGACCCTGGTTCCCGGCGGTCAATATTATGTCACCCGCAACCAGAGCAGCCTCATCGCGTTCCGCCTGCCAAGTGAAACGCTGACGGCCTGGCGTATGACGGCGGCCCACAGCGACGTCCCCACCTTTGCCGTCAAGGGGGACCGGCTGGACGGCGACGCCAAGTATGCCCGCCTGTCTGCCGAGGGCTACGGCGGTATGATTCACTATACCTGGATGGACCGGCCCCTGACCGTGGCGGGCCGCGTCATTGTCCGCACCCAATCGGGTGTGGAAAGCCGTCTGGTCTATCTGGACCGGGACCTGCTGACCATGCCCAGTCTGGCCATCCATCAGCAGCGGGACGTGAACCGGGGCCACGAGTTCAACGGCCAGAAGGAATTGCAGCCCCTGTACGGCCTGTCCGGTGGCAAGAGCCTGACGGCCCTGCTGGCCGAAGCGCTGAACGTGGCGGAATCGGATATCCTAGGCCGGGACCTGTTCCTGTGCCCCCGCCAGAAGGCCGTCCGTATCGGCGCGGAGGGGGAGCTGTTCCAGTCGCCCCGCATTGACGATCTGGCCTGTGCTTACGCCACGCTGGAAGGGTTCCTGAACGCCGGGAAAAGCGCCAAACTGGGACAGATTTACTGCCTGTTTGACAATGAAGAGGTGGGCAGCGGCACCCGCCAGGGCGCAAAGAGCACCCTGCTGCCCGACGTGCTGGAGCGGGCAGCCGACGCCCTGCACCTGACCGGCGAGCAGCGCCGCATGGCGTTGGCCCACAGTATGCTCCTCAGCGCCGATAACGGCCACGCCGTCCACCCCAATTTCCCCGAAAAGGCCGACCCGGCCAACCGGGTCTATCCCAACGGCGGCATTGTGGTCAAGTATTCGGCCAACCAGAAGTATACCACCAACGGCGTCACGGCGGGCCTGTTCCGGGCCGTCTGCGACGAAGCCGGGGTACCGGTGCAGATCTTCGCCAACCGGGCCGACGAGGCCGGTGGTTCTACGTTGGGCAACCTGCTGACCCAGCTGGTCAGCATCCCCATGGTGGACATCGGTATGGCCCAGCTGGCCATGCACTCCGCCGTGGAGACGGCAGGCAGCGAGGACCCGGCCCATATGGCCAAGGCCTGCGAAGCCTTCTTCCGCAAGGAATTTGTCCAGACCGCCGACGGCGTCTATGCCTTTTGATGTATAAGAATTGAGAAATCTTCCCAAACTCCCTTCAGAATGCTCTGGAGGGAGTTTTTTATGTGGCAGCGCAGACACCGGTACCGCGGCGGGGGCAAGCCCACCGCCCTGCGGTGTGCGTCTCCGGGAACTGTCTGCCGGAAAGGGGAACGATTCCATATGAAAGTACAGGATTTTATGACGCCGGGGCCGGTCTGCGTGGCCCCGGAGGACATGGCCGCGTCGGCGGCACGGGTGCTGTCCCGGTATAACATCGGGTCCGTGCCCGTCTGCGCCAAGGGCGGCAAGCTCTGCGGCTTGCTGACGGACCGGGATATTGTATTGCGCTGCGTGGCGGCGGGGCTGCCGCCGGAAAAAACCGCCGTGGCCGATATTATGACCCGGCGGATTGTGGCCGCCGCCCCCGGCGACGACGCCGAGGAAGCCGCCCAGCGCATGGCGCTGGAGCAGGTGCGCCGCCTGCCGGTGGTGGAGGGCGGCAAGCTGGTGGGGGTCCTGTCCCTGGGCGATCTGACCGTCAACGACCGGTTTCGCATGGAGGCATCGGACTGTCTGGCGGAAATCTGCACCAATCTGAAAAAACGATAAGAAAAACCGGAAAAAATGCAAAAAACCATTTGACATTGGGCGGTTGTCCTGCTATACTGGAAAAGCCGCATCGAAGAGGTTGACAGTCGAGGTATGCCCTCGCACCTCCAGAGCGAGTCTACAAACAAAAGGTAGGTGCAATTTGAAATGCAGGCTATTATCGTTACCGGTGGCAAGCAGTACAACGTCAAGGAAGGCGACGTGCTGTTCATCGAAAAGCTGAATGTTGAAGCCGATCAGACCGTGACTTTTGACAAGGTTCTGGCTGTGGTTGACGGCGAGAACTCCAAGTTCGGTACCCCCGTGGTTGCCGGCGCTTCCGTGGCTGCCAAGGTCCTCAAGAACGGCAAGGGCAAGAAGATCACCGTCTTCAAGTACCGTCCCAAGAAGGACTCCAAGAGCTGCCAGGGCCATCGTCAGCCCTACACCAAGGTGCAGATCGAGAAGATCTCTGTGTAATGACCAGAGTTGAATTTTTTGATCAGGACGGCAGAATCACCGGATTCTGCTGCGAGGGCCACAGCGGCTACGCCGAGGCGGGCAGCGACATTGTCTGCGCCGCCGTCACCACGGCCATTCGGATGGCCGAGTGCACCATCAACGATGTGTGCGGCAGCCGCGCCAAAACCCGTGTCAATGACAAGGAGGCCCGGATCACCTTGACGCTCCCCGCAACCTGCGACGAGGAGGAGACGGTGCAGGCGGTACTCACCGGCCTGATGCTGACCCTCTGCGAGCTGCGGGACGAGTATCCGGATTATATCGAAGTCATGGAGGTGCAATAACATGCTTAACATTGGTTTTCAGTTCTTCGCTCACAAGAAGGGCGGCGGTTCCACCAAGAACGGCCGTGATTCCGAGGCCAAGCGCCTGGGCGTGAAGCGTGCCGACGGTCAGTTCGTGCTGGCTGGCAACATTCTGGTTCGGCAGAGAGGCACCCACATCCACCCCGGCAAGAACGTGGGCATCGGCAGCGACGACACCCTGTTCGCTCTGATCGACGGTACCGTCAAGTTCGAGCGCATGGGCAAGGACCGCAAGATGGCGTCCGTCTACGCTGTGGAGCAGTAATTTACCGATCAAAAATCCCGAACAGCACTGTTCGGGATTTTTTTCGTCATTGATTTTTGGAGTATGGAGGAAGACGATGTCCGCATTTATTGATAAAGTCAGAATCACCGTCAAGGCCGGCCGCGGCGGCGATGGCGCCGTGGCCTTCCACCGGGAGAAGTTTGTGGCTGCCGGCGGCCCCGACGGCGGTGACGGCGGCAACGGCGGCAGCATTGTCCTGCGGGTGGACGATCACATGTCCACGCTGATGGACTTCCGCTACAAGCGCAAATATACCGCCGCCGACGGCATCAAGGGCGAGGGCGGCCGCCGCAAGGGCAAGGCCGGTGAAAACCTCATTATCAAGGTGCCCCGCGGCACTGTGGTCCGGGATGCCGAGACCAATGAGATCATCAAGGATATGTCCGACGACGAGGACTTCATCCTGGCCAAGGGCGGCCGGGGCGGCTGGGGCAACCACCATTTTGCCACCCCCACCCGGCAGGTGCCCCGGTTCGCCAAGGCGGGACTGCCCGGCGAAACCCACGACGTGATTCTCGAATTGAAGCTCCTGGCCGATGTGGGCTTGGTGGGCTTCCCCAATGTGGGCAAGTCCACGCTGCTGTCCGTCACGTCCAACGCCCGGCCCAAGATCGCCAATTACCATTTTACCACCCTGTTTCCCAACCTAGGCGTTATCTATGTGGAGGAGGGCGTCTCCTTCGTCATGGCCGATATCCCCGGCATCATCGAAGGTGCTGCCGAGGGTGCGGGCCTGGGCCACGATTTTCTCCGCCACATTGACCGCTGCCGCCTGATGATTCACGTGGTGGACGTGTCCGGCAGCGAGGACCGGGACCCGGTGGAGGATTTCGAGAAGATCAACGCCGAATTGCGGGAGTATTCTCCAGAGCTGGCGGAGCGGCCCATGATTGTGGCCGCCAATAAAATCGACCTGCTGCCCCCCGACAGCGACAACCTGGAACGGCTGCGCGATTATGTCACCGAGCGGGGCTATGAGTTCTATGAAATCTCCGCCGCCACCACCGCCGGTACGCGGGATTTGATGAAGGTGGTAGCGGGCAAACTGGCTCAGCTGCCCCCGGTCATCGTCTATGAGCCGGAATACGTCAAGCCTCTGGCCGAGGCCGGCGGTGTGGAGGAACTGACCATCGAGCAGTTCGACGACGTGTGGAGCGTCTCCGGCCCCTGGATGGAGCGGCTTCTGGGCGACGTCAACTTTGACGATTACGAGTCCCGCATGTACTTCGACCGGCAGCTGCGCAAGAGCGGCCTATTTGCCCGGCTGGAGGAAATGGGGATTCAGGACGGCGATACCGTCAGCATCTATAATTGGGAATTCACCTACGAGAAATAAAGACAAGGGCGCGTTGCAGAACCGTTGCAGCGCGCCCGATTTAATGGTGCGGCGGCACGGGTACCGCTGTAGGAACTTGGCCGGACTGCCGACATGGACCGTAGGGCGGGACCTGTGTGTCCCGCCGCTGGCACGGGCTATCCATTCCCAGTGGTGTAGGGGCCGGCATCCCTGACGGCCCCGGACAGAATACGCCCCCGACGCGTCAAGGATGCCGCGTCCTACGAAACGGTTACTGCAACTGATGACCCTCGCCGTCCACCCCCACAGGGGCGGCGGCGAGGGTCATGGCCGTTGGCCGGGATTGCGCCATCTGCGGATGGCGCTGGGGACGACAGGGGGTTTCGCGCCGTGCGCGGCGCGGGTATTTCGCCCGCTGCGGCGGGCGACCAAAGGCTCTGCCTTTGGAAACCGCGATTTTTTGAAAAAAATCGAGTAAAACTTTTAACGTTTGGACTGTGCAAAACTGGGAGGTCCTATGATTATATACGACAACATCCACAAGGGTGTCTTTCTCCGCCGCCCCAACCGCTTTCTGGCCCATGTGGTCATCGACGGCAGGGAAGTGGTGGCCCATGTGAAAAACACAGGCCGCTGTGGAGAACTTCTGATTCCCGGCGCGGAGGTCTGGTGCACCTACCACGACGACCCAAAGCGCAAAACCCAATGGTCCCTCATCACCGTCCGCAAGGGCGACACCTTATTTAACATCGATTCCCAGGTTCCCAACCGGCTGGCCGGGGAGTGGATGCAGCAGGGCGGCCTGGGGGTGCCTGTGGAGCAGCAGAAAGCCGAGCATCGCTACGGCGACGCCCGGCTGGACTGGTATTTTATTGCCGGAGGGCGGCCCTGTCTGCTGGAGGTCAAGGGCGTGACGCTGGAACAGGACGGTGTGGCCCGGTTCCCCGACGCCCCCACGGAACGGGGCGCGAAGCATGTCCACCATCTGCGGCAGGCCGTGGAGGAGGGCTACGGGGCCTATATCCTCTTTGTCTGCCAGATGGCGGGCATTTCCCGTGTGGAACCCAATGTGGAACGGGACCCGGCGTTTGCACAGGCATTGTGGATGGCCCGGGAAGCGGGCGTACAGCTGCTGGCGGTGGAATGCGATGTGACGCCCGATTCCATCACCGCCGCCCGGCCTGTGCCGGTGGTGCTGCCCGATCAGTGCAGCAATTTATAAATTTCGTTGGCGATGGCGGCGAAGCCCTCAATTTCCAGCGTCTCACCCCGGACATTGGCGGGCAGGCCGCACGCCTCGATGACCCCGGCAAGCTGTTCCTTGCTGAGATTGGAGAAGCCGCTGGACAGACCGTTGAGCAGCGTTTTGCGCCGCTGGGCGAAGCTGGCCCGGACCACCCGGAAAAAGAGGGCTTCGTCCTCAATGTGGCAGGGAGGCTCCGTCCGCATGGTCAGTTTGAGAATGGCAGACATAACCTTGGGCTGGGGGATAAAGCAGGAGGGCGGCACGTCGAAGAGCAGTTCCGGCTGGGCGTAGTATTGACAGAAGACGCTGAACGCGCCGTAATTGCCGCTGCCCGCCTTGGAACAGATGCGCTGGGCCACTTCCTTTTGAACCATGACCGTGACCGCTTCAAAGGCGCGGCTTTCCAGCAGGGCGGCCAGCACGGGCGACGTAATATAATAAGGTAGGTTGGCACAGGCCATGGGCCGCAGACCGGGAAATTCCTCCCGCACCAGTTTGGCAATGTCCTGCTTGAGCACGTCGTCAAACTGAATGCGCAGATTGTCGAAGCGGCCCAACGTTTCAGCCAGAATGGGCTGCAACGTCCGGTCCACCTCCACGGCCAGGACTTTTCCGGCGTTGAGACACAGCTGTTCCGTCAGGGGGCCGATGCCGGGGCCCACCTCCAGAACGCCGCAGGTCTCGTCGATGCCGGCGGCTTCCACGATCTGCCGTGGCACCCAGCCCTGGGTCAGAAAATTCTGGCCCTTGGCCTTGGAGAACCGGAAGCCGTGGCGGTGCAGCAGCTCCTTGATGTCGTTGATATTGCAAAGGTCCATGGTGATCCTCCGTGATATACTATATAATATAGAAGCAGAACCGAAAAGGCACGGTGCTGCCGTCATAAAAAATCGTCCGTTGTCATGGATAGTGTACCAGACAACGGACGATTTTTCAATTTTTATTCTTCCACCACATAGATGGTCACAGGCCGGTAGCCGAACTGGATGCATTCATCCCAGGTGCTGAAATAGAGGTCCACCTTGTTGCCCTTGATGAGGCCGCCGGTGTCCTCGGCGATGCAGTAGCCGTAGACGTACTGGCCGTCCTGGGAGACAATGTACAATTTGGAGCCCAGGGGAATCACGCTGGGGTCCACGGCCACCTTGCCCACCTCGGCCACGGTGCCGGAGGCCGTGTGGCCCACATAGCCGGGACAGTTGTAGGCCGTGGCCTTGCCGTTGATGACCCGTTCATATTCCAGCACTTCACCGCCGGCGGTGATAATGGCGTTGCCCTCGGCGTCGGTGGGCATGGCGGCGCTTTCCGCGCCGCGGATGACAATGCGGTCCTTGGCCTCGGTGGTCACGGTGGTATTGGTGACCGTGCGGCTCACCTCCACGCCGTTTTCATAGGTGACATTGGCGGTGACGGTCTGCATACCGTCGCTGCCCTCTTCCAGCACGGTTTCCTGGCCGGGCTGGAGAACGTTGTTGTGGAACACCTGCTCCCCAGCGGGGACGGTTTCCTCATAGGTGAGGGTTTTGGTTTCGACGCGGGTGACGACGATGGTCATACCGGTTTCCGTGGGGGTGTCCAGGGGGACGGAAATCTTGTCGTCGCTGTCCAGGGTGACGCCTACGGCGTCCAGCACCTGGGAGACGGGCTCGCCGTAGGTGGCCAGGGTGAGAACCTGCCCGTCGGCCACCAGATGGACCGTCTGACGGCGCAGCACCGTCAGATCCAGGCCGTCGGCCCCCTGGGCGGCGGTATAGACATCGGACCGGCCCAACATCACACCGGCTTCCTGCAGGACCGCGTCCGGGTCCCGGGTGAAGGTGGTGTGGACGATGACCTCGTCCCGGTCGTGAATCACGTAGGTACTCTGGGCTGCCGCCGGAATCATCAGCGCCGAAGCCGTCAGGGCCGTGGTCACCACGGCGGAGGCCAGACGCTGCAAGGGGGAATGGCGGTGCAGCAGGGAGTAGGTACTGTAGTGCATTGGGATACCTCCTTTTGCAGCCTGTATACTCTTGTTGAATAAATAACGATAGTTTACAAGCTGTAACTTTTTGTAATCATATGCACGACAGGTATGTATTATAACGGGAAATTCAATTTTGTCAAGTTTTCGAGGAAAAGTGCATTATTTTCTGAATTTTTTAGAATTTATGTAAACACAGGTTACATCTGTTATTTTGCATATATGCGAAAATTTCCCGTTAAAGCTTCGTTAAAAATGAATACTGTTACAAAAGAGTTAACATAATGACAGCAGCAAATGGTAATTGACATTTGCCGTGGGCTGTGCTAGAGTAGGGATGACAAAATGGCGTTGACGAAGACGCGCGTCGTTCCCAGAAACCCAGAGAGGGGCCCGGATGGTGAAAGGGTCCTGTTTTATGGACGAAGGCCCACCACTTCCGAGCTGCCCGGCTGAACCTCTTTTCAGAGCAGTAAGCGGGACGGGACCGCCCGTTACAGCGGCCAATGAGCGGCGTCCTGTGGGGCGCAAGCAGGGTGGAACCGTGGAATACGACTTTGTATCCCACCCCTGATCACAGTCAGGGGCGGGATTTTTCTTTTGCCCCTCAATTAAAAAAGGAGGAACCCCACATGTCCGAAGAAAACCTGTACACCTTTGAAAACGAGGAATACCGCAAGACCTATTGGCACACCTGTTCCCATGTGATGGCCCAGGCTGTCAAGCGCCTGTGGCCCGAGACGAAGCTGGCCATCGGTCCCGCCATCGACAACGGCTTCTATTATGATCTGGACTCCGAGAAGGCCTTCACCCCGGAGGACCTGGAGAAAATCGAGGCCGAAATGCGGAAAATCTGCAAGGAAAAGCTGAAGCTGGAGCGGTTCGAGCTGCCCCGCGCCGAGGCGCTGAAGCTGATGGAGGAGCAGGGCGAGCCCTATAAGGTGGAGCTGATCAACGATCTGCCGGAGGATGCCCACATCTCTTTCTATAAGCAGGGCGAGTTCACCGACCTGTGCGCCGGTCCCCATCTGGATTCCACGGGCCGCATCAAGGGCAACGCCATCAAGCTGACCCAGTGCTGCGGCGCGTATTGGCGCGGCGACTCCAACCGGAAGATGCTCCAGCGTATCTACGGCGTGGCCTTCCCCAAGAAGGACGAGCTGGACGAGTATCTGGCCAAGCAGGCCGAGGCCCTCAAGCGGGACCACAACAAGCTGGGCCGGGAGCTGGAATACTTCACCACCGTTGATGTCATCGGCCAGGGCCTGCCGGTGCTGCTGCCCAAGGGCGCGAGAGTCATCCAGCAGCTGCAGCGCTGGGTGGAGGACGAGGAGCAGAAGCGCGGCTATCTGCTGACCAAGACCCCCTTGATGGCAAAGCGGGAGCTCTATAAGATTTCCGGCCACTGGGACCACTATCTGGACGGCATGTTTGTCCTGGGCGACCCCCACGACGAGACCAAGGAGTGCTTCGCCCTGCGTCCCATGACCTGCCCCTTCCAGTATCAGGTCTATCTGAATCGGGCCCGTTCCTACCGCGATCTGCCCATGCGTCTGGGTGAGACCTCCACTCTGTTCCGCAATGAGGATTCCGGTGAGATGCACGGTTTGATCCGTGTCCGTCAGTTCACCATCTCCGAGGGCCACCTGGTCCTGCGTCCCGAGCAGCTGGAAGAGGAGTTCAAGGGCTGCCTGGACCTGGCCAAATACTGCCTGGGCACCGTGGGCCTGCTGGACAAGTGTACGTTCCGCTTCTCCCAGTGGGACCCGGCCAACCCCAACAATAAATATGAGGGCACGCCGGAGCAGTGGGAGGAAGCCCAGCGGGTCATGGGCCAGATTCTTGACGATCTGGACGTGAACTACACCGTCGGCATCGACGAGGCCGCTTTCTACGGCCCCAAGCTGGACATTCAGTATAAGAATGTCTACGGCAAGGAGGATACGCTGGTCACCATTCAGATCGACATGCTCCTGGCCAAGCAGTTCGGCATGGAGTACACCGATACCGACGGCCAGAAGAAGACCCCCTATATCATTCACCGTACCTCTCTGGGCTGCTATGAGCGTACCCTGGCCTATCTGATTGAGGAGTACGCCGGCGCGCTGCCCACGTGGATGGCTCCTGAGCAGGCCCGCATTATGACCATCACCGAGCGGACCAACGATTACGCTTGGGAGGTCAAGAAGCAGCTGGAGGCTCTGGGCATCCGGGTGGAAGTGGACGACCGCAACGAGAAGATCGGCAAGAAAATCCGCGAGGCCCAGCTGGAGAAGGTGCCCTTTATGCTGGTGGTGGGCGACAAGGAGGCCGAAAACGGCCAGGTTGCCGTCCGGACCCGTAAGGGCGTGGACGAGGGCGTCATGAGCGTGGCGGACTTCGGTAAGCGTATCCGCGAAGAGATCGATACCAAGGGCCGCAACGTCTAAAAAGCAGAAAAAAGATAAAAGTTTTACTCGATTTTTTTCAAAAAATCGCAGGGGTCCAGGGGACAGCGTCCCCGGTCGCCCGCCGCAGCGGGCGAAATACCCGCGCCGCGCACGGCGCGAACTCCCCAATCGTCTCAAAGCGCCATCCGCAGATGGCGCAATCCCCACGGCGTCAGCCGTAAGGCCGCCGTCCCCACCCCATCGCGGGTGGTGGACGGCGGCCTTTTTGTACACCCCACCGTAGGGCGCGGCATCCTTGACGCGCCCACACCGCACCCCATCCGGGGCCGTCAGGGATGCCGGCCCCTACGCCGGTGGTGCTCGGCAGTGCAGCACGGCGGCGGGACACATAGGTCCCGCCCTACGTCCCATGTCGGCAGTTCGTCTGTGTATGTAGGGCGGCACCTGCGTGTGCCGCCGTGCGGTACCGGGCGTGTTGTCCGGTGCATTGCGGCGCAATCGTAACCCCCTGCCAACGGCGGGGGCAAGCCCCCGACCTACGGAGTGGAACCAACCGGTCCTCACAAACATAATCCGGCCGCCATATCAAACTTTGCCGAACCGCCGCACGGCGAACAACAATATATTTTCCTCTTGACCTTTTGTTGCTTGCGTAATATAATGAATTAAATTATTACCATAGAAAAGAGGATGTGTCATGGAATTTCGCTTCTCCCAGAAGGTCAGCCAGATCAGCGGGGCCGCCATCGAAGAGATTTTAAAGTACGCCGGTGATCCCACGGTCATTTCCCTGGCTGGCGGCAACCCGGCCACGGAGACCTTTCCGGCGGCGGAGCTGGGCGAGATTGCCCAGGAACTGCTGACGAAACAGCCGTCCCTGGCGCTGCAATACAACACGCCCAGAGGGTACGCGCCGTTCCGGGAATTGATGACGGCGCGGCTGCGGGACCATGACAACATCGGACGGGACTTCGACGATCTGTTCATCGTCACCGGCGGCCAGCAGGCCGTGGACCTGCTGACGAAGGTGATGTGCGACGAGGGCGACGTGGTTCTCGTGGAGGAACCGTCCTTTGTGGGCGCGCTCAACGCGTTCCGCTCCTACGGCGCCAAGCTGGTGGGCGTGAAGATGGAGGACGACGGCGTCGATGTGGCCGGTCTGGAAGCGGCGCTGAAAGCCAACCCCAACGCCAAACTGTTCTATACCATTCCCTCATTCCACAACCCCACGGGTATCACCACTTCCTATGAAAAACGAAAGGCCGTCTATGCCCTTTGCGCCCAGTACGGCGTGGTGATTCTCGAGGACAATCCCTACGGCGAACTGACCTTCGACGGCGAAAAGCTGCCCACCTATAAATCCATGGACGGGGAGGGAATCGTCCTCTATTGCAACTCCTTCTCTAAAGTCCTGTCGCCGGGTCTCCGCGTGGGCTACGCCGTGGGCCACAAGGACCTCATTCAAAAAATGGTGGATTCCAAGCAGACCTGTGACGTCCATACCCCCATCCTCAACCAGCTGATGACCTACGAATATCTGAAACGCTACGATATCGACGCGGCCATTGCCAAGATGCGGGTCCTTTATCGGGACAAATGTCAGGTGATGCTGGACGCCATCGAGGACTATCTGCCCAAGTCCATCACCCACACGGTGCCCAAGGGCGGCCTGTTTGTCTGGTGCGATATGCACGGCGATTACGACACCAGGGAAGTGGCCCAGTACTGCGCCCAGCGAAAGGTGGTTTTCGTTCCCGGCTGTACGTTTATGGTGGACGATCAGGCCCCGTGTTCGGCATTCCGCCTCAACTACTCCACCATGGAAAATGAGCGCATTGTCGAGGGTGTGAAGCTCCTGGGCGAAGCATTGCGGAATTTTATGAAATAGGTGAATTTCCCCTTGCTTTTTCCGGAAGTCTGTGATATCATTTGTTAGTCTGTGAATGGATGCGTCCTCTGCCGCTGCCGGCACAAGAAGTGCTGCGGCATTCCCTGCGGTAAGAACGTCCAAAATTAAAGGAGGACAAACAAATGGATCTGATGAAGGCTCTGGCCAACCAGTACATGAAAGAAAACGCTCCTCAGGTCAGCGTTGGCGATACGGTTCGCGTTCATGTCAAAATCAAGGAAGGTTCCCGCGAGAGAATCCAGGTTTTTGAAGGCACTGTCATTGCCAAGAAGCATGGCGGTCTGGAAGAGACCATCACCGTTCGCCGTCTGAGCTACGGCGTGGGCTGCGAGAAGGTGTTCCCCCTGCATTCTCCCCTGCTGGAGAAGATCGAGGTGGTCCGCCACGGTAAGGTGCGCCGCGCCAAGCTGTACTACCTGCGTTCCCGCCTGGGCAAGGCTGCCAAGGTCAAGGAAAAGGTGTAATTCTCAAAAAGAGGAGGCCTTCGGGCCTCCTTTTTTGCATCTGTTTGGAAAAGTATGACCATTTATGACCAATGTGTAAAAAAGTCCGGCCGAGACTTTTCTTATGTGCCGGGACTGTGTATAATGAATAGTGGCGCGACGCGCCGAATGGAACATGGAAAGATCGCCGCGGCGTGAATCGTTGGCGGCTGACCATAGAAAGAAGGCCCTTATGAACGAAGAAGCACGGCAGCACCCGGCGGAAACGCCGGAAAATTCCAACAAAAAAGACGAAAAAAACGGCGGCTTTGAGCTGTACCAGCTCCTGCGGGACATGGTCTACACGCTGGTGGCCGTGACTATTGTATTCGTCTTTGTCATCCGTATGGTCAGCGTGGACGGCAGCTCCATGTACCCGACGCTGCACCACAGTGACTACCTGGCCCTGCTCAGCAGTACCATCTGCGGTGACCCGGAGCCGGGGGACATTGTGGTGATGACGGTGCCCGCCGAGGAATTCCAGGACGAACCCATTGTCAAGCGGGTCATTGCCACGGAGGGGCAGACGGTGGATATCGATTTTAACGCGGGCGTCGTCTATGTGGACGGCGAGGCCCTGGACGAACCCTACACCTATGAACCCACCTATGTGAGCTTCCAGGAAATCGGCGAGGGGCTGGAGTACCCGGTCACCGTGCCGGAGGGCCATATTTTTGTCCTGGGTGACAACCGCAACGGCTCTTCCGACAGCCGCTATGCCCCCATCGGCATGGTGGACGAGCGGGATGTCTTGGGCAAGGTCCTCTGTATCCTGCTGCCCGGCGCCGACGAGGACACGGAGAAGCGGGATTGGAGCAGAATCGGAGGTGTTTCCTGAATGGACCGGGAAAATCTGAATATCCAGTGGTATCCGGGCCACATGACGAAAACCCGGCGGCAGATGGAAGAGGACCTGAAACTGGTGGACGCGGTCTGTGAGATTCTCGACGCCCGCATTCCCTATTCCAGCCGCAACCCGGACATTGCATCCATCTGCGGCAATAAACCCCGGATGGTGATTCTCAACCGCACGGACCTGGCGGACCCGGCGGAGACCAAGCGGTGGGCCGAGTGGTTCCGGGCCCAGGGACTGGCGGCCATCCAGACCGACTGCAAATCCAAAAAGGGCGTGTCCGCGTTCCAGCCCGCCGTCCGGGAGCTGCTGGCGGAAAAATTACAGCGCTACCGGGACAAGGGCCAGGTGGGCCGCAGTCTGCGGGTCATGGTGGTGGGCATCCCCAACGTGGGCAAGTCCACGTTTATCAACCAGGTTTCCGGCCGCAAGGGCGCGAAAGCGGAGAACCGCCCCGGCGTCACACGGGGCAAACAGTGGGTATCCGTGGACCGGGAACTGCTGCTCCTGGACACGCCGGGTATCCTGTGGCCCAAGTTTGAAGACCCCCGCGTGGGCATGATGCTGGCCTATACCGGCGCGGTCAAGGACGGCGTTCTGGATGTGGAAGAGCTGGCCTGCCACCTCATTGAAATGCTGTGGCAGCGCTACCCGCAGAATTTAAAGGAGCGGTATAAAATGGACTGCCCCGCCGACGCGCCCGGCTGGGAACTGCTGGAGGAATTGGGCAGACGCCGGGGCTTCCGGATTTCCGGCGGCGACGTGGATTTGGAGCGGGCCGCCAAGGTCCTGCTGGACGAATACCGCGGCTGTAAAATCGGCCGCTTTACATTGGAAGGCCCCGAGGTCTACGAGGTGACGGAATGACGAATTTATGGGAAATTGAACAGGGCTGTTTTGACGAAGGCATCGAGACGGTCTGCGGTGTGGACGAGGCGGGCCGGGGGCCCCTGGCCGGACCGGTCTGTGCGGCGGCGGTGATTCTGCCGCCCCATCTGGAGCTGCCGGGCCTCAACGACTCCAAGAAGCTGACGGACAAGAGGCGCCGGGAGCTGTACGACCTCATTACGGAACAGGCCACGGCCTACGCCATCGCGTTGGTGGATGAAAAAACCATCGACGAGATCAATATTTTGCAGGCCACCTTCCGGGCCATGGAACAGGCCATTGCCGGCCTGAACGTCCGGCCCCAGCTGGCCCTGGTGGACGGCAACCGGGAACCCAGTCCCGAGGGCGTGGCGGTCCGCTGCGTCGTCGGCGGCGACGGCAAAAGCGCGTCCATTGCGGCGGCGTCCATTCTGGCCAAGGTCACCCGGGACCGGCTCATGGAAGAATTGGACAGTACATACCCGCAGTACGGCTTTGCCGTCCATAAGGGCTACGGCACCAAACGCCATTACGCGGCCCTGGAAGAATTTGGACCCTGTCCCATTCATCGACAGAGTTTTTTGAAGAAATTCTATGAAGCGAAGCAATCTGCTGGGACCATGGGGTGAAGCCCGGGCCGCCGACTATCTGCGGCACAAGGGCTATGAGATTGTGGGGGCCAACTACCGGTGCCGCTTCGGGGAAATCGACCTGATTGCCCAAAAGGGGAGCTATTTGGTCTTTGTGGAAGTGAAGCTCCGGGCCGGGAGCGGCTTTGCCGAGGCACGGGAGTATGTGGACCACCGCAAACAGGAACGGCTCCGCAGCGCGGCTTTGCTGTATCTGTCCCAGCGGGAAACGGACTTGCAGCCCCGCTTCGACGTGGTGGAGGTCTACGCCCCACAGGGCTTGGACACCAAACGACCTAAATATATTCATTTGGAGAACGCCTTCTGAGGGTTCGACGAAATTAGCGCGACACACGATATAATATATAAATACGGATAGTTCCACATAATTTGGCAAGAGTGGTCGGCGAGGAATTTTTCGTCAGAGCAAGGTGTGGATTCGCAGCCATACTGGATGTATGGCAAGAAGCCGCACCGCAGCTATGGCGGAAAAGGCCCGGCGACCACCGCAGACACAATTATGTGGGACTGTCCAGAAGAAATAGAGGTAATGACCATGCAGTACATCAGCACCAGAGATTCCTCCCTCCGCTACTCCGCCGCCCAGGCCATTGTCCAGGGCCTGAGCCGCGACGGCGGCCTGTTTCTGCCCGAGACCATTCCGGCGCTCACCACCCAGGACTTGCAGGACCTGGTGGGCATGACCTATCAGCAGCGGGCTGTCAAGGTCATGAAAGCCTATCTGGACGAATTCACCGAGGAGGAGCTGGCGGAGTACGCCGCCAAGGCCTACGCCGTCCCCGGCAAGTTTGACGACGCGGCGGTGACGCCCATCTACTCCACCCACCACAAGACCCATTTTCTGGAGCTGTGGCACGGTCCCACCTGCGCCTTTAAGGACATGGCCTTGCAGATGCTGCCCTATCTGCTGACGGCATCCCTCCGTAAGACCGGCGAGGAGAAGACCGCCTGCATCCTGGTGGCCACCTCCGGCGACACCGGCAAGGCGGCCCTGGAGGGCTTCCGCGACGTGGACGGCACCCGGATTATGGTGTTCTATCCCAAGGACGGCGTCTCCGAGATTCAGCAGCTGCAAATGGTGACCCAGGAGGGCAGCAACGTCGATGTGTGCGCCGTGGTGGGCAACTTCGACGACGCCCAGACCGGCGTCAAGCGGATTTTCTCCGACGAAGCCCTGCGGGCGGAGCTGGCAGGCCGCGGCTATTTCCTGTCCTCGGCCAACTCCATCAACTGGGGCCGCGTTCTGCCGCAGATTGTCTACTATGTGGCCACCTATGCCGAGCTGGTCAAGCGCGGCGACATTCAGATGGGCGACAAGATCAATTTCTGCGTCCCCACCGGCAACTTCGGCAACATTCTGGCCGGTTACTACGCCAAGCGCATGGGTGTGCCCATCGACAAGCTGCTCTGCGCTTCCAATGCCAATAACGTCCTGACGGACTTTATCCGCACCGGTATCTATGACCGGAACCGTCCGTTCCACAATACGATCTCTCCCTCCATGGATATCCTCATTTCCTCCAACCTGGAGCGGCTGCTGTACCTGCTCAGCGGTTCTGATGCCGAGGTCCGGGGCTACATGGAGCAGCTGAACCAGACGGGCCGCTATGAGGTCTCCAAGGATATGCTGGAAAAAATCCAGGATAATTTCCTCTGCGGCTTCTGCGACGACGAGCGCACCACCAACGCCATCGGCAAGGTCTTCGGCCATGGCAGGTACCTGATGGACACCCACACCGCCGTGGCCTACACGGTGATGATGGACCATCGGGCCGCCACCGGCGACGCCACCCCCACGGTGGTGGTGTCCACGGCCAGCCCCTTCAAGTTCTGTGACAGCGTCCTGACGGCTCTGGGCGTCACCGACCAGCGGGGCGGCGTGGAAATTCTCGACCAGCTGGCGGAGGTTTCCGGCAAGGCGGCCCCCGCGCCCCTGGCCGGTCTCAAGGGCAAGGCCTGCCGCTTCGACCAGGTGGTGGAGAAGCAGCAGATGACCGACGTGGTCCGGGAGGCCCTTGTGTAATGGCCCTCTACGCCATGGGCGACCTGCACCTGTGTCTGGGCGCCGACAAACCCATGGATATCTTCGGCGGCGCATGGGTGGGTTATATGGACAAGCTGCGGCAGGGATTGTCCGTCATCGGACCCGACGACACCACCGTGCTCCTGGGCGATATCAGCTGGGCCCTGGGCCTGGAAGCCGCCGCCGCGGATTTTGCCTTTGTCAACGAGATTCCCGGCCGGAAAATTCTTCTCAAGGGGAACCACGATTACTGGTGGTCCACGGCTAACAAGTTCCGCCAGTTCTGCGAGGCCCACGGCTTCACCAACATGGAACTGCTCCACAACAACTGTCTCTATTATGAGGATGTGGCCCTCTGCGGCTCCCGCGGCTGGTTTTTTGAAGAGGACAACGAGGGCACCCACAATGAAAAGGTCTACAACCGGGAGGTTCTGCGGCTGGAAGCGTCGCTGAAAGCGGCGGGGGAGAAGGAGAAACTCTGCTTCCTCCATTATCCGCCCCTGTACCGGGGCTACCGCTGCCCGGAGATTCTGGACCTGCTCCACCGCTACGGCGTCCGGGAGTGCTGCTACGGCCATCTCCACGGCCCGTCCCACCGTCTGGCTGTGGAGGGAGACGTGGACGGCATCGCCTACCGGCTGCTGGCGGCAGATTATGTAAACTTCACCCCCCAAAAACTCCGCTGACGGCGGTGGAATGGCCGGTTTTTTTCGGAAAACCGGGAAATGTTGAAAAAAACAGTGGAAATGCGCCGGGATTTCTGCTAGAATAGTACGGCATATAATTCGGTGCAATATGGCTGCCCACCGGCAGCCCACCACATAGGAGGAATACACCAATGAACGTAAAGAGCGTTGAGAAAGAGAACGGCAATGCCAAAATCGTGATTGCGATTGCCAAGGATACCTTTGAGAACGGCCTCAACAAGGCCTATCTGAAGAACCGCAAGCACATCGCCATCCCCGGCTTCCGCAAGGGCAAGGCCCCCCGCAAGGTCATCGAGGGTATGTACGGCGCCGAGGTGTTCTTTGAGGACGCCGTCAACGAGCTGTTCCCCGAGATTTACGAGAAGGCCGTTGTGGAGCAGAAGCTGAACGCTGTGGGCATGCCCTCCGTTATCGACCTGAACAAGGAAGAGGACGGCACCGTCGTTCTGACCATCGAAACCGCTCTGTATCCCGAAGTGACCCTGGGCCAGTACAAGGGCCTGGAGGTTCCCAAGGCTGAGGTCAACGTCACCGACGAGGAGGTTGCCGCCGAGCTGGACCGCATGGCCGAGCGCAACGCCCGCATCTCCACCGTGGACCGCGCTGCCGAAATGGGCGATACCCTGGTCTTCGACTTCGAGGGCTTTGTGGACGGCAAGCCCTTCGAGGGCGGCAAGGCTGAGGGCCACATCCTGAAGCTGGGCTCCCATCAGTTCATCCCCGGCTTTGAAGAGGCCCTGGTGGGCGTCAAGGCCGACGAGGAGAAGGACGTGGAAGTCACCTTCCCCGAGCAGTACACCCCCGAGCTGGCCGGCAAGCCCGCTGTCTTCAAGTGCAAGATCCACGAGGTCAAGGAGACCGTGCGCCCCGAGCTGGACGACGAGTTCGCCAAGGACGTGTCCGAGTTCGACACCCTGGACGCCCTGAAGGAGGACATCCGCAAGCGCTTCACCGAGAACCGCGAGCGTGCCGTCAACCAGGAGTTTGAGAACACCGCCGTCACCATGGCCGCCGACAACATGACCTGCGAGATTCCCGCCTGCATGATCGACGAGCAGGTGGACAAGCAGATGGAGCAGTTCGGCTACCAGCTGCAGGCCAGCGGCATGAAGATGGAGGACTACGCCAAGATGATGGGCGGCGACCTGAACGGCCTGCGCGCCAACATGCGTCCCATGGCTGAGAAGACCGTCCGCGCCAATGTGCTCCTGAGCCAGATCGTGGAAGAGGAGAAGATCGAGGTCTCCGAGGAGGAGATCGAGGCCGAGTACGCTTCCCTGGCCGAGCAGTATTCCATGGAGCTGGAGAAGGTCAAGGCCGCTCTGCCCGTGGAGAGCCTGAAGATTGATCTGGCCACCCGCAAGGCCGTCCGCCTGATTGCCGACAGCGCCGTGGCCGTGGCTCCCAAGGCCGCCGAGGAGACCGCCGAGGGCGAGGCTGAGAAGAAGCCCGCCAAGAAGCGCACCACCAAGAAGAAGGCCGAAGAGACCGCCGAGGCCGCCGAGGGCGAGGAGAAGCCCAAGAAGCGCACCACCCGCAAGAAGGCCGAGACGGAGACCAAGACCGAGGAATAATTTTCCGGTCAGGCGGTTAGAATGTTTCATCCAACGAAAGGAGACAGTAACCCCATGAGCCTAGTTCCCTATGTCGTGGAGCAGACCAGCCGCGGCGAGCGGTCCTATGATATTTTTTCCCGGCTGCTCAACGACCGCATCGTGATGCTTTCCGAGGAGGTCAACGACACGACCGCCAGCCTGATCGTCGCCCAGATGCTGTATCTGGAGGCCCAGGACCCCGATAAGGATATTCAGTTCTATATCAATTCCCCCGGCGGCTCCGTCACAGCCGGTATGGCCATCTACGATACGATGAATTACGTCAAATGCGACGTTTCCACCATCTGCATCGGCATGGCCGCCAGCATGGGCGCGTTCCTGCTGTCCGCCGGCGCCAAGGGCAAGCGCATGGCCCTGCCCAACGCCGAAATCATGATCCATCAGCCCTCCGGCGGCGCCCGGGGCCAGGCCTCGGACATCAAAATCCAGGCCGAGTGGATGCTGCGGACCCGGGAGAAGCTCAACAAGATCCTCTCGGAGAACACCGGCAAGAGCATTGAGCAGATCGCCATCGACACCGAGCGCGACAACTTTATGCCCGCCGAGGAGGCCGTGGAATACGGTCTCATCGACAAGATCGTATACCCCAAACGGTAACAACGGCCAAGGCGCATCGGACAGCCGTCTGATGCGCCGAAGTCGGTTTTTGAACAGACAGAAGGAGGCATTCCATTGGCGCGCAACGACGAGCGCAGCGTTCGCTGCAGCTTTTGCGGCAAGACCCAGGATCAGGTGGTGCGGCTGATCGCCGGCCCCAACGTCTATATCTGCAATGAATGCATCGAGCTGTGCTCCAGCATTCTGCACGACGAGATGGTGGACGAAGCGGACCACCAGATGGTGCTGCCGGAGAAGCTGCCCACGCCCAAAGAGATCAAGGAATATATGGACGGCTATATCATCGGACAGGACGAGGCCAAGGTGGCCCTGTCGGTGGCCGTCTACAACCACTATAAGCGCATCTACTTCGAGAGCAGCGCCTCCGATGTGGAATTGCAGAAGAGCAACATTCTGCTCATCGGTCCCACGGGCAGCGGCAAGACCCTCTTTGCCCAGACCCTGGCCAAGATTCTCAACGTGCCCTTTGCCATCGCCGACGCCACCACCCTCACCGAGGCCGGTTACGTGGGCGAGGACGTGGAGAACATTCTGCTGCGGCTGTTACAGGCCGCCGATTTCGATGTGGAACTGGCCCAGCGGGGCATTATCTATATCGACGAGATGGACAAGATCGCCCGCAAGAGCGAAAACACGTCCATCACCCGCGACGTGTCCGGCGAAGGCGTCCAGCAGGCCCTTTTGAAGATTCTGGAGGGCACCGTGGCCAATGTGCCGCCCCAGGGCGGCCGTAAGCACCCCCAGCAGGAGTTCATCCAGATCGACACCTCCAATATTCTCTTCATCTGCGGCGGCGCCTTCGACGGTCTCGACAAGATCATCGGCCGCCGTACCGACCGCAGCTCCATCGGCTTTGGCGGCGAGGTCAAGAGCAAGAAGAACCGGGATGTGGGCGAACTGTTCCGGGAGGTGCAGCCCCATGATCTGCTGAAATTCGGCATCATTCCCGAACTGGTGGGCCGTCTGCCGGTGATCACCAGCCTGCAGAGCCTCCAGAAGGAGGATTTGATCAAGATTCTCACGGAGCCCAAGAACGCCCTGTGCAAGCAGTACGCCAAGCTCCTGGAATACGATCATGTGGAGCTGAACTTTGAGCAGGAGGCGTTGGAGGCCGTGGCCGAAAAGGCCATGGAACGGCAAATCGGCGCCCGCGGCCTGCGGGCCATCCTGGAAGGCGTCATGACCGGTATCATGTACGAGATTCCCTCGGACCCCACCATTACACGGGTTCTGGTGACGGCGGACAGCGTCCGCAACGGCGCCAAGCCCCAGGAGTTCCGGGACGAGCGGGCCGTGCTGCCGGAGGCCGGCTCTGCCGACGCGTCGTAATCGGGCCATGGGCCCCGATGGCGGCGCAAGCCCGACGGAGAACCCCCCGACGGCCCAATACTTGCCATAAAAGGGGGCCAAACGGCCCCCTTTTGTCAATTTCCGCGGAGGATTCCCCGGAAAGGAGAGTGTAACCATGAACGACATCATTCTGTCTGAGCGGCTGCCGGTGCTGGCGCTGCGCGGACTGTGTGTATTTCCCAAAATGCTGGTCCACTTCGACGTGGGCCGCGAAAAGTCCATCCGGGCCGTGGACGAGGCCATGCGGACCAACCAGGAGATTTTCCTCGTTGCCCAAAAGAACGTGGCCACCGACGAGCCTTCCATGGACGACCTCTACGAGATCGGCACCGTGGCCCATATCCGCCAGGTATTGAAGCTGCCCGGCGACACGGTGCGCATTCTGGTGGAGGGCGAATACCGGGCCCATGTGACCCAGTGGATTCAGGAGGAGCCCTTTTTCCGGGGCCGGGTGGAGCTGCTGCCCGACGGCAAGTACAACCCCGATGCCGTCCGCAGCGAAGCGCTGCTGCGCCAGTGTTTGCAGCTGTTCGACCAGTTCCTGGAGCTGACGCCCAAGTCGGTCCAGGAGGGGCTGCACCAGGTGTTTGCCTCGGAGGATTTGAGCTATGTGGCGGACTTTGCCGCCCAGAACGCTTCCATTTCCTACAGCGACAAGCAGCGGGTTCTGGAACAGCTGGTCCCCACCAAGCGGGCCGCCGTCATCAGCGCCATGCTGGCCAAGGAAATCGAGGTTCTGCGGCTGGAAAACGAGCTCCAGGAGAAGGTCCAGGAGAGCGTCAACCGCAGCCAGAAGGAATACTATATCCGGGAGCAGATGAAGGTCCTGCGGCGGGAGCTGGGGGACGACGAGGACAGCGAGATTCTCGAGTACGAGGAGCGCATCGAGGCCCTCAAGCTGCCGGAAGAGGTGGACAAGAAGCTCCACAAGGAGGTCCAGCGGCTGGCCCGTCAGCCCGGCGGCTCCTCGGAGGCCGCCGTCATCCGCAACTATCTGGACATCTGCCTGGAGCTGCCCTGGAACGAGCGCACCAAGGAGCGGGTGGACGTGAAAGCGGCCAAAAAGCTGCTGGACCACGACCATTTCGGCCTGGACAAGGTGAAGGAGCGGGTTCTGGAGGTGCTGGCCGTCAAGAAGATGGCCCCGGAGCTGCCGGGACAGATCATCTGTCTGGTGGGCCCTCCCGGCACCGGTAAAACGTCCATTGCCATGTCCATCGCCAAGAGCCTGAACCGGAAGCTGGCCCGGATTTCCCTGGGCGGCGTCCATGACGAGGCCGACATCCGCGGCCACCGGAAAACGTATATCGGCGCCATGCCGGGCCGCATCATCAACGGCATTTTGCAGGCTGGTACCCGCAATCCCCTGATGCTCCTGGACGAGATCGACAAGATGGGCGCCGATTACAAGGGCGACCCGTCGGCGGCACTGCTGGAGGTCCTGGACAGCGAGCAGAACGGCACGTTCCGGGACCATTATATCGAATTGCCTTTCGACCTGTCGGAGTGCATGTTCATCACCACGGCCAATACTTTGGATACGGTGCCCCGGCCCCTGCTGGACCGTATGGAGGTCATCGAGCTCAGCTCCTACACCGACGAGGAAAAGCTGCGCATTGCCAAGGACCATCTGCTGCCCAAGGTCATGGCCCGCCATGGCCTGACCAAGCAGCAGCTGCGGGTCACCGACGAGGCCATCCGGGAGACCATCACCTGCTACACCAGGGAATCCGGCGTCCGGAACCTGGAACGGCAGCTGGCCGCCATCTGCCGCAAGGCCGATATGCGGTTCGTCTCCGACAACGCCCCCAAGCGCATTACCGTGACCGGGTCCAATCTGGAGGAGTTTCTCGGTGTCCGCCGGTATTTGCCCGATGAAAAGCCCACCACCGACCAGGTTGGTCTGGTGACGGGGCTGGCCTGGACCTCCGTCGGCGGCGAGACGCTGGAGGTGGAGGTCAACGTGGTGGACGGCACCGGCAAGCTGGAGCTCACCGGCAACCTGGGCGATGTCATGAAGGAGTCGGCCCATGCCGCCATGAGCTATATCCGGTCCCGTGCCGCCAAGTTCGGCATTGCCCCGGATTTCTACCAGACCAAGGATATCCACGTCCATTTCCCCGAGGGCGCGGTGCCCAAGGACGGCCCTTCGGCGGGTATCACCGTCTGCACGGCCATGGTGTCGGCCCTGACCGGGGCCACGGTCCGCCGCGATATTGCCATGACGGGTGAAATTTCCATCCGGGGCCGGGTGCTGGCCATCGGCGGATTGAAGGAGAAGACCATGGCGGCCCTGCGCCACGGCGTCAAGACCGTCATCATCCCCGCCGCCAACGAGAAGGACCTGGAGGAAATCGACCAGACGGTGCGCAAGGCGCTGAACTTTATCACCGTCCGCCATGTGGACGCCGTCATTGAGGCGGCGCTGGATTTCGGACCCTGCCGCAAGGACGACGTCCCCACGGAGCCGGAACCGGAGCCCCAGCCTGCCAAGGAGCTGCCCCTGCCGGTGCCGGAATCCGGCGGCGACCGGGCCGGTCTGCGCCAGTGAGAGGAGGGGCATTGTGAATCTGCATAACGCGGAATTTGTCATCTCCTCCACGGCCATTGCCGATTGCCCACGGGACGGCCTGCCCCAGGTGGCCTTTGCCGGAAAATCCAACGTGGGCAAATCCTCAGTCATCAACCGGGTATTGCAGCGGAAGAACTTCGCCCGGGTAGGCGAGGCCCCCGGCAAGACCACCCATATCAACTATTTCCGCATTGACCAGAAATTGTATCTGGTGGACCTGCCGGGCTATGGCTATGCCAAGGTCAGCAAGGCTGAGAAAGACCGGTGGGGCAAGCTCATGGAGGCGTATTTTGCCTCGGGGCTCATCGACTACGGCGTGATGATTGTGGACGCCCGCCACAAGCCAACGGCCAACGACATGACCATGGCGGAGTGGTTTAAAAACTCCGGCAAGCCCTTTGTCATTGTGGCCAACAAGCTGGACAAGCTGCGCAAGCGGGACATTGAACCCAATCTGGCCCTGATCCGGCAGACGCTGGAATTACCGGAAACGGTGGAGATCATCGCCTTTTCCGCGGAAAAGGGCGACGGCCGCGACGCCCTGGTGGGAATCCTCCAGAGCGTTGCCGGTGACGCCTGAGCCATACAGGGGCGCGCTGCCTGGGTTGCAGCGCGCCCGTTGTGTATTTGCCCCGATGAACCGGATGAACTGCCGATATGGAACGTAGGGCGGGACCTGCGTGTCCCGCCGCCGGTATGCACTTGCTGGTTTCCACTGGCCGATTGGTTCCACCCTGTAGGGCGGGGGCTTGCCCCCGCCGCTGTGCCGCACTGCCGACCACCATCGGCGTAGGGGCCGGCATCCCTGACGGCCCCGGATGGGGTGCGGTGTGGGCGCGTCAAGGATGCCGCGCCCTACGGCAGTGCTGCGCCGCGCCGCACCACGCCCGGTGCGGCACTTTTCAATCGACCGCGTCAGCGGTCACCACACTTCTTCACGTTTCACTATTCCATCTTACTTTGACAAAAGGCCGCCGTCCGCCACCCGCTGACGGGGTGGGGACGGCGGCCTTGGGGCTTACGCCCCGGAGATTGCGCCATCTGCGGATGGCGCTTTGGGACGATAGGGGATTTCGCCCGCTGCGGCGGGCGGGATTTCGCGCCGTGCGCGGCGCGGGTGTTTCGCTGGCTGCGGCCAGCGGGTATTTCGCCCGTTGCGACGGGCGACCGGGGCTTTGCCCCTGGACCCCACAATTTTTTTGTAAAAAAATTGAGTAAAAACTTTATTTTTGGGGTTGTAGCGTGCGTTACAGTTTATTCTGTGGTGGCGTCGTGTGGCTCCCAGCAGGATGCCTCCCGGTTCCAGAACTCTGTGTGACTGCCATCGTCGTCCATGGTCAGCCGGGCCAGATAGTTGCGCCGGTCCTTGCCATAGGCCCGCCGGGCCTCTTCTTCCGACTGGGTGACAAACACGTTGAGATAATCGCTGTGGCCCTCGGGGCCGAGGAACTGGATGCCGGTCTCATAGTAGACCAATGCCATGGGGTATCCCGCCTTCCCTTGTTTTTTAGTTTATTGTAGCAGATTTCGCCGTCCTTGGATAGGGGCGGCGTGAGAAATTTCCTGCCGCCCGCCTGTCCCTTGCAAAAGGGCCGGGCCGGTGCTATACTGGTTAAAACGACCCAAAGGAGGGGCTTTTTTGCACGGATTTACCGCGTGGCTCCATCAGCTGCAATTCGGCTGGCTGTCCGATATGCTGCTCATCGTCCTGGCGTCCCTGCTGTGTATCACCGTCCATGAGACGTGTCACGGCCTGGCCGCCTACCGCCTGGGGGACCCCACGGCCAAGCTGGCCGGACGGCTGACGTTGAACCCCCTGCGCCACATCGACATTCTCGGCCTTTTGATGATGGCCGTGGCACGGTTCGGCTGGGCCAAGCCGGTGCCGGTCAATATGAACAATTTCAAAAACCCCAAACGGGACATGGCCCTGACGGCCCTGGCCGGTCCCATCTCCAACATTCTGCTGGCCTGGGCGGCCCTGGTGGTCCGGGGCCTGCTGATGGTGCTGATGATTCGCCTGGGCCCCAACAGTCTGGGCCAATGGCTGATTACCTTTACCGCGTATGTGGCGGTCCTGTCGGCCGGTCTTGCGGTGTTCAACCTGATTCCCATTTCCCCCCTGGACGGCTCCAAGGTCCTCTTTGCCGTGCTGCCGCCCCAGAATTATGCCAAGCTCATGCGCTATGAGCGGTACGGGATGCTTCTGCTGATGGTGGTGCTGCTGGCCGGTTGGCTGGACGGGCCCCTCTATTATCTCCGCACCGGTTTGCTGAACCTGTTGCAGCCCCTGGCCCTGTGGCCTGCGGAACTATTGCTGCGGTAGGAGGGACCCATGGAAACCCCAAGCTATTATCTGCCCGGCGTGGTGCAGACGAAAAGCGAGACCATGGAGGACTTCCAAGGCCCCCTGGACGTGATTTTCCTGCTGCTGAGCAAACACAAAATTGAGATCAGCAACGTGAGTATCTCGCAGATTCTGGAGCAGTATCTGGCCTATCTGGACGAGCAGAAGCGCATGGACATGGAGATTGCCAGCGAATTTATCGCCATGGCATCCCATCTCATGCTGATCAAGACGAAAATGCTCCTGTCGGTGACGGAGCAGGCCGAAGCCCAGTCGGAGATGGAACTGCTGATTCACTCCCTGGAGGAGCGGCAGCGGGCGGCGGCCTATGAGCAAATTCGCATGGCCGCGTCCTTTCTGGCGGACCGCAACGAAATCGGCTGCAATCTCTTTATCAAGGAGCCGGAACCGCTGCGGCGGGACAAAACGTACCAGTATCGCCACGACCCATCGGATTTGGTGACGGCCTGGGCGGCCCTGGCCGAACGCAGCGCCGCCGGTCTGGCGTCGCCCACCCATCCCTTTGCCGCCATCGTGGGAGCGGAACCGTTCCCGGTGGTGACAAAAGCGGCCCACATTCTGCGGCGGCTGCTGCAAGTGGGCGTAGGCAAATTCCGCAGCCTGTTTCGCGGCTGCAAAAGCCGGTCCGAAGTGGTGGCCACCTTTCTGGCGGTGCTGGAGCTGTGCAAGCTCTGTTCCGTCCGGGTGGAATCCGACGGCGGCGGCGACGCCGACGTGACCTTTCTCCAAATGCCCCAGGGAACCGTGGACGGACAGCCTTTCGGCAGCTCCGAGGAATAGAGGAGGCCAAAATGGAACAAACTGCAATCGAACGGGCTGTTGCGGCCATTCTGTTCGCCGCCGGTGAGCCGGTGGGGGCGTCGCGCATGGCCATGGCGGCGGGGGTGTCGGAGGAGGAAATCCACACGGCGGCCCAATCCCTCATGAGCCGGTGGAATTACGAGCGCTTCGGCATCCGCATTGTCCGCTTGGAGGACGCCTACCAGATGTGTTCCTCCGGCGAGATGGCCGACGTGGTGACGAAAGCGCTGGAAACTCGCAAGCCGCCCCGGCTGTCCCCGGCCCAGCTGGAGGCCCTTACCATTGTGGCCTATTACCAGCCGGTGACGAAAGCCTATATTGAACAGCTGCGGGGAGTGGACAGTAGCTACGCCGTCAGCGCCCTGCTGGGCAAACAGCTGATCACCGAGGCCGGACGGCTCAACGTGCCGGGCAGACCCATTCTCTATGAGACGACGCCGGTATTTCTGCGCACCTTCGGCCTGACCAGTCTGGAGGACTTGCCGCCCATTGAAAAGGCGGATATCCATATCCCCGAGGGCCAGCAGTTACAGCTGCCGGAGGTATCGAAGGAGGAGGGAACCGTATGATCGCTGCCGTGGCCGCGGCCCTGGTGCTGCTGATTCTGGCGCTGCCCATGGGCGTGTGGTTCCGGTACGACGACGGGACGCTGGAAGCGGCGGCCAGCGTGGGACCGGTGACGGTGTTCCGCTATCCCATGAAACCCCGGCGGCGGAAGCCGAAAAAGCCGCCCAAGCCGAAAAAGGCGCGGCAGACGGCCCACGACCAGCCGCCCGAACCAAAGAAAAAAGGGAAGTTCCCCTGGAAGCTGCTCAAGCCTCTGCTGTCCGTTCTGCTGGATTTGCTGGGGAAGATGCGGCGAAAGCTCCTGGTTTCGGAGCTGTATCTCTGCGTCCGCTGCGGCGGCAAAGACGCGGCCCATACGGCGTTACAGTATGGAAAGGCGTGGGCCTTGATCGGGTCCCTGGACCCGGTGCTTCACAACTGCTTCCGCATTGCCCACCGGCAGGCGGAGGTGCTCTGCGATTACCATTCCGACCGCCTCCGGCTGCTGCTGGAGATGCGCGTCACCCTGCGGGGAGGCACGGCTCTGTGGCTGGGCTTACAGGCGCTGTGCCGCCTGATTCCCGTGTTCCTACAATACAAGAAAAAGGCGGTGCAGTAATATGAGTCATCCTCTTTCCGACATGATGGGCGTCAATATGGAGAAAATCCGCTCCATGGTGGATACCAATTCCGTCATCGGTGAGCCCATTACCACGCCCGACGGCGTGACCATTATCCCCGTGTCCAAGGTGTCCTTTGGTTTTGCCAGCGGCGGCAGCGACTATGTATCCAAGCACACCTCCGCCGACGGTACCAACCCCTTTGGCGGCGGCGCCGGCGCCGGCGTCACCATTCAGCCCGTGTCCTTTATCGTCATCAAGGGCGAATCGGTGCGGATGCTGCCGGTGGTGGCTCCCGCGGCGTCCTCTCTGGACCGTATCATCGAATTGCTGCCGGACCTCACCGACAAGCTCTCCGAACTGCTGAAAAAGGACAAAAAACCGAAAGATATGGACGAGACCGGCGAATTTTAACAGGCATACTCCATTACCGGCGGCGCATACTGTTACCGGTGATGAACGATGAAACAACGGATGCAGCGGGCGGCGGCAATTTTCCTGTCCGCCGCCCTTTTGCTGAGCACTGCGGCGGGTGCCGTGGATACAATTTCGGCCCGCAGCGCCATTTTGATGGACGCGGCCACGGGCCGGGTCCTCTATGAGAAGAACAGCCACGAAAAAAGCCTCATTGCCAGCACCACGAAAATTATGACAGGGCTGCTGGCGGCGGAGTCGGGACGGCTTTCGGAAACCGTGACCATCCCGCCGGAGGCCGTGGGCATCGAGGGGTCCTCCCTGTATCTCAAGGCCGGGGAACGGCTGACCGTGGAGCAGCTGCTCTACGGTCTCATGCTCCATTCGGGCAACGATGCCGCCGTGGCCCTGGCCCTCCATCTGTCCGGCGACGTGGAGAACTTTGTGGACCGGATGAATGAACGGGCCGCAGAATTGGGGCTGACGGAAACTCATTTTGCCAATCCCAACGGTCTCGACGACGAGGGCAACTACGGCACAGCCCATGATCTGGCGGTGCTGGCGGCGGCGGCCCTGGAAAACGAGGTATTCCGGCAGGTGGTCTCCACCAAAACGTGTACCGTGGGCCAGCGGCATCTGACCAACCACAACAAGCTCCTGTGGCGGTACGAGGGAGCCATGGGCGTGAAAACGGGCTTTACCAAGGCCGCCGGACGGCTGCTGGTCAGCGCGGCGGAACGGCAGGGGCGGCGGCTCATTGCCGTCACCATCAACGCCCCCGACGACTGGAACGACCACAGCAAGCTGCTGGACGACGGTTTTTCCCGTCTGACGGCCCACACGGCCCTGACGGACGGGACGGTGCTGGGCAGCGTCCCCATCGTCGGCGGCACGGCGGAGGCCGTAACCTGCCGCGCCCGGGGCGATTTATCCTGTGCCCTGCTGCCGGAGGAGACGCCCACAGTCACCGTCTGTCTGCCCCGGATGGCTTTTGCGCCGGTCCGGGCCGGAGACACGGCGGGCTGGGCGGAGGTCCGGGTGGGGGAGGCGGTTCTGGCCCGGACGGAACTGATCTACGACACGGCGGCGGCGGTGCTGCCGGACAAGCCGCGGTCCTTTCTGGAGCGGCTTTTGAAAGGGTAGGAATCCAATATGGAAGAACAACGACTGCAAAAGGTGCTGTCGGCCCACGGTGTCGCGTCCCGCCGGCAGGCCGAACAGATGATTACCGAGGGCCGGGTCCGGGTCAACGGCAACACGGCCCGCTTGGGGGACAAGGTGACGGAAACCGACGTCATCGAGGTGGACGGCGCAGTGCTGCACCGTGCGCCCCGTCCCGTGTACATCATGCTGCATAAACCCAGGGGCTATGTGACCACCTGCAAGGACGAGCAGGGACGGCGCGACGTGACGGAACTGGTCAAAGATTGCCCGGAGCGGGTCTACCCCGTGGGGCGGCTCGATCTGAACTCCGAGGGGCTGCTGCTGCTGACCAACGACGGCGCGCTGGCCAACCGGCTCATGCACCCGTCGGGACAGGTGGAAAAGGTCTATCTCTGCTGGGTCACCGGGTACAAAACCGGGGCCGAGGACAAGCTGCGGGGGCCTCTGGAGCTGGACGGCCGCCCGCTGAATCCGGCCCGGGTGGTGCTGCGGCGGGTCAACGGGGACCAGGCCATGATCGAGGTGGGCATCACCGAGGGCCGCAACCGGCAGGTCCGCCGCATGTGCGAACTGGCGGGGCTCCATGTGACGCGGCTCAAGCGCATCGGCGAGGGACAGCTGCGGCTGGACCGGCTGCCCGTGGGCCAGTGGCGGTACCTGACCGACGAGGAGGTATCGTATCTCCACAGCCTGCTGTGAAGTTTTTCTTGCAAATTTTCGGGAAACCCCGTATCATACAGTAAACCAACAGAATCGATCCGGAAAGGGGATGGTACAACATGGCAACGGATATCCTTTCCAAAATTCAAAAGGATTTGCCCACCTTTTCCAAGGGACAGCGGCGAATTTCAGAATACATCATGGAGTCCTACGACAAGGCCGCCTTTATGACGGCCAGCCGTCTGGGCAAGACCGTGGGCGTCAGCGAGTCCACGGTGGTGCGCTTTGCCGTGGAACTGGGGTATAACGGCTACCCGGCCATGCAGAAGGCCATGCAGGAGATGGTCCGCAACAAGCTGACGTCGGTGCAGCGTATGGGCGTCATCAATGATCTGCTGGGCAATCAGGATGTGGTGTCCATGGTGCTCCAGTCGGACATGGAGACGCTGCGGATGACCGGGGAAGCATTGGACCGGCAGGTGTTCGACCAGGTGGTGGAACGGATGATGTCCGCCCGGACCATCTATATCATCGGCGTCCGGTCCTCCATGGCGTTGGCCACCTTCCTCAACTTCCATCTGCGCAATATGCTCCACCATGTGCGGCTGGTGGAGCCCTATTCCATCAGTGAAATGCTGGAACAGCTGGTCCATGTGGGCCCCCAGGATGTGGTTATCGGCATCAGCTTTCCCCGGTATTCCAGCCGCACCATCAAGGCCATGGATTTCTGCCGCAAGGCCGGGGCCACGGTGGTGGCCATCACCGACACGCCGGAAGCGCCGGGCGCACGGGTATCCACCCATGTGCTGCTGGCCAAGAGCGATATGGTGTCCATCGTGGACTCCCTGGTGGCGCCCATGAGCGTCATCAACGCCCTCATTGTGTCGGTGGGCCGCAAGAACGAAAACGACCTGTCCCGGACCTATGAGGAACTGGAACAGATTTGGGAAGAGTACGAAGCCTATGAACGAATGGAAAACTGACGTCCTGGTGGTGGGCGCCGGGGCCGCCGGAATGATGGCCGCCGGTACGGCGGCGGAACTGGGGGCCCGGGTAGTGCTTCTGGAGCACAACGACCGCCTGGGCAAAAAACTGTACATCACCGGCAAGGGCCGCTGCAACGTCACCAACTGCTGCACCCCCCAGGAGGTTTTGCAGAACGTCCCCCGCAACAGCCGTTTTCTCTACAGCGCCATGGAAGCCTTCCCGCCGGAGGAGGTCATGGCCTTTTTTGAAGGACTGGGGTGCCGTCTCAAGGTGGAGCGGGGCAACCGGGTGTTTCCCGAAAGCGACAAGGCCGCGTCGGTCATTGACGCTTTGCGGACATATTTGAAGCGTACCGGCGTCCGGGTGGTGACGGCTCACGTCCAATCCCTGCAAACGGTCGACGGTGCGGTGACCGGTGTGGTCACCGACCAGGGAACGTATCAGGCCGGACGGGTGATTCTCTGTACCGGCGGCTGTTCCTATCCGCTGACCGGCTCCACCGGCGACGGTTACGATATGGCCGCCGCCGTGGGCCATACCATTGTGGAGCCCCGCGGCTCCCTGGTGCCCCTGGAGGTGGCCGAGGCCGACGAGTGCCGGGCCATGATGGGATTGAGTTTGCGCAATGTGGCCGTCCACATGAAAAATCAGAAGGGAAAGGTGGCCTTTGAGGACTTCGGAGAGCTGCTGTTTACCCATTTCGGCGTTTCCGGCCCCACGATTCTGTCGGCCAGCGCACACCGAAAGGAAAAGGACTCCTATACCATAGAAATCGATTTGAAACCGGCGCTGGACGAGAAAAAGCTGGATGAACGCATTCTGCGGGATTTTGAAAAGTACCAGAACCGGGATTTTGAAAACGCCCTGGGGGATTTGCTGCCCAGCAGCATGATTCCCGTGGTGGTGGCCCGGACGGGCATCCACCCGGCGGAAAAGGTCCATTCCGTCACCAAGCAGCAGCGGCGGGCGCTGCTGGAAACCATGAAACGGTTTACCCTTACGGTCACCGGGGCCCGACCCGTCAAAGAGGCCATTGTCACCGCCGGCGGCGTCAAGGTGTCGGAGGTGGACCCCAAGACCATGGCATCGAAGAAGTGTTCCGGCCTGTATCTGGCCGGGGAACTGCTGGACGTGGACGCCTATACCGGCGGCTTCAATTTACAGATTGCCTGGGCCACCGGCCGGGCCGCGGGACGGGCCGCCGCCGGGACCAGCAAGGAGGAGAAGACATGACAACGAAACGCAACTACGCCATTGCCATCGACGGCCCCGCCGGCAGCGGCAAAAGCACCATGGCCCGGAGAGTGGCCAAGGATTTGGGCTTTGTCTATGTGGATACCGGGGCCATCTACCGGACTGTGGGCTACCATATGGACTTCTACGGCATCGGCCCCAAGGACACCGACGGCATCACCCGTCTCATTGGCGATGTGAATATTGCCATCGAGTACGACGCCGACGGCCTCCAGCATATGATTCTCAATGGCCGGGACGTCACCGAGGAAATCCGCACGCCGGAAATGTCCAAAATCGCGTCGGTGATTTCCGCCCAGAAGGTGGTCAGGGACTATCTTCTGGACATGCAGCGCCAGCTGGCCCGGACCCACAATGTGGTTATGGACGGCCGGGACATCGGCACCGTGGTACTGCCGGGGGCAGACGTGAAAATCTTCCTGACGGCGGACCCGGAGGTCCGCGCCCGCCGCCGCTTTGACGAGCTGACGGCCAAGGGGGAGAAGGTCAAGTACGAGAAGGTGCTCCAGGACCTGATTGCCCGGGACGAGCAGGACAAGAACCGGAAAATTGCGCCTCTGCGTCCCGCCAAGGACGCCGTTCATCTGGACACCACCGACCTGGACATTGAACAGGCGGCGGCGGCCATGGAGTCCATCATAAAGGAGAAGCTGGGGCAGCGATGAAAGCAAATGCAGTCGTATATCGCATTCTGGAGCGGCTGGCCCGCTTCGGCATGTTTTTCTACCATCCGGTGTTCCGGGTCACGGGCCGGGAGCATATCCCCGAGGGGGCCTGCGTCATTTGCAGCAACCACATCGGCATGGCGGACCCCCTGTGGGCCATTTTCGGCCTGAAACAGGGCCCCTTTTTCCGCATTATGGCCAAAGAATCCCTGTTGGAAGCGCCCCTGCTGGGAAAGCTGCTCCACTGGGCGGGCATCATCGGCGTCAAGCGGGGCGAGGGCGATATCAATGCCATCAAGGAAGCGCTGAAAACCCTGAAAGAGGGAAAAAAGCTGCTGCTCTATCCTGAGGGTACCCGTGCCAAGGACGGCCCCCTGGAGGGCAAGACCGGCGCGGTCATGCTGGCCAACCGGGTAAACTGCCCCATCCTGCCGGTGTATATCAAGCGGAAGCGGTTTCCATTCAGCCCCATGGCCATGGTCATCGGCGAACCCTTTAAGGTGGTCACCGCCACGGGCAAGGCCACAGCGGAGGAGCTGCGCAGCGAAACCGACCGGATGATGGACATTATTTACAAGCTGGGGGAGGGTGTCGGATGAAGGTCTATCTTGCCAAGACGGCGGGGTTCTGCTTCGGTGTGGACCGGGCTGTGTCCATGGTGGAGCAGGCAGCAAAAGACGGTCTGCGGGCCGTGACCCTGGGCCCCATCATCCACAACCGCCATGTGGTGCAGCGCTTCGCGGAAATGGGCGTGCGGCAGGTGGACGAGGTTTCGGAGATCGAGGACGGCTGCGCCGTCATCATCCGCAGCCACGGTGTCAGCCGGGCCGTCTATGAGGAACTGGAAGCCAGAAATCTCACCATTCTGGACGCCACCTGTCCCTTTGTCAAGCGCATCCATGAAATTGTCCGCAAGGCCACGGAGCGGGGCCGTCAGGTCATCATCATCGGCACCCGGACCCATCCGGAAATCGTGGCCATCGCCGGATGGTGCGACCACCCGGCGGTGTTTGAAAACGCCGGGGAGCTGCAGGCATGGCTGGATGAGGACCCCCGGCGGGCGGAATTGGCCGTCACCATGGTGTCTCAGACCACCAGTACCGAGGCCCTATGGAAAAGTTGTTGTGAAATTATAAAAAAAGTGTATACAAATGCCGAAATATTTGATACAATATGTGGAGCGACGGAAAAACGGCAGAAAGAAGCCATAGCCCTAGCCGGGCTATGCGATGGAATGGTCATAGTCGGTGATGCAATGAGCTCCAATACGAAGCGCCTTGCGATGATTTGCAGAGAACACTGCAAGCTGGTTTCCCTGGTGGACAGTGCCGATGAATTGGACACTACGCTTTTCTCTAATGTGCAATCCGTTGGTATCACTGCCGGGGCGTCAACGCCGGCGTGGATAATAAAGGAGGTCAACAACCAAATGAGCGACGAAATTCGTGTTGAAAATGCTGCTATGGAGGAGAACTTTGCCGAGCTTCTCGAGCAGTCCATCAAGACTTTAAATACAGGAGACAAGGTGACCGGCATCGTCACGTCCATCACCCCCACCGAAGTGTATGTGGACCTGGGCACCAAGCACGCCGGCTACATCCCCTACAGCGAGATTAGCAGCGACCCCGCTGCCAAGGCCGAGGACCTGTTCAATGTGGGCGATGAGATCGAGGTCTATGTGGTCCGTGTCAACGACATGGAGGGCACCGTGATGCTGTCCAAGAAGCGTCTGGACACCGTCAAGAGCTGGGACGAGATCGAGACTGCCTGCGAGGAGAAGACTGTCGTCGAGGGCGTCATCACCGAGGAGAACAAGGGCGGCCTGGTTGCCAATGTCAAGGGCGTCCGCGTGTTCATTCCCGCTTCCCAGACCGGCATTCCCAAGGGCGGCGATCTGGGCCAGCTGATCCGTCAGACTGTCAGCATGAAGATCACCGAGGTCAACCGCGCCCGCCGCAGAGTGGTCGGCTCCATCCGTGCCGTCACCGCTGAGGCCCGCAAGGCTGCCGCCGAGCAGATCTGGAACGAGATCGAGGTCAACAAGCAGTACCATGGCGTTGTCAAGAGCCTCACTTCCTACGGCGCCTTCGTCGACATCGGCGGCGTGGACGGCATGGTGCACGTTTCCGAGCTGAGCTGGAGCCGCATCAAGAACCCCGCCGAGGTTGTCAAGGTGGGCGACGAGATCGACGTCTATGTCATCGGCTTTGATCCCGAGAAGAAGAAGATTTCTCTGGGCTACAAGACCGCTGAGACCAACCCCTGGAACCTGTTCCTGAACCAGTTCCAGGTGGGCGACGTGGCCACTGTCAAGGTTGTCAAGCTGATGACCTTCGGCGCTTTCGCTGAGATCATCCCCGGCGTGGACGGCCTGATCCACATCTCCCAGATTGCTGATCGCCGCATCGGCAAGCCCGAGGATGTGCTGTCCGAGGGCCAGGAGGTCGAGGCCAAGATCATCGACATCGACGAGGAGAACAAGCGTATCTCCCTGTCCATCCGCGCCCTGCTGGTGGAGGGCGACGGCGAGGAGTACAGCGACGAGGAGTAATCTCCGCGCCTGCATTCTGTGAGCGTAATGAAAGCCGGGCTGCTGCGGCAGCCCGGTTTTTGTATTTTGCACATAAGAAGGCCGCCGGTGCCGCCCACAATGGGGCGGCACCGGCGGCTTCAGGCTTATCGTCGTCCCGTGCCGCCGCAGTCGCGGCACTTGCCGGGAGAGTAGCAGCTGGTGCAGTTGACCTGAATCCGTTCGGTGGTACCAGGCATAATTTTATACACATACCCGGTGCCGCCGCATTGGCGGCAGATCCCGCTGCCGCTGCAGCTGATGCACTGGCTGGAAAAGGACCAGTCGTGCTTGGTGGTGCTGCCGGAACCGCTGCCCGACGAATTGTCCGACGAACTGCTGTCGGAGTCGCTCTGGCTGCGCGCTTCCGTTTCCGCTTGCAGAGCGGTGTGGGACTTGTCATAATCCAGGCCGGTTACCGCGTCGGGACAGGCTGTTCCGCTGTCCACCCAGCGCAGAGAATCGGCTGTCTCTCCGCCGTCATAGTCCACCTGCACCTGCGTAAAGTCCAGGCTTGCGTCATAGAACCAGCCGACAGACACGGTGCAGCCTTCCTGCCGGGGGTCCGTCAGATTGTATCCGCCCAAGACATCATCATTGGACAGGTCCAGACGCCAGGGGTATTCCGCATCCGGCTGGAAGCTGTAGGGCGATTCCTCCAGCAGCGCGGCATATGTACCCAGAATCTCGGCGGCATCTCCTTGCAAATAGAACATCTTGGAATCTTCGCCCTCGGATACCTCGTTGTCGTTCAGCTGGTAAAACCGGGCGGGGTCCGGCAGCGTGATACCTGCTTCGCCGCCGTCTGCGGCCACAGTCTCAACATCAGCCGTATCATCATCAGACCTGCCGTCGGATTTTGCTGTGCTGCCGCTGCTATGCGAGGAGGACACCGGCTTGGCCAGACGGTCGTCGCTGTCCAGCTCCCGTACCACCAGAACCAGTACCAGAGCTACCACACAGAACAACCCTGCCGCCAGCTTCCAGAAACGGAAGGGAGAAGAATGGACAGGGGGTGTGGGCGGCGTTGCAGAAGGCTGGGACGGGGGAGCGATGGATTCCGCTGTGGGCTGGGGCGGGGCTGGTTTTGCCGTGGGCGCTGCCGCCTTTGCTCCGCAGGCAGGACAGAACCGGGCACCATCGGGCAATTCTTTTCCGCAGAGATAACAGAACATGGGGAACACTCCTTTCCATCCGGCTGCTTCGGCCACCTGCTGTAATACTTTATTTTATTATAGCAGATGGTATAAGAGCGGTCAATTCCAGGGGCAATTTTTGGTGTGGATTGTACATACTGTGCCTTTTGGTACCGCTATACTGAAAAAAACGGGCGTGCCGCACGCAGCGGCACGCCCGTTCAACGGTTCGATGCAATTACTTGACGGCGATGACTTCCATCTCCACCACGCCACCCAGGGGCAGAGCAGCCACCTGCACGCAGGAACGAGCGGGATGCTCGCCGGTGAAGTTCTCAGCGTAGATGCCGTTCAGCTCCGCAAAACCGGCCAGATCGGTCATAAACACGGTGGTCTTGACCACGTTGCTCAGGTCCATGCCGTTCTCGGCCAGAACCGCCTTGACATTGGCGAACATCTGACGGGCCTGGGCAGCCAGACCGCCCTCGGCCAGCTTGCCGGTCTCGGGCACCAGACCCAGCTGGCCGGAGCAGTACAGGGTGTCGCCCACGGCGATGGCCTGGGAGTAGGGACCCACAGCGGCGGGAGCGTTCTTGGAGCAAATCACAGTTTTCATGGTTGAAAACCTTCCTTTCGTAGAATTGGTAATCCCATTCTATCATAGTCCTCCCCGTCTGTTAAGGGCTAAATATAAAATTTTTGTAAATGTACTTGAAAAAATTTCAGAGCGCGGTATAATAGCATTAGCACTCGAAAGCTATGAGTGCTAATGCTGAATACAAAGGATGACATATCATGGAAAAGCAGCAATTCAAAGCCGAATCCAAGCGGCTTCTTGATCTGATGATCAACTCCATTTACACCCATCAGGAGATTTTTCTCCGTGAGATCATTTCCAACGCCTCCGACGCCATGGACAAGCTGGCTTATCTGAGCCTGACGGACCAGAACGTGGGCCTGAACCGCAGCGACTTCGCCATCGACATTACGGTGGACGAAAAAGAACGTCTGCTGACCGTGTCCGACAACGGCATCGGCATGAGCCGGGAGGACATGGAGGAGAATCTGGGTACCATCGCCAAGAGCGGTTCCCTCCAGTTCAAAAAGGACATGGACCAGCAGGAGGATATCGACATCATCGGCCAGTTCGGCGTGGGCTTCTACTCCGCCTTTATGGTGGCCGACGCCGTTACCGTCATTTCCAAGAAGTACGGTTCCGGCGAAGCCTGGATGTGGCAGTCCTCCGGCGCCGACGGCTACACCATCACCGCCTGTGAGAAGGACGCCGCCGGTACCCAGGTCATCATGCACCTGAAAGCCGATACCGAGGACGAGAACTACAGCCGGTTCCTCCAGGAGCACGAACTGCGGTCCCTGGTCCGCAAATACTCCGACTATATCCGCTATCCCATCCGCATGGACGTGACCAAGACCCGCGTCAAGGAGGAGACCAAGGACAGCGACAAGCCCGAGTATGAGACCTACACGGAGAACGAGACCCTCAACTCCATGGTGCCCCTGTGGCAGCGGGCCAAGAAGGACGTTACCGAGGAGGAGTACAACCGGTTCTATCAGGAGAAGTTCTTCGACTATGAAAACCCCCTGGCCACCATCCATCTGAGCATCGAGGGCAACATCACCTACAAGGCCTTGCTCTATATCCCCGCCCGTGCCCCCTACGACTTCTACACCAAGGAGTACAAGAAGGGCTTGCAGCTCTATTCCTCCGGCGTTCTGATTATGGAGAATTGCGAGGACCTGCTGCCGGAGCACTTCCGCTTTGTCAAGGGCATTGTGGATTCCCAGGATTTGAGCCTGAATATCTCCCGTGAGATGCTCCAGCATGACCGCCAGCTGAAGCTCATTGCCTCCAATCTGGAAAAGAAGATCAAGTCCGAATTGAAGAAGCTCCTGGAAAACGACCGGGAGAAGTACGAGAAGTTCTTCAATGCCTTTGGCCGCAACCTGAAATACGGTCTGGTATCCGAGTACGGTATGCATAAGGACCTGCTCCAGGATTTGATGCTGTTCTGGTCCAGCAAGGAACAGAAGCTGGTGACCCTCCAGGAGTACGTGGACGGTATGGCCGAGGGCCAGGAGCACATCTACTTTGCCGCCGGTGAGAGCCGCCAGCGCCTGTCCCAGCTGCCCCAGATGGAGCTGCTCCAGGACAAGGGCTACGACGTGCTGTTCTTCACAGAGGATGTGGACGAATTCATTCCCCAGACCCTCCAGAAGTTTGCTGAGAAGGACTTCAAGAACATTGCGTCCGACGACCTGGGCCTGACCTCCGACGAGGAGAAGAAGGCCATGGAGGAGAAGAACGAAGCTGCCAAGCCCACCCTGGACTTCATCAAGGAGACCCTGGGCGACCGCGTCAAGGACGTGCGGCTCAGCGCCACCCTCAAGAGCCATCCCGTCTGCCTGGTCCCCGACGAGGGCATGAGCTTCGAGATGGAGAAATACTTCCAGAAGATGAACCCGGAAATGGGCTTCAAGGCTGGTCGTATTCTGGAGCTGAACCCGGAGCACGCCGTCTTTGCCACTTTGCAGATTGCCGTGGCCCAGGACCCGGACAAGGCCAAGAAGTATGTGGAGGTCCTCTACGATCAGGCTCTGCTCATGGCGGGCCTGCCCATCGACAACCCCACGGAATATACCGACCGCATCTGCTCGTTGATGCAGTAACCAACTGGGAGCGCCGCAAACGCGGCGCTCCCAGTTGTGCGATATGGCGATTCCATAAAATCCAGTAGGGGCATGGAGTGTGTTTGCAGAGTGGGAAGCGTCGGCCATTTTCCATAGACTGATGGTTTCCACCCCGTAGGGCGGGGGCTTGCCCCCGCCGCCGGTACGTCCTCCGGTTACCACCGATGTAGGGGCCGGCATCCCTGACGGCCCCGGATGGCAATGCAATATGGGCGCGTCAAGGATGCCGCCCCCTACGGTGTGGAGTACAAAAAGGCCGCCGTCCGCCACCCGCGATGGGGTGGGGACGGCGGCCTTACGGCTGACGCCGTGGAGGTTGCGCCATCTGCGGATGGCGCTTTGGGACGATGGGGGAGTTCGCGCCGTGCGCGGCGCGGGTGTTTCGCTGGCTGCGGCCAGCGGGATTTCGCCCGTTGCGACGGGCGACCAGAGGCGCTGCCTCTGGACTCCGCGATTTTTTGAAAAAAATCGAGTAAAACTTTTTATTTTTTGGGAGCTCCGTTATTCCTCGTCGTCCTCCGTCACCGCCGGACGCAGAATACCGTAGTCGGCAAAACGGGTATCACGGGAATCGGTGAGAAAGACCACGCAATCATGGAGCGTGTCATAGACATCGGCAAAGGTATCCACCAGGGACTGGACCTGGGAGCCGTCGCTGCTGGTCAGATATACCCGGTCGGCGTAGGCGGCCAGGACCGGGTCCGTGGTGGCCAGAGACAGGGCAGGGGAGCTCTCCGTCTGGTTGGAGGAAAGCCGCTGGGCGGCGTCCAGCACGGCGGCCACCCGGTCGCCGTCATAGGCAATGTTCTGACTGGAGGGGAATGTGAAATCCGACAGGACCACTTCCTCAAAGCCCAGACCGGCCAGTTCGGAGAGAATGCTCTGGAGATAGGAGAGGACCTGTTCATTGGCCGGGTCCAGCCAGTAACAGCTGTCGCTGTCCAGCCACAGTGCACCGTTGTCCAGGGGCAGGCCGCAGGACTGGTTGGCCAGGGCATAGGCGCTGTCCCGGAACGCCGGCAGGCGGGCGATCAGATAGACGCGTCCATTGGCGTTGAGATCGGCAATGAGCTGGTCCACGGCGGTCACATCCACAGAGGAGGACGTCTCCGCGCCGGAAATGGCGGTGGAGTAACAGAAATTGCCGTAGATGCTTTTCACATCCAGCAGCACGGCCACCTGTCCCTCGGCGGATTGGACGGCTTCCAGAATGGCGTCGGTTTCGTCCAGCATATCGGTGGTCACATAGATGCCCTCCAGGCGGGTCATGGCGCTGGTGTCCTCCACGGGACTGGTGTCCACTACCACCTGGGCGTCGGGCAACGGCTCCAGCTTTTCATGGACGGTGCTGTTCTCGGTGGAGGGGGAGAACTCCAATCGGACGCCGTCGGCGGAGTAGACCAGAAAGCGCTGCAAATAGATGACAAGGCCCACGGCGGTCAGCAACAGCAGCACAATGACAATGACCAGGGCCACGGCCAGTTTGCGCAGACGCACACGGGTGCGATAGGGAATGTATGGCAAGGTTGCAGCCTCCTCAGCAGGTGGCGCTCAGCTGGCACCAGTCGTCCATCTGATTGCAGCCGGTGATGGTGAGACCCGCCGCTTCCAGGGCCGCTTTCACCTCGTCCAGCCGCACATTGAGGACGCCGGAGCACAGGAACACGCCGCCCTTGCGCAGAAAATGGGGCACCACCGGGGCCAGGGGGATGATGACGTCGGCCACAATGTTGGCCAACACCACATCATAGCCGCCTTCTGCCAGCTCTTCCATGCGGGCCCGGTCCTCAATGACATTGCCGGTGACGGCGGTGAATCGGGAACCGTCCAGGCCGTTCATGGCGGCGTTTTCCCGAGCGATATCCTCGGCCTTGGGGTCAATGTCCACGCCGGTGGCCGTGGCGGCCCCCAGCAGCAGCGCCGTAAAGGACAGGATACCGCTGCCGCTGCCCAGGTCGATGACCCGCTCGCCGCCATGAATGCACTGTTCCAGCGCCTTCATGCACATCTGCGTGGAGGCGTGGGCGCCGGTGCCGAAGATCATGCCCGGGTCCAGCCGTACCTCAATACGGCCCTCGGGGTTTTCCGGGTGAAGCCACTGGGGCACCACCAACAGTTTTTCTCCGATGGGCAGGGGCTCGTAATACTGTTTCCAGCTGTTCTCCCAGTCCTCATCCCGGCAGCCCGCCGCGGACACCGTCAGGGGGCCGAAGTCCACGGCCGGGAACTGACAGCGCAGCAGGGAAAGCTGCTCGCTGAGATAGGACGCGGTTTCCACAGCCTGGGGCGTGTCCTCCACATAGAGGCGAATTTGGGAAACACCCGCCATCTTTTCTTCCAGTTCTTCATCTACATAGTCCCAATACTGACGATTCTGCTCCAAAAAATCATGAAACTCCTGTTGATCGTCCATAATAAAGCTGTCGAAGCCCAAGGCCGTCAGCCGTGCCGCCACCAGCTCAATGCCCGCGGGCGCGGTGGCGATGGTCAGTTCGATCCATTGCATGTAGTATGCCTCCTTATTCAGTGGATATTAGTTTACAGGAAAAGCGCCGTTCTGACAAGCAGTTTCCAACATATTTTACTTTTTTGACGAACTGTGGTATGATGACCCAATAGGTCACCATACCCTGGAAAGGATGAATTGATTGAACAGACGAACAGAACTTCTGCCCGGTGTGTTCCTCACCTGTGTGCAGAGTGAAAAATTCAAAACCGGCTGTCTCAGCCTGTCCCTGCTGCGCCCCCTGCGGCGGGAGGAAGCGGCGGCCAATGCGCTGCTGCCGGCGGTGCTCCTGCGGGGCTGCGAGGGCTGCCCGGACATGCGGGAAATTTCCGCGTTCCTGGACGGCTACTACGGGGCCAGCGTGGGCAGTCTCGTCCGCAAAAAGGGCGAGGTGCAGACCACGGGCTTCTATGCGGCGTTTCTGGAGGACCGTTACGCATTGGACGGCGAACCCATTCTGGCCCCCATGGTGGACTTTGTCTGCCGCCTGCTGCTAAAACCGGTGACAGAGGACGGGGCGTTCGTCTCCGCCTTTGTGGACGGCGAAAAGCAAAACCTCATCAACACCATGGAAGCCCGCATCAACAACAAGCGCAGCTATGTGGTGTCCCAGCTGCTGCGGACCATGTGCAAGGACGAAGCCTACGGCCTGCCCCGTCTGGGCGACGTGGAAGAGGTGGAGCCCATCACGGCGAAGAGTCTTTACGACCACTACCGCCACATTCTGGCCCATTCCCGCATGGAGATTTTCTACCACGGCAGCTGTGACGGTGACACGGTGGCGGACCTGCTGAAAGCGGGCCTGTCGGACCTGCCCCGCGGCGAGGCCGACGCGTTTTCCACCGTGATTGTGGACAAGGCGGAGACGGTCCAGACGAAGCGGGAAGCGCTGGACGTGACCCAGGGCAAGCTGGCCATGGGCTTCCGCCTGGGCTGCACCGCCGACGATGTGGAGCGGTATCCGGCGGCCTTGATGATGAACGCCGTGTTCGGTTCCGGCGTCACCAGCAAGCTGTTTCTGAACGTCCGGGAAAAGATGTCTCTGTGCTATTATGCCAGCTCCACCATTGAAAAGTTCAAAGGCGTCATGGTGGTGTCGTCGGGCATTGAGTTTGACAAATTTGAGGTGGCCCGGGACGAGATTCTCCACCAGCTGGAACTGACCCGGCAGGGGGAGATCAGCGAGGAAGAACTGGAGGGCGCCCGCATTGCGCTGCTGTCCTCCCTGAAAACCGGCATGGACAGCCCCGGTCGGCTGGACGATTACGCCTTGGGCCAGGCCATTTTGGACCGGGAGGGCACCATGGCCGATCTGGCCAAATCGCTGGAGACGGTGACGGCGGAGCAGGTGGCCGAGGCCGCCCGCCGGGTGACGCTGGACACGGTGTACTTTATTGAGGGGGTGGCAAAATGAAAAAGGTAGTGCTGGAACAGCTGCGGGAGACGTTTTACGAGGAGCGGCTGCCCAATGGGCTGCTGATTCGCGTCATTCCCCGGCCCGACTTTGCCAAGACGTATTCCTTTTTTGCCACGGACTTCGGTTCCATCGACACCAAGTTCACCATGGACGGCAAGGTGTATGAGACGCCCGCCGGTGTGGCCCACTATCTGGAGCATAAGCTGTTCGATATGCCCGAGGGCAATGTGATGCAGCAGTTTTCCGCCCTGGGCGGCAGTCCCAACGCCTTCACCGGCTATTCCATGACGGCATATCATGTAGAATCCACGGAAAATTGGCGGGAAAATCTGGAACTGCTGCTGCGGTACGTGTCCACGCCCTATTTTACCGAGGAGAGCGTGGAGAAGGAGCGGGGCATCATCGCCCAGGAAATCCGCATGTACGAGGACAGCTCCGGCTCCCGGATGTATGAGAACCTCTTCGCGGCCCTGTATCAGCACCATCCCATTCGGGTGCCCATCGCCGGTACGGTGGAATCCATCCAGGATATCACGGCCCAGACGCTGTACGACTGCCACAAGGCGTTTTATGACCCGTCCAATATGATGCTCTGCGTGGCGGGTCCTGTGGACCCGGCCCTGGTGGTGGAGAGCGCAAGAGAGATTCTGCCCAAGACCCCCGGCGGCGTGGGCGGCCGGGACTACGGCCCTGCTGAGCCCCTGACGGCGGAGAAGATGGCGCGGGTGGAACAGAACATGGAGGTGTCCATGCCGGGCTTCACCGTGGCGTTCCGCTGCGACACGCCCAAAACCGGCGCGGATATTCTCCGGCAGGAGCTGGTGGGCGATCTGGCGGCAGAGCTGCTGGTGGGCGAGTCCACGGCCTTTTATACGAAGCTGTACGAGGACGGTCTCATCGACTGCGATTTTTCCGCCGGTTACGAGGGTGTCAAGACCCTGGGCATGCTGTCCATCGGCGGCGACAGCAACGAGCCGGAGCGGGTGGTGGACGCCATTCTCAAGGAGGCGGAGCGGCTGGGCAGGGAGGGCGCCGACGAAGCCCTGTTCCAGCGGCTCAAGCGGTCGGCTTTCGGACGGCGCGTCCGGGAACTTGACAGTTTCGAGAACATCTGCTACCGTATGTGCCAGAGCACCTTTGAGGGGGCGTTCTATTATGACTTCCCGGATTTGTACCGTTCCATCACCCTGGACGAGACGGTGCGGATGATCCGGGATACGGTGGTCCCCCAGCGGGCGGCCCTCTCCCTCATCTATCCCAACGCGAAAGGATGACGTATTGTGTTTTTGGCATCCCCCATCACGTTCCCCAATCTGGGCATTGACATCAACCCCTCGCCGGTGGCCTTTTCTCTGGGTGACAAACCCATCTACTGGTATGGCATTCTCATCGCCATCGGCTTCGCCCTGGCGGTGCTCTACGGCTGCCGCTGCGCCAAACAGTTCGGTCTCACCGAGGACAACATTCTCGATATGCTGCTGCTGGCGGCCCCCCTGGGCATCATCGGCGCGCGGCTCTATTACTGCATTTTCTATTGGGAGCTGTACGCCGACAATCCCATCTCCGTCCTCTATATCTGGGAGGGCGGTCTGGCCATCTACGGCGGCGTCATTGGCGCGGCCATCGGCGTGATTCTCCATTCCAGATGGAAAAAAACGCCCCTGCTGCCCATGATGGATATCGGCTCCATGGGCCTGCTCATCGGCCAGTGCATCGGCCGCTGGGGCAACTTCATGAACCGGGAAGCCCATGGCGGCATCACCGACAGCTTTTTTAAGATGGGCCTCCAGGACAGCGCCGGTGTGGTGACGTACTATCACCCCACATTCCTCTATGAATCCGTCTGGAACGCGGTGGGATTTCTGGCCCTGCACTTCTATTTTAAAAAGCGCCGCCGCTATGACGGTCAGATTTTTACCATGTATGTGGCCTGGTACGGCCTGGGCCGGGCCTGGATTGAGGGGATGCGCACCGACAGCCTGTACCTGTTCAATACCGGCATCCGGGTCAGCCAGCTGCTGGCGGCTCTGTCCTGCCTGGTGGCCGTGGGCCTGTTGGTGTGGAACCTGAAAATCCGGCCCCACGACCCGGCCAATCTGGCGGTCAACCGGCAGAAAGCCGCCGCCGCGGAAGCGGAAGAAAAGACGGCCTGACTCTTCCCACAAGGGGAAAACCGTGGTATAATGGCGAAAAATAAGGAAACAACCCCACAGGACTGAAAGGAGCGATTCCCTATGGCAACATTCAATGATTATCTGGAGACGTTCAAGGGCATGGCCGTGGAGGGTGCCCAGACGGCAGTGAAGAAGACCCGCCAGCTGGCATCCGTGGCCAAGGCCAATCTGGCCATCCGTACCGAAGAGGAAAAGATCAAAAAGGCCCAGATTGAACTGGGCAAGCTGTACTATAAGGACTATATTGTGGGCCAGACCCCGGACCCGGCGGTGTATACGCCCTGGTGCGAGCGGATTTCCGAGTCCAAGATCGCCATTGAGGACCTGAAAATCGCCATTGAGGAGCTGCGCAGCCAGGGTCATGACGACGACGATGAGATTGTCACCGACGACTATGTGGTGGATATCACCGAGGATGATCTGGTGACCGAGCCCAAGTCCGCCGAATCCGTTGTCATCGACGTGGACGTGGCCGACAAGGACGACGAAGAGCAGCAGTAAAAAAGTAGGAACGTATACCAACCGGGGACGCCGCAGCAGCGGCGCCTCCGGTTTTGCGTCCATGGAAGAGACCGAATATATCTAATCGTCCGGCGTACGCACTGAAATTCCACCGTTGGACCGATATGTTCTACCGTGTAGGGCGGGGGCTTGCCCCCGCCGCCGGGATGCTGCGCCCGACGAACACGAACGGACTGCCGATATGGAACGTAGGGCGGGACCTGTGTGTCCCGCCGCCGGTGTGCATTTCTGCTTACCTTAAACGTAGGGGCCGGCATCCCTGACGGCCCCGGATGGTAATGCAATATGGGCGCGTCAAGGATGCCGCGCCCTACGGTGGGGGGGACCAAAAAGGCCGCCGTCCGCCACCCGCGATGGGGTGGGGACGGCGGCCTTGCGGCATACGCCGCGGGGATTGCGCCATCTGCGGATGGCGCTTTGG
>CALWWW010000007.1 GCA_944385365.1 uncultured Oscillospiraceae bacterium | reverse complement strand
TATGGGGTGGGGACGGCGGCCTTAGGGCTTACGCCCTGGGGATTGCGCCCGTTGCGACGGGCGCTTGGGGACGATGGGGTGTTTCGCTGGCTGCGGCCAGCGGGAGTTTCGCCCGCTGCGGCGGGCGGGTATTTCGCGCCTTGCGAGGCGCGACCGGGGCGCTGCCCCTGGACCCCGCGATTTTGGGCTGCCCGCCGCCCGTTGGCAAGAGTGGTCGGCGAGGAATTTTTCGTCAGAGCAAGGTGTGAGTTCGCAGCCATACTGGATGTATGGCAAGAAACCACACCGCAGCTATGGCGGAAAAGGCCCGGCGAGCACCGCAGACACACGGGTGGCGGGCAGCCCCGTCAGAAAAAAAATCGAGTAAAACTTTTATCTTTGTTCTATTACGGCCATTCCGCGACGGCAACTGTTGTTTTACAACACTCAGTATTTTTCGTAGCTGTCGGCGGAGGACTTGCTGGCTGCGGCGGGAACCTGCTCCGGCTCGTCGTCCATGGACCGGTTGGCCAGACGGAACCGCTTGGTCAGATTCTTGAGGAGCGTGGCCTGGCCCGTCAGCTCCTGGCTGGCCGCCGCGCTCTCCTCCGCCGTGGCGGAGTTGGTCTGCACAACGCTGGAAATCTCGTCCAAGCCCTGGGTGATCTGGGTGATCTCCTGGGCCTGCTGGGTCGAAGCTTCGGCAATGCCGCCGATGGTTTCGATGATCTCGTTGGCATACTTGGCCGTCTCCTCCAGCATCTTTTCGGCGCTGGTTGCCAGTTCGCTGCCGTTTTCCACCGCGTGGATGGACTTCTGAATCATTTCCTGGGTACTCTGGGAGGCTTCCGCCGACTTTCCGGCCAGGCTGCGCACCTCGTCGGCCACCACGGCGAAGCCCTTGCCCGCCATACCGGCCCGGGCGGCTTCCACCGCCGCATTCAGGGCCAGAATGTTGGTCTGGAACGCGATATCGTCGATGGTCTTGATGATGCCCTGAATCTCCGCGGAGGTCTCCTTGATCTCCGCCATGGCCGCCACCAGCTCCCGCATCTTCTCCTGGCTCTGGCCCAGATGCTCTCCGGCGGTACGGCCGTGGTTGCTGGCCTCTTCGGTGCGGCGGGCGTTCTCACCGATCTCACGGGACACGCCCTGAACCGCCGCCGCCAGCTGTTCGATGGAGCTGGCCTGCTCCGTGGCGCCCTGACTGAGAATCTGTGCGCCGTTGGCCATCTGCTCGGCACCGGCGCTGACCTCGCTGGCCGCCGTATAAATGGAGCCCAGGGTGTCGGAAATGCGCTTCTGCGTATTGAGCAGGCCCTCCTGGACCCGTGCGAACTCACCGGTATACCGGTTGTGCAGTTTGAAATCGAAGTTGCCGTCGGCCATTTGGCCCAGCACCTGGGAAATCTCCCGGATGTAGTCGATGTACAGCCGCAGCTGGGCCGCCATGGTCTCCAGAGAGGCGTTGACCCGGCCGAACTCATATTTTGCATTGTGGTCCACCGAGACAGACAGATCACCGGCGGCAATCTGCCGGGCGGTGCGGTCCAGGGCGTTGAGGGGATGGATAATGCGATAGCGCAGGTACACCAGCAGCACCACAAACAGCGCCACGGAGAAGCCGATGCAGCTCCAGGTCAGCGTCGTGCCCTGGGCGTCGGTGCTGGCCATCAGCGCATCTTCGGAGGCCGTGGAAACGATATACCAGCCGCTTTCGGGAATCTGCTGGTACCAGGCCAGATACGTCTCGCCATTTTCGGTATAGGAGCCGGTGCCGGTGCCATTCTTCAGAATCTCCCGGCCCAGCTGCGCCAGAGATGCGTTGGACTCTTCCAGAATGTTCTGCTCCAGCAGCTTGGCGCTGTCCTCATGGGCAATGTAGACGCCGTTGGCGTCCAGCAGGAAGGCACGGCCGTCGGCAACAATGTCCAGATCGGTCACCATCCGCTGCATACTGGTCAAATCCACGTCCGCCGTCGCCACACCCAGCAGCACACCGTTCTGGTAGATGGGCGCCGAAGCCGTCACCATGGAAATCTGTGCGAAGCTGTCATAGTACGGCTCCGACCACACAACGCTCTGGGTGGTGTTGGTGGCGGAAGTATACCAGCTCTGATCCGTATAGTAGATGCCGTCTCCCAGGGTGTAGTCGTCCACATACTGCACCACGCCGCTTTCCCGCATACAGTAGGGCGAATAATACTCCCGGTCCGGCCGGTGGGCGTAGGGCTCAAACCAGATGCCACCGCCGAAGGTGTCGTCATTGCTGTCGACAAAATCCGTCAGAAGTCCGCGATAAATGGCCTCATCCATGGCATACGTGACTCCCTGGGAAGCCTGCAGGGCCTCCTGCTGTTTGTGGACGGACTCCACCGCCCGAGCCAGCGTCTCCGCCACCAACTGATTTTTAGTCAGGGCGCCGCTGATATACTCGGTGGCAACATCCAGGGACTGGGTCATTTCCCGTTCCGAGCCGCTGCGGATGATTTTCACCGCCGACATATGGCCGATGAGTGACAACAGCACCATGGCAGCCACCACAATGGGAACGACCACCAAAATCATGGAACTTTGGATGGAACGGATTCCGTTTCGTCTTTTCTCATTCATCTTTGAACGCTCCTCGCTCTCTGCGATTGGACATCGTCCCGCCTGCGGATCAGAATATTGTATGATAAGCAAGTGAGGCATTTGTCCCATACGATTGTAGCATACTGTTGCACATTATGCCATGGTTTTTTGCAATTTTTCCATTCTAACCCATTGACACAGATTTCACACCATTTTTTCTGTAAGGACGGCACCGGGGATGCCGATTTCCGCAAACCCGCATAACACAAATTTTTAACGACAAATTTACACCATTTTTTTAGATTGTACCGTTGTCTTTCCCACGTTTTTTCGGCTGCAGGCGTTGAAAAACTCCCGCCGGGGGCCGGTTGATAAAAATAGAGCGCCTGCGGCTGCCGGCGCTCGTTTCCGTGCAAAAGCGGTCAAATATGGGTGATGACGCCGGTGACCAGCTTCTTGAACTGCTTGGCCACCCGGTCGGCGGTCTCCTGGACCTCGGCATGGTCCAGACGGCCCTCGGTCATACCGGCGGCCAGATTGGTGATGCAGGAGATGCCGCAGATTTCCATGCCCATGTGGCGGGCGGCCATGGCCTCGCAGGCGGTGCTCATGCCCACGGCGTCGGCGCCCAGCGTCCGGCACATGCGGATTTCGGCGGGGGTCTCATAGCTGGGGCCGGTCAGCTGGAGGTACACGCCCTCCCGGACGGGAATCTCCAGCTCCTTGGAGACGGCGCGGATGGCATCCTGCATCCGGCGGCTGTAGACCTCGCTCATGTCGGGGAACCGGGGGCCCAGCTCCTCCAGGTTGGCGCCCAGCAGGGGGCTGGGCACGTTGGTGGCAATCTGATCGGTGATCATCATAAAATCACCGGGGCGGAAATCGAAGTTGACGCCGCCGGCGGCATTGGTCAGCACCAGCTTTTTCGCGCCCAGCAGGCCCATGAGCCGGGTGGGCAGCACCACGTCGGACATGGGATAGCCCTCGTAGAAGTGGACGCGGCCCTGCATGATGACCACGGGCACATTCTCCACATAGCCGAAGACGAAGCGGCCCTTGTGACCGGCCACGGTGGACACGGGGAAGCCCTCGATGGTGTTGTAATCCACCGTGTGCTCCACGCGGATTTCGTCGGCGTAGTCGCCCAGGCCGGAGCCCAGGATCAGGGCCACTTCCGGCTGGAACGAGACCTTTTCCTGCACGCTCTTGAGGCAGGTCATCAGCTTCTCATAGACAGGATTCATGGAAAAAACCTCATTTCTTTATTCAGAATCCACCACATTGGCCACAATCTGTTTCAAAGCCAGATACTGGTCGTGGCAGACGGAGAGCTTGGTACCCTCCTTGGTGATCAATCCCTGTTCGGCAAATTTTTTGATGGAGCGGTTGATGGTTTTGAGACACAGCCCGGTGGCGTTGGACAGGGACTGCTGGCCGCCGCGGACATGGAGGACGCCGTTTCTGGCGTACCGCTCGTAGCGCTCCACAAAGAGCATGGCCAGCCGGTCGGACCCCTGCAAAAACAGCAGGGCCCGGCCCTTGCGGCCCTGTTCCAGCAGGTACTCGCCCACCAGACAGGCCTCGTGCTTGAGGGCCTGGATATCGCTGCGCATCCACCGCTCAAAGGCGCTGCGGGTCAGCTTGACCATGGTGCAGCGGGTGACGGTCCGCAGGGTGGTCTTGTAGGTGTCCAAATCCATGATGAACTCCATGCCGCCCATGGCGTAGACCTTATCAAAGCGCATAAATTCATAGGTGATACCGAAAAACCGGTATTCAATGGCCTCGATAATGCCTTTTCCCACGAAGTAGATATAATCCACCGGGTCGTTCTCCCGAATGAAGACGGTGTTTTTCTCCATCTCCTCAATCTGGAACGACTCCATCAGCCACAGGGGCGCGGTTTTGAAATACTCCCGGAACTGGGCCTGCCGGTCCGGGTCCACCCCTTTCAGGAAGGGCAGGGCCTCGTCGATGGTTTTGTAGCCCACGGATCATCCCTCCTTCTGCGGGCAATGGGGCGTTTAACCCAGCTGGCTGAGAATCGAAGTGCCGATGGAGCCCTGGGGCATGGCCAGGCCGAAGTTGTCGGCAATGGTTGCGCCGACGACGGCAAAGCTGTTCTGCTGCTCCAGCAGGCCGCCCCGGTCCATGGACTTGGACCAGGCCAGCAGGGGCACATACTCTCTGGTGTGATCGGTGCCGTGGAACGTGGGGTCGTTGCCGTGGTCCGCCGTCAGCAGCAGCAGATCGTCCTCCCCCAGCTTTTCCATCAGGACGCCCAGGTTTTTGTCGAACTTTTCAATCTCGTGGCCGTAGCCCTCCGGGTTGCGCCGGTGGCCCCACTGGGCGTCGAAATCCACCAGATTGACGAAGCACAGGCCCTTGAAGTCCCGGCCCGCCGCTTCGATGGTCTGTTCCATGCCGTGGACGGAGCTGTCGGAGTGGAAGGACTCCGTGACGCCCTCGCCGCAGAAAATGTCGTTGATCTTGCCGATGGCAATGACATCCAGACCGGCGTCCTTCAGCGCATTGAGGGCCGTGGGGGCCGTGGGCTTCAATGCGTAGTCGTGGCGGTTGCTGGTACGGCGGAACTCACCGGGCTTGTTGCCCACATAGGGCCGGGCAATGACGCGGCCCACCTTCCACTCGTCCCGCAGCGTCAGCTCCCGGGCGATTTCACAGCAGCGGTACAGGTTTTGCAGATCGAAGGTCTCCTCGTGGCCGCAGATTTGCAGCACCGAATCGGCGGAGGTATAGACGATCATGGCCCCGGTGTTGATCTCTTCCAGGCCCAGCTCGTCAATGATGGCCGTACCGCTGGCGCTCTTGTTGCCGATGACCCGCTTGCCGCAGCGCTTTTCCAGCTCGGCAATGAGTTCCGGCGGGAAGCCCGTATCGGTGAAGGTCTGGAAGGGCTTTTCCGTGTAAATGCCCATCATTTCCCAATGGCCCGTCATGGTGTCCTTGCCGTTGCTGGCCTCGGACAGCCGCAGGCAGCGGGCCATGGGCGCGCCGGTGCCGGTCATCTGACCGCCGGTGTGCAGGTCCAGCAGACCCAGCTTCCGCAGATTGGGCATGTCCAGGGTGCCCATATGGTCGAGGATGTGACCCAGGGTGTCGGCGCCCTCGTCGCCGAAGCGGGCGGCGTCGGGCATCTGCCCGATGCCCAGGGAGTCCAGCACAATGGTAAAAATGCGGTTGTATCGTTTCATTGCGTATCCCCTTTGCGATAGGAAGTTATGCCAGGTTGTCCGGGCCGAAGCCCAGGGGCAGCAGCTCTTTGAGGGTGTAGATGCGGTAGTCCTCGGTGGAGACGGCCAGAATGATCTGGAAGGTCTCCGGGTTGCAGAACTCCATCATCACCTGACGGCAGACGCCGCAGGGGGCCGTATAGCCCTTGAGGACACCGTCGGGACCGCCCACGATGCAGATGGCGTCGAACTGGCGTTCACCCTCGCTGACGGCCTTGAAAAAGGCGGTCCGCTCGGCGCAGTTGGTGGGACCATAGGCGGCGTTCTCAATGTTGCAGCCCGTATAGATCTTACCGTCCCTGGTCAGCAGCGCCGCGCCCACCCGGAAATTGGAATAGGGCACATAGGAAAAGCGCATCTGTTCCATGGCCCGCTGAATCAGTTCCTGAATGCGGCTTTTGTCCATACGCGTTCCCCCGCTCAATAGCCCGTGGCCTCTTCCTGGCGGATGAGCTTTACGATGCGGCTGGTACCCAGACGGTCCGCGCCCAGCTCCAGGAACTTCTCGGCGTCCTCCAGGGAGGAAATGCCGCCGGCGGCCTTCATTTTCACGTTGGGGCCGATGTGCTTGGCGAACAGTTCAATATCGGCAAACGTAGCTCCGGCCTTGGAGAAGCCCGTGGAGGTCTTGATATAGTCCGCACCGGCCTTGGTGACCAGTTCGCACATTTTGATCTTTTCCTCGTCGGTCAGCAAACACGTCTCGATGATGACCTTGAGAATCTTCTTGCCGCAGGCGGCCTTGAGGGTGCGGATTTCGTTTTCCACCAGCTCATAGCGGCCGTCCTTGAGCCAACCGATGTTGATGACCATGTCGATCTCTTCTGCGCCGTTGGCCAGGGCATCCTTGGTCTCGAACTCCTTGGCGGCGGTGGTCATGTTGCCGTTGGGGAAGCCCACAACGGTGCAGACGGGAATCCGGCCCCGGAGGTACTCGGCGGCTTTTTTCACGTAGCAGGGCGGAATGCAGACGGAAGCGGTGCTGTATTCCACGGCGTCGTCGCAGATTTTGCGGATTTCTTCCCAGGTGGCCGTCTGCGTCAGCAGGGTGTGGTCCACATGGCGGAGGATTTCTTTATGATCCATGGAAAAAACTCCTTTACTCGGTTATTTTTGTTCCCGGTCCTGGCGGATCAGGTCGCGGATGGCCTCCACGGCCACGCGGATGGCCATATCGGTGTCGTGGGCAACGGGATTGGGCAGATTCAGCTTTTCCCGCTCCTGGTTGGCAACCACCAGAAAGCAGGAGCCCACCCGCACATGGAGATAGCTGCCGACGATGAACAGCGCCGCCGACTCCATCTCCGAAGCCATGCAGCCCAGACGCTTCCAGGCTTCCCACTTGTTCATCAGCTCATAGCTGACGGGCTTGGTCTCCGGCTCATGCTGGCCGTAGAAGGAATCCTTGCACTGGACCACGCCGGTGTGGAAGGGATATCCCATGGACCGGGCGGCGTTGACCAATGCGTTGGTCACATTGAGGTCGGGGACGGCGGGGAACTCCATGGGAGCGTATTCCCGGCTGGTACCCTCCATGCGGATGGCGCCGGTGGCCACCACCACGTCACCGCTCTTGACGTCCAGCTGCATACCGCCGCAGGTGCCGATGCGGATAAAGGTATCCGCACCGCAGCGGTAAAGCTCTTCCATGGCGATGGAGGCCGACGGGCCGCCGATGCCGGTGGAAGTGACGCTGACCTTGACGCCATCCAGCGTTCCGGTATAGGTGATATACTCCCGGTTGTCGGCAATGAGCACCGGGTCGTCGAAATACTGGGCGATCTTGGCGCACCGCTTGGGGTCGCCGGGGAGGATCACATAGCGGCCGATCTCACCGCTGGCCACCTGGATATGGTACTGGCGGCTGGCGTCCTCGGAATAGTTTTTCATGGAAGGAGAGCTCCTTTCGCTGAGAGATGGGAAATTTGCTTAACGTTGGCCCTTATCATAGGGGATGCCCTCAGCCTTGGGGGCCTTGGACTTGCCGGAGACGAACACCAGCACAATCAGGGAAATGATATAGGGCAGCATGTTGTAAACGGTGTTGGGCAGGTTCAGGGCCACCAGCACATCGAAGCCGGTGTACACATTGGACAGCGCGCGGAACAGGCCGAAGAGCAGCGCCGCCAGACCGATGTTGATGGGTTTCCACTGGCCGAAGATCATAACGGCCAGAGCCAGGAAGCCGAAGCCGGCCACGCCGTTTTCAAACTTCCATTCGCTGACGCCGGCGGTGATGTAGACCAGACCGCCGAGGCCGCCCAATGCGCCGGAGATCAGCACACCGGCATAGCGCATCTTGTACACGTTGATGCCCACGGAGTCGGCCGCCTGGGGATGCTCGCCGCAGGCGCACAGCCGCAGGCCGAAGCGGGTCTTGTAGAGGACGATATACGAAGCAATGAGGACCAGGAGGGCCACTAGCATAAACCAGTTGAATTCAAAGCTGCCAATGTTGGTGGTAAAGGCTTTTTTCGCCGTGCCGTAAGCCACGGTGGTGGAGACGTTGTTGATGTCCTCGGCCATGTTGATGGCGCGGACCAGAACCACGGCGGCGGCGGGGCCCAGCAGGTTCAGAGCGGTACCGACCAGGGTCTGGTCGGCGTTGAAGCGGATGGCCGCCACGCCCAGCAGCAGGGAGAAGAGCATACCCACCACGACGCAGGCCAGGATGACAATGAGAATCACCAGGGCCGCGTTCAGATCGGGGGGCAGATACTTCATGGTCAGCGCGCCGCCCAGGGCGCCCATTACCATGATGCCTTCGAGACCGATGTTGATGACGCCGCTGTGCTCGGAGAAGCAGCCGCCCAGGGCCACCAGAACCAGCACCGAGGCAAAGATCAAAGTATATTGCAGCAGCAAGATCATTGGGCCTTGCCTCCTTTCTCTTGGGCCGCGGCCCGCTTTTCATCCCGCTTGTCCAGGAGCCGGCCCAGCCAGCCCTTGAAGAAGAAGACGAAGCCGCAGAGGTAAATGATGAACGCGGAAATCAGGTCGGAAATCTGGGCGCTGTACATGGCTTTATCCACGTAGCTGCCGCCGCTGGTGATGTGCTGGATGAAGTAGGAGGAGAAAATCGCGCCGATGGGATGGGAGCCGCCCAGGAACGCGGCGGCGATGCCGTTGAAGCCCATGGCGGGGATGCTGGTCATCTGAACCATCCACTGCTCGATGCCGCAGAGGAACAGGACTGCCGCGCCGAGACCGGCCAGCGCGCCGGAGATCATCATAGCCAGGATGATGTTGCGCTTTTCCCGCATGCCGCAGTACCTGGCGGCGTGCTTGTTGAGGCCGGTGGCCTTCAGCTCAAAGCCGAACTTGGTGCGGTCCAGGAGCACCCAGACGATGATGGCGGCCAGGACGGCAAAGATAATACCGATGGTGACATATTCGTTGTTGGAGAAAATTTTGTCGAGGCCCACGTTGGGCAGCAGGGCGCTGCTGTTGGCGCTGGCCAGGGACTTGGTATAGGGGGTGGACTGCTCCTTGACGGTGTTCAGGAGCATGTTGACGGCATAGAGGCCAATCCAGTTGAGCATGATGCAGGAGATGACCTCGTTGACATTAAAGTAGGCTTTCAGGGCACCGGAGATGCCGCCCACCAGGGCCGCGCAGACCATGGCGGCGATGAGGCACACATACCAGGGCAGGCCCAGGCCCAGGGCGCAGTAGAGGGACGCGCCCGCGCCGATGACGTACTGACCGGCGACGCCGATGTTAAACAGGCCCACCTTCCAGGCAAAGAGGACGGACAGGGAGCACACCAGCAGGGCCGACGCCTTGACCAGGGTAGTGCCCAGGTACTTCAGGACCGCCACATGGCTGGGATAATAGAAGTAGTTCTTCAAAATGGCGGCGATTGCGCCGCCCGCACCGGCGGGGTTGATGATCAGCAGCACCACATAGCCGATGAGCAGGCCGATGGCGATGCACAGCAGGGAGCCGATGATGGTCTGAACGCCGCTGTTGCGCAGAAGGCTTTCTCTCTTGCGGTCAGTTTGCACGGTCCTGTGCCTCCTTTCTCTTGGAACCGGCCATGTAGAGGCCCAGTTCTTCCACACTTACCTGCTTGGGGTCGAACTCACCCACGATCTCGCCTTCATAGAGGACGAGAATCCGGTCGGACACGTTCATAACCTCGTCCAGCTCCAGGCTCACCAGCAGCACGCCCTTTCCGGCGTCCCGCTGGGCCACCAGCTGCTTGTGGATGTATTCGATGGCGCCCACGTCCAGGCCGCGGGTGGGCTGAACGGCAATCAGAAGTTCGGGATTCTTGTCGATCTCCCGGGCGATGATGGCTTTCTGCTGGTTGCCGCCGGACATGGACCGGGCCTTGGTGATGGGGCCCTGGCCGGAACGGACGTCGTACTGCTCAATAAGCCGCTCGGCATAGGACCGGATGTTCTTGCGCTTGAGGAAGCCCATGGGGCTGGTGAATTCCGGCTCGAAATACCGCTGGAGCACGATGTTGTCCTCCAGGGTGTAGTCCAGCACCAGACCGTGCTTGTGCCGGTCCTCGGGGATGTGGCTCATGCCGTTGGTGAGCCGCTTGCGGATGGGCAGATGGGTGATATCGACACCATTCATGGTGATCTTGCCGCCCTTGAGAGGCTCCAGACCGGACAGGCCGTAGACCAGTTCCGTCTGGCCGTTGCCGTCGATACCGGCGATGCAGACGATCTCGCCCCGGCGGACCTGGAAGGACACGTCGTTGACAGCGTTGTTCTTGTGGTGCTTGGACGCCACGGTCATGTGCTGCACATCCAGCACCACGTCGCCCAGCTCCACGGGGGCCTTTTCCACGACGAAGTTGACGTCGCGGCCCACCATCATGGCCGACAGGGATTCCGGCGTGGAATCCTTGATGTCCACGGTGCCGATGTACTTGCCCTTGCGGAGGACCGTACAGCGGTCGGCCACCTGCATGATTTCCGCCAGCTTGTGGGTGATGAAGAGAATGCTCTTGCCCTCGGCGGCCAGATTCTTCATGATGGTCATAAGCTCCTGAATTTCCTGGGGTGTCAGCACGGCGGTGGGCTCGTCGAAAATCAGGATTTCATTGTCCCGGTACAGCATCTTGAGGATTTCGGTCCGCTGCTGCATACCCACGGTGATATCCTCGATGATGGCGTCGGGGTCCACGGACAGGCCGTACTGCTCCGACAGGGCCATAACCTTTTTCCGGGCCTCGGCCTTCTGGAGGAAGCCGCCCCTGGTGGTCTCCGCGCCGAGGATGATATTGTCCAGGACGCTGAAGCATTCCACCAGCTTGAAGTGCTGGTGCACCATGCCGATGCCCAGGGCGTTGGCGTCGTTGGGGTCGTGGATGGTGACGGTCTGGCCGTCCTTGCGGATTTCGCCCTCCTCCAGCTGGTAGAGACCGAAGAGAACGCTCATCAGGGTGGACTTGCCGGCGCCGTTTTCGCCCAGCAGTGCATGAATCTCACCCTTTTTCAGCTGTAAAGTGATATCGTCGTTGGCGATAATGCCCGGAAATTTCTTGGTGATATGCAGCATTTCGATTGCATACTGTTCCATTCTTTACATACACCCCCCTGTTAGTGTGCAGGTTTCTTTTTAAAAAAGGGAGCGGGAACGCCCCACTCCCTTTCGGTTGCCGGTGATTTACTTGATGCTGCCGTAGTCGTTGACAGTGATGGAGGAAGCGGGCATGGCGGAGATATCGTCGGAGACGGTAACCTTGCCGTCATACATATCCTTCACCAAAGCGCGGTAATCGTCTTCGGTGTAGGTGTCGCTCCACTGGGTGGACTTGATGGGCAGCTGGACATAGTTCTCTTCCACGGTCTCGGAAATCAGGCCCAGGCTCTCGATCTTGCCCACGTGCTCGCCCCACTGGCCGTCCTTGATGGCGGTGAGCATGTTCTTGACGGTGGTGGACAGGCCCTTCATGGCGGAGGTAACGGTGATGCCTTCGCCGTAAGAAGCGTCGATGATGGGAGCCTGGTCGCTGTCAACGCCGATGACCTTGCCGCCGGCCTTCTGAGCAGCCTCGGCAGCGGAGGTGTAGATGCCGCCGCCGCAGGCGAAGACGACCTCTACGTCACGGGAGTTGTACCAGGTGTCCATGTAGGCGGTGATGTCGGCGTCGCCGTAGAACTGGCCGCCCACAACGTACTCGACAGTGACCTCACTCTCGATGCCCATTTCCTTGGCAGCGGCGTCAGCGCCCTGCACATAGCCGTAGCCGAAGCGGGTAACGGCGGGAACGGCCATGCCGCCCAGGAAGCCCAGGTGCTTGTAGCCCAGCTTGACGGCGGTATAACCGGCCATGTAACCGGAAATGGCCTCCTGATAGGTGGCGCAGTAGACGTTGTCGGTGTTGTAGTACTGGGTCACATCATAGTCGTCGGGGTTGTAGGTGTAGCCCTCGCCCACGGCGTTCTCCAGAATGTCGCCGGCGCCCACGTCCAGAGCGATGAACTTGACATCGGGATACATCTCGGCCTGATCGACGACGGTGGCGGCGAACAGGTAGCCGGGCAGCAGAATCACGTTGGCGCCGGCGGCCACGGCCTGATCGACGCTGGCGTTACGGGCTTCGGTGGAGTCGCTCTCGGGCTTGTAGTAGTTGAAGGGAACGCCGTTCTCCTCGGCCCAGGCCTTGGCGGACTCGTAGGTGGTCTGGTTGAAGCTCTGGTCGGTGATGTCGCCGGAGTCGGTGACCATGGCGATGTTCATGTCGGTGGCAGCAGCGGTATCGCCGCCGGTCTCCGTACCGGTCTGCGCGCCGGTCTCGGCATTGTCACTGCTGGGGGTACTGGTGTCCTTGTCGCCGCAGGCAGCCATGGACATCAGCATGGCGATGGCAAGAAGCGCGGTCAGGATTCTTTTTTTCATGTGTTCATCCTCCTAAAATTGTGTGTCAGAAACGTGTCGTATGTGTCGCGGACCATCCGGTCCGCAGAATCAACTGGACTGTTGTCTCTTTCTGTCTCGATTATAGCACGGGCCCCAATGCGATTATAGGACTGGTGTCCTTTTTTGACGATAAAACTGGTATTTCATTTACTATCGCTATTTTTAACACCATATTTCTGTGTATTATGTCCAATACTTTGGGGCTTCTATGCGGATATTCCCCGGGAAGCAGCGGGAATTTTCCCGTCCGGCAGGCCGAAAAACGCAAAAAAAGCCGCCTCCACCTTGCGGCGGAGGCGGCGGTGTCCCGGAAAAAAGGACTTCATTCCATTACAGCAATACCCGAACGAGGTGCTCAGAATCCAGCGATGGTATCCGCGTCCAGACGGGTGAGAATCTCGCAGGCCAGCTTCACGGCGTTGTCGAAATCGGCGTAGGCCGACATGCCGTAGTGGGTGTGGGCGTAGCGGACGGGCACGCCGATGACGATGACCGGTACGGCCTTTTCCGTCAGGTGGATGGCTGCGCCGTTGGTGGAACCGGCGGCGCGGACGGCCTCCTGAACGGGGATGTTCAGCTGCTCGGCCAGGTCCAGGGCGTAGCGCTGGTACCGGGGATTGGTGATCATCCGGGCGTCCACATGGCGGAGCATGGGGCCGCGCTTGATGGCGGTCTGGACCATGTAGGGCTCCACACAGGTGTCGTCGGCGGGGCAGCCCTCAAAGACGATGGCAATGTCCGGCTTGATGACCTGGGACGTGACGGTAGCGCCGCGGACGCCGACCTCTTCCTGGGCGGCGCAGGCGCCCACCACATCCACCTTCAGGTCCTTGCCCTGGAGGGTGTGGAGCGTCTTGAGGATGGCGGCGCAGCCCAGACGGCAGTCGAAGCTCTTGCCCACCATCAGGTCCGTGTTCTCATCATAGGTAAAGGTCACATCGGGGGCCACAGGCTCGCCGATGCGGATGCCGTAGACCTCCATGGCCTCCTCCCGGGAGGTGGCACCCACGTCCACGGTGATGTTGGACATGTCCAGAGGAGCCTTCCGCTCGGCCTCGCTCATGAAGTGGGGCGGCTTGCTGGCGGTGAGGCCGGGGATGTACTTGCCCCAGCGGTTGCGGACCCAGACCTTGTGGGCGGGAATGTTGTGGGTCACCCAGCCGCCCATGGGAATGATGCGCAGGGTGCCGTTGGGGCAGATGGCCTGGACCATGAAGCCCACCTCGTCGCTGTGGGCGTCCAGCTGCACCACGGGACGGCTGCCGGTGTTGCCCTGGCGGCGGATGTAGAAGTTCCGCATACGGTCCATGTGGGTTTCGCCCAGACCCTCGGCATAGGGCCGGATGGCGGCCACCACGTCATCTTCAAAGCCGGAGACGCCGTTGGCGTTGGAAATGGCCGCGATCATCTCCAGAGTGGTTTTCTTATCCATAGCGTTTCCTTTCCGGGCTCAGCCCAGCTTGACCTTCTTGAACTCTTCCATGAACTCCACGATGTAGTCGGCGGACGCCTGCAGCATCTCGCGGCCCCACTCCTCGGTGGCGGTGTTGGGATGATCGGGCCCGATCCAGCCGCTGTCGGTGATATGGGTAATGCTTCTGGGAATCTCCACGGAGACGCCCTTGAACTCCACGGAACGGAAGCCGGTGGCCTTGAGGTTGTCGCTCAGGTGGTAGAACTTCAGCTCGCCGCCGATTTCGCTCTTGTCCACCAGGGAGGGGTCGATGCCCAGGATGGCAGCCGTCTCCTCGCCGCCGCCGTGGCCGCCCTTCCAGGCGGGGTTCAGGTCCCAGGCCATGAGCCACCAGTTGAGCATGGCCACCAGGCAGCCCTTCTTCTCATAGTCGAGAGCCAGACGCTCAATGGTCTTGATGTTGCCGCCGTGGCCGTTGAGGAAGACGAACTTTCTCGCGCCGTGCTTGTACAGGCTCTTGAAAATCTGATCGCAGAACTGGTAGAGGATGTCGCAGTCGATGTCGATGGTGCCGGGGAAATCGGACAGGCTCTGGCAGGCGCCATAGGGAATGGTGGGGGCGATGAGGACGTCGCTCTTCTGCTCGATCTTCTCCAGCAGATGGTCGGGAATCAGGGTGTCGGTGCCCAGGGGCATATGGCGGCCGTGGCACTCGATGCTGCCGATGCTGATGAGGACCATGTCGTTGCTCTTGAAGTACGTTTCGACCTGGGGCCAGGTCATGTTGCTCAGTCTCATGGAAAATTCGTCCTTTCTGAATCAATCATAGAGAATATGCGGTAAAATTGGGGCCGTCAAGGGTACTGACGGCCCCAAAGGTCGATTACTGGGCGACCTTTACGGTATCCAGATTGTGGTAGCCGTTGGCGTCCATCACAAAACCTTCAACCTTCTTGCTGGCGCCCACATTGATGGAGCTGTAGAAGATGTTCAGGTTGTTGTTGATGCTGTCCAGCTTGATGGCCAGCTCCTTGTAGAGCTCCTGACGGGTGGCCTCGTCGCTGGTGCTTCTGGCCTCTTCCACCAGGGCGTCCACTTCGGGATCGTTGATGAAGGAACGGTTGCCGGCGGCACCCTGCTGGGAGGAGTGCTCCAGGGAGTAGTAGGTGTAGTCGGCGTCGCCGCTGGACGTGGTCCAGCCGAAGTAGGCCATGTCGTGCTCACCGTTGGTGGTACGGCTGATATAGCTGCCGAACTCCAGAACCTCCAGGTTCACATTGACGCCCACCTGCTGGAACATGTTCATCATGGCCTGGCACATCTCAATGCGGGACTGGTTGTCGTTGACCCACAGGGAGCAGTCGAAGCCGTTGGGATAACCGGCCTCAGCCAGCAGCTCCTTGGCCTTCTCAGGGTTGTACTCCCGGACGCCGGTGGAGTAGTAGCCGAAGACGCCGGGGGCGATGATGGCATCGGCGGGCTCGCCGCTGCCGGCATTGATGGTGTCCACCAGGGTCTGGCGGTCGATGGCGTAGCTCAGAGCCTCACGGACCAGAGGATTGCTGAAGGGCTCCTTGTTCATGTTCATGGAGACGTACCAGCAGCTCAGAGAGGGAACCTCATAGACGGTGGTGGCGTCGTTCTCGTTGATGCGGGAGATGTCGTTGACGGCCAGATCGTAAGACAGATCGACCTCGCCGGTCTCCAGGGCGATGGAACGCTGGGAGGCCTCGGGGATGACGCGCATGGTCAGATTCTCGGTCTGGGGCTTGCCGGCATAGTAGTCGTCAAAGGCCTTGAGGGTGATGTGGTCGCCCTGCTTCCACTCGACGAAGGTGTAGGGGCCGGAGCCGATGGGGTTGAGGATGAAGGCATCCTCGTCGGCCTCCACCACGGCCTTGGGCACGATGGCGGCGAAGGGAATGGCCAGATTGCGCAGAGCGGGGCCGTAGGGCTCCTTGGTCTTGACGGTGACGGTGTAGTCGCCGTCCACGGTGACGGTGTCGATGAAGTCGACGATATAGGAGACGGCGGCGGAGTTGATGGCGCGCTCCAGGGAGAACTTGACGTCCTCGGCGGTCAGGTCGCTGCCGTCATGGAACTTGATGCCCTGGCGGATCTGGAAGACATAGGTCAGGTCGTCGGTCTGCTCCCAGCTCTCGGCGATCTGGCCCACGATCTCATTGGTCTCGGGGTCCACGGTCACCAGGGTGTCGAAGATCTGGCAGGTCACTTCCACCGAGGGGGTCTCCTTGCCCTGATGGGGGTCCAGAGAGGTCACGTCGGCGCCCTGGGCCCAGACCAGGGTATCCTTGTAGCCGCCGGTGGAGGCGGTGTCGCCGGTGGTGGTCGTGCCGTCGGTGGTACCGGCGTCCTTGCTGCCGCAGGCGGCCATGCCCATCATGGTGCACAGAGCCAGCGTCGCGGCGACCAGCCGCAGAAGGTTCTTCTTCATGTTCTTTCCTCCTAAAATGCAGTTTGTCGTGGCCCTTGCGGGCCGGGTTCACAATCGCGCTGCAATCACGCGACAATGACAAAAGGTTAGATTTCGCCCCGCTGCACCCGCAGGCAGGTGACGAAATGGTCCGCTTCCGGCTCCGTCAGGACCATGTCCTGGCTGGTGCAGGCTTCGGTGGCATAGGGGCAGCGCTTGGCAAAGCGGCAGCCGGTGCCGGGGTTCACCGGCGAGGTGATCTCGCCCTTCATGGTGATGCGGTTCATGGGCTTGTCCGGGTCCGGAATGGGGATGGCCGACAGCAGCGCCTGGGTATAGGGGTGCATGGGCTTGCTGAACAGCTTATCGGCCGGGGCCTTCTCCACCATCTGGCCCAGATACATGACCAGAATGTCGTCGGAGATGTATTTGACCACCGACAGGTCGTGGGTGACAAACAGATAGGTCAATCCCAGATTGTCCTGCAAATCCTGCATCAGATTCAGAATCTGCGCCTGAATGGACACGTCCAGGGCCGAAACCGGCTCGTCGCAGACGATGAACTTGGGTTTCAGGGCCAATGCACGGGCGATGCCGATACGCTGGCGGCGGCCGCCGTCCAGCTCATGGGGATAGGTGTTGATGAGGCGCGGGGCCAGACCCACCATGTCCATGATCTCCCGGACCCGCTTCTGGATGCCGTCCTTGTCCTTGCGCTCATACAGCTTCTGCACCAGCAGCGGGGCCGCGATGGCCTCGCCCACAGTCATACGGGGATTCAGGGACGCGAAGGGGTCCTGGAAGACAATCTGCATGTCGCGGCGCAGCGCCTTCAGCTGGGCCTTGTTCATGGCCACCACGTCCTGGCCGTCGAAGACCACGGAGCCGGAGGTGGGCTCATGGAGCCGCAGGATGGCGCGGCCCATGGTGGACTTGCCGCAGCCGGACTCGCCCACAACGCCCAACGTCTTGCCCCGTTCCAGGGTGAAGCTGATATCGTCCACGGCGTGGAGCATGCCGTTGGGCACCGGGAAGTATTTCTTTAAGTGCTCCACCCGCAGGATTTCATTGGTGGTTCCCGCCATATCACTGCGCCTCCTTCTCATACCGGAAGCAGCGCACCTTGTGGCCGTCCTCCAGCTCGTACATGTCCGGCAGCTCCGCACGGCACCGGTCGGTGGCGTACTTGCAGCGCTCGGCGAACTTGCAGCCCTTGGGCAGCGCCGTGGGGTCGGGCATCATGCCGTCGATGGCGGCCAGACGCTTGCTGTTGGTCTCCAGACGGGGCACGGAGCCGAACAGGCCCTCGGTGTAGGGGTGCAGAATGTTCTTATACACCTGCTGCAAGGTGCCATATTCCACGATTTCACCGGCGTAAATGATGGCCACGGTGTCGCAGTTCTGGGCCACAACGCCCAGATCGTGGGTAATCAGCAGCATGGCCGTGTTGTTTTTGACCTTCAGGCCGTGGATCATCTCCAGGACCTGGGCCTGGATGGTCACGTCCAGGGCCGTGGTGGGCTCGTCGGCAATGAGCAGCTGGGGGTTGCAGGCCAATGCGATGGCGATGACCACGCGCTGCTTCATGCCGCCGGAAAACTGGTGGGGATAGTCGTCGTAGCGGCTGGCCACAATGCCCACCATTTCCAGCATCTCCTCGGCCTGCTTGCGGCTCTCCGCCTTGGACAGGTTGGGATGGTGGGTGATGATGACCTCCCGAATCTGCTCGCCCACAGTCATAACCGGGTTCAGGGATGTCATGGGGTCCTGGAAGATCATGGAGATCTGACGGCCGCGGAGGGCGCACATCTCCTTTTCCGACAGCTCCATAATGTCGCGGCCGTCGTAAAACACCTGACCGGAAACGATTTTTCCGGGGGGATTGGGAATCAGACGCATAATGCCGCGGGCCAGGGTCGTTTTGCCCGCGCCGGTCTCGCCCACCAGACCCAGGGACTCGCCCTTGCGCAGCTGTAAACAGGCGCCGTTGAGGGCCTCGGTGACGCCGTCATCCGTCGCATAGATGATGCTCAGGTCTCTAATATCCAATAAGATATCCGACATATCGGTACCTCCTCTTAGTCTCCAAAGGGTGCTCAGTTCTTCATGCGGGGGTCCAGGGCGTCGCGCAGACCGTCACCCATGAGGTTCAGGGAGAGAATGGTCAGCATGATGCCGAGGCCGGGGATGACGGTCACATGCCAGGCGTCGCGGAAGTAGTTCCGGGCGTTGGACAGCATGGCGCCCCACTCCGGCGTGGGCGGCTGGATGCCCAGGCCCAGGAAGGACAGACCGGCAATGGAGAGGATGGCGCCGGCCAGACCCAGGGTGGCCTGCACGATGATGGGCGCCATGGCGTTGGGGACAATGTATTTGAAGATGATCTCCCGGTCGTTGCAGCCGATGGAACGGGCCGCTTCGATGAACTCCTGGTCCTTCACCGTCAGCACCGAGGCGCGGACCGTCCGGGCGAAGGTGGGGATATAGGCGATGCCGATGGCAATGAGGACGTTGACCAGGCTGGTGCCCAGGGCGGCCACGATGGCCGTGGCCAGCAGCATGGAGGGAATGGCCAGCAGAATGTCCATAAAGCGCATGAGCACCGTGTCGATGACCTTGCCGTAGTAACCGGCCAGGGCGCCCAGGGCGCCGCCGACGATCAGGGAAAAGATAATGGCGATGCCGCCCATGAACAGGGAGTAGCGGACGCCCCACAGCATACGCATGAGGATATCGCGGCCGTACTCATCCTGGCCGAAGGGGTGCTCCAGGCTGGGGCCTTTCAGGCGTTCCACCAGGTTCTGGCTGGTGACGTAGGTGTTGTAAAACTCCTTCTGGGTCACCACATCGATGACCACGGTGGCGACGGCGATAAGGACCAGCAGACACAGGAAAATCAGACCGGCCATGGCCGTGCGGTTCTTGCGGAAGCGTCTCCAGGCGTCCTGCCACAGAGAGCGTTGGGTGTTGGTTTTGGTCTTTTCCATGGCTGATCACCGTCCCTTCTTATACTGCGATTTGATGCGGGGATCTACAAAGGAGTAGATGATATCCACCACCAGATTGACCAGGGTGAACATGGTGGCCATGACCACCACGCAGCCCATGACCATGGGGATATCCTTGGACTTGATGTTTTCCACCATCAGACGGCCCAGGCCCGGCCAGGAGAAGACGGTCTCGGCCAGCATGGCGCCGCCCAGCAGGTTGCCGAACTGCAGGCCCACGGCAGTGATAATGGGAATCAGGGCGTTGCGGAGCATGTGCTGGAAGGTGACGACACGCTCGCTGACGCCTTTGGCCCGGGCCGTGGAGATGTAGTCCTGCCGGATGACCTCCAGCATGGAGGACCGGGTCATACGGGCCACCATGGCCGCCGAGTTCATGCCCAGGGTCACGGAGGGCAGAATCAGGCTCAGGACCAGGGGGCCGAACCCGGAACCCATGCCCTGGGACGGCAGCCATCCCAAATGGACCGAGAAAATCATAACCAGCAGCAGGCCCGACCAGAAGTTGGGCATGGACACGCCCACCAGCGCGCCCACCATGGATATGTTATCCAATAGGGAGTACTGTTTTCGTGCCGATATAATGCCGATTGGGATGCCGATGACCAGCGCCACCAGGATGCCGCAGGCCGCCAGCAGGGCCGTATTGGGCAGGCGGTCGATGACCTGATCCCAAACCGAAATGCTGTTGCGGTAGGACAGGCCCAGATCACCGTGGGCCAGGCCGACCATATAGTCGACGTACCGAACCAGCAGCGGATCGTTCAGACCCAGCTCTTCCCGCTTCATCTCCAGGGCCTCCGCCGTGGCCTGATCGCCAAGGATGATGGCCGCCGGATCGCCGGGGGACAGGTTCAGAATAAAGAACACGATGAACGTGACGCCGATGATGACGGGTATCAGCATCAGCAGTCGCTTGACGATGTACTTGAACATTTTTTGGACAACCTCCCATGTCTTCTGATCGGGATTCGTTTCGGACAGGCGGCCGGCCCCTGCTGCCCTGCAACGTTGTCGAAATTATAATACAATTTTTAATAAATTGTCAACAATATATTTCTTTATAAAACGCTCTTTCCTTTTCGTCGACTTCATATTATAATAAATGGTGTAGAATAAATCGGGCCAATATCCCCCCATTCATGCGGTGTTTGAACGGTTTTTTCTGACAAATCAACAGTGAGATTCGAGGTATAGAGTTATGGGCACCATTGGAGGAATTTTTTCTAACGAATTAGCACTTTCTACTGCTAATGGATTTTTTTCGAGAATTTGTCCATCCGGCAGCGACGTGTCTTTTATGATGTCGGGCCGCTGCGGCATCTACCGCTGCCTGCTGGACCTGGCCCAGCGGGACACGCGGAAGGTGGCGTACGTCCCCATGTACACCTGTGAGACGGTGCTGGCTCCCTTTCTGAAAGCCGGGTACCAGCTGCGGTTTTACGAGGTGGACCGGCAGCTGCACAGTGTGTTTGACCCGGCGGTGCTGGACGAGATCAGCGTTTTGTCCCTCTGCGGCTACTATGGCTTTTCCAACTATGACCACGACTTTGTCCGCCGGTGCAAAGACCGGGGCGTGACCATCTTTGAAGACGCCACCCATTCCATTCTGTCCGCCGACGGCATCGACCCCTTGTGCGACTATGTGGCGGGCAGCTTCCGCAAATGGATGGGCGTCCCCTGCGGCGGCTTTGCCATCAAGTACGGCGGCTCCTTTACGGTGCCCTGCCTGCCGGTGGACCCCACCCATCTGGAGCTGCGGCGCAAGGCCATCGAGACCGGCGACGGCGACGTATTCTGGGAGGGTGAAATGCTGCTGCGGCAAATGTTCGACTGCCACAGCGGCGACGAAACCTCGGAGCACATTCTGCGCTATGCGGACCTGGAGACCATTTCCCGCCGCCGCCGGGAGAATTTCCAGGCGCTGCTGGACGGGATGCCCCAGACGCCCCAGGGATTTTCCCCCGTGTTCTCTTCTCTTCCGGAGGGTACGGTGCCCAGCCACTTCGTGCTCTATGCCGACGACCGGCCCCATCTGCAGGAATTTTTGAAAGACCGCGACATCCGCTCCACCGTCTATTGGCCCAAAGCCGAGGTGGTGGACCTGACGGGCCACGACACCGTGGCGTACATCTACGACCATATTGTTGCCGTACCCTGCGACCAGCGCTATACCCCCGCCGATATGGGACGCATTACCGACGCCCTGGGGGCCTATGCGCAGGCGTCCCGCGCCTGAGGCTCCCGACCATCCGACAGACAGAAAAAACGATAGAGAAAGGTCTGATGATATGAAGATAGCCGCCGACGCCCCCTGCAGCTATGCGGAGATCGCGCTGCACTATCTGCGGGAGCAGATCATCAACGGCGAACTCCGGGCCCAGGAGAAGCTGGTGGAGACAGACATTGCCCAGACGCTGGGCATCAGCCGTGGTCCCGTCCGGGACGCCTTGAAGCAGCTGGCGGTGGAGGGGCTGGTGGACTACCAGCCCAACCGGGGCTGCACCGTGGCGCTGCTGTCACCCAGGGACGCCTACGAGGTGTTCTATCTCCGGGGCAATCTGGAAAAGATGGCCCTGGAAAAATGCAACTGTACCATCAGCGACGAGGGGTTGTTCATCATGGAAAACGCCCTGGCGGAAATGCGGTCCTTTTCCGACCAGGACCCCATGTATCCCAAGATCATGGCCGACACCCGGTTCCACCGGCAGATTGTCCTGGCCAGTCAGATGGACCGGCTGGTGAAGATGTGGGAACTGCTGACGCCCCTGAACGGCGCCATGTTCCTGTCCATTCACAACGCCAACCACTCCCCGTTTGCCGACCGCATTGACCATCCCACCCGCGGCAATCTGGTTATGGCTCATGAGCAGATTCTGGCCGCTGTTCAGAAGCGGGATTTGCAGGAAGCCTGCCGCGTGCTGGACAGCCATTACACCAAGAACGGCGAACGGGTCTACCGCCTTTCCCTGATGCAGGAAGCCGCCCAGGACGGCTAATCCATCCCCAAACGTAAAAGCAAAAAAGATAAAAGTTTTACTCGATTTTTTTCAAAAAATCGCGGAGTCCAGAGGCAGCGCCTCTGGTCGCTGGCCGCAGCCAGCGAAATTCCCGCCCGCCGCAGCGGGCGAAACCCCCGCGCCGCGCACGGCGCGAAACACTCCAGCGTTCAAAGCGCCATCCGCAGATGGCGCAACTCTCCGGCAAAGCCGAAGGCCGCCGTCCCCACCCCGTCAGCGGGTGGTGGACGGCGGCCTTATGTTACTGTCGAGGAACTCCACAGCACCATCGTTTTTGGAACGTAGGGCGGGACCTATGTGTCCCGCCGCCGGTATGCACCATCGGCCATCCTCAACGTAGGGGCCGGCATCCTTGACGGCCCCGGACGGAATGCGCCATGGACGCGTCAAGGATGCCGCGTCCTACGAAACGGTTACGCATTCGCCCCCATGCACCGGTCAACGTAACCCGGTACGGCACGGCGGCACACGCAGGTGCCGCCCTACGAACATGGACGGACTGCCCCGCGTGGTTTGTGGGGCGGGTACGTCATCGGGCACGGTACGACATAAGGCCGCCGTCCACCACCCGCGATGGGGTGGGGACGGCGGCCTTCGGCTTCGCCGGGGGTTGCGCCATCTGCGGATGGCGCTATGGACGCTTGGGGTGTTTCGCTGGCTGCGGCCAGCGGGAATTTCGCGCCGTGCGCGGCGCGGGTGTTTCGCCCGTTGCGACGGGCGACCGGGGCTCTGCCCCTGGACCCCGCGATTTTTTGAAAAAAATCGAGTAAAACTTTTATCTTTTTATTCCCGGACTGTTACGTGCATATGGTTTGCCGCTTCCTGCCAGGGTACGCTATGTCCCGCGCCGTGGCTGCAAAAAATGGAATCGGTGGGATTCTCCGTATCCCGCTCCCGGTCATATCCGGAAGCGGCGGCCACAGCCTCCCCATCGGGACAGACCTCATAACCGTCCGGCTCCAGCTGCAAGCTGCCGCCGCCGCGGGTTTTCGTGGCAAACTCCCGGCTGAACGGCAGCATGGGGGCCACGGGGCATCGGCCCGTCAGCCGCGTCCAGGCGCCCACCGTCTCCGGCAGGTCGCAGGTGCCGCCCATGCGGGAAATCTCCGTTTGCAGTTTGGCCGCCGTGGACGGGTCGGCCTGGATGGTAAACCGGTACCAGGGCTCCAACACGAGGTTTTCCGCGTGGAACAGGCCGTGGCGGATGGCCCGGTAAACAGCCTGCCGGAAATCGCCGCCCTCGGTGTGTTTATCGTGGGCCCGGCCCCCCAGGAGCACCACATTGACATCGGTCAGGGGCGCGCCCAGCATGGCCCCCACATGTGCCTTTTCCAACACATGGGTTTCAATGAGCCGCTGCCAGTTCAGCGCCAGATCATCGGTGGAACAGCGGCTTTCAAAGGTGACGCCCGCCCCTCTGGGGTTGGGCTCCAGCAGCAGCTGGACCTCCGCGTAATGGCGCAGGGGTTCAAAGTGGCCGCAGCCCCGGACCGGTTTTGCAATGGTCTCCCGATAGGCCACCGCCGGTTCCCCAAAGGTCACGTCCAGGTCGTACCGCTCTTTGACCGTCTGGGTCAGCACGTCCAGCTGCATCTCTCCGGCCACGGCCACATGGAGCTGATGGAGCCCCTCATTCCACCGGACGGCCAGGGTGGGCTCCTCGTCCTCCAGCTGCCGGAATATCTCCAAAAGACGGGTGGGGACCGCGTCGGCCCGGACCTCCACCAGCAGCGGCGGCGGGGCCGCCGGTTCCCGATGGAGCAGCGTCTCCCCTGCCCGGTCTCCGGCCCGCAGGTCGGAAAGGCCCGTCACCGACACCAGTTCCCCGGCCTGTGCTTCGGCAATCTGTTCCCATTTGCCGCCCATCTGGCGGCGCAGCTGGTGGACCTTTTCGCCGTTCACCATCTGCCGGGGCCGCAGCGTTCCCGACAAAATCTTGCAGCAGCAAACCCGCTCCTGCTTGTCCCGCCGGATTTGATAGGCCAGCAGCTCCAAAGAGCCGTCGGGGTCGTAGTCCGTCCGGCACAGCCGGTCCAGACCGTCCAGCAGTTCGTCGATGCCCTCCCCTTTCAGGGCGCTGCCCCGGTACACCGGAAACAGACGCCGCACCCGGAAGGCCCGCCCGGCGGCTTCCCAACACGCGCCGTCGTCCAGCGTCCCCTCCAGATACGATTCCAACAGGGCGTCGTCGGTCATGACCACCTGCTCCCGCACTTCGTCGGTCAGTCCGCCGCTGAACTCGCAGAACCCGTCGCTCCACCGGCCCAACTGTTCCAAAACGCCGTCGGGGTCGGCCCCGGCCAGGTCGGTTTTATTGAGGAAGCAGAGGACGGGGATATTCCGCCGCTCCAACAGCTGCCACAGCCGTTCCGTCCGGGCCGGAATGGGCAGCGACGCGCCAATCACCAGAATCGCCGCGTCCAGCGCCGCCAGACACCGTTCCATTTCCGGCGAAAAGTCGCCGTGGCCCGGCGTATCCAGGAGAAAATACCGGTTATTCCCGTGGGAAAACACGGCCTGGGCCGAAAACACCGTAATGCCCCTGGCCCGCTCCACGGCGGTAAAATCCATGCAGGCCCCGCCGTCATCCACCCGGCCCACGGACCGCAGCGCCCCGCCCCGGTACAGCAGCTGTTCCGACAGGGTGGTTTTGCCGCCGTCCACCTGGGCCAGAATCCCCAGCGTCACATTCACAGCGCCACCTCCCAGCCATCGGGCACACCGTCCAGACAGAGGCCGGACCAATCCATATCCGGCGCGGCCTTGGGAAACGCGCCGGGGTCACAGGGGGCGCACAGCCGCTTCTCGTACCAGTGGACGCCGTGCCACCGGCCCAGCTTGTAGCCGCAATCCGGCAGCACCGCCGTCAGCCGGTAGCCCATGGCCTCATGGAACCGGCAGCTATTCTCATTTTCACTGGTCACCAGACCGTACAGCACCTGATATCCCTGCATGGCCCCCATGCGCTCCAACAGTGTGTAAAAGACGCGGCCCAAGCCCTTTCCGGCGGCCTCGGGCCGCAGATACACCGACAAGTCGGCGGCCCAGCGGTAGGCCACCCGCTCAAAAGCCCGGTCCAGATAGGCATAGCCCAACAGGTTCCCGTCCTCCTCGGCCACCAGCCAGGGGCCGACGGCGGTGATGGTCCGGAACCGGTTGGTAAAGTCCTCCACCGTGGGAACGGTGTATTCAAAGGTGATGGGCGTATGCAAAATGTACGGCCCGTAGATGTCCAGAATGCCGGGAATATCCGATTCCCGCGCCAGTCGAATGCGTACCATAACTTCCTCCGTCACAAGAAAAAGAGCGCCGCCGCGGCAGCGCTCAGCAATGCAGGCCCGTCCCCGGCGGCGTGTTGCAGCGTTTCAAAACGCCGTCACTGTCCGTCGGGATTGGTGGAGCCGGGAAAATAGTCCGGAAACAGCCGTTCCGCCGCCTCATTGAGGGCGCGGCAATAGGCCCGGTAGCCTGCCAGCATGGTCCGGGCCTCGTCGGTCAGTTCCGCGCCGCCGCCATGGCGGCCACCGGTGGACGACAGCAGCAGGGGGTACCCCAGCGATTCCTCACAGCGGCGCACCACGGTCCAGGCCTTGGAATAGGCCATACCCATGGACTGGGCCGCCGCCCGCAGGGACTTCCGCTCCGCCACCAGCTCCAGCAGCTGGGCGATGCCAGGCCCGAAGCACTTGTCATCCGTATAAAGCTGTATCCGCACCACAGGGTGTAATTCCGTCTGTTTCATAGGTGTAGTGTACCACGGCTTTTTCCCGCCGTCAACCGTTGACCTCCGGCCAGATCAGTGTTATTCTTACAAAAGAATCACGAAACGAAATGAGGAAGTTTTTATGCTGGTATTGATTCGCGGCGCGGGCGATCTGGCCACCGGTACAGCACTGCGGCTCCACCGGGCCGGGCTGTCGGTGGTCATGACCGATCTGCCACACCCCACGGCCATCCGCCGCACCGTCTGTTTTTCCGAAGCCATCGTCCATGGCCGCTGCACGGTGGAGGATGTCACCGCCGTAGCCATTGAAACGCCCGATCAGGCCGCCGCCGTTCTGGCCGAGGGCCACATTCCCATTCTGGCCGACCCGGAAGGCACGGCCATCGCCGCCCTGCACCCCGACGCCGTGGCCGACGTCATTCTGGCCAAGCGGAATCTGGGCACCAAAATCACCGACGCCCCCATTGTGGTGGCGGCGGGTCCCGGCTTCACCGCCGGTGTGGACTGCCACGCCGTGGTGGAGACCATGCGGGGCCACTATCTGGGCCGGGTCATCTACGACGGCAGCGCCCAGCCCAACACCAGCGTTCCCGGTCTCATCGGCGGCTTTGCCGGGGAACGGGTTCTGCGGGCTCCCGCCGACGGCGTGTTCCGCTGCGTCCGGGCCATCGGCGATACGGTGGAAGCCGGAGACGTGGCGGCCACCGTGGACGGCGTGCCCATGGTCTGCACCATCGGCGGTATCCTCCGGGGACTGCTGTCCGACGGCACCCCGGTCCACAAGGGCATGAAATCCGGCGACGTGGACCCCCGCTGTGCCCTGGACCACTGTTTCTGTGCTTCCGACAAGGCGTTGGCCGTGGGCGGCGGCGTTCTGGAAGCCATTCTCCATTTTGCATCGAAGAAAGGCGGGATATAAATGGAATCGGAAGTCAAACTGACGAAACTGGCCTCCTGTGCCGGATGCGGCGCAAAGGTGGGCGCAGGCGTTCTGGCCCAGCTGCTGGAGGGCTTGCTGGTCCATCGGGACGAAAATCTGCTGGTGGGCTTCTACAAATCCGACGACGCTTCGGTGTACCGGATTTCCGACGAGCTGGCGTTGGTCCAGACCGTGGACTTTTTCCCGCCCATTGCCGACGACCCCTATTTATTCGGCCAGATTGCCGCCACCAACGCCCTGTCCGACGTCTACGCCATGGGCGGCGATCCGAAACTGGCGCTGAATCTCCTGTGCGTACCGGAAAAGATGCCCAAGGACGCCGTTCACCAGCTGCTGCGGGGCGGCTATGAGAAGGTTTACGAGGCTGGGGCCATCATCACCGGCGGCCATAGCATTCTGGACCCGGAGCCCAAATACGGTCTGGCCGTCACGGGCTTTGTCCACCCGGACAAGATGCTCACCAACAGCGGGGCAAAACCCGGCGACGTGCTGCTGCTGACGAAACCCCTGGGCATCGGCATTCTGACCACGGCGGCCAAGGCCGATCTGTGCCCTGCCGACGCCCTTGCCCTGGCCCACAAGCTGATGACGACGCTGAACAAAAGCGCCCGGGACCAGATGGTGCAATACAACGTCCACGCCTGCACCGACGTGACGGGCTTCGGCTTCCTGGGCCACCTGCTGGAGATGGCCCAGGGCAGCGATGTTTCGGTGACCGTGGACACCGCCGCCATGGACCTGATTCCCGCCGCGCTGGAGCTGGCGGAGATGGGCATTCTGCCGGAGGGCATGTACCGCAACCGGAAATTTGCTGAATGTGCCGTAGACGGCGGCAACGTGCCCCTGGCCGTTCAGGATATGCTTTACGACCCCCAGACGGCGGGCGGTCTGCTCATGGCCGTGGACCCCGCCGACGCCGACGCGTTGCTGGCAGCCTTGCAGCCGGTGGTCCCCAGCGCCCAGCGGGTGGGCGTCGTGGGCGAGTATACGGACGGCCCCTGCATCAAACTGCTCTGACGGCTTCCAAGGCCCGGTCGATATCGTTTTCCGTGGAGAACCAGCCCCAGGAGAACCGCACGGTTCCCCTGGGGAACGTCCCCAGGGTCTTGTGGGCCGACGGGGCGCAGTGGAGCCCGCAGCGGGTAAGAATCCCATACTCCCGCTCCAGTGCTTCCGCCACCTCGGCGTTGTCCCGGCCCGGAAAATCGAGACTGACCACCCCCACCCGGCCCTCCACCGCATCGGGACCGATGACGGAAACAGTGGGAATGGACCGGACGCCGTCCAGGAACCGGGCCGTCAACGCCCGGTCGTGGGCGGCGACGGTCTCCACGCCCGTTTCCTCCAAAAACGCCAGGGCCGCTTCCAGACCGTAAATACCCGGTACGTTGGGGGTCCCCGGCTCGAATCGGTCCGGCATGTAGGCGGGAATCTCCTCGGAATCGGACGCGCTGCCGGTGCCGCCGGAAACCGTGGGCGTCAGCCGTTGGGCAAAAGCCGGGTCCAGCAGTAACGCCCCGATGCCCGACGGCCCCAGCAAGCCCTTGTGGCCCGGCACCGACAGGGCCGACAGGCCCAGAGAAGTGAAATCCACCGGCAGATGGCCCGCCGTCTGGGCCCCGTCGAGACAGAACGGAACTCCATACCGGCGGCAGATCTCCCCCACCGCCGCCGCGTCCTGGACCGTGCCGGACACGTTGGAGCCGTGGGCCAGCACCACCAGACGGGTGTCGGGCCGCAAGGCCCGCTCCACATCCTTAGGTTCCAGCCGCCCCAAGGCGTCACATTGCACTCTCGTAAACGTCACGCCCTGTTTGGCCAGCGCCTGCAAGGGCCGCATGACGGCGTTGTGCTCCATGGAGGACACCACGCAGTGGTCCCCGGGCCGCAGAAAGCCCGCCAGCATCAGATTCAGGCCCCAGGTGTTGCCCGGCGTCAGCACGGCATGGGTCACTGGCCCAAAGTGGAACAGGCGGCACAGCCGCTGCCGCAGACGCAACTCCACCATGCCCGCCGCCTGGGCTGCGCCGTAGACGGACCGGTTCACCGTGGCCCCCACCTCCTCCAGATACCGGGCCATCTGCCGGGGCACCTGGGGCGGCTTGGGAAAGGATGTGGCGGCGTTGTCCAGATAGACTGTCTCCATACGGGATTCCTCCTCCTGTGATTTTCTCCAGTGTAACACACTGGAACAGGAAAGTAAAACTTGCTTTTTCCTGTACGATACGTTATTCTCATACAAGAATAACAAAAGGCAGGCTCACACCATTTGGCAAGAGCACTCGGCGAGGGCCGCAGACACAATGGTGTGGGACTGCCTGAAAAAAGAAAGAAGGATGACAATGACAAAAAAAATACCGTGGCTCGTGATTCTCACGGGCGTCGTCACGGGCCTGGCGGCCCTGGTGCTGACCAAGGCCGGCAACCCCGGCAATATGGGCTTCTGTATCGCCTGTTTCCTCCGGGATATCTCCGGCGGCGTGGGTCTCCACACGGCGGCAAAGGTCCAGTACATCCGTCCCGAGATCATCGGTCTCGTCCTGGGCGCCTGCATTATGGCCCTGGTCCGGGGTGAATTTACGGGCCGCGCCGGTTCCACCCCCGCCCTGCGGTTCGTCATCGGCGCGTTTGTCATGGTGGGCGCTCTGGCCTTCCTGGGCTGCCCCCTGCGGATGGTCCTGCGGCTGGGCGGCGGCGACTTGACTGCCATTGCGGGCCTGCTGGGCTTCATCGTCGGCATTCTGGTGGGCGTCCTCTTCCTGAAAAAAGGATTTTCTCTTGGCCGTGCCTACAAGGTCAAAAAGTCCGAGGGCTTCGTCCTCCCAGCCATTATGATTTTCCTGCTGGTGCTGCTGCTGATCAAGCCCGCGTTTCTCTACTTCTCTGAAACCGGCCCCGGCTCCATGCACGCCGCGCTTCCCATCGCCCTGATTGCCGGTCTCGTGGTGGGCGCGTTGGCCCAGCGCAGCCGCCTGTGCATGGCCGGCGGTATCCGCGACACGGTGCTGTTCAAGGATTTCCACCTGCTGACCGGCTTCCTGGCCATCTTTGTAACGGTTCTGATCGGCAATCTGATTCTGGGCCAGTTTAACCCTGCTAACGCTGTGCAGCCCGTGGCCCATCACGACTATGTGTGGAGTTTTCTGGGCATGGCCCTGGCGGGCTGGGGCTCCATTCTCCTGGGCGGCTGCCCCCTGCGGCAGCTGATCCTGGCCGGTGAGGGCAACGGCGACAGCGCCGTGACCATCCTGGGCATGATCGTGGGCGCAGCCTTTGCCCACAACTTCGGTCTGGCCGGCAACGCCGACGCCATGACCGACGGCGTCTTCACCGCTGGCGGCGTGGCCCCCGCCGGACGCATTGCCGTGGTCCTGGGCCTGGTGGTCCTGGCCGTCATCTCCATCGCCAATCTCTACAGAGGAGGAAAGCAGAAATGATCGATGCAAGAGGTCTCGCCTGTCCCATGCCCGTGGTCATGGTGCAAAAGGCCGTCAAGGACGGCGCGCCCGCCACGGTGGAAGTGCTGGTGGACAACCAGTGCGCCGTGGAAAATATCACCCGCTACGCCTCGAACCAGGGCTACCGCGTCTCCGTGCAGGAGCAGGACAACGAAGAATTCGCCCTGACGCTGACCAAGTGATATGCAGTACGTCGCCACCTTCCACACCCATCTGAGCGCCATGCTCACCTGTCAGACCCTCCAGGACCACCATATTGCCGCCCGGATGACGCCGGTGCCCCGTGCCCTCAGCTCCTCCTGCGGCACCTGTGTCCGCTACGAAGCCGCCGGCCCCTGCCGCGCCCTGCTGGACGCGGACCTGGAAGCAGTCTACGAGGAACAGGACGGCTCCTATGGACTTTTGTTCTCCTGCGACAGTCAATGACAGCATTTTCACCAAAGGCATCAAGTTAAACAATTTGATGCCCGTCATTTTGTACAGAACAGAGATCCTGCTTGTCACCCGTTGACAAGCAGGATTTTTCTGATATACTGAAGGCACAAACAACAAACAAGCACATCAAACCAGAAAAGGAGGAGAGTCCAATGTACTAAACAGCCGCAGTCCAACCCCAATCCCTTTTGGTGGCATGCAGTTGGGAATAGCGCAGCCACAGCAGTCCTGATCTTGTAGGTCGCACCGTATGTTCCGTGTGTCGGATTACCGATGAAGAAGAATTGACCGGGCGTGATGGCCGTGTATCGGCAATGGGTTTGTGAACGATGGAACAACACCCTTTATCAGACGTACCCGAGACAATTTGTTTCCCAGCGCGAAGAGCTGCCGTCGCTGACCACCATGTGAAGTTGCTGGATTCCATTTGGGGCAGTTGGCCTGTCAGACTGTAATCTCAATCAAGTACGAATATCCACACATCGCTTTTGTACCTCGAGTGGATCACAGCCGATTCCATCTTTGTTGTTTGTTGGATATAGATGTTCGGTGTTTTCCCGCAATGGTCCTTACCGGATGGTATCGATTACGCGACTACGTTTCATTCCGTAAACAGTAGAAATAAGGTACACAAAGAGAATAGGAGTAACAATTTGAATATTGAAGTTATCTAGCACCCGGCAACAGTCTTATGTTGTCGGGTGCATCTTTATATCGGCAACTCCCCATCATTGTGTCTGCGTTCCTCGGCGGCTCTTTTGCTCCCACTGTGCAGTATGAAACGCTCGAAATACATCCAGTATTCCTTCGCTTTTCATACTTTCATTGGAAGCAAAATCTCTCGCCGAGTACTCTTGCCAAATGATGGGAGAGCTGCCTTTGGGTGTTATCCCGGAAAAGCGTAATTTTTGATTCTGTATCTCCTCCGAACCACGACAATTTTGCAGGGTGTCACGGTTTTTCTTGCAAATGGCCGCAATTCCTGATATGATACACATATCATTCAATACGACAATGTAGTAAAGGAGCGCATTCCAATGATTACCGTCCACAACGGCGGCCATTTCTACCGCAATGGCCAGTTCCTGACCGAAGAGGCCGGCATCGCCGCCGGTCTGCGTCCCGATACCGGCAAGACCGGCACCATGGCCTATGGCGTTCTGTCCCAGCACAACACCTCCGGGTCCATGGACTTCCTCAAAATCAAATTCGACGCCATGGCTTCCCACGACATCACCTATGTGGGCATCATCCAGACGGCCCGTGCCTCGGGTCTCACCGAGTTTCCCCTGCCCTATGTGCTGACCAACTGCCACAACAGCCTCTGTGCCGTGGGCGGCACCATCAATGAAGATGACCACGTGTTCGGTCTCAGCGCCGCCAAGAAGTACGGCGGCGAGTTTGTCCCGGCCCACCAGTCGGTCATTCACAGCTACATGCGGGAGATGTACGCCGGCGGCGGCAAAATGATCATCGGCTCCGACTCCCACACCCGGTACGGCGCTTACGGCACCATGGCCATCGGCGAGGGCGGCCCGGAGCTGGTCAAGCAGCTGCTGAACAAGACCTATGACATTGCCTATCCCCGTGTCATTGCCATCTATCTCACCGGCGCGCCCCGGCCCGGCGTCGGTCCCCAGGACGTGGCCATTGCCCTGATCGGCGCGACGTTCTCCCAGGGTACCGTGAAAAACGGCGTCATGGAGTTCTTCGGCCCCGGTGTGGCCAATCTGGCCATGGACTACCGCAGCGGCATCGACGTTATGACTACGGAGACCAGCTGCCTCAGCTCCATCTGGTGCACCGACGAGACGGTAAAAAAGTCTCTGGAAGCCCACGGCCGCGGCAGCGACTACAAGGCCCTCTCCCCTGCCGACGGCGCATACTATGACTGCGTCATCGAGGTAGACCTCTCCAAAGTGGAGCCTATGATTGCCCTGCCGTTCCATCCCTCCAACGCCTTCACCATCCGGGAGTTCAACGCCAACCTGGAGGACATTCTCCACAAGGTGGACGAGGACACCATGCTGAAGCTGGAGCTGAAAACCAAGCCCGAAAGCCTGCTGCGGAAGATTCGCAACGGCAAATTCTATGCCGATCAGGGCGTCATTGCCGGATGTTCCGGCGGCACCTACCAGAATCTGCGGAAAGCGGCCCAGATTCTCAATGGTACTCCCATCGGTTCCGACGCCTATTGGCTCAGCGCCTACCCGGCCAGCCAGCCCGTCATGATGGAGCTGGCCCGCACCGGCGATCTGGCCAAGCTCATGGCCTCCGGCGTCTCCGTCCGGTCGGCTTTCTGCGGTCCCTGCTTCGGTGCAGGCGACGTGCCCGCCAACGGCGCGTTCTCCATCCGCCATTCCACCCGCAACTTCCCCAACCGGGAGGGCTCCAAGCCCGGCGACGGCCAGGTGTCCTATGTGGCACTGATGGACGCCCGTTCCATTGCCGCTTCCTCCCTCAACGGCGGCGCCATCACCTCCGCCATGGATTTGGGTCTGGAGCCGGACGAGTCCTTTGTGGAATACCACTTTGACGATTCCGCCTACCGCCGCGTTTACCACGGCGTGGGCCATCCCCAGAAGGACGCCGAACTGGTCTTCGGCCCCAACATTGCCGACTGGCCCAGCCAGATTCCCATGCCGGAGAACCTCTATCTCACCGTGGCGTCGGCCATCTATGATCCCGTCACCACCACCGACGAGCTGATTCCCTCCGGTGAAACCTCTTCCTACCGTTCCAATCCCCTCAAGCTGTCGGAGTTCGCCCTGAGCCGCAAGGACCCCCAGTATGTGGGCCGTGCCAAAGCCGTGCTGGCCGTGGAGCAGCTGCGGCGGGAGAACCCCGATGCCCCTGAAGTCGCCGCCGCTCTGGACGGTCACGACGCCAAAACCACGGGCCTGGGCAGCGTGGTCATGTCCATCCGGCCCGGCGACGGTTCCGCCCGGGAGCAGGCGGCCTCCTGCCAGCGGGTTCTGGGCGGCTGCGCCAACCTGTGCGAGGACTTCGCCACCAAGCGGTATCGCTCCAATGTCATCAACTGGGGCATGGTGCCGTTCACCGTGACGGACATTGCCCAGTATAACATTCAGCCCGGCGACAAGCTGTACATCCCCGGCATCAAGGCCGCCCTGGAATCCGGCGCGGAGTCCATAGACGCCACGTTGATTCAGAACGGCATCTCCAGCACCATTCCTTTGAAGCTGGAACGCCTGACGGCGGAGGATCGGGATATCATCCTCTCCGGCTGCCTCATCAATTACTACGCCAAATAAGCGCAAAAAATCGTGGATGCCGCGGCATCCACGATTTTTTATTCCAATATTTCAAAACAGATCATTGAGACTGCCGAAGGAATCCGTCCAGTCGTCCAGCCTGTCTTCCAGGGATTGGCCCGCCACATACATGCCCGCGGTCGCCTGTTCGCACAGTTTGCCGCCGGTGCAGACGGTCATGGAGATTACCACCGTCATCAGCACCGCCGCCATGGTCAGATGGGAGCCGGTCATGGGCAAACCGAAGATTTTCACCAGCAGCAGCGTCATCAAACCGCACCAGAACACCGCGCCAAGGACCAGTGCCAGGGTCGCGCCCATCCACCATCCAAAGAGAATGAGCAACAACGCCAGGAGCAGAGCGGCGCTGCTGAATACCGTATTCACACCCACCGCCAACAGGACATAATAAAATCCGGCATTGACCCGTGTCAGCTTGATTTGCACGAAGACCGCCAGAACGGACAGGGCCAGCGCAATAATGGCAATCCGTGCCCCCACCATCCAGGTGGTGAACAGCGGCACATAGATGTCTGTCCGTCCGCCGGACGCACCGGCAGCCGATTCCACAATGGTATGTAACAGTTTGCTGCTGGCAACAAACAGCACCAGCCCGGCCAGGACCACATGAAGCACCATCATGGTCACAGCCAGCGCCGAGTCCCGTGCCTTGAGCACGCCGGTGGTCGCCTTGATGGGGTCACGCCAGTAGTCCAGCAGAAACGATTTCAGGCGTCCCATGGGCTCTTTTAATTTTTTCCAATAGAGATTCTCGCTGGCCGGAGCCGGCTGAAACATGGGCAGGTCTTGGGCCATGTCCGTTTGGGTGCAGGTCTCCTGGGCCGCAGTCTCCTCCGCAGCCTGCGGCTCTGCCACCGGTGCGCTCTCCCGCGGCGTATCCAGCGACGTTGTCTCCTCTGTGTCCGGCTGGCAGCCGCATACGCCGTCCTCCGGCAGCGGTTTGCCGCAGTATGTGCAAAATCGTTCCACGATTGCTCCTCCTTTTTGCCTGGAATCCCGCGGTACTGTGCGGATGCCGCGCATGGCTTTCCCAGTCCGGCGGTTCTGCCAGGGTATTATACATTATCATAATACCCTGGCTGTGCCCTGTCAATCTTCGACTGGTTTCTCTCAAAAAATATGGGTGGTATTTCACCGTTTGTCGGATTTTTCTTGACAATTCATTATGGTAAATGGTATGATATGTTCACGCCGCTGTGGCGAAACAGGCAGACGCAAGGGACTTAAAATCCCTCGGTGGCAACACCGTACCGGTTCGATCCCGGTCAGCGGCACCAAAAATCCCGAATGCAAATGCGTTCGGGATTTTTACTTATTCACTATTCACTCTTCACTTTTCACTGGCTTCTACTGCCTGCCCGGGATTTTTGGAGTGAAGAAGTAATAGTGAAAAGTGAATAAGTGTGGTGTGCCGCAGGAGCGGCACGGATTTTTATATTTGAGGTGACAACCATGCCCAGTCCGCTTCAAGAAAAATCCAAAGCATTTGCCTTAGAAATTATCAAAGTTTGCAACGAAATCAAGCACTCAAAACGGGAATGTATTCTCACCAATCAGCTCATCCGCTCCGGAACCAGTATCGGCGCCAATGTACGGGAGGCATTCTATGCCCATGGCCGCGCCGATTTCATTGCAAAACTGCAAATTGCCTTAAAAGAATGTGCAGAGAGCGAATACTGGTTGGAGCTGCTCATTGAAAGCGGCTTTTATGATGACAGTTCCACTCTGGAACGATGCACCGAGCTGAAAAGGATTTTAATCTCTTCACTGAATACAGCGAAAAAGCATCAGGTCTGACGGCATCGGCCTGCCATACCACAACACTTTATTCCCAAATCACCGGAAACTGGAGGGGTTCCATGCAAAAAGTAGTCTACATCAGCAACAGCCGCGACGTAACAGAACAAACCGATGTCAACCGCAATCCGTATCTGGTGCATCTTAACAAGCTGCTGGAAGAAGGTTGGGTCATCTCGCAGATGAACACCCAGACGGTGGAGGTGGACCCCAAGTTGGAGCACTATCTCCACAAGGAAACACTGGTATCGTTTGTCATTCTTGAAAAGCCGGACTAAATCCGGCCTGTCTTTTTCCCACTGTGCCCCCGGCCCCTGTTGGGACCGGGAGCTTATTTTTTTATGGGATTCGCAAGAAAAATATAAGAAAAATTCCCCAGTTTACCTACTTGACATCTTGGAATACTGGTATATAATATCAATAACAATACTTATTATTGCAAGGAGGCAATGACAATGAGCATTAAGGGAACACAGACCGAAAAAAATCTGCTGGCCGCCTTCCAGGGCGAGTCCATGGCCCGTAACAAGTACACCTTTTTTGCCCAGCGCGCCAAGCAGGAGAATCACCCGGAAATCGCTGCCCTTTTCGACAGCCTCTCCACCAACGAAGCCATGCACGGTAAGCTGCTCTATCAGAAGCTGATGGGCATCGGCAATACCACTGAGAATCTCCAGGCCGCCGCCGCCGGTGAGTATGGCGAGTGGAGCAGCATGTATCCCGATTTTGCCGCCCAGGCCCGTCAGGAGGGCTTTGAGGACATTGCCCTTCTCTTTGAAAATATCGCCAAGATCGAAAAGGACCATGAAATGCGCTTTATGCAGGCTCTGGTGCAGCTGCAGGAAGCCGGCGCAGCCGCTGAAACCGCCAGCGCCCCCGTCGCCGCTCCCAAGACCGTCACGGTCCAGGGCTACCGCTGTCAGTTCTGCGGTGCTACCTTCGAGCATCGCCCCGACGTCTGCGAGGTCTGCGGCGCCATCGGTTCTTTTGAGGAAACCTCCTTTAAGAAAACCATCTGATCCCCCTTTCCCTCGGATTGCTACATATAAAAAAAGCAGCATGGTCAACCATGCTGCTTTTTTTCTGTATAGGACGGTCAGACAGCTTCCTCCACCGGGGTTTCCTCCGGTTCCGGCTGCGGTCTGGGACCGCCAAAGACAAACTTGACGCTGCCTGTGGGGCAGGCTTCCACGCACTTGCCGCAGGCCGTACACCGCACGGGATTCACGCGGGCCAGGGCATTGTCCATCTTGATGGCGTTGTTGGGGCAGACCTTGCTGCACTTGGTGCAGCCGATGCAGCCGGCCTTGCAGACATCCACCACGGCCTTGCCGCGCTCCAGGTTGGAGCAGACGTTGATCACCTGCTGTTTGGCCGAGAAAATACCAATGACGCGGTTGGGGCAGACGTGGGCGCAGAGACCGCAGCCGGTACACAGGTCCCGGTCCACCACAGCCACACCCTTTTCGATGCGGATGGCGTTGTTGGGACAGACGGCCATGCAATCGCCGTTGCCGAGACAGCCGAAGGCACAGGCGTCCGGTCCACCGAACAGCAGCCGCGCTGCGGCGCAGCTCTTGACGCCCTGGTAATTCATGCGGACGTCGGTTTTGGTGCAGTCACCGGCGCAGCAGACAACAGCCACGCGCTTTTCCACCTCACCGGCCTCGATGCCCAGCACCGAAGCGATTTCCGCGGCACAGGACGCGCCGCCGGGGACGCAGATATTGGGGCGGGTCTCCTTGCCGGAGGCCAATGCCTGGGCATAGCCGTCGCAGCCCGCGTAGCCACAAGCGCCGCAGTTGGCGCCGGGCAGGGCGGCACGGATGGCCGGGAACCGGGGGTCTTCCTCCACGGCCATGACCTTGGAGGCCACGGCCAGGATGACGCCGCAGACGAGACCGATGACGGCCACCGCCACGGCGGCGGTCAAAATGATGTTCATCATAATCCGTTCCCCCTCCTTATCGGCCGAACAGGCTGTTGATAACGCCGCCGAAGCCCTGGAATGCCGCCGCCAGAATGGCCGCCGACACCAGCGTAATGGGCAGGCCCTTGAAGGACTTGGGCGCGTCGCAGTGCTCGGTACGGATGCGGATGCCGGAGAACAGCACCATGGCCAGGAAGAAGCCCAGGCCGGAGCCGAAGGAGTTGAACATGGCCTCGGCAAAGTTGTACTTTTCCTGAATGTTCAGCACCGTTACGCCCAGGATGGCGCAGTTGGTGGTGATCAGCGGCAGGTAGATGCCCAGGGAACGGTGCAGGGCGGGGATGTAGCGCTTGAGGACGATTTCCACCAGCTGCACCAGGGCGGCAATGACCAGGATAAAGACGATGGTCTGGAGATAGCCCAGGTTATTGGGGTCCAGCAAGTACGTCTGGATGGGCCAGGTGACGGCGGTAGCCAGCAGCATGACGAAGATGACGGCGATGGACATACCGGCGGCCTGGTCCAGCTTTTTGGACACGCCCAGGAAGGGGCAGATACCCAGGAACCGCTGCAGCACATAGTTATTGACAAAAACGGCGCTGAGCATGATAAAGAGCAGATTCTTGAAGTCCATACATCATGCCTCCTTTCCCAGTTTGCCGCAGACTGTCCGGTGGGGGCAAGCGCCGCAGCCGGTGGCCTCGTGCTTGACGCGGCCATGGGTCAACTTGGCAACCAAAGCAATCAGGCAGCCGAAGACGAAGAAGCCGCCGGGGCTCTGGCTGAGGATGGGGATATTATACTCGGAGAAGAAGGGCAGCTCGTGGCCCGCAAAGGAGCCGGAGCCCAGGACTTCACGGATGGTGCCCATGACCGTCAGGGTCAGGGTGAAGCCCAGGCCCATGCCCAGGCCGTCCAGGGCCGAGTGGAAGACGCCGTTTTTACTGGCAAACATTTCGGCGCGGCCCAGAATGATGCAGTTGACGACGATCAGCGGCAGGAACACGCCCAAAGAGTCGTACAAGTCTTTAAAGTACGCCTGGACCAGCATCTGCACCACGGTGACGAAACCGGCGATGACGACGATATAGCAGGGAATGCGCACCGTGTCGGGAATCACCTTCCGCAGCAGGGAGATCAGCATATTGGAGCACAGCAGCACCATGGTGGCCGCCAGGCCCATGCCCACGGCGGTGCTGACGGATGTAGAGGTGGCCATGGACGGGCAGGTGCCCAGGACCAGGACCAACACGGGATTCTCCTTGATAATGCCCCGAAGCAAAATATCGAGGCCGGACTGTTTTTGACATTCTTTCTTCATTTCTCCGCCTCCTTATTCTGCGTTCACCAGGGCCAGGGCGTCAAAGGCCGCTTCGATGGCGGCGATCATGCCGTTGGAGGACTTGGTAGCGCCGCTGACGGCTTCGATCTCCGAAACGTCCGTGACGCCGGGCAGCTGCTGCTGGAATTCGGAGCCGTCGCCCACCACCGGGTCACTGATACCGGCGCTCTCGCCGTGGGTCAGAACCTTGGTGCCGGTGATGGCGCCCTCCGGGTCAATGCCCACCATGACCTGAATGTTTCCGCCGAAACCCTTGCCGTAGGTGGTGAAGACGTAACCGGCGCCGTTGCCGGCCTGCTGAATCTTGACCACGTTTTCCGGCAGCTCCAGGCCGGTGACATCGGTAAAGTCGGTGCCGTCGGGCATGACCTCCAGCAATGCCGCCTGGGCGGCGGCCTCCTCCTGGGCCTGGATGACGGGGGCCGTCAGATCGTTGACAAAGGCCAGAATGGCGGCGATGGCAAAGGCGATGACGGTCAGCACCACCACGGGAGCCACCAGGGAACTCTTTTTTGTTGCCGTCATATCACGCACCTCCCAGGGGCTTCATGCGCACCACACGGTCGATGTGGGGCGTGAGAATGTTCATCAGCAGAATGGCGTAGCTGACGCCCTCGGGGACGGAGCCCCACAGGCGGATCATCATGGTCAGCAGGCCGCAGCCCACGCCGTAGATCAGCTTGCCCTTGTCGGTCATGGGAGACGTGGTGTAATCGGTGGCCATGAAGAACGCGCCCAGCATCAGGCCGCCGCCGAACATCTGCACCCCCAGATTCTGACCGGCCAGCAGGGACACCACAAAGACTGTGCCCAGGTAGGTCACGGGGATGTGCCAGGTGATGACCCGGCGGTACAGCAGGTACGCGCCGCCCAGGAGCAGCGCAATGGTGCAGGTCTCACCCAGGCTGCCGCCGCGGGTGCCCAGGAGCATGGCGGACAGGCCGGGATACACCGCGCCGTCGGCCAGGGGGGTAGCCGCCGTGACGCCGTCCACCGTAAAGGTGGTCATGGCCCCGCCGAAGCCGCAGAGCAGCAGGATGACGCGGGCGGTGATGGCGGGGTTGGCGAAGTTCTGACCGATGCCGCCGAAGAGCTGCTTCACCACCACAATGGCGATGACGCTGCCCAGGCCCGCCACCCAATAGGGAATATCCCAGGGCAGGCAGAAGGCCAGCAGGGTGCCGGTGACGGCGGCGGACAGATCGTTGATGGTATTGGGACGGCCCGTGACCCGTTCAAACAGGTCCTCAGCCAGCATGGCCACGCCCACGCAGACGATGGTGACGGCCAGCGTCCGGATGCCGAAAATCCAGATGGAGGCCAGCAGGGCGGGCACCAGGGCGATGAGCACATCGCGCATGATGGTATGGGTGCTGTCCTTGCCCCAGATATGGGGTGCGGACGATACGACCATGAGTTTCAGCATGATTTCGCCTCCTCCTTCTTGGGCTGTGTGGCCAGGAACCGTTTCATGAGCTTATGGCTGGTGACCAAATCCCGATGAGCGGGACAGACGTAGGCGCAGCAGCCGCATTCCATGCACAGGCTGGCGCCGATCTGGCGCAGCCGGTCCACGTCCTTGCGGGCGAATGCCTCGGTCATCTCAAAGGCCATGAGGTTCATGGGACAGTGCTGGGCACAGCGGCCGCAGCGGATGCAGGCGGTGGAATCGGGCTTGACGGCCTCTTTGGCGCCCAGGGCCAGCAGGCTGCCGCAGTTCCACAGCAGGGGGAACTCCAGGTCCGGCAGGGCCGTGCCCATCATGGGGCCGCCGGAGATGATTTTGGCCGGTTCCTGGACGAAGCCGCCCACAGCCTGGAACAATGCCTCCACCGGCGTGCCGATGGGAGCGATGACCAGTCCCGGCGTCCGGACGGCGGAGCCGTCCACGGTGACCAGCTTCTGCACCAGGGGCATACCGGTCCGTAAGTACCGGGCGATAAACACGGCGGTGTTGACATTGAGGACCATGCAGCCCACGTCCTTGGGCAGCTTGCCGCCGGGGACGATACGGCCTGTGGTCTCCAGAATCAGCATTTTTTCCGCGCCCACGGGGTAGAACTCCCGCAGCTGTTGAATCTCCACATTGGGAATCTGGGAGAAGGCGTCCAGCAGCGCCTGGGGCGGATGTTTGACGCCGATGATGGTCTTTTCAATGGCCAGCCGGGACTGGACGATGGCGATGCCCTCGGCCAGATCGGCGGCGTAGTCCCGCATGGTCACATGGTCGGCGGTGCAGTAGGGCTCGCACTCGGAACCGTTGATGATCAGACGGTCCACCGACGCGTTGAGCTTGACCCAGGTGGGGAAGCCCGCGCCGCCCAGACCCACCAGGCCGCTGTTGCGGATGGCTTCCAGGAACGACGGCGCATCGGGAACCTCCGGCGGCTTGACGCCTTCCCAGACGGTCTGTTTGCCGTCGGAGGCGATCACCAGGGAGTCCACCACATAGCCCGTGGCCAGACGCAGCTTTTCAATGCCCTCCACGGTGCCGGACACCGTGGCATGGAGCGGCACGCCGATGCCGCTGCCATAGGTGGAAATGGGCTGGCCCACGGTCACCGTGTCGCCCTTTTTCACCGTGAACGAGCTGGAATTGGTACCCAGCAGCGCCAGCGGCAGCCGGACCCGCGGCGGGACCTTCAGTTCCACGGGCGTACAGTTGGCCGTGTTTTTATTGGCGGCAACAAAGATACCCTTCGCCCTTCTCTTCAAAATCACTCACTCCTCTTTTTTGATGTGGCGTCCGTTCGCCCCAATACCACCCCAAAAGGCGGTGCAAATCCTCATACAATTTGTCTTTCAGGAATTTTCAACTTTTTACTGGTTTTTGTCCCGTTCCGCCGGGTAGAACGGTGATTTCCCCCTCCGGCGGGACCCTTGCAACCGGCAGCATCTCCGGGGCTGCCACCCCTGCCCCCTCCCTGTTTCCAACGTGTGACAAAGAACTCGCTACAAATGTTTCGATAACTTTTTACGGATTAAAAGTTGAGTTTTTCTGTCCAAATTGATAATACACAATTCTTTTTCCACTTGCAAGATGTTTTTTACCATTGGCGGGCAGAAAATAGAAATTGGTTCATATTGCCGGAAATTCCCTCCTGCTCCCCGGTCCGCCGCCAACGGTCCGGCCCCTGCTCCCTGGGCCGGGCCGTCGGCGGCGGTCTCTTATTTTTTTGTACAATTTCTCTTGCAGATTTTCCCATACTCCCGCCGTGACCCCTTTGGGAACGGCCTGTGGGATTTCCCGTTGTTCCGTCCGGTTTCTCCCGGTTTTTCTCCGGAAAACCGTTCTGTTTTCCGGCCAACTTTCCAGCGGACGCCCAAAAACAGCAGGAAAATTCTCCCCGCCGGTCCCGTCCGTCCATCTGTCGTTTTCGTCCCGTGGGCATCGCTTCCGGCGGGTTCAACCATACGGTTGCACCAGTTTTGTTTTTCATCACTTTCCACAAAATGGCGTCCGTTTCTTTTTGGAACTTCGTCGGCTTTTCCAGGATTTCCACTGTCCGCCGCGGGATGCCCAACGAGAAATCCTCCTACACATTGTATGATTTGCCTGTTTTTTGCCCTCCGAAGCTGCCGCAGGTTCCAAATCGGCGGTAAACTTCCTTCCGGCAGCCCCGATGGCTCCTGCTGTTTTCTTGGTTTTTGTTGGACTTTTCCCAGGGGCAACGGCCCCGGACGTTGGGAATTTTCCCGGCGGACCCGCCGGACTTCCCTGCCGGTTTTATGGAAAAAAGTTGGCATTTCAATTACCGTTCACCAAAATCGTCTTTGTCAGGCGGACACCGTTTTCTCCCAGTCCATCGTGTTTCTGTTGTCATGTTCCATGCTACATTACAAAACCGCCGTGTTTTTCGTTTGCAGAATTTTTTGTTGACAAATCTTTTACACTGCATACAACCATTTGTCTCCGTTGGAGCGACAGATTCTTTCCTCATTCTGTTGCGGATAATTATTCCGTTTTGCAAGCTCTCCCCATCCGTCCGTCACGGACAATTCTTTGGTACTTTTTCTCGCTAAATCTAAAAATCGCATTATTTGATCGCATATTGGCGGTTTTTTGAAAAAAGAAAGGATTTTTACTTGCTTTTTTACGCAGATGTCTGAATAATCTAGTAAAGTATCTTGGGTTTGAGATAGCATTCGGATGGGAGCCTGTATCATGCAAGGGTCACCCTTGCATGACTTTTTGTTGCAAAAAAGCGGCTTTCTCCACAAACTTGAAATGAGGTGAACCCCCTGTGAATTCAAAAACCCTGATGTACATCCTCAAACGAATTCTGCTGGCGATTTTGACCGTATGGGTGGTGATCACCGTGACGTTCTTTGTCACGCGCATCATCCCCGGCGGCCCGTTCCTCAGCGAGAAAGCCGTCACCCCCGCTGCCCAGGCGGCCATGGAAGCCAAATACGGCCTGGACAAGCCGGTGTTTGAGCAGTACATCACCTATCTGAAAGACGTTCTGCATTTGGAGTTCGGCCCCTCTCTGAAACAGCGCGGCCGTGATGTCATTGACATCATCAGCACCGGCCTCAAGGTCTCGGCCAAGCTGGGCGTCATCGCCGCTGCCTGTGCCGCCGTGGTGGGCATCGTCCTGGGTTCCGTTGCCGCCCTGCGCCGCAACAAGATCATCGACAAGGTTATCATGGTCATCACCACGGCTTTCGTCTCCATGCCCTCCTTTATTATGGGTTCGCTGCTGCTGACGCTCTTTGCCGTCAAGCTGGCCATCCTTCCGGCCAACGGTACCACGGCGTCGGGTCTGATTCTGCCGGTCATCACGCTGGCCCTCTACCCTGCCGCTTACATCACCCGTTTGACCCGTTCCTCCATGCTGGACGTGCTGGGTCAGGACTACATCCGCACCGCCCGGGCCAAGGGCGTGGCCGGTTACCGCATCATCTTCGGCCATGCGCTGAAAAACTCCCTGATTCCCGTGCTGACCTATCTGGGCCCCATGCTGGCCTACATCGTCACCGGCTCCCTGGTGGTGGAGAAAATCTTCGCCGTGCCCGGCATCGGCCGTGACTTCGTCAACAGCATTACCAACCGCGATTACCCCCTGGTCATGGGCACCACCATCGTGCTGGCCACCCTCATCGTCGTAATGAACCTGATCACCGACATTCTTTATAAAGTCGTCGATCCCCGTATCAATTTGGAATAACCAGGAGGCTGACAGTTTTAATTATGGATAAGAAAAAATTTCCGAGCCTCCACGTTAAAATGGATGATTTCATCCCTGCCACCGAGGCCGAAAAAGAATACATGGTGCAGATGCGTCCCTCGTCCACGTTCTTCCAGGACGGCGTCAAGCGTCTGCTGAAGAACAAGGTCGCCACGGTCTGCTTCTTCATTATTGTAATTATCGCCCTCATGTCCATCTTCCTGCCCATGTTCTGGCCCTACTCCTACGATCAGGCGTTGGGCGTGGTTCCCGGCAAGCCCGTGGACGCTTCCTATAACAATCTGGCGCCCTTTGAGTACGGCGCCACAGAACAGAAGATGATCGAAGCCGGCGAGTCCGTCTTCCCCCACATCTTCGGTACCGACGCCGCCGGACGCGACTACTTTATCCGTGTCATCTACGGCGCCCGCGTCTCCCTGGCCGTCGGCTTCTTTGCCAGCATCATCGTGCTTGTCATCGGCATGACCATCGGCTCCATCGCCGGCTACTGCGGCGGCAAGGTGGACCTGGTCATCATGCGTATCGTCGATATCATCTACTCTCTGCCGGATATGCTGATGATCATTCTGTTGGCAACGGTATTGAAACAGGCGCTGGAGTCGAAGCTGGAAGGCACAGTGCTGGCCCAGTTGGGCACCAACATGATCAGCCTGTTTATCGTCTTCGGCCTGCTGTACTGGGTCTCCATGGCCCGTCTGATTCGCGGTCAGATTCTGTCCCTCCGCGAGCAGGAGTACGTCCTGGCCGCTCAGGCCACCGGCGCCCGCGGCAAGTGGGTCATCACCAAGCACCTGATTCCCAACTGCATCAGCGTTATCATCATTTCCACGGCCCTGCAAATCCCCAGCGCCATCTTTACCGAGAGCTATCTGTCCTTCCTGGGCCTGGGCGTCAACGCCCCCATGCCCTCCCTGGGCTCTCTGGCCTCCGAGGCCCTCAACGGTCTCAGCTCGTACCCCTACCGTTTGATCTTCCCCGCTATTGTGATCTCTCTCATCGTGCTGTCCCTGAACCTCTTCGGCGACGGTCTGCGCGATGCCTTTGATCCCAAGCTCAACAGCTGAGAAAGGAGCGTATGAACCACTATGGCATTGCTTGAAGTAAAAGACCTCCATACCTCCTTTTTCACCGACGCCGGTGAAGTAAAGGCCGTCAACGGCGTGTCTTTCAATCTGGACCACGGCAAGGTTCTGGGCATCGTGGGCGAATCCGGTTCCGGCAAGTCCGTCACCGCCTACTCCATCATGCAGATTCTGGCCTCCACCGGCAAAATCGTCGGCGGCTCCATTAAGCTGGACGGCCAGGAGCTGGTGGGCGCCGGTGAAAAGGTGATGAAGACGGTCCGCGGCAACAAGGTGTCCATCATCTTCCAGGACCCCATGACCTCCCTGAACCCCACCTACACCATCGGCCACCAGCTCATGGAGGCCATCCTCCTGCACACCAACCGCAACAAGCAGCAGGCCAAGGAACGGGCCATTGAAATGCTGCGGCTGGTCAACATCAACGAGCCGGAAAAGCGCATGAAGCAGTATCCCTTCGAGTTCTCCGGCGGTATGCGCCAGCGTATTATGATTGCCATGGCCCTGGCCTGTGAGCCCGACATTCTGATTGCCGACGAGCCCACCACGGCCCTGGACGTGACCATTCAGGCTCAGATTCTGGAGCTGATGCAGCAGCTGCAAAAGGAATTGGGCATGGCCATCATTATGATTACTCACGACCTGGGCGTTGTGGCCCAGATGTGCGACGAGGTCATCGTCATGTACGCCGGTTCCATCTGCGAGCAGGGCACCGCCGACGAGATTTTCTACAATCCCCGTCACGAGTACACCAAGGGCCTCATGCGGTCCATCCCCTCGGCGGAGACGGCGGGCCAGAAGCTGCGGCCCATCACCGGCACCCCCATCGATCTGCTGAACATGCCCGCGGGCTGCCCCTTTGCCCCCCGCTGCGACGCAGCCATGAAGATTTGCCTGCGGGAGCGCTGCCAGCGTATGCAGATCAACGACATGCACCAGGCCGCCTGCTGGATGAACGTCAAGCTGGGCCTGGAATCCGGCGAGCTGTCGCTGGACAACACCAACGAAGGGAGTGACGCCCAATGAGTGATCTGATGAATCAGCCGCTGCTGGAAGTCAAGGACTTGAAGCAGCACTTCAATATCAATATGGGACTGTTCAAGTCCAAGCCGCTGAAGGCGGTGGACGGCGTCTCCTTCTCCATCCGCAAGGGTGAAACCCTGGGTCTGGTGGGCGAGTCCGGCTGCGGCAAGACCACCGTGGGACGCACCATCCTGCACCTCTACAAGCCCACCTCCGGCGAGGTGTGGTACAACGGCAAGCGCATTGCCACCAAGGAGGACATCAACGAGTTCCGCAAGAAGGCCACCATGGTGTTCCAGGACCCCTACTCCTCCCTGAATCCCCGTATGACCGTCTCCGATATCATCGGCGAGCCCCTGGACGTCCACAAGCTCTACTCCTCCAAGGAGGAGCGCCGGGAGCGGATTCTGGAGCTCATGGGCCACGTGGGCCTCAACAGTGAGCACGCCTCCCGGTATGCCCACGAGTTCTCAGGCGGCCAGCGCCAGCGTATCGGCATCGCCCGTGCCTTGGCCGTGAACCCCGATTTCATCGTCTGCGACGAGCCCGTTTCCGCCCTGGACGTGTCCATTCAGGCCCAGGTCATCAACATGTTCGACGAGCTCCAGGAGAAGCTGGGTCTGACGTACCTGTTCATCGCCCACGACCTGCTGGTGGTGCGTCACATCAGTGACCGCATCGCCGTCATGTACCTGGGCAAGATGGTGGAGCTGGCCGATGCCGAGGAGATTTACAACCATCCCCTGCATCCCTACTCCAAGTCCCTGCTGTCGGCGGTGCCGGTGCCCGATCCCAAGATCGCCCGGGCCAACCAGCGCATTATGCTGACCGGCGACATTCCCAGCCCCCTCAACGCCCCCTCCGGCTGTCCCTTCCGGACCCGCTGCCCCCACGCCACCAAGCTGTGCGCCGAGTCTATGCCGGAATTCCGCGAGGTGTCCAGCGGACACTTTGTTGCCTGCCACCATATGGACTAGGCGTAATCCCCCTCCCGTCAATATGTGCACTCTGTGCATATTGGATATCTTTTTGGAAAGGAAGTACCAAAAATGAAAAAGTTTGTGGCATTGGTCCTTGCGCTGACCATGTCCGTGTCCATGTTTGCCTGCGGCAGCAAGGACACCACCGGCGATACTGCCGACAACGGCTCCGCCACCACGGAGAACAACGGCAGCACCGCCACCACCGCCGACGGCAGTGTCCTGTCCGTCTGCCTGGCCTCTGAGCCCGACACCATCGATCCCGCTCTGAACTCCACCGTTGACGGCGCTACCATGGTGGTGCACCTGTTCTCCGGTCTGGCCACCTGGGAGCAGGCCGAGGACGGCACCCTGCAGATCGTTGCCGACGCCGCCGAAGAGCTGGTGGAAGGCGTTCCCAACGAAGACGGCACCGTCACCTACACCTACACCCTGCGCGACGGCCTGACCTGGTCCGACGGCGAACCCGTCACCGCCGATGACTTTGTCTTTGCCTGGAACCGCGCCGCTTCTGTGGACCTGGCCGCCGACTACGGCTACATGTTCGAGGTCGTGGACGGCTACGACGAAATCTGGGAGACCGACGCCGACGGCAACTTCGTCAACCCCGACGCCAAGCTGAACGTCCAGGCTCCCGACGAGAAGACCATCGTCGTCACCCTGGCCAATGCTGTTTCCTACTGGAATGAGCTGCTGGCTTTCCCCACCTACTACCCGGTCCGTGAGGACGTGGTCGCCAACGAAGCCTGGGCTACCGACCCCTCCACCTATGTTTCCAACGGTCCCTACACGCTGACCGGCTGGGAGCACAACAGCGTCATCACCCTGACCAAGAACGAGCACTATGTGGACGCCGATCTGATCACCATGCCCCAGATCGACTTCTACCTGTCCGATGACAACAACAACATGCTGACCAACTTCGAGAACGGCAGCTGGCAGCTCATCGACGATGTGCCCACCAACGAAATCGCCAACCTGCAGGCCACCTATCCCGACGAGTACTTCGTCACCGGCCAGCTGGGCACCTACTATGTCTGCTGGAACATCAACGAGGACATTCTGCCCGAGGGTTCCGGTCTGACCGGCGCTGAGGCTGAGAATGCCAAGGCTGAGATCCGCAACGCCATTTCCCTGCTGTTCGACCGCAACTACATTGTGGAGAGCGTGGCACAGGGCGGCCAGAAGCCTGCTTCCTCCTTCGTTGCCATGGGCGTTACCAACCCCGACGGCACCGAGTTCTATGAGACCGCCGGCGGCAACGACTATCCCGGCTACTACGACGTGTCCCCCGAGGCTTACGAGTCCAACTTCGCCAGCGCCATCGAGACGCTGAAGAAGTACTATGACTTCGACGAGTCCACCCAGCAGTTCACCAACTTCCCCGCTCTGACCTACCTGTACAACACCGGCGACAGCCACAAGGCCATCGGTGAGTATCTGGCCAGCGCTCTGTCCGGCGTGGGCATCACCCTGAACCTGGAGAACCAGGAGTGGAACACCTTCCTGAACACCCGTAAGGACGGCGGTTACTCCATCGCCCGTAACGGCTGGCTGGCTGACTACAACGATCCCATCTCCTTCCTGGATATGTGGACCTCCGGTTCCGGCAACAACGACGTCCAGTACGGCAAGGGCGACCATGCCTCTGTGGCCGGCTACAGCCTGGACCTGACCCCCTACGGCATCGACTACAAGGCCGAGAACGCCACCTGGGCTGAGACCTACGACGTGCTGATCTCCAACATCAAGTCCTGCACGGACAACGAGGTCCGCTACGAGATGATGCACCTGGCCGAAGACATGCTGATGGAGACCGGCTGCATCGTGCCCCTGTACTTCTACACCGACATTTACATGCTGGACAGCAGTGTCAAGGGCTTCTACTCCAACCCCCTGGGCTACAAGTACTTCATGTACTGCACCATCGAGGGCTAATTGGAAGTAACCCCTTAAAACTTCATGCGCTTTCAGCGCACCACAATTAAAGTAAACCTGGAACGCGCATGAAGTTTTGTACATCATTTTCGGTTGCCCCGCAGGGGCGAGAAAATGGTACATCAGTTTTTTGCAATGCAAAAAAGCCCGGAGCCAATCGGCTCCGGGCTTTTTTCGTTCTGCAATCAAAAAGGCCGCCGTCCGCCACCCTTTATGGGGTGGGGACGGCGGCCTTGCGGCTTTGCCGCGGGGATTGCGCCATCTGCGGATGGCGCTTTGGGACGATTGGGGATTTCGCCCGCTGCGGCAGGCGGGTGTTTCGCTGGCTGCGGCCAGCGGGTATTTCGCGCCGTGCGCGGCGCGACCGGGGCGCTGCCCCTGGACCCCGCGATTTTTTGAAAAAAATCGAGTAAAACTTTTATTTTGCGGCGAACAGCTCCACGATATGGAGCAAAATCTCCGTCGCCTTATCCATCCGCTCCACAGTAATGCACTCGGCGGTGCCGTGGTAATTGAAGCCGCCGGTACCCAGATTGGGACAGGGCAGGCCCATCCAGCTGAGCCGTGCGCCGTCGGTGCCGCCGCGGACCGGAACCGCCACCGGCTCCAGGCCCGTTCTGCGGATGGCCTCCTGGGCCGTCTCCACCAGATGGAAATGGGGCAGAATCTGCTCCAGCATGTTCCGGTACTGGTCCTCCAGCGTCACAGTGACGGTGCCCTCGCCGTACTTGTCATTGAGCCGCTTGGCCACCAGCAGCAGATAGTCCTTTTTGTTCTGCTGCTTGTCGGCGTCGTGGTCCCGCAGGATGTATTCCAGCTTGGCTTCGCTGATATTGCCGTTCATGTGGCACAGATGGTAGAAGCCCTCCCGGCCCTCCGTGTGCTCCGGACGCTCCATGGCCGGCAATGCGGCGTGGAACTCCATGGCCACATTGAGGGCGTTGATCATCTTGTCCTTGCTGTCGCCGGGGTGGACCGAGAAGCCGTGAATCTCCACATCGGCGGAAGAGGCGTTGAAGTTCTCATATTCGATGCCGCCCACGTCGCCGCCGTCCACAGTATAGGCATAGTCCGCGCCAAAGGCGGGAATATCGAAGCGGTCCGCGCCCTGGCCCACCTCTTCGTCGGGGGTGAAGCCGATGCACACCTTGCCATGGGCCATATTGCCGGACAGAATCCGCTCCACCGCCGTCATGATCTCGGCCACGCCGGCCTTGTCATCGGCGCCCAGCAGAGTGGTGCCGTCGGCGGTGATCAGGGTCTCCCCTTTCAGATCGGCCAGGAACGGGAATTTTTTCACCGTCAGCACCGTGTCGCCGCCCAGGACCACGTCGCTGCCGTCGTAGTTCTCATGGAGAATGGGGTTGACGTTCTCGCCGGGGGCATCGGGGGCCGTATCCATATGGGCAATCAGACCCAGGGCGGGCTTGTTCTCACAGCCGGGCGTGGCGGGGATGGAACCATAGACGTAGCCGTTTTCATCCACACGGGCGTCGGCGACGCCCAACTGGTGCAGCTCCTCCACCAGCAGCTTGGCCAGGTCCAGCTGGCGGGCCGTGGAGGGGAACGTCTCGCTCTTGGGGTCAGAGGTGGTGTAAATTTTGGCGTAGCGGATCAGTCGTTCGTATGCTCTCATATTCCAAAGGATTCCTTTCCTGTAAAATCCGGACCCTGGGGCCCGATAGAACTACGTTACAACAGGAACCGCGCTCTGTCAAGGCCGCCGCCATGGGACCCGTTCGGACCATGGTTTTGCAGACCGTACGGGCAAAGAAAAATTAAAAAAATCCCCGACCGCTGTTGCAGTCGGGGATTTGGCAGCGGGTGAAGGATTCGAACTACTATATTTTATAAAATTACTGTAAATTATTATAAATACAAATACGAAATTCTGTATTTTTCTTTTATTTTATCATTATCCTGAAATTAAGGTAAATCTATGATAATTGTTGTAAGGGAAAAAATAAGTGAAAATTTAAAACAACAGCCCCACCGATTGACCGGTTGGGCTGTTTTGCCCCTAGAAAAATATTTTGCGTAAACCGCATATTTATATTGACTTTGTTGTAACTCTATGATATTATATAGGCACAACAAAGAACACCACACAGGAGGTCACCAAAATGAAAAAGTTCAATCTTTCCGAGATCATGAAAAAGGCCTGGGAGTTCTTCCGCATGGCCAAGAAGTGGACCACCCCCAAGAGTTTTTCCTGGGCGCTCCGCCAGGCGTGGGCCGAGGCCAAGGAGGCCGCCCGCGAGTTCACCGGTATCGTCCGCAACGTGCAGGTCGGCGGCACTCTGATGCACCCCGTACTGGTCAACATCGACATGGACAAGCTGACTGTCACCGGCAACACTTTCCCCGTCCGCCAGATGATGCGTGAGTTCGGCCTTGACTGGGACAAGAACAACAAGGCTTGGACTGGCAGCCGCGAAACCCTGAACGCCCTGTGCGCCAAGTACGCTTAATTTAGGAGGTAACACCATGAAGTACAATTACGAGCGCTTTGATACCAACGGAGGATTCCTGGTTCTGGCAGTCCTGGACGGCGAGACCTGCGTCTACTACCTGTGCAGCAACCACCGCGACCTGGTCATGTCCACGCTGGAGGAACTCAAGCGCGGCGGCGACCCTATCGCTGACGCCTGGGAGGGCGGCGAAGATGATCCTGCCGAGTGCTATCGCTCCATCGTCGCCATTGTCGAGCAGCGCGATGGCGGCGCGTGGGAGGTAGAAGTTTGATGAAAAAGATTATCAACGGCAAAGTCTATGACACCACATCCGCTAAGGAGGTGGGCCGCTATGAAAACGGTCTGCCGACCGACTTTGACTACATTGAAGAGGTCCTGTACCGCAAGCGCACCGGGGAGTTTTTCCTCCACGGTTCCGGTGGTGCCCGGACAAAGTACGCCACCAGCGTTGGCGGCAATAGCTGGGCCGGTGGCGAGAAGATTCTGCCCGTCTCCTATGAGGAGGCCCGACAGTGGGCAGAGGAACACTTGGCTGCCGAGGCCTACGAGGCAGCCTTTGGCGCTGTCGTCGAGGACGACAGCAAGACCACCATCAATTTGTCGTTGCCCGTAAGCTTGGTTGAGCGTCTTAAGCGGGACAGCAGCAAAGCTGGCATGGGCCTCAGTGCTTATGTGGAGCATCTGTTGGCAAAATGAGGACGATCAAATGCTGGAGCTGCGGCCAGATTGTGCAAGCCGCAGGAGAATCTGCTCTGTGTCCAAACTGTCACAAGGAGCTAAAAGCCGCCTCAACGTTGAGAGATCGCGTCTGCCGGACCTGTGGGACCATTTTTTCCGGTGGCCCACGGGCCTGGTACTGTCCGGACTGCCGGGCCGAACGGGCCAAGGCAGCCAACCGGGAGTACAAGGCCCGGGCCAAGGCCGGGAATGCTCGACAAATTGGCAGCACGGATATCTGCCAAATCTGCGGAAAGGAGTACACGGTCACGGGAGGACTCCAACGCTACTGCCCGCAGTGCGCCCCCGATGCTGTCCGGGAGATAGACCGGACGCAGAGCCGTGCATGGATGGCGGCTCACCGCGAGGAGGCAGCAGCCCGGAAAAAAGAGATTGCCCAAAAACGTAGGGTCTGCAAGGTTTGCCAAAAGGTATTTTATAGCGCAGAACCCACCGTCACTTGCTCGACGGAATGCGCAAAAATTCTAAAATCCTATAAGCAAGCCTTGGCCGATCACAAACGACGTGGCTCCCCTGCCCCCACTCTGGAAGCGGTGGCCGAACGACTGTCTAAACAATCCGGAGTTCCCGGCGTCTCCCGCAGCCGCAATGGAACGCGCTGGGTTGCTCGATACCAAAATAAGCATATCGGCACTTTTGATACCATCGAGGAGGCAGCCAAGGCAATCGAGGCGCAGAAAAACACCCCCACCGGGTAACCGGCGGGGGTGTTGCGTTATTTATCCAATTCGTCCGGCTCGGTATCGGTCCCACCTGCCTCGGCGTCCACCTTATCCTTAAACACCTCAATGGCCTTCATGAGCCAACTGGGAATTGGCGCGCCCAAGGCACCGGCATTCTCAACAATGGACCCGGCCTCTGTGAGTAAGTACCAAATAGTCACCAGGGGGCACAGAAACACAGTATACTCAAAGGGCAATGATATGGGCACATTCTCCAGCAAATGCCCAAGGACCAAGTCCAGGATACCAGCGGCCAGGACGGCCACAATGGACCCCAGCTTGTGCCACAGCCCATCTCTGGCCGTATGGCTTGACCAGTTGCCTGCTCGGAGTGCCGCAGCGCTGCCGGTCAGATAGTCGATGGCCATGCAGGCAATCCAGGCCACTACCAGCCAGCCAAACCACCCCCAGAGCGTTGTCAGCGCAGCGCAGAGAGCGGTCAGAGCTGCCTTAAAAGCCTTAATGTTTTCCATAATCATGCACCTCCCAGCAACTTGTACATACGATACAATGTTGTGGCCAGTTCCGCCCGGGTCACGTTGTCCAGTGGACGGTTCCCGTCCATCAGCCCCATAGCCTTGGCCCAATCCATTGCCTCCTGATACCAGGGCTGTGTCGGCTCCGGCGCAGGGGGCTGGGCCTGGATACCAAATCCGGAGACGATACCAGCGGCGATGGCCGTGGCCACGGCAGCCTTATTGGCCTGGTAGATCTCCATATCATCGGGATCGTCCAGGAAACAGACCTCCAGCAGCGCAGAGCTGACACCGGCCAACTGCGCCGCCCGGATGACGTCCCAGTTGAACCGTTTCACGCCCCGGTTAGCCAGCCCCAAAGAGGCAATGCTTTTGCAGATGGCTTCCTCGACAGCTGTACCAGGCTCAGCCTGGGTGACGTAGCACTCGACACCCTTGGTCTTACCATCGCTGGCAGCACCGTCAAAGGCGTTGAAGTGGACTTCCAACACATAGTCGTAGTTGCTCCATTCAACCACCAGCTTCCCCGTCTTGAGGTCCTTATAAGCGTTGCGCTCGGTGGGGTAGACATCCACGTTGCAGATGCCATCCAGTTGCGTGACCAGGTTGGACACCACGGACCGGGTCTCGTCGGCTTCTTTCCAGGAGCCGGAGACGGCACCCGGATCACCGGCACCATGGCCAGCGATCAAAAGCACGTTCAGCATGTCGCATTTCTCCTTTTCCTCATTGGTGGGCTTGTCCTCCTGCTCCCCTGTCCAGATCAGTAGATAGTTATGGACAATGCGGGACGCCTTGAGGGCCTCGCCGTCAAAAATACACTGGGCCGATCCACCGCCGTCCAGATTGATGGCCGTATCACAACCCATCTCCACCAGCTCCTGGGCGATGCCGTCCAGGGCCCGGTTGCCCTGCTCGCAAAGCAGGACAATGTCACCGTCTGCCGTTACGCCTACCGCCGACCGGGGCCGGTATCCCTCCAGGCCCACGGGAGCCGCCGCGCCGGTGGCTTTGCCGTCCCGTACCAGGACGGGATACGCGCCCAGGAAATTGTCAGCCTTGACATTGTTGCCGTAGCTAAAAATCATCGTGGTCCCCTTGATGCCGTAGCCGTAGGGGTTGCCGTTGGCCGACAACACCTTGCCGTCCACAGTTAGATGGTTGATGGCCTGAAACTTGGACATGTCGAACAGGCCACCGTTTAGAATGTAGGTGCAGCCGGTCTCCTGCTGGATCGTGGTCATGGTCTTGCGGCCTGTGTTGACATACAGGCCGATTTTACGGATGGATGCCTTGGGAATAACAGTAATCATGCAATCGCCTCACTTATGTATAATGCGGCTTATCGCCGTCTTCGACTGCATAGCGCAGCCAGTCGAATACAGGAATAAAGATCAGGCACAGAATGTACCAGAGCAGGGTATACTGGGCGCAGATTTGGCCCCAAAAATTGAGGGGCAGATGGGAATAATCCCAGACGCCCAGGCCCAGCCAGGTATTGAGGATCAGCCCGGCCACCAGTTCCGTGGCGGTAATGGCCACAGTGCAGATGGCAGCCTGGAGCATCAAGGGCATCTCCCAGGGCAGCTCCGCGCCAAAGCGCTCCAGGGGGATGGACAGGAGGATGGATAACACCAGCATGGTCCAGCTGATCCGCTCCGGGTGGCCGGTGGCGGACTTCCAGGCAACCTCCATCAAAAAGTACACCGTGCCGCCCCAAGTCCAAAGGAGTATGGACAGGACCCGGCGGCCCACCCGGCTCATAGGGACGAAGCGGATGCCAAAACTTCCGCCATGTTGGCTGCCAAATCATCCGGGAGATTGTCCGCCGTGTAGGAAATCCCGGACAGTTCCTCCGCAGTCTCCGCCCGGCGCGCCCATGTCAGCAGATGATTGCAGAGGGTCGTGTGGTACAGCTTGTGCTGAACGCTGGCCTGAGCAATAGACTGAATCTCTGCCGCCGTAAACATCCGACACAGCCGACCGTCGGCGTGATACGGATAAGATGCGGCCCCGGCCTGCACGGCAGTAAGCGCCGTTGACAGGTTGATTTGATCGGTCTCCTCTAGGGAGAAATGCTCCGTGCCCTGGCTGGTCTGTACGTTCATACCGGCCACGATGGCAGCGTTGCAGGCTGCGGATAGGTCTACGATCTTGCTGGTCTTGATCTCATCCAGAGGCGGCTGATACCAGTCACCGCTCTCAAACTGGAATTGGCTCCACGCACTTTTCGATACGCCGACAAACTCAATGGTATTTCCGTCAATCAGATATAGTATCGCTTTATTTTCGAATCTGACTGCTTTTGTGCAGTCATAGGTTTGATTTAAATAGATTACAGTCATACCACTACCCCGTTTTCTACGATAAATCCGCCACCAACCTTAACAAATATAGTTTCTGCAAAGTCCTGGCTAAGTTTGTTTACAGAAACGATTCCGGCTCTGCCAATCGCATCCGAATTTTGTATGCCAGTTTTGTTTCCGCTACCGGTCAATCCCAGCGCAATCAAAATACCACTCGCCGACATTGCTAAACTTTTTGCATTGCTTATAGACGAGTTTCTCATATTTAGATTACCGACTGTTGACTTTACCGCCGCAGAGGTTCCGCTAATATTGGCTGCATCAAGGACACATCCTGTCACTGATACGCTTGAAAAGTAGCAGTCCAGCAATGGGACATCTTTGCCGCCGGACTTGATTGTTAAATTTCTTATCCATACCGGCGCTGTTCCGGCAATCTTGATTGATCCTACGATCGACGTTTCCTCCGCGGCTCCAGTGGAAGACAGGTAAACGGATTCCTGCACCGAACCAACGCCGGTAAGCCCACGAATGTACACATCTTCTTCGTATTCTCCGGGGGAAATGTTAATTAACGCCCGCCCTCCGGTCAGTAGCTTCGGAATAACGTCAACGGCGGATTGAATGGTTTTTTTCGGGTGTTCGGCAGAAAGACCGTTGTTTTTGTCGTCGCCGGAAAAAGAATTGACGTAAAGAGATAAATCATGAATCAATGCCGATGGTTCAAAATCTGTTATTTTTTTTCCGCTGTTTTGTAACGTTCCACTGTCTGTAAACATTGGAATGTTTCCGGCTGGTACACCGATAACCACCCCAACAGCGCCGACCATGTCCGGTGTATAATCTCCGGCTTGTGGAATAACAGCACCCGTTCTTCCGTTAAACGTCGTTACCCCGCCGCCTGCGGCGTTATGTGCCTGCTCGGCCCAGTATTTAGCGTTGTCAGTGTCCTCGTCCTCGCGGCTCCCTGTGCCACCAACAGCCCAAGACTGCGACAGTGTAGCTTTCTCAGATGCGCTGTTAGCATAACCCTGCGCGTCAGTTGCACTGGTTTCGGACTGCTGTGCTGACGTGGCAGACTGTTCTGCGCTGTCAGTAGCGTTTTGCGCATACTGTTGCGCTGCATCTGCTGACCCAGCCGCTGACGTAGCGGCCTGTGACGCTTCGCTGACTTTGGACTCAATTTCTGCAACGGCTTCACTGGCCTGCTCCTTAACCAAAATACGCATGATCGCTCCGGTGGCGGCGTGGGCGTTATATCCGTTGCTGGCGTCACCGACTACAAGAAGGTCATCAACCTCCAGTCGGTCAACTCTCGGAAGGTCCTGTATTGCCTTGTCGGCCAAGTTCCTGCACCTCCTTGTAGGCATCTCTTAGTAATGCGCGAACCGCTGCCATAACGTCAACCGCGTCACCGGTTACCGGGATTCTGGACAGCAATTCATAGGCCTGTTTCAGCTTCTCTTCCACTGTGCTACCTCCTGTTTCAGCTTTTGTACCTCCAAAATAAGGAGAGGAATTAGTTCTGTGTAACGGATGGCGTATCGGCCCTGGTCTATGACCAGGGTGGAGAAATCCATGCTGTCAATTCCGACTTCGGCCATGGCTTGCTCCACGTCCTGCGCGATCAAGCCCATGTGGACCCGGTCGTGGTTATCTCCGATAAGCCGGTAGGAGCAGGGTTTCAGAAAATCGAATATCGGGGCGAACCGCTCCAGCCCGTACTCAATTTCGTACTTCTGGTTTCTGTCGGAGGTTTGTATTGTTCCGTTTACAGCCCACACCTGGCTCCATCTGTTGGCACCAGTTCCGCAAGCCCAGCCCCCGTCTGTCGCCGCGCCGATTGCGCAGCCGAACGAGGCCAGACGGTATTCTCCACCGAGCGTCAAAAAAGCGTCGTTGGAGGATTCCAAATACACAGCGCCGGAGCTGGCGCTGATACTCAAAGCGCCGCTGTCAATTTGCAGCTTGCGTCCAGGGAAAGACGACGCTCCTGTGGGATAGAAGTACGCCGCGACGCTGCCGCTGCTGTCCAATATGGATAGCGTTCCGCCTTTTAGAGCGCTTGCAGTGACCGTTCCTGTCATGAGCTGCGTTCCATCGATATACGTTGTTCCCTCATACGTCCAGGCATCCACGGACGACTGTGCTGATTCAGCGATACGGTTTGCCTGATTTGCAGTATTCAACGCGCTGTTTGCTAGATTTATCGCTTGAAACGCAGAGGACCCGGCGGTGTCAATCTTATTTTGCGTGGACTCGTTCAAATCCGAAAAGGTGATGGCCCCCGTCAGATTTAGCCGCTCTGCGTCGATTGTACCGGTCTTGATGCAGGCCCCGTCAATCGTGGTAGTGCCGCTGGACAGACCGGTGAACGTCACGAACCCGGAAAACGTGATATTCTGGCTGGAGATTACCGCTTCTCCCGCTTTCAGCGATATGGTGCTGCTGGTATCTCCGTTGGACACGGACAGCGTAATGCTGTCAATGTATTGTTCAATTTTAGATACCTGTTCACCAATGCCACCGACCTCCAGCAGAATACTTTCGGCCGTTTTGCGGATTAGAGAATACGCACCCTGTATTAGTCTGTCCTCCTCCCGCCGTGTCTGGGATACATAGGGGTATTCATGATCCAGTTCTTCATCCTCGGGTGCGGATATGGTCACAGGAGACAAACCACTGTACTGAATGTCTCTGTTGCCGATCAGACTGTACATTCCGTCCACCGTGACCGTATCCCCCGGCATGGCCGACAAGTCGAGCAGCGCATTTTGGGCCTCAAATGGACGATATACATACCCTTTGACGGAGGCCAGCACCGACTCGGCCATGGCCTGAGAAGCCCACGGAGAGGTAAATTCCAGTGTCCGTCCCGTATCGTCACCGGCTGTAAATCCTGTGTCGGTACCATTGCGGGCAATAACCTTAGAGATTGGCAAAAACTCCTGGTAGCGCTCCATTCCGTCCGTGCGGCGTCCAATATAATACTTATCAGACAAGCAGTCTCACCTCCCCGAAGCGGATTGCCGCGCCACGTTCGGTTATCAGATAATGCGTCTCAGGTGGAATATCCTGCATCCGCACAAGCAGCAATTCTCCGGAGTGCGCGATAATCCAGTTTCCCGCATTGGCCATGGCCAGATAGGACAGCACTTCCCGCATGGTAAGATCGCCGTATTCATCCACGGGATACTCCGCAGGGAATTGAGGGTCCAGCACAGTCCGCCCGTCGATGGTTACGCCCATCCGTCCGGCAATGTCCTCCACGGCGGTCATTGGCGGCATGGGCCAGTTTTTTAACTCGTACCCAGGTTGCAGCCATTGCTGCTCCGCCTTGAGCATAGCATCGTAGCAGCTGAGCGTCAGCGTGTCCGTGGCTGCGTCATGTGTGCGGGTATCAATAAAATAGATGCCCTGCGGAATCCATGGATCAGACGGACCCGATCGGCACTGCAGCGCAATGCTGGCACCACGGGCAATTGAGGCAGGATGCCGCAGCGTGATCTCCATTTGTGCTGCAACACAGCCGCCAATGGAAAATGTCGACCCGGAAAAAAGGCCACTGGTCACACGGCAGGATGTGATTTTTCCCTGCTCATACGTTGTACCGTCAATAATGGCGCGGATTTCTACGGCCCCCATTGCTACACCTCTGCCAGATTCAGCGTACCGCCCAGCCAATGGCGTTTGTTGCCATTAACCAGGCCCAGCTCATGCTCCAACGTCGGCGGCTGCATCCTGCAGCTGACAGACTCATTGGAATTGGGAGAAAAGTAGGTCACCACCAGCGGATCAGCGGTTAATTCGGCGTGCAATTCCGCCGCCTGTGCGTCGGTCAGCGGGTTGATCGGGAACGTGACGTTCCGACGCCATCGGATAACTTTGCTGTGTGTGATTCCGTCCAGGTCCTGAATGCTGCCGCCCAGTACAGGTTCCAGCCGTTCCACAACCCCATACTTATTGACCAGCTTGGAAAAGTCTTTTCCGTTAATTACAAATGGATACATCAGCCCATCACCGCCCTTGCCTGATTTCTTTGATATTTTGTGACGCTTTCACCAATCTGTTTCCCATCCAGTGTGGTCTTGACTACAATGGTAATTGGCTCACTGCTCCCCCCGGTAGCAGCCAGGGCCTTGATATTCTCCAGCAAGCTGGATGTATCGGCAGCATTAAGCACGGATTCGCCCCGGTGCAGGATGGCCCGGTAGCCGTCATAGGGGACATAGGGCAGGCCGGAGGCGTGGGAGCCGTCAGCCATGGCCGATTTGCTGTTGTCCCAAAATGTGATTTTATCCAGCAGCCAGTTGATTTTTTCAGTAACCCATGACTGCATACTGCTCCAAATGCCTTTTACGCCATCCCATAGACCGTTAAACAGCTTTTTGCCTGCCTGGACCATGTTAGGTACAAATCCTGTCAAAGCACCCAACAAATTCTGCAAAGAATCTTTAACACGAGAAACAATTTGCCCGGCTTTTTCCAATACAGCAGTTAAAATCCACCCAAGTTTTTCTGTGGTCCAGGATTGAATGCTGTCCCAGATGTTTTTTGCGCCGTCCCAAAGACCATTGAACAGGTCTTTTCCGGACTGTATCATGTTCGGGATAAAACTCTTCATATAGTCTGCAATGCCCTTGAGGGCCTCTGTAACTTTACCAATAATTTTTTCGGCAATCTCCGTAGCCTTAGCAATAATCGGTGTCAAAATATCACCGAGCAGCTGCGTCAATGGCTCCAGAAATGCCACTACCAGCTCCAGCAAGGGAGACAGCAAATCAATTATGGGCTGTAGCAGATCCAAAATAGGACGCAGCAAGTCCAGCAAAACCGGTAGCAACGTCTCAATAATGTCCATCAGTGGCGGCAGCAGTGTTTCTATGAGGCTAATTACCACCGGAAGAATGGTCTCGACAATCTCAACAAACACCGGCACCAGCAAGTTTAAAAGCTCCACAAAAACTGGTAGCACCGTATCCACCAGACTCAGCAAATGAGGCAGCAGGGCCTCCACCATACCCACTATGACCGGGGCAATTTGTTCAAAGATTTGCTGTACTAGCGGCATATTTTCCTGAATAATATCCAAGATGGATTGAATTGTTGGCATTAGTTGTGTCAACAACCCTGTCCCCATGGAAGAAAATTGAGATTTTAACTCTGCAATCGTTTCTCCCGCATCAACCATTGCATTGTTTAGCTGTGTTTGCGCTTCACGAGATTTGACTAACTGCTCATTGTTTTCCCAAAAAGAATCCGCTGTACTGTCATAAGTATCCATTAGCAAATTCATAATGTAATCTGCACGTTCAGTCTCGCTAGAAAGCTCAGACAGCTTTTTATTAACGTCTTCTTCGCTCAAGCCAACCCAATTCAGCGCATCTGCCAAACTGCCTGTAACTTCGCCAACTTTTGCCGTCTCATTTGCAGCCTCGATCAATCCCTCAATAGGCAGAGCGTCGCCAAACGCTGCATAAGCACCTGCTGCAATATGTGTCCAATATGCAATATCTTCCCCGTCTGTAGAAAGCTGTGCCAAAAGCTGACTGGCTTCTGTGGCAGTATCTACATCACCCAGAATTTTATAAAATTCACCGTACGCATAGGAGGCCATATCGGCGTCGGAACCGGCTGCTTCAAATGCAGCATTTAGCTTGCCCATTGCAGTACGATACTCTTCTGTGGCTTCGTCCATTTGACTAATGGCACCCACCACACCGGCAGAAGCAGAAGCCGCAGCACCTATAAGACCCGCCGACCACTTGGCAGCGGTTGCGATACCGCTGCCAAGTTTGGAGGCAAAGCCTCCAGCTTTCTTATCCACTTTGCTAATGGACTGTTCTGCCTCGTCGGTGTTGACCAGAATTGAGCCGAACAGCTTAAATATCTCCATTGCGCTGTCCCTCCCATGCCGTCATAATGTTGCCCACATCCTCCAGGATAGCCGCTGCCGGTTTTTCCGGAGGCCTGGACAGCTGTGCCTTGAACTCGTCAAAGCTGACAGAGTATTGAGGACCGGCTACCCAGCGGGCAAAAAGCATCAGTTCCTGTTCCCGCTCTGCCGCGTTTTGCAGCAGGGCCATGCCCTCCTCGGCATCCATTTCCAGAATGGCAGCTGGGTCGTGATAGCTCCGGTACAAAAGAGCGGTCAGTTCTTCCCAAGAATACCGGAGGCATACGAGAAAAAAGTCGTCAGATTATTGTCCTCGGCCAGACGCTGCAGCGTCGGCAGCAGTTCCTCCAGAGGCATATTCGCCACCGCCTCCGGCGTACACTCCAGCGGCCCGGCCAGAAACTTGTAGGCCATGGCTTCGGCCTTGGGATCAACGGCGGCTTCGACAATAGCCAGGATGCCGTCCACGCCCACCTGGGTCAAATCCACGGGCGTTTCATTCCCGGCTTCCCGTTGCTTGGCCACGCTGTAAACGATGCCCCGCAGCTGCTCCCGGGCCTCCGTAGCCTTGACCAGTCGGCAAAAGTTAAACACATCAGTGGTATTCAGCTTTCTCATTTACGCCACCTCCGGGTAGTAGATTTCAAAGGGCGGGCTGTCCAGCTCCGTCGGGTCATAGTGTCCGGTGAACGTCAAGGCGATAACGCCCTCGGCTTTATCGGCCATGGTCAGGCTGAGGCCGTTGGTATTAAGGGCGTTTTTAACCACGATGATGACCGGTTTATCGCTGCCGGACAGGCGGCCGATCCATGTGATATTCTCCAGGTAGTCATCCAGATCAATGGCGTTGTTGGCCGTGATCTTGGTGTATCCCTCCGGCTGGTCTGCCGGTGCGCTGGTGCTGGATGCCAGGGCCAGGGCAATCGCCTCCGCGCTGACCTCCTTGACGTTAGCAGTAATAGTGACCACCCACTCGTCCAGAGCCTCCAGGCCCTTGGCAGCGCCCTTGACGCCGTCGATCTCAATGCGCCGGACGGTGGGCACGGCGGAAAAACTGCCGCCTCCCTGTGTGGCACCGATGACCTTGGTGTCCTTGATGGTATCCCAGGTATCGGTGGACGGGTCATAATCTTTGACAAAGGCTCCTGCATCCAGCAAGAGCTTTTTTGCGGTATTGGCCGTAAAGCCCGTAAAAGCCATGTTATTATCTCCTCTCATAGAAGTGCAGCTCGATAAGCAGCCGGCGGCGGATAACATTCCGGTCATCCTCTGTGACCGACTGGCACCGGTCTGGATAGGCCGCAAACTGAATAGCGTCGTCGATGTAGTACCACTTGTCGAACGCATCCATAATGCTGTCGGCAATGGTTTCCACGGTCGCTGTGTCAACGCCATAGTCGGTAACGTTGATTTCCAGTTCCAGACGGTGCATATCATCCTCCTGGCCCAGCTGCTCCAGGGTATAAACGAGATACGGGCGGGCAGCGTTGAGATCTGCCTGCCCGTAGTAGACCCGGGGGCAGATGGACTGCAGCCGGGCGGTGAGGACCGCCCGCAGCGCTGTGGTTTTACTCACCTTGATACTCCCCCTCGTCGATGAGGGCCAGGGCCCGCTGCTCATCCTCGATGGCAGACAGGTACTGGGCCTCGATGTCTCGTATGGTTTTGATGTTGTCCTTGACGGTGTTGTAGAGGGCCCCCTGCTTGGGGATGTTCTCTGCGCCCAGCTCCTGGAACAGGCCGTAGAAGCCGCCGGGCTTGAAGCCCACCTGCAGGTCGCCCTCTTTCTTGCGGACCCAGTATTGGATGTTCTTGGCCAGGCGGCCGGTGCGGCGCTTGATCTGCTGTCGGGTGCGACGGCAGATATACTTTCCAACGTCCCGCAGTGCGGCCCGTGTCAGCTCCCGGATGGTGTAGTTGACCCGATCTACGCTGGAGGTGTACTCCACGCCATCCTTGGTGATCTTAACGACGGACTTGGGCAGTGGCATTAGGGTCCCTCCACGGTCAACTCCAGGGCGTTGCCCTGGGCGCGGTAGGTGTCGATGATCCGGTAGACCTGGCCGTCATACTCTACCTGGGTTTCGCCGTCGTAGTCGAGATAGTCAGCCAGGACAAACCGGTACTTGGGATTGAGCCCCGCGGCCATGGCCTTGAGCTTGTAGGAGGCCCCCACGGACTTGATCTCCACGAACACCTCCCGGCGGGACGGCTCGCCGGTGCGGTCACCGATAGCGTTGACGCCGGTGGGCGGTCCCAGCAGGACGATGACTTCATTCTGCATTGCCATTCCCCCAATCTGTGTAACCGGTGGCCATTTGCAACTGAGCCTTCTGCTCATCATAGGAGGCCTTGAGCCGGTCGTAGTCGGCAGCACTGCCCAGGTTCATCCGGGCGAAGGTGACCACCGCCCGGATGATGAGGGCGTCGGATGTGTCCAGATTGGACACACCCGCCAGTCCCAGGTCAGCCAGCGCCGCATCGATGGTGTCGTTGATCTCACTGTCCAGGGCGTCCGTGGTGATCCGGAGCGCCAGCTTGACCTTGTCGAGCATGGTTGCCCTCCTTTACGGTGCGGCTGCCTGTACAGCTTCCGTTGCAGCGCTTTCCACTGTGCCTTCATAGCCGCCGGTTCCGGTGGCTGTCACCTTGATGTACTTGCCGGATTGCGCTTCCTGCAATGACAAGGTGTTCTGGGCGGCGTCCGGGATAGGACTGAACGGGCCGCCCTGGGCGTCTGCTGCTTGCCACGCATATGTAGCCGTGGCACCTTCGGGACTAACAGACGCCGTCAATGTTTCCCCAACTTGAGCTGTCCCGGAAATGGTCACGCTCTCAAGCTGGGGAGTTAACCCCCCGGTGCGATCTTGGCAAAGGCGCTGGCCAGGCCCACCTTAACGTCAAACACCGACACGCCCAGATACTTGATGGAGTTGGTGTCGATGTCATAAGCCTGCCGGACAGTAATGTCCTCAGCCATGGCGGCAATCATCTTGGACAGGTCGCCAGCTGCTACCGTATTGTCAGCCACATTGTCATCGAGCAGCACCTCTACACCATAGACCGTGGCAACGCCTCCAGCAAAACGGACAATACTGGACTTGCTGTCATCCTGAAGGGGCAGGAGCTTGGTGAACAGTGTCTTACGATTGCAGACAATAGCAACATCATTGCCCTTGACGGAGCCCAGCAGCGCCTGGACCGTAGTCGCAGCAATGGACGTACCGGCAGAGGAAGCCGCAGCAAGTAAGGCAGTGATGATCTTGCTGTTGATCTTCCGGGCAATGGCCTCGCCCAGGGTTTTGGCCAGCCAGGATTCAAAGGCGTTGACGCTCATGATCCGGGCGGATTCGCTGACCTGGATCAGCTTGACGATCTCCGCCGGTGTCAGCTGGATCTTGTCCAGCGTGTCATTGGCAGCGGTGATAGCAGCGTTTTCAGTGTGGTCCTGCGCCTCGTTGTTGGTACCCTCGACGTAGTAGGTCAGGTTGGTGGCGCTGTAGATGACCGTCATCCGGGCCAGCAGAGGCGCATGGTCCCGGACCACCTCCATGATGGCGTTAGCCGTCATGGTAGCAATCGCGCCGTTGGCGTTGGTGTAGGCCCGCTCTTCCACATCACTCAGCTTTGCGCCCTGCAGGCGGCGCAGCCACAGGGAGCGATACTCGTCGGAATCCACGCCGTACTCCTTCCGCGCCTCGCCGGGATCGGGGAAGGTACGCACCACCCGGCCGTGCTGCGTCACATCCTGGATGAGCTTCTGGCGCTTTTCGGCCTGGGCCTCCAGCTTCTGCTTCTCGGCGATCAGGCCCCGGGCTTCCTTGTCCAGGGCATCCACATCCGCGCCGTCCTGCTCCAGCTCCTGGGCAATAGCGGCCAGACGGGTCTCGATCTCTTTCAGATTCATTTCGATACCTCCAGTAAAATTTTCAGCATGGTTTTCTTTTTCGCCCGTTCCAGTCGCTCCGCCTTGATCTCCCCGATCACTCCGTCGGAGAATCTCCGGGCACTGATCGACGTCATGTCATTGGCCGGGATGGACACGGCGCTGACGTCGTACAGTTTCTTGACTTTCGTGATGGTACGGGTGCAGATCTCTTTCCCCGTCTCATGGTCCTCGGTGTAAACCTTCTGGTCCTCGGCCACCACGAAACCGAAGGACATCTTATCGGTGTAGCCGCCCTTGATCTCCTGGTAGAGCTGGCGGCCGATATCGGTACCGCCCAGGTCAGCCACCACCTTGAGGCCAATGGCGTCCTGGGTCAGCGTCAGAGTGCCGTTTTTGTTCCGGGCAAAGACCCGGCCGCTGTGATCGTACTGGAAGATCACGTCGGACATATCGCACTCGTCAAAGGCTCCGGGGGCCACCTGTTCGATGACCTGGTAATATCGGCCATCGTAGAGGCTATAGGGCTGATTGAAGGTGGTGGCGTAGCCCTCCACGATCTGACTGTCCCCCTCGGCGGCCCGGACGGTCATCACCATGGAGCGATACTCCCGGCCGTCTGCCAGCCGGTGCAGATGCTTCTCGTCAAGTTCCACTGGTAAGGTCATCTCCCTTCTTGGTCGTGGTGCCGTCGGCGTTGAGGAGCCAATACTCACCACGGATGGTGTATGCCTGGCCCTGCCCGTTGGGCAGCGGCGGCAGATTCCAGATTTCCCGGATCGTGTCGCGGTTGAAGATTCCGCGGTCTGCCATCTGGGACGAAACGTCCAGCTTGTCCTTGTTGGTCATGTACTGGAGCCGGTTGGCAGTGGCCATGACCATGGCACCGGCAGCCTGTTCCCGCTCAGAGAACAGCATCCGGGTCAGCACATCCGACAGCTGAATGGCGTAGGGCTCAATGGCTCCCTCGTAGAAGGCCGACCAGGCGTCGCCGTAGGCCTTGTTCTGCAGGACGTCATTATTGACGCCAAAGTAATCGCACACCCGCTCCTTGATTTGCTGCATCTGGTTGGCGTCCAGGGTGTAGGGCTGGGACTGGATCTGCTTGATCTCTTCGTAGGTGTTGGGGAACAGCAGCAGGCCGCCCTCGCCGCTGAGGTTGGTGGCGTTGAACCGCTCCCGCTCCTTGGCCAGGTCTCCGGCCTTTGCGAAGTTGTTGACCCGTGCCATAAACCGGAAGGTCGCCGAGTTCTTCACGGCCTCCCGGATGGCCTGATTCTGCAGCGTGATCATGTCCATGGTGGGATTCAGCGCCCGGTTGTCCTCTCCAAAGAAGTCATCCTGGTACTGGAACTTGGTCATAATGCCGCAGTAACGCAGCTCCACCGAAGCCTTCTGGCCGTTCTGGAAAGTGTAGCGCAGCCATGGCTCCTGCTCATACTGCAGGATCTCACACATGGACGGCAGCAGCGGGTAGATGCCCGTCACTTCCATGCGCTCATCAAAGACCGGCACGATAAAGGCGGTGTTCTGGACATCCAGAATGGTGGACAGTCTGTAGTTGAACTGTCCCCAGGTCTGGAACTCGTTGGGGCCCACCTTGAGCCGTGTCTGCAGCTTGGGCTTGGCCGTGCCGCAGATCTGCATGGACAGCTTGCTGATATGGGTGGCACGGGCATGGATGGCGGCCCGGACCACCTCGCTCTCATAGATGCAGCCGCCCCAGCTGGTGAAGATGGGCGTGTAGGCCGTAAAGGTCTTGAAAAAGCCCTGTGGGTCGCCGGACGGTGCCGACGGCCGGTGGAATATCTTATCGAATAGTCCCATATCACTCCTCGTTTCTCAGCTGCTCGCCGATCTCTCCATACCACTTCTGCCGCACGGTCATGGCATCCAGCAGAGCGGCGCTGCCGTCGATCCGCTTGCGGGTGCCCATCTTGACCAGGCGGACCTTCTGGTGATCCACCTCGGCCTTGATGGCGGAGTTGAGCAGATGGGCCTTGAGCAGGTTATTGCTGCCGATGTGCAGCAGGCCGTCCTTGATGACGCCCTCAAACTCCCGGATCACAGGCGTCAGGTTGAAGCCCTGGTAGACGTCGTCCATGTGGAATCCGTAGGCCTGCATATCCTGGACCAGGTATTGGGCCGAGTAGCGGTCATAACCGATCTTGAGGGGCAGGATCTGGTACTCCTCCACCAGCCGGACGAACCAGTTGTAACAGTCGTGGTAGTCCACGTAGTTCTCGCCGCTCATGGTGAGTAGGCCCTGCCGGATGAAGATCTCATAGGGCGCCTCGTCCTCGGCCGTGCGGACTTCCAGCTTGGACCGGGGCATAAAGAAATGGGAGAACACATAGATCTGTCCGCTCTTCTCGATGACCACGCAGCAGGAAGTCAGATCCGTGGTCTGGCTCAGGTCGATGCCGCCCACACAGTAGCAGTCCCGGAAGTCCTCCAGGGACAGGGCCGGGCCGCTGGCCTTGTCAATGACCTGGTAGGACAGCCACGCCTGGGTGCTGTTCTGCTTGACGTTGCAATACTTGGTCAGAAACTCCGCCTTCTTGCTGAGACTGCCCTCGGCAATGGCGATCTCCTCCAGCAGGTAATCCACGGAGACGGAGACACCCAAGTTGGGATTGGACTTGGCCAGCTCGTTGATGTCGTTCCACTTGTCGAGATCGTCGATCATGTACAGGAACGGGGCCAGGCGGGTCTCCCTGGAATTGCCCAGCAGCACTGCCGTGCAGCGCTTCATCAGCTCGTCATAGATGCCGTCGTTGACGTAGCCCGCCGTAGAGATGGACAGCACCAGCGGCTGCCGTCTGGCACCCATGGCAGATTTCATAACCTCGTACTGCTTGAGGCCCTGGTCTCCCGGCCAGCTGGCGATCTCGTCGCAGATGACCAGGTGGGGGTTGAAGCCGTCGGACTTCTTGGCGTTGAAGGCCACGGGCTTGACGGCGGTGTTGTAGTCGGCCACGTAGATATCTGACCGCCGCTTTTTGGACAGTGCCGCCAGCTCCGGCTCTGCCTGGACCATCTGGTAAAAGTCATCGTAGACCACGGCGGCCTGCTCCAGCTTGGGAGCGATGCAGTAGACCTTTGCGCCGTACTCGCCGTCCAGGTACACCATGTAGGCGATGATGGCGGCGGCAAACAGGGTCTTGCCCTGCTTGCGGGCCACGATGATGACGGCCTCCCGGAATTGTCGGTTGCCATCGCTGTCCAGGATCCCAAACAGCACCGACACGGTGGCCTTCTGCCACAGGGACAGCTTGAGCAGATCTGACCGGCCCTCGCAGTGGTGGCAGAAATTCTCGATGAACCGGATGGCCTTGCTGGCCTTTTTCTGGTCGAAGGTCCAGCGGCCTTCCTCCAGGCCATGTACGATCTGCTCATACCACAGCTTGATCCAGCGGCCCACAACGATGGTGCCGTTCTGGATGACCTGGTAATACTCCAGGATGCTATTCATCGCGGAGGGCCTCCAGCTTGGAACCGGTCTTGGTTGGCGGCGTCAGTTCGTTGAGCTGCTTGATGATGCTCTGGTAGTTCTTGTCTGTGCTGGTGAACAGCCGGGCCGCCGGCCGCTCCCGCTCATATGGGGCTGTGTTGGCAGACTGGGAAAAGAGCTCCGTCTCACCGTTTTCCTGGATGTCCTCCCACAGCTCATCGAGCCGTGCCCGGAGCCGGGCGGCCTGGACGATGAGTCCCATGGCCACCTCGTACTGGTTCTTGGGAAGGTCCTTGTAGATGCGTTTTAATCGGGAGATTTCGGCCTTAACCGGGTCTTTTTTTGCGGGCATATTGCCACCTCCTCACGTGCGCGAACAAATAACGGCCCCGGGCCACAGGCCAGGGGGGTCACGTGACCCTGCAGGGAAAAATGGAACTCCACCCGCCGGTTCCTAAGGAGCCACAGGGGCCTCGTGACCAGGGGGGAGGTCAGCGTGGATGGACCACGCCGTCGTCGTCGAACCAATAGCGGTCTTTGCCCTTGTGTTCCCGGGCGTGGCAGTCCTGGCAGACCAGCTTGAGATTGGACCAAGACAGCGTCACCGTCGGGTCGTGGATGTTGTCGGGCGTCAGCGCCGTGCGGTGGTGTACCACCTTGCCAGGCACATACAGCCCTGCCTTGAGGCACGTCTCGCATAGTCCGCCCACACTCTTGGCATAAGCGGCCCGGCAGTCCTTCCAGGCCCGGGAACGGTAGAAGGCCTTGGCAAATTCCCTCATGGGCTATCACCTCCACAAAAGGCAAGCCATCCTGCAAATCCCTGTCATTGTCACCACTTCCCTCTCATACACAGTACCACAAACCGAGTATCAACTTCTATCAAGTGCCTCAACGTCCAACGCGCCCAGGGCAACGCCATGCAGGTGGCACGTCCACTGGTAGGACATGCCCATGGCCACGGCGATCTGCTCCCAAGTGTCCCCGTCGATATACCGCCGGCGCAGCAGCTCCTGGAGCCGTCTGTCCGGTACAGCGGATATCTTCCGCTCCAGCTGTCTCCGCAGCTGCACGGACTCCAAACGCTTTTCGGCCAGCAGCTGTGCCAGGTCATCCATGGCCGTAACGGCCTCCGCCACCCTGCCGTGTTCCGCACAGTCTCTGGTCTCAGACACCAGCTGCCTCGACTTCCGTCTCCACTCCCGGATCTCCCGGCTCAGACGGTCGGCCTCTGCCGCCGCTGCGCGGTACTGCTGCAAAACGTCCTTCTTCTGCTGGTTTGTCACGTCCTTCGTCCTCCCTTCCGCTTGTGCTCCTTCTTGTGCTGGATGGCCGCCGATGCCCGCTTGATGCCGTATGCCTCGGTCACGTCCTCCTCCTCGCAAGCGCTTGGCAATATGTACCGGATGTACTGAGGCTGACCGGGAGCATAGGCGCCACGGTCCAGCAGGATGGCCCCTCTGGGCGGCCGCAGCTCCGACCCGCTGATGGCCAGGCGGTCCTCTGTCTTGGGCCGCTTGAGATTGCGGCTGGTCTTGTACTTGTTGACGTCCGGCCTATGGCGCACCTGCTTGAGCAGGTAGGTGACCATTTCCGTGTAGTCCGGCTGGGCGCTCAGTGGTTGCCAGTCCACGCCGCCGGCGGTCCAGGCGGCCATGATGTATGCCTTGGCCTCCTCGTTGACGATGAGGTGATGGTGGACTCTGGCCGGGATCAGCTCCTTCTTCCGCTTGTCGTAGTCCCGATCCGATGTCACAGCGAAGTAGAAGATTTCCAGTCCGTCTTTCTTCATGGCCCGCTTGATCCGCCGGATGAACAACTCCATCTGGTGACCTGCCAGATCCAGAAGCAAGTCCTCGGCCTCCTCCTCTGTGACCGATGCCGGGATGGAGGCCCGGAGCTTGTTCAATGCTTCCTGGTTGTAGTCCAATCCCAGGAGACCGTCCGACTCCCCGAAATTCTCGTTGACCAGTCGGGCCGCCGTCCGTATGGCTGAGCTTGCATTTTTCGCAGCCTTCTGAGCATCCCGTCTGATCTGCCGGGTCATCCTGGCCGGACGCTTCCCCGGCATCCAGAACTTGATGGCTTCCCCGATGGGTCCTGACCGGTACTTGCGAATGATCCAGTAGCCTTCCTTCATCTCGTCCCCTCCCTTGGTTGAATACTTAGGCCTGTACCAAGCCCCTCAAAGAACGCGCGCGGGCGTTCTTAAAAGGTCTTGGTTGTCAAGGTACATTTCTAAATGAAGCATCTGCTCTGTCCTGCGTCCGACGCAGACGCAAGACACAACCCCCGAAGGTGTCCCTTCGGGGATGAATTTCCATTATTTTCTTGTTTGCTGTCGGTAAAACTCCTGCATGCTCTTCCCATAGGTCGTATGCTGCTGGGCCGCCATGCGGCTGGCCTCCACCAGAGACGGCGGACGGTCCCCGAACTTTTTGCAGTTGTCGCAGACCCGGCGCCGGGTACTGCCCTGGTCAAATGGTTTTCCACAGCGCTCACAGTTTTTCAACGTTCCACCTCCCGGATAATGATTCCATGGACGCTTTCCATCAGCTTTTTCTTCATCCTGTATGTTGGCGTTTTGGTCGGCCGGCTTTTGGTGTCCTCCACCACCCGCTCCTCCCCGCCGCCGGCAGTCCGGCGGCGGTATGTAAAGTCCGCCACATATTTAATGGCCCTGCTGCGGCTTCCATCCGGCAGGGTGTAGGCCGGTTTCAGAACGAACTCCTCCTGCAGGTGCAGGTCCCAGATCTCCCCGGCCCGCTCCAGCTGCAGCAGCTCCCGGAAGCGTCTGGCCTCCAGCTTGCTTCCGAACCGGATGCCGTTCTCCTCCGTGGCCGTGTTGCCGTACTTGGCTTTGACGGCCTTATTTTTGATAGTGCCCATCATGGCCCGGGCGGCCTGTTCCTGCATGGAGGGCGGCAAATCGCTCAGACTGTCCACTCGCAATCCCATAGGCGCCTCCTATTTGAGCAGCTGCTCCGACCGCAGCAGATACTCCCGCTCAATCTGCCGCATGGTCCGATAGTGCCGCTGCATCTCGGCGATCCACTCACCGCTGATAATCTCCTTGATGTCATCGGTCCGCACTTCGACCGTTTCGAATTTACCGAGGCATTGATTGCATATGTACCGGCGCTTTCTCTGTCCCACCTTTTTCGATCGGCTGTCCAGCACGTTGCAATCGCCGCTTCCGCACTTCGGGCACTCCATATCATCGCCGTCCTCTCAGCCAGTCCAGGAGACGCCACCAGATGCTCCGCTTTCTCACGACAATGGGCTTCCGCACGATCACCGACGGCTGCACCTTCGGCGCTACTCCCATATGATCCAGCGCCATGCGGCGCTCCCGGCGGATTCTCTTCCATTTTTTCTGTCTGCTCATGGTCCCACCTCGCTTTCACCAGTTCTTTTCGTGTTCCTTCCGCAGCGGCCACCGCAGGGACACCATCTTGTCCCGCATGAGCTTGTCCACCACGCGGCCCACGCTGCACTTCTCCATGGCGGCCAGGCGCTCCAGGTTGCGCATGGTCTGGCTGGACACCTTACAATGCAGTGGACGAAGGTTTTTCTTCATGTTGGCACTCTCCAATCTGTCGTACACCTTTCAGCTGATTCTCCAGCTTGCTCCACGCTTCTTCGGTCTGAGGCCGTCCGCAGAACGGACAATACGCAAAGTCCAGATACCCGGCCGCAGCATTTCTGTAATAGATAACCATTCCAACAGCTTCGTCATCTCTGCATTTTCCGGCCGTTGCCTCCACGCCGATATAACCCATGGCACACGGTTTCAGCTCAACCCCATCCATAAATGGAGCATTACCGCAGTATCTACACGGTTCCCACGCCTCTCTGCCTATCTGCTCTACAGCGGTCTTGAGCATCTGCGTAACGTCGGCAGCTGGAATCTCGTTTATTTCCTGTTCGCAAATTTCTGGATTTTCGTACCGTCTTTTAATCAAGTTGATTACATCGGCACGATCAATGTACTCAGTCATCCTGCACCCCCATCTGCTCCACGGCGGACTTGACCGCCTTTTTCATCTTATCCGCCATGCCCTGCGGCATCTCGTCCAGCAGTTCCATCATGCGGTTATACGCCATCTGGAAGGTCTCAAAGTGGACCTTGAACTCCGTCACCGCCGGGGCCGCCAGTTCAATCTCTTTCTTTGCCCGGTCCGCAGCGGCCTGGGCAGCGGCCGCCTGTTCCTCTGCTGCCTTGGCCCTGGCCTCCGCCTGGGCCACCTGCTTTTCCAGCTTCTCCGCCGCAGCCTTGGCGGCGGCCTCCTCGGCTTCCTTCCGCAGCCGTTCCATGGTCTCCGGCGGCACCTGTCCCACCTGAGCCGCAAGCTTTTCCGCCTTTTTCTTGGCTGCCTCCGCCGCCTTCCGCAGCTTCTCGGCCTCCTGGTCATACTTATGCTTGTCCGCTTCGGCCTTCTTCGCCGCCTCGACGGCCCGCTGGTTTGCCTTTTCCGCATCCTTTCTGGCCTTTTCCAATTCCTCAGACAAAAAACTGTTCTGTTTTTTTACCTTGTTGTCCAGATCGCGGAAGGCGTTTTCTTCGGCATCCTCGGCCCGCTGCTGCAGCTCCTGGACCTGCTGCTGGAGCGCGGCCTTTTCCGCTTCCCGCTCCTTGATGATCCGTTCCAGTTCTCTCGTGGAAATCTGTTCTAGATTGTTTTCCACCACAAATTCCTCCCGCTCCTCTGCGGGGATGGCCAGGAGCCGCAGCGCCTTAGTATACGTCAGATTGGCAAACGCTTGGGAGTTTCCGCCGCCAAGCAAACCGATCTGGTTGTCTGCATACTCCCGGTAAATCTGCATCATGTTGTTTGCCGTGGACTGGGAGAAATTGACCTCATTTTTCAACCACTCACCCCAGCGCCCATGGGGCAGCTTGGCCTTGGCCTCGCAGAGACGGCGGCCAATCTGGATGGCATATCCAATCTGCATCTGTACCGCCTGGGCCTGCAGCGTCTTAATCTCCGCGGTGATTACTTCAATCTCCCGCTCCTCCGGCTCGTTGTTCATGCCAAAATCTTTGGCCAGAATGACCCCTTCGCTCGTATTCATGCAATTTTCTCCTTTCTGTCTTTACGCCCGGGCAGCACCGGCCGCCCGTCCTCGTCCCGCTTGCTTCCGTCCTTGACCCATTTGAGCCACAAATCCAGGAACGCTTTGTGTGTCTTTTCCGGCGACGGCATTCTCTTTCCATTAACCCACTCATTCTTAAATCCATGTACTTGTCGGATGGTGGTCCCCTTGATCTCAATGGTCACATACGGTGTTTCCGGGTCTTCTGCTTTTCGCAGGAACAGAATGGTCGTGGTACCCTCCACATGGCGCTGGGCGTAGCCGCCCACGCAATGCTGGAGCGCCCGGCCCTCTGCCTGGACGTCCTCCATGGTCATAGGCATAATTATCCGCAGGCCGTCGTCTTCAAACTCATAGCGCGCTTTCCGCTTCTCCAGGCCCTCTTTGGTTTTCCGCTTAAACTCCTCTTTCTGCTTCTTCCGCTCCAGTGCTCTGGCCTCGTTGATTGCCGTGGCGTATTCGTTGTGCTTCAGTCCCAATTCCTTCGGCATAGCGATGGTCTCATGGCGGATGTCGTATCCCAGCTGATCCGCCATGTCGATGGTGTCTTTCCAGATATCCCAGGCCGCAGTGATTCCCAACCATGCCCCATGGCAGCGCGGCCCGGTGAACTTCATCAGATAGCGCCCCACCTTTGTCAGCGGCAGCCCCACCCGCCGGCAGTATGCTTTGATTGTACGATAGCCCTTTTCGTCGTGCAGCTCCAGCAGCTCCTCTTGCTGCTCCTGCAACAGCCAGACCAGGTTTTTCTGCTCGCCCAGTTCCCGGCAGGTGGCCCGGGTCTCCAACGCCTGGATGGCCGTTTCCCCCGGTGCTTTCACCATTGCCCGCAGTTCCTGGCCGTCCACCCGGAAAGCGGCCTTGATGTCTTTTGCGTCCCAGTCAAAAATACGGCTGCTTTTGACCCGTTCTTCTTCCATACGGTATACAATCTGTCCCATACCCATCTTGACCAGCATTTCTACCTGCTTCGGGTAGATACTGTAGACAGTCAGATAATCCACCAGATTGTTTAATTCCCGCTGTGGCCAGGAATATTGGATACCCTCATAGGTGTCATACTGGCAGTATTTCAGCCAGGATTCCCGAATCCGCCGCAGCCCGATACCGTAATAACCGGCCCCGTGGAACGGCTCCTGTACCTCTTTCCGCTTGCCCATCTTTCTGATCTCGTAACTGACGGTATATAATCCGTAATACTCGTCTATTACCTGCATCACTTCCCCAGGCCGGAACCGATAGGCTGACGCAAAGCTCACCTCCGGCAGCGCTATAAAGCTGCTCCGTCGCTCCGGATTGTATTCTTTATGTACATGCAGCGCTGTGAGATACACCCCATCCTCCCGGTTGTGAACCACTACCGCCTTTCTCCACGCTTTCAGATTCAGCCCTTTGCCGATCTTGTTGATGTTCTTTTTCTGTACCGCCCGTTTGCAGTACGGGCATTGGAGATACCCATTGTGCCGGGTGGTAATCAGGTCGTACTCCTCCGATGTCTGGACCCGGCTGATCCGGTGGACTGTCTCTTTCCGGTGGCAGCAGCTGGTCCATACCCGCATGGTTTCCTTGGTCTCCCACTGGTAGAAGATGTAATGGTAAAACAGATCATTGAGTTCCGTCACGTCCTCCTCAGAGAATGTCGGCCAGTCCTCAATGGCTTCCCGTTCCTGCTGGGTGCAGTTGCGAAACATACTGTCAATGGTTTTCTTCATGACCTCCACGGGTCATCCTCTCCTTTATAAGAAATTGGTCAAATCAACGGAAATTCCCTTGGGCTTTCCGGGGCGGCTGGCCGCCGGCGTCTCGCTGACGGCGTCCTCCGGATTGATGTCCCCGCTCATGCTGATACTCAGCGTCATGGACACCTTGCAGCCGGGGAAGTAATACGCGGCTGCCGCGCAGTACGCGTCAATATCGGAAATGGCGTTGCCCTTGATGGCCTTGGTCACCGCCTGCATACACCCGGAAAAATCGCCGCCCTCCACAACGGCCTGGGCAAACTCCGGCTCCAACCGGCACAGCCGTTCCAAAGCGCTTGCGATTTCGGCTTTCATGGCGTTGCCGTACCGGTCGCCCTTGTAGGCCTCCAACTCCTTGCGCAGTTTCTCAATCGCTTTCTCTGTCATACTCCCGCCGCCTTTCTGATATCCTCCCGGGTCTGGTCATAGACCTTCGTCCACCAGTCCCGCCACAATTTACAATCCGACCCATCTTCACAGTCCTTCTCACAGTTTTGGCACGGGTTCATAAGTTCCCGGGCCTCTTCCGTCTGCTCCAGTTTTTCCGTGACCTCCACGGTCATACCTCTTCCCTGTCCCATCCGGCCCCAGTATTCCACCGCGCTTTTGCTGCACTGTAGTTCCTCAGCCACCTGCCGCAATGATCCTCTGGCAATCAGCCCGGCCTTGTCGTCATACACGCTGTAAATCCGCTTTACCGTTGCCACATGGCGGATGATGTACTTTGTGTGTCTCGGATTATTGGCCGCCAGCCGGAATCCCGGCATACCGATCTCCAATTTCCGCGCACAGGACGCCACATCCCCACTTGCCAGCATTCGTCCCGTTTTCCGGTCATACACCTCGTAGAGCTTCCGCCCATCAAATTTCATTGTTCTTCGCCCTCCTCCATGTCGTCAAATGTGAGATTCTCCGGCCCCGGCGCCGGCAGCGGTGCCCCCGGCTCATACAGCGCATCCCGCCGCAGTTCATTCTGGTTTTCTTCCATATCCATCATCCTTTCTTACAGCAATGCCCCCAGCTCACGCCGGGGGCATTTTCACAGCGATTGTCATTCGGCGCAGTTCCTCGGCCACCGGCGGCAGGTTCCACTCGGTAGCCGCCTGGAGCTTTGCGTCATATGCACAATAGGCCTCCGTGACCAACTGTCGGCCATCCTGGTGCAGGACCATCATAGTCACAGTGCGGCCCTGGGCCACTTGAGACTTAATGTACTCCTCCGGTGTCATCGATCCACCGCCTTTACAGTGCAGTTGGTCATCTGCTCCGGATCCATGTTCCATCGCCGCCCGGCCTCCTCAATGGCCTGCTGTGCCGTGACAGCCTGGATGTATATGGTGCCCACGCCTTCCAGGCGGATATCCCACCATCTCATCCGTCCCCCGCCTCCTCACTTCGAACCATCCGAGACAGGGCGTACAGGCACACAGCAGCGGTGGCCCAGTTGATATCGCGCTGATAGATGGCCATGGCCAGGAAAAAGCAGGCTGCCACGGCTGCCACTTCACAGCCCACATTGATACGGCGGCGGCGCAGTCCGAAGCGCTTGTCAATTTCCCGCAGGATCTCCCGCTCCATATCGGCCCGGCGGCGATCCCGCTCCCTGGCCTCCTCTCTGCGGCGCATGATCTGCTCAATGTCGGCATCGGCCATGGCCATGCCCATGTCCTCCGCCCTCTGCGGTTTCGGGACAGCATGCTGTCCTCCGATCTTATCCATAATGTCCTCCTTGTTGCTGCCCTCCCGCAGACGGTCGAGCCGCCCCGCAGCGGTTCCGGCGCCGAAGCCTCCGGCCTCCTGCGGCCACGGCCGACCCTCCGCTATAAGAAAGAGAGGATACGGGCGGGTTCCCGGCCGCCCGCGGGAAGGCAGCTTTATGTAATTCATCCTGCCTTTTGCTCCATCTGCCGATCCACCCACTCGGCCAGGCCCTGGGCGTGGATCAGGATACGCTTCCCGACATTGAAGGCCGGGAAGCCCTCAGCGTGCGTCAGCTCCATGACGATAGGCCGGGACAGGCCCAGCATCTGGGCCGCCTCATCCACAGACAGCGTCAGCTTGTTTCGCACTTCCAGCTGTGCCTTGATCTGCTGCAACAGCGCAATGATTTCCTCCATGTGTGCCCTCCTTTCTGTCTTGCCATTACTTTCCTTCCGTGCTACACTGAGCGCGAAAGGAGGTGTGGCATTATGACGTATACCGTAAAAGTATCTGAACTATATCAGCGCGCCAAAGAGATGCTGGATGACGGCATGGATATTGTTGAAGTCGATTTCCACGAAGGAGACGAAGATCTCCCGCGCTGCCTGATGTTTTGCGCATCCAGCAAATCCGATTTCGGAGGAACGGACTACGACGAAATCTATACCGTCAAACCGTAGTCACTCCGTAATAGAGATCCGATACTCCACCGCTGCGCTGCCATTATTCCGCTGATGGTAGCGCAGCCTTCTCATGGCCATAATCAGTTCTTCGAACGTCTCCCGGTTTTTCTCTCCACCGTGGACCATAATTTCCACGTCCGGCGTTGCTCCGGCGTTTCTGGATACCATGTATCTGTATCTGTTTTTATGCTCCATCGGCACCGGGTCCTTATATTGGATGATGATTTTACCGCTGTTGCTCATTGTCGTATTGAGCAGCCGGTCCACCTTGCAACGCCCTGTGCAGAGACGGGGCGGTGTTTTTTTCTTTAACTTCCTCACCTCCTTCACAGTCTCTTTCATGGCTCCATGACGAACCGCGATCTTCCTCCACATAATTTTCACTCCTTATCGCTCCTGCCGCCCCGGCAGACGGGGCGGCGCCGTCTTACTTCTGCTGATTGGCCTGGCTCTTGACCAGCTCCATGGCCATGTCCGTAACTCGCGCAGATGGTGACGTTGTTAAAAATTTTTGTGCCATAACCATGGCCAGTGCCATGTCCGTAGCTCCGTCGAGGTATAGCAATACCTCATAGGGCAGCAGGGCCAGCTTATCGGCCAACGTCTGAATTTCGACAACCTTCTTGGGGTCCACCCACATTATGCTCACCTCCTACTCCTGCATTGCTTTACGGTCAGTCATTCCAGCGTGCTATCAGCCAGATAATGACCGCAAGGTAGAACACGATAATGACGATATTGAAAATGGTTCCCATACTTGACAATGGCCCGGGAAAAGATTATCCTTTTGAGGAAGGGGCTTTCGCCCCCTCCCTTATTCGGTCAGCCGTTCGATGAAATCGATTATGGCCTTGACCAGGTTTAGGATTGCGGTAACAAAGACGAGGGTTTGAAGGGTCTTGTCTTTGTTGCCGCTTTTCTTTTTCCGGGCCATCGGGTTCACCTCCTTGTTGATTATAAGACAATTATACGTCCTTTAATAACTTTTGTCAATATCTATTTTGTTGAGTAAATAAACATTTTCCATTGACACACTTTTATAGGCGTGGTATAGTTGTTTCAAGAAGGGAGGTTACAAAATGGGAGTCGGAGAAAGAATAAAATATGTTCGCAAGGCCATAAACAAGACTCAACAATCGTTTGCGGATGCTATTGGCCTAAAGCGGAACACCATTGCAAATTATGAAATTGGAAACGTTGAGCCAAGTGACAGAACCATTTCAGATATTTGCCGGGAGTTCGGCGTTTCCGAGGAATGGCTTAGAACTGGTACCGGTGATATGTTTGTTCATGTTGACGCCGACCAGGAGCTGCAGGACATCTTTGCAGAGATCACCATCTCCGGCGACGATCTCATCAAGCGCATTATCAAAAACTACTGGAAGTTACCAGATAAGCAAAAGGAAATGATTCATGAGATCGTTGATGGTTTGATTGCAAAAAATACCCCAGAGGAATAACCCTCTGGGGCGACGGCCTGGATGCTTATGTATGATGTTCCGCTTGTCCGGTCTGGACACTGTCACGCAGTACTTTCTCATAGGCCCTGGCGCAGCGCAGCAGCCTGAGCAGAAATTCCTCGTTGTTGGCGTTTCGGTCCAGGATCTTCTGGAGTTCCTGGCGCGATGATTGGTCCATGTCCATCAGCTCCTTGTCGTTGTGTTGCTTATATATTAAAACATATGTTCGGTTTTGTCTAGATGTATGCCTATGTTTATCAACAACATTGATAAGCTGGTATTCATATAATCTTCAGAGAAAGAAAGGATTAAAAAAATGAGTGAGAAAAACGTTACTTGTCCCAAGTGTGGAAGCAGCAACCTTGAGATTGTCAGCGATGTTAAGGGAAAAGGTGTTAGTGGTCTAAAGGTCTGCCTTTGCGGCATCTTTGGCCTTTGCGGTGCCGGCAAAACGAAAACTGAGCATTATTGGGTTTGTAAGAACTGCGGCAACAAATTCAAGGTATGACTCGCACTGACCGGGCCTGGATCAAGTCCATGGAGCTGTTCGCAAAATACTGGGGCTGCCACCAGCTCCCTGAGCGCAGCTTTTTTATTGGCGGATATCAGCTCCCCGTCTGCGCCCGGTGTACCGGCATCATTTTGGGCGATATCGTTGCATTGTTCTCTGCACAGTTTTCAATTCATCCACTGATCGGTATTCTCTTGATGCTTCCGTTGGTTGTAGATGGCTCTGTGCAGTTCAAAACCCGATACCGTTCCACTAATGTCCGCAGGCTGATTACTGGTACATTGTTCGGCTTTGGAATGGTATCTATCATTATTTTCATTGTCCACACTGTTTTACGGTAATTGTCATAACAAAATAAAAAAGCCCGGCCTGTGTTGCAGCACAGGTCGGGCAATGGGCAAGTAAACCACGAAGCGCTTGGGATTACTAGCCCTTTTATTTTATCATGCCGCAGTTGGCATGGCAAGTGAAAGGAGAATTTCTATGGCAAAAGGCAAAGGCGCCGCCGGCGGCGGCACCATCCGCAAGAAAACCGTCGTGCGGGACGGTAAAGAGTACACCTACTGGGAAGCCCGGGTAACCGTTGGCCGCGATCCCGGCACCGGGCGGCAGAAGCAGAAGTCCATCACCGGCAAAACACAGAAGGAAGTCCGGGAGAAGCTGCAGGCCATGACGGTGGAGGTCAACAACGGCAGCTATCAGGAACCGGCCAAAATGACCCTGGCCGCCTGGTTGGACATCTGGCTGGAGGATTACATGGGCGACAAGAAGTACGCCACTATCAAGCATTACAAGGCCCAGGTGGCCACCCACATCAAGCCCCGGTTGGGTGCGGTGCAGCTCTCTGCCCTGGCTCCCCATGAGATCCAGCGCTTCTATAATCAACTGCAAAAGGACGGCCAGGAGAAGCGCCGCCGTGGCCCCGATGGCAAGATCACCGTGGAGCATGTGCCGCTGTCGGCCAAGTCCGTCCGCAACGTCCACGGGATTCTCACCAAGGCCCTGTCTGTTGCTGTGGATATGGGTTATCTTCGGGACAACCCTGCGGAGCGGGTCACACTGCCCCGTGTGGTACGCCAGGAAATCCGTCCCCTGACCGACGCCCAGATCGCGGACTTCCTGCGGGAAGTTTCGCACGATGAGTTCGCGGCCTATTTCAAGACGGTGCTGTTCTGCGGCCTGCGAGAATCGGAGGCCATCGGTCTGACCTGGGATTGCATCGACTTCGACGCCGGGCGTATTACAATAAAGAAGCAGCTCCAGAAGCGGCCCAAGGCCGACGGCGGTTTTGTGTTCGCCCCGCTGAAAAACGATAAGGCCCGCGTGATCGCGCCCGCTCCGTTTATTCTGCGAATGCTGGAAGAGCAAAAACGGCAGCAGACCCTGGACCGGCTCCGTGCCGGTGACGCCTGGGTGGGATGGCTCTCCCCTGCCGATCAGGAAACCTATTTTGTTTTTACCAATGGCTTCGGCCAGCACTTGCACCCGCAGACGGTCTACAATCATCTAAAGAAGATCGCCGCCAGCATCGGAGCCCCGGACTGCCGGGTCCATGATCTGCGTCATACCTTTGCGGTCCTGTCTCTCCAAAACGGCGACGATATCAAGACGGTACAAAGTAACCTGGGCCACGCCACCGCAGCCTTTACCCTGGACGTTTACGGTCATGTATCGGAGCGGATGAAGGACGACAGCGCCGCCCGCATGGAAAACTATATTTCCTCCATTTCCGGCTGATAAGGGAAACAAAAGGGAAAACAATTTTTGCTGGATTTCAGAAAGTCAGAAAAACAAACTTTTTACCACCGTTAATCCAGCAAAAACCATATAAAAAAGAAATCCCCGACCGCGATTGCAGTTGGGGATTTGGCAGCGGGTGAAGGATTCGAACCCTCACAAACGGAGTCAGAGTCCGGTGTGCTACCATTACACAAACCCGCTATGTTGTGTTTTGCACCGCTTTCGGCGTTTTGTTTTGGTCCAGCGCCTCAGTGCATGATTATTATACACGAATCACGAAAAATGTCAACACCTTTTTTCAAAATTTTTTGATTTTCTTTTTTCCCTTGTGTCCTGCGGCCCAGAGTGCTATGATGGACCCAATGAATCCGGCATATACTATCTCCATCCGCTCGTATTCTGGGAGGCGTGAACTTATGAACTGGATGCAACAAGCCAAACGATTTTATATTCTTCTTTCCGCGGTCCTGATTCTGCTGGGACTGGTGGTGACCATCTGGCCCCTCCAATCCCTCTATACCATTTGTTATCTCATTGGCGGCGTCAGCATTCTCTTTGGTGTCGCCAAGCTCGTCAGCTACTTTACCAAGGACAGCACCGGTCTGGCGTTCCAGTTTGATCTGGTCATGGGCGCTCTGGCCCTGGTGTTCGGTATCATCCTCTGTTTCCATCCGGGCAACGTCCTGTCCCTGTTACAGCTGCTGATCGGCCTGTTCATTCTCATTGACGGCCTGTTGAAGCTGCGCACGGCTTTGGATGCCCGCCGCATGGGTCTGAACCGCTGGTGGAGCGTCCTGGCCGCCGCCCTGCTGTCGGCTGCCGCCGGTCTGCTGCTGATCTTCAACCCCTTTGCCGGAGCCCGTGCCCTGATGACGCTGCTGGGCATCACCCTGATGATTGAAGGCGTGCAGAATCTCTTTGTGGTGATCTACACCAATCGCCACTTCCGCCAGGGCCCCGATGATCTGGATATCGTATACGAGGAGTAACCGGCTCCTTCCTGCAAAAAGCGGACGGTTTCGTCCGCTTTTTTCGTTCTGACGCCCGGTTCCCCCGCATAGGATGGAGAGCCGGTGCAGAAAATGAGAATATCTATTGCACATCGCCCGTTTCTTCGCTATACTAAGTCCCGTCCGACATTTTTTCGGGCGGCAGATGGGAGGATCGTCCATTGCTCGGTAAACTACAGAATGCCGCCCGGTATTTCCGGGGCTACAATATTTCCACCCTGGCCGCCGGGGCCTCCTTCTTTATGCTGCTGTCCATTGTACCGCTGCTGACCCTGGTGGTGTCTCTGCTGCGCTATCTGCCCTGGACGCTCCAGGATTTGCTGACCATGATGGAACAGATTCTGCCGGAAGCCGTCATGTCCACGGCAGAGGATTTCGTCCGGGACCTGTACACCTCCAATCTGCTGGCGGTGGCCTCGGTTTCGGTGGTGTTCTCCCTGTGGGCCGCTTCCCGGGGCGTCTACGGTATGCTCAACGGCATCAACGCCATTCTGGGCGCCGACGAATCCCGCAGCTATATCCGGCGGCGGCTGACGGCCATTTTCTACACCTTTCTTTTAATCATCGCCCTGTTTGTCACCCTGGCCCTCCACGTCTTCGGCCAATCCCTTTTGAACCTGGCCGATCAGTGGGACATCTGGATTCTGGAGGCCGTGGCCCGGCTGGTCCACCAGAGAAATCTCCTGACTTTAGGGCTGCTCTCCCTGCTGTTTACCATGATTTTCGCCTTTTTTCCCGCCAAGCCCATGCGCCTGCGCCATGTGGTGCCCCCGGCCATTGCAACGGCCATCGGCTGGATGACCTTTTCCTGGCTGTTCTCCATCTATGTGGACCACGGCGGCGGCCGGTCCTACTTCTACGGCAGCATGACGGCGGTGGTTTTGGGTATGTTGTGGCTGTATATCTGCATGTGCATCGTCTTTTGGGGCGGCGTTTTGTGCCGCATGTCGGAGCTGGGCCAGCTGAATCTCCGCACTCTGCGGGAATTTCTGAAAAATCCGTGACGGTTGTCACAAAACGGTCACAATTCTGTGGTATTCTATCAGGACAGACTGTGAACTGAGAGGATGCCGCCGTGTTCGGATACATCACCGCCGATGCCCGCCTGCTGACGGAGGAACAGCAGACCCGTTACGCCGCCTGTTACTGCGGCCTGTGCCGCCGTCTGGACCGGGAATGCTCCACCGTCAGCCGCCTGACGCTGACCTATGATATCACCTTTCTGGTACTGCTGCTGTCCTCCCTCTATGAGCCGGAGGAGGCGGCAGGCCTGGGCCGCTGCGCCGTCCATCCCATGAAGGCCCGGCCCCACTGGTACAACGACGCCACCGACTACGGCGCGGCCATGAACACCGCCCTGGCGGCGTACAACTGCCTGGATGACTGGAAGGACGACCGGAATCTGACCAAGCTGGCCTTATGGAAGCTGCTGCGCCATCCCGTCCGGGCGATTCAGGACCGCTATCCCCGGCAGAGCGGGGCCATCATCGCGTCCCTGGACCGGCTTTCGGCCATTGAGGCCGCCGGGGTTCCGGACCCCGACGGGGCCGCCAACGCCTTCGCCTATCTGCTGGGGGAGGTGTTTGTCTGGCGGGAGGACCGCTGGGCCGACGATCTGCGGACCGTGGGCCAGGGGTTGGGCCGCTATGTCTACCTGCTGGACGCGGCGCTGGATTTACCGGAGGACCGGAAAAAGGGCCGGTACAATCCCCTGTCCCATTGGGCCGACGAGGGCCGAACGTTGGAGGACTTCCGGCCCATGCTGACCATGCTCCTGGGGGAAGCCACAGCGGCCTTTGAGCGTCTTCCTCTGGTGCAGGACCTGGAGCTACTGCGCAATATCCTCTACTCCGGCGTGTGGCAGCGCTACGAGACCGCGCTGCGGAAACAGAACAGCCAAAACGAAGGAGGGTCCCATGATATCCGACCCGTATAAGGTATTGGGCGTCAGCCCCGACGCGTCCGACGACGAGATCAAACAGGCCTACCGGCGGCTGGCCAAGAAGTACCACCCGGACATGAATCCGGGCAACGAAGAAGAAGCCGCCAAGAAAATGAATGAGATCAACGCCGCCTACGATCAGATCAAAAACCCTGAAAAGGCCCAGCAGAACCCCTATGGCCAGCCCGGCGGCAATCCCTACGGCGGCAGCCCCTTCGGCGGGGGCTACGGCGATCCCTTCTCCGCCTGGTATGAGGCCCAGCGACGGCAGCAGGCCGAATACGAGCGGACCACGCCGTCGGAAATCCGGGCCGCGGAGAATTACATCCAGTTCGGCCGGTACCGGGAAGCCGTCAACGCCCTGTCGGGTCTGGACGCGTCCCGCCGGACGGCCCAGTGGTACTATCTCAGCGCTGTGGCCAACAGCCAGCTGGGCAACCGGACGACGGCTCTGGAACACGCCCGGCGGGCCGTGGAGATGGAACCCAACAATCTCCGGTACCGGCAGGTGCTCCAGCAGCTGGAGCAGACAGGCCGGGTCTACACCCAGCATCAGCAGACGTACCGGGGCACTGTGGCCCAGTTCGACCCTTGCAAAACGGCGGCTTTGTGCTGTCTCTGCAACGCCTGCTGCAGCGGCGGTTCCTGCTTCTATCCCTGCGGCTTCGGCTTCTACCGCTGAAGCCGCCCCCACCCCGTTCACCCCCATACGGCGCGGGGTTCTTTTGCGCCGGAAACACTTTGGAGGTATACACAAATGAAGAAAGAGCGCGCACAATTCAAAAGCTCCATCGGCTTTGTGCTGGCCGCCGTCGGCTCGGCGGTGGGCATGGGCAATATCTGGCTGTTTCCCTACCGGGTGGGCCAGTACGGCGGCGGAGCGTTTCTGATTCCCTATTTTATCTTTGTGGCCCTGTTCAGCTACGCGGGATTGTCGGCGGAATTTGCCTTTGGCCGTCTCACCGGCACAGGCACCGCCGGTTCCTTTGACTATGTATTGAAAGCCAAGGGCAAAAAGGGCGGCCGGATCATCGGCGCGCTGCCCCTGTTGGGCGTTCTGGGCATCGCCATCGGCTATTCGGTGGTGCTGGGCTGGGTGCTGCGGTACTGCGCCGGTGCGTTTACCGGTTCGGTGCTGACATCCAATTCCCAGGGCTATTTTGATTCCCTGGCCGTCAGCTTCGGTTCCATTCCCTGGCACATCATCGTCATTGTGGCCACGGTGCTGATTCTCATTAAAGGCGTGTCCAGCGGCATCGAAAAAATCAGCAAAATCATGATGCCCACCTTTTTCGTCCTGTTCATCGTCATCGCCATCCGGGTGTTTTTCCTGGACGGCTCCGACAAGGGCTACGCCTATCTGCTGAAGCCCGACTGGAGTTACCTGCTAGTACCGGAGACGTGGGTCATGGCCATGGGACAGGCGTTCTTCTCCCTGTCCATCAATGGCGCTGGTATGCTGATCTACGGCAGCTATATGAAGCGGGACGAGAATATCATCCACCACGCGGGCATGACCGCCGTGCTGGATACGCTGGCCGCACTGCTGGCGGGCTTTGCCATCATCCCCGCTGTGTTCGCCTTCGGCATCGATCCCACCTCCGGCCCGTCTCTGATGTTCGTGACGCTGCCCCAGGTGTTCCACCAGATGCCCGCCGGTCAGATTTTCGCCATTTTCTTCTTTGTGTCCGTGTTCTTCGCCGGTATCACATCTCTGATCAATATGTTTGAGGCGTGCAGCGAAGCCCTGTCCTCTCAGCTGAAGCTGGGGCGGACCCTGTCCATCTGCATCATCGGCGCGATTACGTTCGCCGTGTCCGTGTTCCTGGAGGCGCTGCCCGACATGGGCGCATGGCTGGACGCCGTCACCATCTATATCGCTCCCTTCGGCGCGGTGCTGTGCGCGGTGTTTATCTATTTCATTTTGGGTATGAAGAATATTAAGGCGGAGCTGAATATCGGCCGCAGCCGTCCCCTGGGCCGTCAGTTCGACGTGATCGCCTATTTCTATGTGATTCTGGCGGCAGCTGTGGTAGTCCTGGGTATTTATTACGGCGGTATCGGCTAAACGAGCCGCAGAACCAAAATATAAAAGTTTTACTCGATTTTTTTCTTGTAAGGGCTACCCACCGTCCGTGTGTCTGCGGTGCTCGCCGGGCCTTTTCCGCCATGCCTGCGGTGTGTCTCCTTGCCATACATCCAGTATGGCTGCAAAGCCACACCTTGGCCTGACGCAAAATTCCTCGCCGACCACTCTTGCCAACGAACGGCGGGCAGCCCAAATCGCGGTTTCCAAAGGCAGAGCCTTTGGAAACCGCGCACGGGGCGAAATCCCCAATCGTCCAAAGCGCCATCCGCAGATGGCGCAACCCCCACGGCGTCAGCCGTAAGGCCGCCGTCCCCACCCCATCGCGGGTGGTGGATGGCGGCCTTCTTTGCACCCCATCCGTAGGGCGCGGCATCCTTGACGCGCCCGCACCGCATTCTTTCCGGGGCCGTCAAGGATGCCGGCCCCTACGTCCAAGATGATTGATGGTGCATCCCAACGGCGGGACACACAGGTCCCGCCCTACGTTCCATATCGGCAGTCCATCCAAGGCCGTCAGAGATGCCGTCCCCTACAAACCAGATATGCGGGCGCAAGTTCCATTCCAAATAAAAAAACACAGTCTCCGAAGCCGTGAGGTTTCGGAGACTGTGCCGCGTCAGGCCGGTCTTACTTCTTGCAGAAGGACAGGCAGTCGGTGCACTGGTCCATGGAGGGGTTGCTCTCATGGGTGCCGATGCTCACCTTCTCCAGGGAGCAGTAGTTCTCAGTGCCGCAGTGATGGGTGCAGTTCTTGACGGTGCAGGCAATGCATTTGTTGGCGTTCATATCGTTTGTTCCTCCTTTTTATTGGGTACAGACGTAGTATGACCGCAGCGCGCCGCCATCATTCAGGGTAAATCTGGAAATTATTTTTGGAACAGCGGCGTGGACAGATACCGGTCGCCGGTGTCGGGCAGCAGGGCCACAATGGTTTTTCCAGCGTTCTCCGGCCGCTGGGCCAGCTGGTCGGCAGCCCAAACGGCGGCGGCGGAGCTGATACCCACCAGAACACCCTCTCCGGCGGCCAGTTCCCGCCCTGTGGCGTAGGCGTCCTCCTCGGCCACGGTGAGCACTTCATCATAAATGGTTCGGTCCAGCAGTTTCGGCACGAAGTTGGCGCCGATGCCCTGGATGCCGTGGGGTCCGGCCTTGCCCTGGCTCAACAGGGGCGACTTGGCCGGTTCCACCGCCACAATCTTTACCTTGGGGTTCTGCTCCTTGAGATAGCGGCCCACACCGGTCAGGGTACCGCCGGTGCCGACACCGGCCACAAAAATGTCCACTTTGCCGTCGGTGTCGTTCCAGATTTCCGGGCCGGTGGTCTCATAATGGGCTCTGGCGTTGGCCGGGTTGGAGAACTGTCCGGCCAGAATGCTGCCGGGCGTCTCCTTTTGCAGCGCTTCCGCCGCGTCCACGGCCCCCTGCATGCCCTTGGCCGCCGGGGTCAGCACCAGTTCCGCGCCGTAGGCCGCCAGCAGCTGCCGCCGCTCCAAGCTCATGGACTCGGGCATGGTCAGCACCACCTTGTAGCCCTTGGCCGCCGCCACCGCCGCCAAACCGATGCCCGTATTGCCGGAGGTGGGCTCGATGATGGTGCCGCCGGGCTGTAACAGGCCCCGCTCCTCGGCGTCGCGGATCATATAGACCGCCGCCCGGTCCTTGACGCTGCCGGCGGGATTCAAATATTCCAATTTGGCCAGCAGCGTAGCCCGCAGGCCGTGGCGCACCCCGTAGTTGCGCAGCTCCAGCAGGGGCGTGCCGCCTACCAAATCCGTAATGTCTCTAAACGTGTGCATGGCTATGTCTCCTTTCGCCCCTCCATTGTATCACATATTTCCCATCTGCGCGATAGAAATTTGAAATCAACAAAAATTTCAATTTTACTTTACTAATCGTCAAAATCGTATTATACTGTATCTGTGCGGTCATTTGTGGCCGCTCCGACACTGTAACATCCTGAATTTTAAAATTTCGGGCAGATATTGGAGGAACACACTATGTCTAATTGTGCGATTGTAGGCATCAACTGGGGCGACGAGGGCAAGGGCCGCATGGTCGATCTGGTGACCCAGGACTATGATGTTGTCATCCGTTACCAGGGCGGCAGCAACGCCGGTCACACCGTCATCAACGAGTACGGCAAATTCGGCCTGCACCTGCTGCCCTCCGGCATCTTCCGCAAGGGCGTGGTCAATATCCTCGGCAACGGCGTGGCCCTGGACTGCGAAGCTCTGTGGGAGGAGATGAGCGGCGTCATGGCCGCCGGTGTGTCCATCACCCCCGACAACCTGAAAATCTCCGAGCGCACTCCCCTGCTGCTGCCCTATCACCGGGACCTGGACTCCCTGGAGGAGGCCCGGCTCAAGGACAAAAAATACGGCTCCACCAAGCGCGGCATTGCTCCGTTCTACAGCGACAAGTACCAGAAGAAGGTCATTCTGGCCGGTGAGCTGTTCCACCCCGAGCACCTCAAGGCCCATCTGGCCGACATTCTGGAGTGGAAGAACCTGACGGTGGAGAAGGTCTACGGCGCTCAGCCCTACAAGCTGGAGGACATGCTGGCCTGGCTGGAGGAGTTCGGCAGCAAGATCAAGCCCTTTATCTGCAACACCGTCACCTTCCTGCGGGACGCCCAGGCCGCCGGCAAGAAGTTCCTGTTCGAGGCCCAGCTGGGCGCGCTGCGCGATCTGGACTTCGGCATCATCCCCTACACCACTTCCTCCAACGCCATCGCCGCCTATGCCCCCGTGGGCGCGGGCTGCCCCGGCATCAAGCTGGACGAGGTTATCGGCGTGGTCAAGGCTTATTCCACCTGCGTGGGCGAGGGTCCCTTCACCTGCGAGTGGTTCGGTGAAGAGGCCGACAAGCTCCGCGAGGCCGGTGGCGAATACGGCGTCTCCACGGGCCGTCCCCGCCGCGTGGGCCCCATCGATATCGTAGCCACCCGCTACGGCGTCCAGATGCAGGGCGCTACCAACATCGCCCTGACCAAGATGGACATTCTCTCCTACATGGACAAGATTCCCGTCTGCGCCCGCTATGAGCTCCACGGTGAGATGACTGACGAGTTCCCCTTCCCCGTGGACCTGAACGATGCCAAGCCCGTCATTGAGTATCTGGACGGCTGGAAAGAGGACATCTCCGGTGTCCGCCGCTGGGAGGACCTGCCCAAGGCCGCCCAGGACTATGTGCTCTATGTGGAAAAGGCCATCGGCTGCCACATCGGCTATGTGTCCGTGGGTCCCGAGCGCGACGCCATCATCCTGCGCTGATGCTGTCTGACCAGAAGGAGGAGTGGAGAGAATGACCGACCGTTACGAAAGCCCCCTGTCGTCCCGTTACGCATCCCAGTTTATGCTGCGCCAGTTCTCCGCCGAGAAGCGCATTGAGACGTGGCGGCGGCTGTGGATTGCCCTGGCCCGGGCCGAGCACAATCTGGGCCTGCCTGTGACCCAGGAGCAGGTGGACGAGCTGGTGAAGGGCATCGCCCCCATCGACTTCGAGGCTGCCGCCGCCAAGGAGGCGGAAATCCGCCACGACGTCATGGCCCACATCTACGCCTACGGCCTCAACTGCCCCCTGGCAAAAGGCATCATCCACCTGGGCGCCACCAGCTGCTATGTCACCGACAACGCCGACCTGGTGCTGTATCGGGACGCCCTGCTGTATCTCCGGAAGCAGCTGGCCGCCGTCATTGAAAATCTGGCCAACTTCGCCCTGGAATACCGCTCCATGCCCGCCCTGGGCTATACTCATTATCAGCCCGCCCAGCTGGTCACCGTGGGCAAGCGGGCCAGCCTGTGGCTCCAGGACCTGATGCTGGACATGGAGGAGCTGGACGACGTCATCGGCGCCATCCGCTTCCTGGGCTGCCGCGGCACCACCGGCACCGAGGCTTCCTTTATGGAGCTGTTCGCCGGAGACACGGCCAAAATCGACGAGATGAACCGGCAGATTGCCTCGGAGTTCGGCTTTGACCGCTGCTACGACGTCTGCGGTCAGACGTACCCCCGGAAGCTGGACAGCCGGATTCTCAACGTTCTGTCCTCCATCGGTCAGAGCTGCTACCGCTTCGCCAACGACCTGCGGCTGCTCCAGCACGACCGTCAGGTGGAGGAACCCTTCGAGACGAAGCAGGTGGGCTCCTCTGCCATGCCCTACAAGCGCAACCCCATGCGTTCCGAGCGCATCTGTTCCCTGTCCCGTTACATCATGGCCGACGCGCTGAACGCCCCCATGACCGCCTCCACCCAGTGGATGGAGCGGACGTTGGACGATTCCGCCAACCGCCGCATCAGCCTGCCCGAGGGCTTCCTGTGCTGCGACGCCGTTCTGCGGCTGATGCAGAACGTCACCAAGGGTCTCCACGTCAACGAGAAGATCGTGGAGAAGTTCGTCATGGAGTATCTGCCCTTCATCGCCACGGAAAACCTGATGATGGAGGCCGTCAAGCGCGGCGGCGACCGCCAGCAGCTCCATGAGATCATCCGCACCCACTCCATGGCCGCCACGGCCCGGATGAAAGAGGGATTGACCTGCGACCTGCTGGAGCGTCTGGCCGGTGACAGCGCCTTCGGTCTGACGCTGGAGGAAATCCGCACGGTTCTGGACCCCAAGCTGTACATTGGCCGCTGCCCCGAGCAGGTGGAGCGTTACGCCAACATCTGTCTGGCCAAAGCCAAGGAAGTCGGCACGCTGTCGGCTGAGGATATCAATCTGTAAAAGGAAGATAGGATTCATGAGAATTACCACGCCCGAAAACGACATTTCCCAGATTCTCTTCACGGAGAAGCAGATCGCGGCCCGGGTGGAAGCCCTGGGCATGGAGCTGGCCGCCGAGTACAAGGACAAGAAGCCCGTTATGGTCTGTGTCCTCAAGGGCGCGTCCTTCTTCTACATCGATCTGTGCCGTCAGATGCAGTGCAACATCGATATGGACTTTATTTCCGTGTCCAGCTACGGCGCGGGTTCCAAGTCCTCCGGCGTTGTCAAGCTGATCAAGGACCTGGATACCGATATCACCGGCCGTCATGTGGTGCTGGTGGAGGATATCATCGATTCCGGCCTGACCCTCTCCTATTTGAAGGACTTCTTCGGCGCCAGAAAGCCCGCCTCCATCCGGACCATCAGCTTCCTGGATAAGGTGGACCGCCACCCGGCGGAGCTCAAAACCGATTACTGCGGCTTTGATATTCCCGATGAGTTTGTGGTGGGTTACGGCCTGGACTACGCCAACTATTACCGCAATCTGCCCTATATCGGCATCCTCAAGCCCGAGGTCTACGCCGACTGAGTTGCCCCATGGCAAACGCCAAACAATAAAAAGTTTTACTCGATTTTTTTCTTATGAGGGCTGCCCACCACCCGTGTGTCTGCGGTGCTCGCCGAGCCTTTTCCGCCATGGCGGCGGTGCGGCTTCTTGCCATACATCCAGTATGGCTGCGAAACCACACCTTGCCCTGACGCAAAATTTCTCGCCGACCACTCTTGCCAACGGGAGGCGGACAGCCCAAATCGCAGGGGTCCAGGGGGCAGCGCCCCCGGTCGCCCGACGCAGCGGGCGAAATACCCGCGCCGTGCACGGCGCGAAATTCCCGCTGGCCGCAGCCAGCGAAACACCCCATCGTCCCTAAGCGCCCGTCGCAACGGGCGCAACCCCCAGGGCGTAAGCCCTAAGACCGCCGTCCCCACCCCATCGCGGGTGGAGGACGGCGGCCTTATGTCGTACCGTGTTCGATGATGTACCCGCCTTGCAAACCACGCAGGGCAGTCCATCCATGTTCGTAGGGCGGCACCTGCGTGTGCCGCCGCGCCGTATCGGGTTACGTTGACCGGTGCATGGGGGCGAATGCGTAACCGTTTCGTAGGACGCGGCATCCTTGACGCGTCCATGGCGCATTCCGTTCGGGGCCGTCAGGGATGCCGGCCCCTACGTTGAGGATGGCCGATGGTGCGTATCGGCGGCGGGACACATAGGTCCCGCCCTACATCACAAAAACGATGGTGCTGTGTAGTTCCTCAACGCGTAACATAAGGCCGCCGTCCGCCACCCACTTTGGGGTGGGGACGGCGGCCTTGCGGCTTTGCCGCGGGGATTGCGCCATCTGCGGATGGCGCTTTGGACGACTGGAGATTTCGCGCCGTGCGCGGCGCGGGTGTTTCGTCCGTTGCGACGGGCGGGTATTTCGCCCGCTGCGGCGGGCGACCGGGGCTCTGCCCCTGGTCCCCGCGATTTGGGCTGTCCGCCGCCCGTTGGCAAGAGTGGTCGGCGAGGAATTTTGCGTCAGGGCAAGGTGTGGTTTCGCAGCCATACTGGATGTATGGCAAGAAGCCGCACCGCCGCCATGGCGGAAAAGGCCCGGCGAGCACCGCAGACACACGGGTGGTGGGCAGCCCTCATAAGAAAAAAATCGAGTAAAACTTTTATATTTTTTACCGCCATCCTGCAGCAGGTCCGTTTTATATAAAGATTTCGTTAGAATAACACGTTCCGCCTTGACTTTGCAGAGCGCTGCCCGTATAATTCCCTCCAGTATCATTGGAAAGGAACCGGTGCCACGCCATGTCCCAGGACGACACCAGCGACGACAACCGAACCGAATACCGCATAGGATAGAGCATGGTCTGCCGCGTCTGCGGGAGGTCGTGCTCTTTTACGCTTTGCCCGTCCCTACATAGCCCCGTTCCGCCGTATCAAAAAGGAGAGAATGTTCTTGGACAGTATACCCCAACAATTATTTCTGCAATTTTTTCTGATTCTTCTCAATGCCTTTTTCGCCATGACGGAGATTGCCGTCATTTCCCTCAGCCCGGCCCGGCTGCGGAAGCTGGCCGAGGACGGCGACAAGACGGCACCCCGTCTGTTAAAGCTGGTGGAGGAACCGGCCGGATTCCTCTCCACCATCCAAATCGGCATCACCCTGGCCGGATTTCTGGCCAGTGCCTTCGCCGCCGAAAATTTTTCCGATGTGCTGGTGAACTGGCTGTACCACGACCTAGGCTTCCAGTCCATTCCCGTAAACGCTTTGGACACCCTGGCCGTGATTGTCATCACCATTATTTTATCGTATTTCACCCTGGTACTGGGCGAACTGACGCCCAAGCGCATCGCCATGCAGAAGCCCCTGGAAGTGGCGAAGCTGTCCTGCGGCGTGGTGTCGGCATTGTACTTTGTCATGCGGCCCGTTATCTGGCTGCTGTCGGCGTCCACTAATGGCCTGCTGCGGCTGCTCCACATGAAGGTGGAAGCCGAGGAAGAGGCCGTCACCGAGGAAGAAATCCGCATGATGGTGGACCTGGGCGAAGCCCGCGGGGCCATCGAAAGCGAAGAAAAAGAGTGGATTGAAAACGTCTTTGACTTCGGTGACGCCATGGCGCGGGATGTGATGACCCATGTTTCCGATGTGACGGCCATCCCCCTGGACGCCTCCGACGGTGAAATTATGGAAACCATCCGGCAAACAGGCCTGTCCCGCTATCCGGTGTACGACGAGGACGAAGACGATGTGGTGGGCATTCTCAGCGCCCGTGTCTTTCTGCTGGACCGGACCGGCGACGCCCCCAAGCCCCTGAAAGACCTGCTGCGCCCGGCCTACTGCGTCCCCGACACGCTGAAAGCCACTTCCCTGCTGCGGGATATGCAGTCTCAGAAAATCCATCTGGCCGTGGTGGTGGACGAATACGGCGCAATGGCCGGTCTGATCACCATGGAGGACCTGGTGGAGGAAATCGTGGGCAAAATCTACGATGAATTTGACCCGTCGGAGCCTGTGGATATTGAGGTGGTGGAACCGGGCCTGTGGCGCATCACCGGCACAGCCCACATTGACGATGTGGCCGAAGCCCTGGACGTGGAACTGCCGGAGGATTTGGAGTTTGACACCCTGGGCGGTCTGGTGTTCAGCCGTCTCAACACCATCCCCGAGGATGGGGCCACCCTGGACGTGGAAGCCTACGGTCTGGAAATCCACGTGGAAGCCATCGAGGACCGGAGGATTGTCACCGCTCTGGTCAGAAAACACCTTCAATAAAAAGTTTTACTCGATCTCTTATGGCGCGAAAATGGTCCCCGACGTCCACCCCACTGGGGCGGCGTCGGGGACCATTGCCTTTGGCCGGGGATTCCGCCCGCTGCGGCGGGCGGGGGAAACGACTGGGGAGTTTCGCCCCGTGCGCGGGGCGACCGGGGGCGCCGCCCCCTGGACCCCTGCGATTTTTGAAAAAATCGAGTAAACTTTTATATTTTTATAGAGCTTCCAGCTTGTAGCAGTCCTCCCGGCGGTGCTGCAACAGAGGCAGCTGACGGCGAATGGCGCTCACCCGCTTCAAATCCAGCGTCACCAGCTGGGCGTCCTCCCCCTCCTCCAGCTGGGCCAGCACCGTTCCCCAGGGGTCCACAGCAATAGAATGGCCCCAGGAGCGATACGACGCCGTCCGGTCCCGTGCCGGGGCCGTACCCAGGTAAAACATCTGGTTATCCAGCGCTCTGGCCCGGAACGTCAGTTCCCAATGGGCCGGGCCGGTGGTCATATTGAATGCCGCCGGAACCAGCACCACCCGCGCCTTTGCCAGCGCCATCAGCCGCGCCAGCTCCGGAAACCGGATATCATAGCAAATACACAGGCCCATACGCCCGAATTCCGTATCAAACACGGTCACATCGTTGCCCGGCGTCAGAGTGTCCGATTCCCGGAACTGCTGGCCCCCGTCTACATTGATGTCGAACAGGTGCATTTTCCGGTGGCGGGCAATTTGATGGCCCTGCCGGTCAAAGACATAGGCCGTATTGTAAATCTTGCCGCCCAGCCCCAATTCCGGCATGGACCCGGCGGACAGGTACATCCCATAGGCCCTGGCCAGGTCGGCGCACCGCCGCCAGAGGGGGCCGCCTACGGCTTCGGCATACTTGGGAACGGCGGCGGTATCATAGGGACAGCCGAACATCTCCGGCAGGGCCACCAGATCGGCCCCCGCCGCCGCGGCCTTTTCCATCCACCAGGACACCGCGTTGAGGGTGTCTTCCTTGCGGGTGCAGACCTTGCTCTGGACCTGATAAACCTTCATAACATCCTTCATGGTATCTCCTCCTTTCCCCACAGTATACCATACTTTGGTCATTTCGCGCAGGATGGTTTGTACAAACCCGCCGCTTTTTTCCCCTTTGCCCTATTACACGGCGGGCCCCATCTGTGCTATACTGAGTGACGCAAATGGTAGTCGCAGTGTGGAACCACGAGATGAAAGTTTCGTGGTTCCACTTTTTTTATTGTAATTGGAGAAAAGGAGATTGTATTTATGCCCAAAACCAAGCTGCAAAACGTCATCTTCACCATCATCATGGCCCTGATCATGGTCTATGGTATGATCGTCTACAACGTGGCCCTCAACACCGGCGGCGTCACCAATGCCACCTTTGCCATGGCCCTCCACGAGCTGCCCATCATGGCCCCCATCGCCTTCGTGCTGGAATTCTTTGTGGTGGAAAAGCTGGCCACCCGTCTGGCCTTTACCTTTATGCGGCCCACGGACCGGCCCCAGTTCATCACTTATGCCATTTCCCTGGTGATCGTCTGTATCATGTGCCCCGTCATGAGCCTGATTGCCACCCTGCTGTTCAAGGAACCCAGCTTCGGTACCTGGGTCCACACCTTTGGCTGCAACATGCCCATGGCCCTGATCTGGCAGATGTGCTACTGCGGTCCCCTGACCCGGCTGATCTTCCGGACCCTGTTCCGCAGCGCCGCCGAACCCGCCGCCCACTAAACTTTCAGCGCCCCGTGTGATGCGGGGCGCTTTTTTGTTTACATAAAAAAATATGTGTTGCGGAATGTTGTTCCAGCGAGTATGATAAAGAAAACCTTTTCCCACACCTCAAAGGAGGTCCTGCCATGAAGCGTTCTGTTCGGTTTCTGTTGGCCTGGGTCCTGACCCTGGCCCTGACCGTTTCAACCCTGGCCCTGCCCCGGCCCCAGGAAGGCCCCGGCGGCAGCGTTCCGTCCACCGGCTCAGTGCTGGTGCTCCAGGGCGGTTCCACCTGGGGCCTGCTGGACGGCCGTATGACGGCCACCACCGGTTCCCGCTACGCCCAAAACGGCGTCCAACTGGTGCCTTTGGCCCAGACGGCCACAGCCCTGGGCGGTACGGTGACCGACGACGGCGGCACGGTGACGGTGCAATACCGGAACCGGTTCCTCACCTTTACCGAGGGCAGCTGGTCCGCCCAATCGGAGGGGGAACTCGTGGCCCTGTCGTCCACACCGGTGACCGTGGACGGCGTGTTCCACGTTCCGGCGGTGTCCCTGGCCCATCTGGGCTGGACCGTACATACCACCGGCTACTATGACGGCGATTTGGTGCTGCTGTCCCGGACTTCCCTGCCGGAGGACCGGCTGGAAGCGGCCCTGTCCTCCGCTCTGGAGATTCTGGGACCCAACGCCGGACTGTTCCCGTCCTCGTCGGTGCTGCTGCGGCTGGACTCCCGCTGGTCCGTCCAAAACGGCAAGACCACAGCCATGTCGGAGACCACCGACGCCGTGACCCCCACCCGCAGCGGCAGCACCATTCTGGTACCTCTGGCCGTCTGCGCCCCGGCCCTGGGCTATACGGTGACGCCGTCGGGCGGCGGCTATCTTGTCACTGGCCGCGGTACCTCCCTGACCTTCTCCCAGGCCATGGTTTCCACCGCCGATGTGACATCCAAGCTGGGCGGCCACGTCTATCTGGACGACGCCACCGGGGCCATTGTGATCTCCGCCTATTCCCTGGATGCCAAACCGTCCCTGCGGTCCACCGCCCTGGAACAGGCCGGACAGCTGACGCTGCTGGACAGCGAACTGGCCAAGGGATACATTGCCCTGACCTTTGACGACGGCCCCTCCGGCTCCATCACGTCCACGCTGCTGGACGGTCTCAAGGCCCGGAACGCCCACGCCACGTTCTTCCTGTGCAACTACCGGATTTCCACCTTCCCCCAGACCATGGACCGCTATCTGGCCGAGGGCCATGAGATTGCCAACCACTCGGCCACCCACGCGAACCTGTCCACCGCCTCGTCGTCCAAACTGGCCCAGGAGATCGACGCCACCAACAGCACCATCACCCAGCGAACCGGCGTGACGCCCACCCTGATGCGTCCTCCCGGAGGTGCGTACGACAGCGATGTGCTGGCGGCCCTGAAAAGCCGGGGCATGAGCTGCATTCTGTGGAGCCTTGACCCCCTGGACTGGAAGCTGCGCAACACGGAAAAAATCGTTCAGGCCGTGGTATCCCAGGTGGAGGATGGCGACATTGTCCTGCTGCACGACATGTCCAATGCCTCGGTCCAGGCGGCCTTGCAGATCATCGATATTATGCAGGCCAAGGGCTACCGCTTCGTCACCGTCTCCGAACTGGCTGAAATCAAGGGCGTGACCCTCCAGCCCGGTCAGGTCTACCACGGATTTACCAACTGAAAAAAACGGTACCGGGAACGCGAAAAGGCCGCCGTCCACCACCCCCTATGGGGTGGGGACGGCGGCCTTCGGCTTCGCCGGGGATTGCGCCATCTGCGGATGGCGATTTGGACGACTGGGGATTTCGCCCGCTGCGGCGGGCGACCGGGGGCGCTGCCCCCTGGACCCCTGCGATTTTTTGAAAAAAATCGAGTAAAACTTTTAAATTTTGGTTTTTAGGCCCGTTCCAAGAACTGCACCATGCAGCGCTGGGCCTGTTCCCGCACAGTCGGTTCGTCGATGCCTGTCAAGCGGCCATCCTCCACCACCACCTGTCCGCCGACCACCACGGCTTTACAGGGGCGGGCGTAGCCCACGGTACCCAGGAAACACCCAGGGTCCAGCAGTGCACCCACCTGATCGATACTGTCCACGTCCAGCAGGAACAAATCGCCCGCCTTACCCACGGCCAGCTGGCCGATATCGTCCCGGCCCAGCACCGCCGCACTGCCACGGGTTGCCATCTTCAAAAGCTCGTAGCCCGTAGGGGCGTCGGTACTGTAGGTCAGCCGATGGAGCAGGTACGCCGCCCGAATTTCCGCCAGCAAATTGGAACAGTCATTGGAAGCCGAACCATCCACGGCCAAACCCACCGGCACCCCCAGTTTCAGCATATCGGGAATGCGGCAGACGCCGGAAGCCAGCTTCATATTGGAGACGGGACAATGGGCCACACCGGTTTTCGTCTCCGCCAGCAGGCGCAGCTCGTCATCGTTAAAGTGGATGCCGTGGGCATACCAGACGTCGCTACCCAGCCAGCCGCAGTCGGCCATATACTCCAGGGGCCGTTTGCCCAGGACCTCCAGGCAGAACCTCTCCTCGTCCTTGGTCTCGCACAGGTGGGTATGGAGCCGGACGCCCAGCTGTCGGGCCAGGACCGCCGATTCTTTCAGCAAGTCCGTGGTGACGCTGAAGGGCGAACAGGGCGCCAGCGACACCTGGGCCATGGAGAAGGGTTCCGGATTGTGATACCGCTCCACCAGCCGCCGGCTGTCCTCCAGAATCACGTCCACCGGCTGCACCAGATCGTCCGGCGGCAGGCCGCCGTCGGATTTGCCCCGGGACATGCTGCCCCGTGTGGCGTGGAACCGGACGCCCAGTTCCGCCGCGGCCTGGAACTGCCGGTCAATGAAGCCCTCGGAGCCGGTTTTGGGGAACACATAGTGATGGTCCATGCAGGTGGTGCAGCCGTAGCGCAGCAGCTCCCCCATGCCGGTGAGACTGCTGTAGTAGATGCAGTCCTCGTCCAGTCCCCGCCAGATTTCATAGAGGGTCACCAGCCAGGGAAACAGCTCCATTTTCTGGACCTGGGGCAGATTGCGGGTGAAGGTCTGATAGAGGTGATGGTGGGTGTTGACGAGACCCGGATAAACAAAGCAGCCCCGGGCGTCCAGCACCCGGTCCGCCGGTTGTTCCTCCGGTCCCACATAGGTGATGACGCCGTCCTCGATCAACAGGTTCCCGTTGCTTAGAACCCGGTCGGCATCGTCCACGGTGACGATGGCCCGGGCGTTTCGGATGCTCAGTGATGCCATGGGCGATTCCTCCTAAAATACAAAAAATTCCCGTTGTCGCTATCAGTATACGACAACGGGATGGCAGTTTGCAAGATGATTACTGTGGAAACCGGGCGCGGAAACAGATGGAACGGCCATGGCGCGCCGCCGTCAGCGTGCCGCCGTGGTGCTCCACAATGGCCCGTGCCACCGACAGGCCGATGCCGCTGCCGCGTCTCCGCCACGGCCCGGTATTGCTCGGCCACATCCCATACGGCTTCCGACAGCACAAAGGAATCGTTCTGGAACGGCGTTTCCTCCTCCATCCGGGACAGGGTGATGAGGTTGGCAATCAGCCCCGACATGCGCCCGGCCTGGCGGCGGATGCTGGCCACCCATTCATTGTTGGGCAGCTCCGCGTCCAGCACGTCGGCGCTGGTGGAAATGATGGTCAGGGGCGTTTTCAGCTCATGGCCCGCGTCGGTGAGAAATTGTTTCTGCTGCTCGGCGCTGCGGAGCATGGGCCGGATGGCCCGTTTGGACAGGAGATACACCAGCAGAAACACGGCCAGATAGGCCACCGCCGCCACCGTGGCGGAAATCAGCAGCGTATTGATGGCCGTGCGGCGGTCCGGCTCAAAGTTGAGGAACACCACCGTGGTGTCTTCGCCGTCTTCCACGGCCCGGTAGCGGTAGTCGCCGCAGAACCCGTATTCCCGCTCCTGCTGCACGGCCTGCACATAAAAATCAGCCGCCTCCGCCTCGGATACGGCGGCGATCCGCTCCATTTCCACATCGGTGACGGTGGTACCGTCGCCGTGTACCACAAAAAACCGGGTGAAAAAGGGCGTCTCCTCCGTGTAGTGGACCGCCGGTTCCGGCCGCAGGTCCCCGGAGAGGACCTGGGCATATTCCGGCAGCCGTCCGTCGTTGTCGGAGATGAACCGCAGCATGGCGTCGGCGCCCTGGAGCAGCCGCCCGTAGCTGAGAATGTTGATGGCCGCCAGCAGAAACACGAATACCAGCAGGGTGGAACCCATGGCAATGCGGATAAACCGCCATTGGAGCCGTTTCAGCATGAACCGTCCTCCAGGGTGTAGCCCACGCCCCGGATGGATTGGATGGTCACCCGGCTGTGCAGGGCCGCCAGGTGCTTGCGCAGATAGGCGATGTGTACCCAGACCACATTGATCTCCGTATCGCTGTCAAAGCCCCAAATCCGCTCCAGAAAGGTGGCGGCGGACAGGATGACGCCGGTGTTGCGCAGCAGCAGTTCCAGAATCTGAAACTCCTTGCCGCCCAGGCGCATGGAATGGCTGCCGCAGGTCAGCAGACAGGAGCCCGTGTCCAGCGTCAGGTCGCCAAAGGACAGCTGCTCCTGGACGTAGGAGGGCCGCCGCCGCAGCAGCGCCCGGACCCGTGCCAGAAACTCCTGGGAGGAAAAGGGTTTGGGAAGATAGTCGTCGGCCCCGGCGTCCAGTCCCGCCACCCGGTCGTCAATGTCGGCCTTGGCCGTCAGCAGCAGCGTGGGCGTGTGGTCTCCGGCGGCCCGCATGCGCCGCAGCACCGTCAGTCCGTCCACCTGGGGCATCATCACGTCCAGCACCACAGCGTCATAGGACCCGTTTTCCAGATAGTCCAAGGCTTACGCGCCGTCCTCGGCCACGTCCACCGTGTACTGGCTCCGTTCCAGCATGATTTTCAGGGCACGGGTGATTTCCCATTCATCGTCGGCCAGCAGAATGCGCATGGTCCTTCCCCCTTTCCGTACTGGTATTCAGTATACGGCCTTTCGCCGTCCTTTGCAACGGTCAAGCCCGAATCTCCTGGCGCATAAAGCCGATATAGGACACGGCGAAGCATACGGCGGTCAGCGCCACCATACACACCAGATGGGGCCACACCAGCAGCAAGCTCTGGCCGAAGGGCAGATAGCCCGCCACGGCTCCGGACAGCTGGGACATGGTGATAACGCCGATGGACCGGACGTTGGGGTTGAGGATGGTACTGGCGGCCTCGCTGAAGAGATAATACGGGGAAATCCGGTTCAGCGTCAGCTCCAGATTGTAGTTGGCCTCCTGGTTGTAGAAGCCCTGGATACCGTCCAGCGGATAGGCCGCCGAGGCGATGGCAGCGGCCACCATGGAGAAGAAGAAGGAGAGGAAAATCCAGATGGCAATGGCGCCCAGAGCCGCCGTGGCCGCGTGGCGGCACCAGACAGACAGGACCATGGAAAAGGCCAGCCAGAAGGACACATAGACGCCGCAGAGGGCCAGGAACGCCACAATCCGGGCTACCTCTTCCCCCTTGGGGGGCACGCCCAGGCTGAGGATGCCCGCGCCCAGGACCAGCAGGCCCATGGCGAAGATGGTCAGGAAGATAACAGCCACGCCGGAGAGAAATTTGCCGTTGAGGATGGCGTCCCGGTGGATGGGCTGGGCCGCCAGACGGTTCAGCGTCCCCTGGGACCGCTCCCGGCTGACGGCGTCAAAGCCCAGGACAATGCCCATCAGGGGGGACAGAAAAGCCAGGAACGACGCGAAGGACGGCAGATTGTTGCCGCTGGTGGTAAACAGCGTCAGATAGAGGAAATCCAACTCCTCCGTGGAGTCGCGGATAGTGGACAGAGCCCCATAGAACCCCGTCACTCCGGCAATGGCCAGCAGGGCGAAGAGCAGGAGGAACCGGTTGCTGTTGAGCTGATCGGCCAGCTCCTTGCGAAACAGCGCATGGAGGCCGCCGCCGCGGGGCGTCCGTTCACGCTCTGCGCCGGAGGAGTCCGCGCTTCTTGTCAGTGGGAAGGTCATGGGACGCACCTGCCTTTTCAAAGTAGTTGTGATAGATCTCATCCAGATCGTCGCTGTGCTGGCACAGACGCTGGATATCGTAGCCCCGCTCCAGCAGCAGCCGGGCCAGGACGGGCCGCAGGTCCTCTTCGCCCTGGACCAGCCAGCCACCGTCCATGGGACGCAGCTGCCGCAGGCCGTCCAAGCCCTCCAGCAGGGTTTTTAATGCTGCATCGTTGGGGGTAGCGGCCACTTCCAGAATGGGTCCGCCGTCGCCCCGCAGCTCCTGGGCCAGCTGTGCAATGGGACCACAGGCAATGAGACGGCCCTCCACAAAGATACCCACCCGGTCACAAATCTGCTGGACCTGCTGCAACTGATGGGACGAGAGGAGAATGGTCCGCTGGTCCTGGGTGGACAGGCGGCGGATCAATGCCAGCAGGTCCCGCATACCCTCCGGGTCAATGCCCAGGGTGGGTTCATCCATGATAATCACACGAGGGTCCTTGATGAGCACATCGGCAATGCCCAGTCGCTGGCGCATACCGCGGGAATAGGTACCGGTTTTCCGGTCTCCGGCATCCTCCAGCCCCACCCGGCGGCGGAAGCCGTCATGGGCAGGGCGCACAGCAGCATCGCGCCGGCGGCGACGGCGGCAGCCGTCCGGGCGCGGCGATGGGTATGGGGTTGATACATAGTGGTTCACTCCTTGTGGCGTTTTGCAGGTGCCCCCATCATAGGGCAGACACTATAAGCGAACCTTAAGAAAGTCGTGAACGAACTGCAAATTAAAAGGCGCGCTGCGAAATTCATTGCAGCGCGCCCTTGTTCTCCGTCTGGCAGTAATGAAAAAAAGATAAAAGTTTTACTCGATTTTTTTCAAAAAATCGCGGTTTCCAAAGGCAGAGCCTTTGGTCGCCCCGCGCACGGGGCGAA
>CALWWW010000006.1 GCA_944385365.1 uncultured Oscillospiraceae bacterium | reverse complement strand
TGCACCGCAAAACACGGTTTCTGAAGCTGTTTCTTGACAAAATGGATTTCTATTTACACAAAATTCTCTGGGTTGCCCGATTTGTCGTTTCAAAATTGCAGGGTCCAGCTGCAGCGCATCATAAAATCTCATGGTCATGATTCCGCTCCTTCCCTTTTTCAATGTGTGCGGCCAACCGGTCCGCATAATACAGGAACGCTTCAAAGTCTTCCTTGGAAGCGCGCCAAAGATCATAAAAAGGCTGCAAAATGCGTTCATAACCTCGTTTCAATTCGGCAAGCCCTGTTTCTGTCATAAATAGCTGATAACTGCGCTCGTCTGACGATTGCCGCTGCTTACGGATACAGTTTTTTTCATAGAGCGATTTCAGGCAGCGGCTTACCGCCTCTTTTTTCATACCACTTCCCTGACTGAGCAAGATGGGTGTGTTTTCTTCGGGCTTTAAATACAGGTGCGCCAGCAGCTCACACTCGCTGGCCGTCAATACAGATTTGCGCACAGGCATCAGGGACCGCATGATTTTCTGCATCTGCTGTTGATAATGCATCATGTCTGTCCATTCCACAATGACCACAATCCTTTGCCATATAGTTAACGATGTTAATTATATGGTGGCAAACGGAATATGTCAAGAGCGTAATTGCGGCCGGTACAGTCGTTTTGTAGATATTCCTGAAAATCAACATGAATCATTCTTCCGGTTTTCGTTAAAAAGGAGGACAGGCGGCAACCGTCTGTCCTCTCAGTGCAATTTCATCTGGATTCAGCGCATCAGACCGACACAATCATAGTACGGCTTGGTGGCAATCAAATCCTTCTTTTCCTTAAATTCGTTATGGGCCAAGGTGATGACTGCATAATCACACTGGGCCATGGCCTCTTCCAGCGTATGGTTGGCAAAACCGGCCACCTCATGGGGAATATAAGGCTCACAGGCCAGAACTTCATAGCCCCGCTGCCGCAGAATATTGGCAAACTCCACAGAGGGACTCTCACGGGTGTCGTCAATATTGGCCTTAAAGCTCATACCCAGCACAGCGATTTTAGCGCCGGGAGCCACATCCTTTTCGATGCGGTCAGCAACCCAGGCGGGCTTACCGTCGTTGATCACACGGGCTTCATAGATCAGCGGTGTGATATCCTCAAACTTCTCATGGATGAACCAGGGGTCTACTGCGATACAGTGACCGCCGACACCGACACCGGGGGTGTGGACATTGACGCGGGGATGGCAGTTGGCCAGCTGAATCAGGTTGAACACATCGATGCCCAGCCGGTCACAGACCTTGCTCAGCTCATTGGCATAGGCGATGTTGATATCGCGGAAGGTGTTTTCCGTCAGCTTGCACATTTCCGCCGTCAGGTCGTCGGTGGTGCGGATGGTGCCCTTGGTGACAACCGGCGTATAGATTTCCTTGGCGTATTCTGCCGATTCGGGACGGTTGGAACCGATAATACGGTCGTTTTCCCGCAGCTCGATGAGCATTCTGCCGGGAATAATGCGTTCAGGACAGTGGGCTGTCATAAAGTCCTCAGCGGGAATGCCGCTTACCTCGGAGACGATAGACTCCACCAGACGAGTGGAATACGGAGGCGATGTGGACTCCAATACGCACAGACCGCCGGGACGGATGACCTGTCCGACGCTGCGGGCGGCCGATTCCACATACTTCATATCCGAAACCCGCTTCCCTTCCGGCGTATCCCGGTGGGGCGTCTGCACGGCGATAATAAAGACGTCGGCAGGTTCGGGCTTGGCCGTAAAGTGCAGGCGGCCAGTGGCCATGGCCTGATCCATGGCATCCTGCAGGCCCGGTTCTACAATATGGATCTTTCCCTCGTTGAGGGTTTTGACCACGCTCTCCTGAATGTCAAAGCCGCAGACTTCATAGCCGGCCAGTGTAAATGTAATGGCTGTGGGCAGACCGATATAGCCGCAACCCATGATCTCGATTTTTTTCATTTGTTACGCCCTTTCAGACTAAGGATCGGCAAAATACGATCCAGAATATAGCCATTATATCACATCAGACACAAGCAAGCAATTCTTCTTTGCGATTTGTTTTCTCCCAGGGCATATCCAGGTCCAGACGGCCGAAATGGCCGTAAGCGGCAGTCTGCTGGTAGATGGGACGGCGCAGGTCCAGTGCCTTGATGATGGCGGCGGGACGCAGGTCGAAGCAGCGGCGGACGATTTCGCTCAGCTGCAAATCGCTGACCTTGCCGGTACCGTAGGTGTCTACCAGAACCGACACAGGCTGCGCCACGCCGATGGCATAAGCCAGCTCAATCTGGCACTTTTTGGCCAGACCGGCTGCAACAATATTCTTTGCGATATACCGCGCCATATACGCGGCGCTGCGGTCCACCTTGGTGGGGTCCTTGCCGGAGAAGGCGCCGCCGCCGTGGGCAGCATAACCGCCGTAGGTGTCCACGATGATCTTCCGGCCGGTCAGGCCGCTGTCGCCCACAGGACCGCCGATGACGAACCGGCCGGTGGGATTGACGTAGAATTTGGTCTCGCCGTCAATGAGCTCAGCGGGCAATGTGGGTTTGATGACCTGCTCGATGACAGCTTCCCGCAGATCGCCGATGGCGATATCCGGGCTGTGCTGAGTGGAAACCACCACGGTGTCGATGCGCTCTACACTGCCATCCTCGCCGTACTGGACGGATACCTGGCTCTTGCCGTCGGGGCGCAGCCAGTTGAGGTGGCCGGACTTACGCTCATCGGTGAGCTTCTTGGACAACTTGTGTGCCAGAGAAATGGGGGCGGGCATCAGTTCGGGCGTCTCGTCACAGGCATAACCGAACATCATGCCCTGGTCGCCGGCGCCAATCTCGGCAGCATCGTCGAACGAGCTGTTGACGCCCATGGCGATATCGCCGGACTGCTCATCAATGGCCGTCAGAATGGCACAGGTCTTGTAGTCAAAGCCGCAGGTTTCATCATAGCCGATTTTCTCGATGGTCTGGCGGGCCACATGGGGGATGTCCACATAGCAGTTGGTGGAAATCTCCCCCATCACCAGCACCATGCCGGTGGTGGTGGCGCACTCACAGGCCACACGGGCCATGGGGTCCTGGGCCAGGATGGCGTCCAGAACACCGTCGGAAATCTGGTCGCAAACTTTGTCGGGATGTCCTTCAGTAACAGACTCGGAAGTAAAAATTCTCTTTGCCATAGTAAATCATTCCTTTCTTGCGGGGAGTGACGAAAAAAGCACGCTCCGACAGGCGAAGCGTGCTGAGTAGTCTATTTCCTCATCTTTCGATTCGCACCGCCGGATTTGGCACCTTACAAAAAAGCAGGTTGCCGGACTTCATCGGGCCGTTCCCTCCGTCACTCTTGATAAGTGTTGTTCAATTATGTCGTTATTATAGAGATAGAAACGAAACCTGTCAAGTGATTTTCTTGATTTTCAGAAAATTACACTTCCCAGCCGCTCATATACGCTTCCTGTTCCGGCGTCAGCGTATCGATTTTCAGACCGTTGCCCTCCAATTTCAGCAGGGATACGGCGTCATCGATGGCCTTGGGCACTTCGTGGACGTTCTTCTCCAGATTGACGCCGTTGTGGAGCATATACTCCAGGGACAGGGACTGAATGGCAAAGCTGGTATCCATAATCTCCGCCGGGTGACCATTGCCGGAGGCCAGATTGACAAGACGGCCCTCGGCCAACAGGTTCAGGGTGCGGCCGTCGGCCAGTTCATAGCCCATGATCTCATTGCGGCGGGGATAGACCCGGACAGCCAGCGCCGCCAGATCGTCGCCGTTGACCTCCACATTGAAGTGGCCCGCATTGGACAGGAACGCATTGTCCTTCATCTTCTCCATGTGGCGGCGAACAATGACATCCTTGCAGCCGGTGGTGGTCACAAAGATATCGCCTTCCGATGCGGCATCATCCATGGGCATCACGCGGCAGCCGTCCATGGTGGCTTCCAGCGCCTTGATGGGGTCAATTTCCGTGACAATGACGTTGGCGCCCATGCCCTTGGCCCGCATGGCCACGCCGCGGCCACAGTAACCGTAACCGGCCACAACCACGGTCTTACCGGCCACCAGCAGGTTGGTGGTGTGCATGATGGCATCCCACACGGACTGGCCGGTGCCGTACTTGTTATCGTAATAGTGCTTGCACTTGGCATCGTTGACGTTCATCATGGGGAACGGCAGCTTTCCGGCGGCGGCTCTGGCCTTGAGACGGTGGATGCCGGTAGTGGTTTCCTCACAGCCGCCGATGATGTTTTCACCCAATTCGGCACATTTGCCGCTGAGCAGGTCTAAAAGGTCGCCGCCATCGTCAATAATCAGATGGGGACGGCAGGAAAGCGCGGCAATGAGGTGGGATTCATACTCTTCCGGAGTAGCGCCGTGCCAGCAGTAGACGTTGACACCCATGGAAGCCAGACCGGCAGCCACATCGTCCTGAGTGGACAGGGGGTTGCAGCCGGTGGCATGGACTTCTGCGCCGCCGGCAGCCAGGCACAGGGCCAGATAAGCCGTTTTGGCCTCCATATGGATGGACATGGTGATCTTTTTGCCGGCAAAGGGTTTCTCCTTTTCAAACCGGGCGCGGATGGCGGACAGGGCCGGCATAAAATCCTGGACCCAGGCGATTTTCATACGGCCATACTCGGCCAGGGACATATCTCTGACGATGCTCATGGAACGGCTCCTTTGCAATGTTTTTTTCTATCATAGCAAATCTTGCATCCAATTACAATCGTTCTATGAAAAATTGGAGAATTCACAATTCGTCTATGGACACTGCCGATTTTTTCCGATACAATAAATTGAATTACCGAAAGGGAGGCAATCTGCTTGAAAAAGCTGCAACGTTCCATTACCCGCTTTTTTTTCAATAACCGCAACCGAGGCATCCCCAATCTGATGCTCTATATCGCACTGGGCAATCTTCTGGTATACATCTTCAGTCTGGCGGACCCCAGCAGGGCGCTGATCTATGCGCTGTCATTCAGCAGAACTAAAATCTTTGACGGGCAAATCTGGCGGCTGTTTTCCTACATCTTTATTCCCGATGTGGGCGGCAACGCCCTGACTCAGCCGCTGTTCCTGGCCATTATGTTTTTCTTCTACTTCCAGATCGGCCGGATTCTGGAGGCCCGCTGGGGCGTTATGAAGTTCAACTGCTACTATCTCTGCGGCGTCGTTATTATGGATATTGCCGCACTGATTATGGGCGTATCGGCTACTGCGTATTATCTGAATCTTTCCTTGATTCTCGCCTTTGCCACCATGTGCCCGGAGGACCGGGTATTGCTGCTTGGCATTATTCCCTTTAAAATGAAGTGGCTGGCGTGGTTCTATCTGGGATCAATCGTCCTGAGCTTCTTTACACTGGCGTTCCCCGTCTGCCTGTTCCCTGTGATTGCCCTGCTCAACTACTTCCTGTTTTTCGGCCGAGAGGTTCAAAATGTTCTGCCCCGTATGAGCTCTTATCACCACAGCTATACGCCGCCCCGGAGAACTGCGGCTCCCAATCCCCAGTGGGCCGACCGTTACCGCGGCAAAGACGGTCAGAAGCCGTACCGGCATAAGTGCACCGTCTGCGGCCGTACCGACGCCGATTATCCCGATTTGGAATTTCGGTATTGCAGCCGCTGCAAAGGGTATTACTGCTATTGCAGCGACCACATCAATAATCACGCACACATCCAGTAAATTCTGTTACGGCGTTTCCCGCAGAACGGAGGGAAACGCCGTTTTTCTCTTGTCAATGCTGGGGAGATATACTAAAATATAGAAAAGAAGGATTCTTGTAAAAGGGGGTATTCCCAATGTGCGGACGCTTTCAATTTTCTGTCACCCAGTGCCCGGCTTTGCAGCCCATTCGCAGCAGGCTGGCCCAGCAGCAGGCCCTACCCTGCTGGCCGGATGACCAGATTGCCCCTTCGGACCGGGCACCGGTGCTGCTGGCTGGTGCACCGGAGCTGACGCCGGCACTGATGACCTGGGGATTCCCATGGCCAGGGCGTCAGCCCGTGATTCATGCCCGTGCGGAAACGCTGCTGGAACGGCCCATGTTCCGGGATGCCGCCGTACAGCGGCGCTGCATTATCCCGGCGTCCGCATTCTATGAGCGGGACCACGCCCGCCAGCAGTTCCGATTTTCTCTGCAAGACGGCCAGCCATTGTATATGGCGGGGGTTTGGGATAGGCGGGGCGGGATGGACTGCGTCTGTATCATCACCACTGAGGCCAATGACTCTGTCCGCCCCACCCATGGCCGTATGCCTCTGCTGCTCCCACCGGACCAACTGGAACCGTGGTTGCTGGACAGTACCGCTGTGCCGGTGCTGCTTCACGCTGCGCAGCCCTCCCTGGAGAGTACACGGGCGGATGGACAGTTACAGCTGTGGTAAGGGAAACGTTTAAAATTTGTTATTGTTCCGTTCATGATCTGTTCATGGCCTGGCGGTAAGATAAACTTGTCCAAAAGGACAGCGGCAATCAGGCCCTTGGCCGAATGGTCTGATCGTCAAATGCTTTTTCATTTTCAACCTCCCTTTCTCTTTTCTTTTTTCACAACCGGCAGACCGCCCGCTCTCTTGCGAGAGCGGGCGGTCCCCTTTTTATTCGGTAATGTCCTGTATGTGGCCAGTTGCCAGGAAATACAGAACCTTTCGCCGTACCGGCATCTGATAAATGCGACTGATGGCCATGGCATAGGTTTGCAGTTGGCGGGCATAGACGGCAGCCCGCTCGGCCTCCCGTCCTGGCTGAATGTGGTCGGTTTTGAAATCGATGACGGTAATACCGTCGTCCTCCAGCAACATACAGTCAATGACACCCTGGAGCATTACCTGTTCCCCGGCGGCGGTTGGGTCATAAATTGCGCCGTCCACCAGCAGGGAGAATTTCATCTCTCGCACCACCTGGAGACAATGCAAAATCTGCTGTCCCAGTGTAGATTGAAACAGCTGTACCATATGGTCCATGGAAACAGCGGCGGCCTGTTCCGGTGTGAGAAATTCCTGGCGAAGCATACGCTGCAATTCTGCGGTAACGCCTTCCGCCGTCTGACAGGCGGCATATTCCGCAAATTGCAGGAACAGATGATTGGCGGTACCCCGCTCCGCAGGCGACAATCCCCGGTCTGCCGTCACAAAATTGGGCTGCCGGAGTTTCCGATGGGACACCGGCAAGAAATTCTCTGCCTGCTCCGTTACCTCCTGATCCATGGGCCGTCCCTTGAGCTGGGTGGCGGTCACTTTGGAGGGGACCGCCGCTGCTGCGGCAAAGGGGTATCGATACGCCAAGGTAGCAGAAAGGTCCTCGTAACCAGGAAGCGGCCGGGCAGCGGATGGCTGCTCCTCCACAACGTCAACGGCTGCCGTCTCCTCCAAGGTTTCCGGGCTGTGGCAGCGAATGGTCCAGGGAATTTCCGACACGTGCGCCTGCCGTGGGTATCCCCCCACGGCAAAGAGGCCCCCCGCTTCGCTGCGTGTCATAGCGGCAGCAAGAACCCACATACCGGGATTTTTGACGGTACCGGCAAACTGCGGCGAAACCGGCCGGTCGGCGGCAGCGGCCACATTGGCCAGCTCCGTCTCCAGATATTTGGAGCAATACGTCATGATCAGCCGCTCTTTGGCGCGGGTCATTGCCACGTATAATACCCGCAGCTCTTCCGAAATACTTTCCTGCCGCAGCTGCATGGCGATGGCTTTGCGGGCGATGGTGGGATATCGGACCCGGTTTTGCTGATCCAGCACATTGCTGCCCAGCAGCAGCGTCGGGTGCGTCATCACATTGCTGCGCAGATCTTCGGTGTTAAACCGGCGGGACAAATCTGCCAGAATGACAATAGGAAATTCCAGGCCTTTGGATTTATGGATACTCATAATCCGCACGGCTGCGCCGCTGCTCTGCTCTCCGCAGGGAATGGACTGGCCGTGGCGCATTCGCTGATCCAGATCGGAGAGAAATGCCATCAGGGTTGTCTGATTGCCGCTGTCGGCTGCCAGAGAGAAAAACTGCTGCAAATTCTCCTGCCGCCGCGGTCCACCGTCCATGGCACCGAATACCGCTTTGATGGCTGTCCGCTCCATGACCAGCCGCAGCAGACTGTGAAGCGGAAGCCACTGAGCCTGACGACGCAGTTCTTCTAATGTCTCTAAAAAAGTGCGGGCAGGCTCCATCTGTTCCACCGCCGCACACAGTGCCTCATAAAAGCTGCCCTTTCGCTTGGCGGCACGGATGGCAGCCAGCTGACTGGCTGTAAAGGAAAACACAGGGCTGGCCAGCGCCGTCACCAACGGAATATCTTGCAGCGGATTGTCGATCACCCGCAGAATGGCCATCAGTGTTTCCACCTCCTGGGTCTCCAGGAGGTTTTCTCCCTTGTCGCAAGTGCAGGGGATCCCCAATGCCTGCATGGCTGCCAGATAAGTCGGTGCGGCGGAGCTGACGGACCGCAGCAGAATGACAATATCCTCCGGACGGACAGGCCGCCAGCCGTCGCCCTCCTGTACCGTCCCCGTCTGCAATAGCTGACTGATACGCTGTGCGACAAAGTGTGCCTCCACACCGCTTTTGTCGCTTTCCCCGTCGGCGTTGACGCCATAGAGACAATGCAGTTCCACCGGCGGTTCCGTCACCGGCGGGAACTTCCGTCCCGGTTTCAGCGATTCCTCCGGGCCATAGGTCAGGTCGCCCACGTCCTCCGACATAACGCAGCGGAACACATCGTTGACCGCTTCCAAAATCTCCGGCCGGGAGCGAAAGTTCTCCGACAGCAGCACCTTTCTGGGGCTTCCCGGTTCTGCCTGCGCCTTGGGCGCATAGGCCCGGTATTTTTCCAGAAAAATCGACGGGTCCGCCAATCGAAACCGGTAGATGGACTGTTTCACATCACCCACCATAAAGCGGTTGCGGTCCCCTTGGGAAATGGCGGAGAAAATACACTCCTGGATGGCGTTGGAGTCCTGATATTCATCCACCAGAATTTCAGCAAACCGTCCGGCAATTTCACGGGCTACGGCGGTCGGACCGCCGGTATGGCGGTCCACCAGCAGGCGAATAGTCTCATGCTCCAAGTCGCTGAAATCCATCATACGGCGGCGGCGTTTTTCCTGTGTGAACTGTTTCCACAGCTGCCTCGTCAGGGCCACAGCGCCTTTCAGCGCGGCAGACGCCGTCATCAGGTCCGCCAGAACTGCCGGTTCCTCGTCAAAAATACCGTGCCATTCCTTGAGACCGTCCAAACAGCGGCTGCGCACTGCTTTGAGCCGGGCCAGGGTGGCGGCGTCATCGTAACCACGCACCGCGGACAGACGGCCAAAGGAGGCGGGAATGCTCTGGGACAGGGTTTGCCAATCGTTGATTCCCTCCAGCTCTTGTAATTGGTTCAGATTGACTGTAAAGCACGGAAGATACGACTTTTCCAGCTTTTCATCTCCGTGCATCTGGGCGATGGCATCCTGAAACGCTGTGATCTGTGCCTGTAGAAACGTTTGGAACTGATGCAGCAGATAGCCGCCCCACAAGGTGGCGGCGCACCCCTTCGCCGGGTCAATGGTCAATGCCGCTTCACACCGGCACAGCCAGTCCTCCGGGTCCGTGTGGCACAGGGCCGCATCATAGATAGCGTCAATGGCGCTGCGAAGACTTCGGTCGTCCCGCCCAGCGCCCAGCTGGTTGATGGCCGCCCTGCAATTCGCGTCTGTTCCGGCATCGGTATAGGCTTGCTCCAAAACCGTCTCCATGGCACGGTCCCGCAGCTGCCGTCCCTGTGCTTCCTCCACCACCCGGAAATCCGAAGGCAGGTCCAGCAGATGGGCATAGGTGCGCAGCAGTGTGGAGCAGAATGCATGAACCGTGGAAATCTCCGTCAGGTAGACCAGACTCAGCTGCCGCTGCAAATGGCGGTTGGTGGGGTCCAACGCCAACCGTTTTCCCAGCTCGGCGGAGATTTTGGCCCGCAATTCCGAAGCCGCCGCCTTGGTATAGGTGATAATTAAATAGTCGTTGATGTTCCGGGGGCGGACAGGGTCGCAAATCTGTGCCATCAGCCGGTCCACCAGAACCTTCGTCTTGCCAGAACCGGCGGCCGCCGATACCAGCAGCGCGCCCTCCCGGTCGGTGACAGCGGCTTCCTGGGCCGGTGTCAGCTGAATATCAGCCATGGTCTTCCGCCTCCCGTCTCAGCTGTTTCCAAAAGTCTTTTCGGTCTGTCTTTCTCATGGGGCGGGCCGTCACAGTGCCGGAGGCCCGATGGCACACGGCGGCATAGTCACAGTAGGCGCAGGCTGTATCCTCACTGCCGCGGACAATGGGATTGGGTTCCACCGCGCCTCCGGCAATGTTGTCGGCCATTTGCTCCAGAGTCCGCTGCACATGGCGGCGCAGCAGCTGCAATTCCTCCCGGTCCGCCAAATCACCCTGAATTGTGCCGTCCTTGGACAGCTGAATGGGCAGATAGACCGGTTTTGTCTCAAACTGTTCCATGGCTTCCAGAACGGTACTGTCGTTGAGCAGCAATCCCTGGCGGGCTTGTTCCGTCTGGCGCTTGCGTTCCAGTTCTTCCGGGTCCGGCCGCTGGGTGGCCGGTAAGATGGGCCGCCGGGCGGGAAAATACAGGACACCGGCCGGCTGCAAATTCTCACCGTATAGAGATTGGCCGTTATCCGACAGGGCGAAGAGATAGATCAGCATTTGCAGGCCTCGCCCATTGAGCAAATCTGTATAGTCAAAGCTCTTTTTACCCGTTTTATAATCCACGATCCGCAGATAAGATACGCCGTTTTTCGTATAGAGGTCCACCCGGTCCACGAAGCCCGACAGGTCGGCGCCCATTTGACGCCCCTCAATAGAGATGGGTCCCAGAGGCCCCAAGGCGGAAAATTCGATTTCAAATCCCACCGGTTCAAACTGCGATACTCGCAATTCCCTGCCCAAATCCCGGACCACATCCAGCACTTCCTGTTGATTGCGGGCAAAGAGATACGCCAGCCGTTCGGACCGCTCCAGCATTCGCTGCAAGGTTTCATCCTCATAGGCGGCAATCTTTTCCCGGGCAATTTCCAGCAATCGTTCCTCACTGACTGCCCGGAATCCACCCTCCTGCCGCACCTGTGCCGCCGTCTGCTCCAAAATAGCATGGACAAACGTGCCATAAATGGGTGCGTCAAAGGACGCTTCCTTTTGTGGTTTCAGCTGCAAACCATATCGGAGAAAATAGGCGCAGCGGCAAGCGGCGTATTGGTCAATTTTCGACGCAGACAGCTGTAACCGCTTGCCATAGAGACGGGAGACGGCCTGGGGTTCCAGGCTGCCGGGACCATAGGCGGCCTTCTCCCGCACGGCGGCAGCCGCTTCCTGTACTGCGGGACCGGCGGATTCGGCCAGACCGTTCAACGCTTCATTGCGGCCCGATGCCGCTGCCTGCCCCAAGGCTTCTGCGTCATACAGCAGAATCCGCGGAACGGTCTCGTCCTGTTCCACCGGATTCTGAGGGAACAGACGGCTGATCCGCAAAAACAGATAAGAGGGCTGTTCCGCTGTATAGGAGATATACAGCCGTTCCGCCGGAGCTGCCAAAGCCTGATACAATACGGCCAGTTCCCGGTCCAGCTGCATACTGCGGCCCGGCATAATGGGCAGGCCCAGGTCCACCAGCTGCTTCCGCTCCTGCTCTGTCAGCAGGCTGGTTTCCGGCTGGTAAGACGGAAACGCACCGTCATCGGCTCCCAGGAGGAACAGCACCCGGCAGCGCTGATACCGCATGGCGGGCGGCGCACCGCAGGCCACGCTGTCCATGTTGGCCGGGATGGTGCCCACATCGTACTGGGCCAGCACGGTGGAAACCATCTGCGCAAAGTCCTCCGGACTGCGCACCGTGTCGCCCAGAACCTGATACAGCTGCTCCAATGCTTCCACTACCAGTTCGTACATCTGTCCATAGAGCTGCGCCTGGCGCAGTTCCGCCCTGGAGCGGCAGCGCTGCTGCATCTGCTCCAGGGTGTCGGCCAAGCCGATGGCTATCAGAAAGTCATAGAGCGCTGTCACCTGCTGGGCCGTATTGGATGCCTGCCGCAGCCCGTCCCGCAGCGACAGCAGAGGCCCCGCGCCCCGGAGACGGCTCTCGTTGAGCTGGGCCAGCTGCTGTGCCGTTTCCTCTGTCAGTTTGACACCGTAGCCCTCCGGATGCATATCCCATTCGGTATCCCATTTGCGGCCCCGGATGCGCCATGTACGGGCATACGTTTCCACCTGATCGCACTGTTCCGGCGTCAGCGTAGACAAGCCGGACTTGAGGAATTGCAGCACATCCTCCGTCTCCATGCCGCCTGCGGCGGCATCCAGAGCGCTCTGAACCATGCCGACCACAGGATTGCTCTCCATAGCGTCGGTGCCGGACACATAGAGCGGAATCCGAAACCGGTCGAATACATCCTCCAGTACCGGCCGGTAGGCAGTCATATCGGTGCAGCAGATGGCCATATCCCGGTAGCGCCAGCCCTGACGGGCCAAGTCCTGCACCCGTCCAGCCACATCCATGCAGGCTTCAAACACGCCACCAGAACTGTGCAGATGCAGCGCCGGGACAGTGCTTTCCCACGGACTGGCAGCCCCGCCGAACAGGTTATCCGTCAGATGCCGCAGGGCGGCCGGACGGCAATCTGTACCGTCCAGGCGCACCGTGCGGCATTCCTCCGGCGCCATCTGCCGCAGCCGCAGCAGGGTCCCGGTTGCCACGGAAAAAGGCCCAGCTGTGGTACCATCGGTCAGCAGGGCCACAGTGACGCTGTCCGCCTGTTCCAAAATGGTATGGAGAATCTCCATCTCAATGGCCGTTAAGTCAGAAAAGCCCCAGAGAAAGACTTCCCGGCTCGCTATGTACGGATGCTCCTGTAACTGCTGGTCCAGCAGCATCAACTGGTCGTTAGCATCCTCACCGATGGAGGCGCATACCGTTTCCAGACTTTCTTGGAGCAGCGCCAATTCCTCCAGCTTGACCGCCAGTTGTCCGCCGGTTTGGCGGGCGGTCTCCCCCAACTGTTCCACGCCGATGCGGGCGCTTTTCAGCTCATCCAGCAGCGTCAGCAGCCGCAGCAAAAATTCCGGCTTCCGTCCACAGGCGCCGTAGAGCTTCAAACGGCTGCCCACGGTCTCCACAGCCCGGGCCATGGCAATGAGCCGTCCCGCCTTGTCCATCCGGGGACGGCTGACGCCGCCATAGGCGGCAAATACCCGATGGGCCAGCCGGGTAAAACTGAGCACTTCGGCATAGCGGGAAATGGTATCGCCGCCGATTTCGCAGAGCATTCGCTCCGCTTCATGGGAAAACTGCTCGGGAACAATGAGAATTTGTCCCGGGCAGTTTCGTTCCTGGTTGTCGCAGACCCGCTGGAGCACTGTCTGCCGCAGCGCCCGGGGTTCCGTTGAAATCAAAAGTTGCAGCACAGAAACTCCCTCCGTTTCTGGCTCCAGTGTATCACAAATCGGCTCTTCTGACCAGTGCGATCATGAAAACAGCTGCTGCAAATCGTAAAGCAGTTCCAGAGATTTGAAGCTCAGGCGGCTGTTTTCAGTATCCGTAATCCATTTCACTTCCTGCTCCGTCATCCCGGCGCACTGGGCAGCCTGCTCAAATTCCTCCGATGTGGCACTGAGGCAGAGCGACGGAAAAACGACGCACCACCAGTTGTGACCCTGACCGGTGCCGATGGTGACCCGCAGGGCCGTATACGTTCCGGCGGGCAGTGTAAAGCTGTCGTATTCCCGGGTGGGAAAGAGTTCCTTCTGCAATGTCACTTTTGCCGTTTCCCGGCAGCCCAGGGACTGGAGACATTGGTTGGCGGCCGTTTCAATGGAGGAAAGTCCTCTGGACAAAGCCCCGCGGGGGTCGGTCTCCCCTTCCAGCAGCTTGCCGGTCTCCTGCAATACCACATCCCGCACCAGCAGCTTGATCTCCTGATCGATTTCCTGATCGGAGGCCGCCACCACGTGGAGCCGCACCATCTTTTCTGCCAGCTTTTGCTGCCGGGCCACAAAAAATCCGTTGATCAAAATCAGAATGGAGAGCGCCATCAGTACTCTGTGCATCCATTTTTTCATAAAAAACACCGTCCATTATGTAGGATATCGTCACAAAGACAATACCATAATGGACGGTGTTTTCATTTTTTATACATCTGCGTCAGAATTTGGATCAAAATTTGTGGCCAGGTATGTTTTATAACCCACCTGCATCAGCGACATGCTGGCGGTGGCCGCAAAGTCAAAATGCTCAAAAATACCAAACATCACCGAGCCGCTGCCGGTCATGCTGGTGCCCAACGCGCCGCAGTTTTCCAGTGCGTTCTCGATTTTGTACAGTTCCTCATGCTCCCGCAGCAGCGGAAACTCGAAAACATTGAGCAATCCAGCGCCGATTTCCCGCAGATTGCCCTTTTCCAGGGTTTTGATCATCTGCTGCGTCTTGGGTCGGGCCGGAACGTTCATACGGTCCAGCTTCTGGTACAGCTCCGACGTGGGAGCGGAAAAGTCCGGCTTCACCAGTACGTAATAGCACTGGGGCATGGGCGTCACCGGCGTGAGAATCTCACCGCGGCCCTCGGCCAGACTGGTGACATTGCGGATGCAGAACGGTACGTCGCTGCCCACCTGCAAACCGATTTTCTCCAACTCTTCCGGGATAAACCGGTTGTTTTCATGACGATTCAGCGCCCGCAGGACTGCCGCCGCGTCGGCGCTGCCACCGCCGAGACCGGCTTCCCAGGGAATGTGCTTCTCAATCTCAATGGTCAAACCGTTGGGGTCGGTACCGGCGGCATCGTAGAATGCTCTGGCGGCTTTATAGGCCAGATTCTTTTTCCCGCCGGGAATCGCCTCTTCGCTGCAGCGGACCTGCCAGGGCTCGCCGGTACCGACGTGGATGGTGAGATCATCTGCCAGGGTGATGGCCTGCATAATGGTGGAAATATCATGATAACCGTCTGCCCGCAGTTCCCCCACATCCAGTGTCAGGTTGACTTTTGCATATGCTTTTTCCTGTAATGTGATCATTTTACAATTTTTCTACCTTCCAAATAGTATCGTTTTTCTCTGGCATGGCCCATGGAGAAGGTCTTGCGAGGCAGGATGCCGTCGGCGATGACGCCGCGGAACAGCTGCGACTTCTCCATAACCGGCAGCAGGAAGCCGATGGCGTTGTCCTGGGCGGCCAGTTCCATAAGGTCGGCGTCGCCGTGGATGTAGTCGGTTTCGCCGTCGTGCTGGGCCAGATACTGGTCCAGGAAACTCTGGAGGATGCCGACAGCCAGCTGCCCTTTATTCTGGTCCAGATAGATGGTGCCGTGGTCCTTGCCCATGTACCATTCCACCGGGAACCCGCTTTCAGCACAGAGATTGTCCTGCACCGCTTTCAGCAAAGCAGGCACGTCGGTTTTGACGATGACCCGATGAATGGGAGCGAACTCCTGGGCCGCGTCATGGATGTTTTCCAGCTCCACCAGGGCGTAGCGAGCCGGATGCTGCGACAGGTCCTCACAGGGATGGGCCTTTTTCAATTCTTCATAACAGGCCTTGGCCGTGGCCAGAGAGTGGTTGCCGTCGCCTACGGCAAAGACCATCGGCGTACCGGGCAGGCCCGTGTACTTCTCGTCTACATGCTGGGTATAGGCCGTCAGACGGTCCATAAACGCCTGAGCCTCGGCACCGTCCACCAGCCAACCGGTGATATGGCCGCCGTCTTCCATCAGCATACAGTCATAGAGCTTCTTCAGATGATCTTTCTGGGCGGTAATGGGCTCAATGAGGACCTTGTCATGGTCATCGGCCAGCATCAGAATATGAGGAAATTCCAGCGGCGCGTTTTTCCGAACCCGCATTCTGGGGGGAATCCGCTCCACGACCGTCTTCTCTGTGGCGCGGATATCGGAGGTGGAACCCATGGAGTAATCGTAGGCCTCCAAATCCACCATACCCACCAGACCTTTGCGAATAGCACCGTTTTGCAGGGTCCGCTCCACATAGACAAAGCTGTTGGGATAGACCGTAAACAGGTTCTGCTCCAGATAAGCCGCCATGGTACGGTTGATTTCCTCGGTGAGAGCCGGTTCCTGTTCCGTTCCCAGCTGGGCCTCCGGCAAAATCAGATGGATGGTAGAAGGTGCGTCTCCGGCATTGGCCCGTACCCGGTCCCAATAGGCGGGCTGGGAGGAAAACTGATCACAGGCGATGACTGCCCACTTGGACATGTCCTCCACCTTGGGCAGCAGAATCTCCGCGGGCAGGAAGCAGTTTTGATGCATGTTCCATTTCATCCTTTCTCAGCAGGGTGTCAAGTTTCAGAAAACAGCAGGGACATCAGCTGGGTGCCGGGCTCCACAAACGGGCCCTTGAGGCCGTTGGCTTCCGTATAGGCCAAGCCGCTTCCCTGGTCCTTACGGCTGTCATAGATCATAAAGGGTACCGGATCGCCGTCGTGGGTACGGGTATCCGTCAGCGTCTTGTGGTCGCTGAGAATCAGAATCCGGTAATCCACACCGGCGGCGTTCAGTTTTTCCGTCAGCGGCGCCAGAACGCGGCGGTCGATGTATTCAATGGACAGAATCTTTTCGTCCAGCTTGCCGTTATGGGTGGCCTCGTCGGGGGCTTCCACATGGATGCAGACAAAATCGTCGCCGGACAGCAGGCAATCCACGGCAGCCTGGGTCTTGCCCTCGTAATTGGTCTCGGTCTCGCCGGTAGCACCTTCCACGTGGACCATCTTCAATCCCACCAAGGCGCCAATGCCATGGACCAGGGGTACCGCGCTGATCACAGACCCGTTCTTGCCATAGTGCTCCACAAAATTAGGCAGTTTCACCGCGCTGCCCTCGGCCCAGAACCAGATACCGTTAGCCGGCAGCTTGCCTTCGGCCCGGCGGCGCTCATTATAGGGGTGATGCTCCAGCAGACGGTTGGCCAGTTCCATCAGCTGCCACAGCTTTTCGGCGTTTTCGTTGCCGCACAGGGCATAGGGCCCGATTTCCCGGCCCAGAATATCATGGGGCGGCGTGGCGTGGAACCCGTGAAGATCGCCGCCGGTCTGAATGGCAATATGACGGAACGAGGGCGTGGGCGCAATGCGCATTCCCACGGCTTCCGCAGCGGCCCGGAACTCCTCATTGGCAAAGAGCCAGGAAACGACTGCCATGGAGTCTTCTCCGTCGATGGAACCGGCGCTGTGCGACAGCATTTTTTTCTCGCCGAACGGCTTGTCGCCGTCTTCCAGCGCCACCATATTACACCGGTAGCTGACATCGCCGGGCTGTACGCTGATGCCGCTGCCCGCCGCTTCCAGGGGGCTGCGTCCGGTAAAATAGCGGTTGGGATCACAGCCAAAAATGGACAGGATGGCTGTGTCGCTGCCGGGCAGCTGCTCCGGCGGTACGGTTCGCACGCTGCCCAGGAGGGATTTGGCACAGAGTGCATCCATATGGGGCTTTCTGGCCGCCTCCAAGGGTGTTTTCTGGTTTAATTCCGGCACAGGATTGTCAGCCATGCCGTCTCCGATGAGCAAAACGTATTTCACTTGCGTCACATCCTGACTTCATGTTTTAGTGTCCTATCGATTTTATCATATTACTCAAAAAAAAGAAAGACTTCTGTTGAAATTGCATAGACAATCTTTCTGCCGGACATACTAGGCCATATCCAGACAATAAGGAGGTTGTACAATGGATATTGCTGCTCTGATTCTGGTCATTGTCGGCGCCCTCAACTGGGGCCTGATCAGCCTGTTCCAGTTCGATCTGGTGGCCTGGTTGGGCGGCGGTCAAACCGCTTTCCTCAGCCGCATCATCTACGGTCTGGTGGCACTGGCCGGTCTGTGGTGCATCACCCTGCTGTTCAAGCATGGGCAGAACACCGATACAGATGTACAGCACCGTCCTGCCACCTGAGCTGGACAAAACCAATGCCGAGTGGAACCATACCGTCCCACTCGGCATTTCTCTGTACAAAATTTGATTACGGCACCCGGACAATACACTCCAGCCGCTGGCCGTTCACGATGGTGTAAACCTTAGCTGTACCGGAGGCCAGGGCGGTGACATTGCCGTTGCCGTCCACGGAAATCACCGAACCGTCGGTGACGTTCCAGCCGCCGGAGACGCCGTTGACCACGGAAATCTCAAAGCTTTGGCCAACAGCCAAGGTGACATCCGTATTGTCCAGCTGGTTGCCGCCGGTGGAGCCGCCGCCGGTATTTTCTGCGTTGCTGTCGTCGGCCACCACGGAGCCTTCAATAGTGCACCGGACAATGCAGGTGAGTTTTTTGTCGTTGACCTGGGCTGTCACGGTAGCCGTGCCGGCCTTTACTGCCGTAACCTTGCCGCCGGAGACGGTGCAAACGCCGGTATCGGAACTGCTCCAAGTGATGGTGGCACCTTCCGGCGCGTCCAGCACCTGAATGGTGGCCGTTTCGCCGGTGGAGAACAGCGTAAAGTCCGTCATACTCAGATAGGCGTTATTTTCCTTGCTGTTGCTGAAATCACACTCTACTTCCACCTCTGCGGAGAAGGAACCACAGGTGGCGGTGACTGTGGCCTTGCCGCCGTCTACGGCGGTGATGACGCCCAGATCATCCACGGTGCATACGGTCGTATCGGAACTGGTCCAGAGAACGGTCTCCGTGCAGTCAACCGGCTCAACGGTGGCGGTGACCGTGGTGGCCAGCCCCGCCGATTCCAGCGTCACCGTGCTTTCAGACAGGGTAATCCCGGTGCAGAGGACCTCTGTGGGAGTGGTCTCCTGCTGGTTATCCTGCTCCTGCTCCTCGGGCTGCTGGGTATTCTGGTCCTTGTCGGCATCTTCTGTGACCTGCTGCTCCGGCAGAGAGATATCCTCCGACGAAGTTTTTTTCGGGGAGAAGACACCGACGGCATACATGGCGTACAGTGCGCCGATCACCACGGCCAAGCCCAGCACCACACAGATCATAATGCTGAGCCATTTGGGAATGCGGTCATCCTCTTCGGTATCCTCCGGGGCGGCCTTGGGTGGCCGGGAGGGACGGGATGCCTTGGGGGTGCTGTACCGGCCGCCCCGGGCCTTCTGCCCATGCGTTTCCGATTCGATCTGAGCGGGATCGCTCTGGTTGATACTGCCGCACAGAGGGCAGCGCTGTTGGATATCGTCGTACTGCGTACCACAATAGTCACAGGTGATCCGTGCCATAAAATCCTCCATTCAAGGCGTACATATCCTGTAAAGGAATGTCGCTTTTTGTCCTGTATGGTATTCTATCACAAAAATGATGAAATTCCAATGGGTAATCCTGCGTTCTGTGGAATCCATTCTTGCATTTTTCGCCCATTTGCAATAAAATACGTGTTGTAGGAAAAGGAGGCGAGTTTTTTGTCTGAACTCAAGCTCATATCTCCCCTTCTGGACAACATGGAAATCGTAACATGTTTGCAGTCCGGCAGCGGAACCTCTGTCTTCCTTTTACGCGGCACGCTGAACGGTCAGGAATACATTCTGAAACGGATTTCCGTGCCCGAGTCCCAGACCCAGGTGGAGGCCCTGTACTTCGCCGGTGCGGCTGAGGATGAGGAAGAGGCAAAAAAATACTTTGAGCAGCTCATCAAGGATTACTGCGCCGAGCTGTCGGAGCTGGATATGCTGCGGGGCAGCACCAATTTTGCAACATACCTGGACTATCAGGTCTGTGAAAAAGAGGACGGCATCGGTTACGATCTGTATTTGTTGTCGGAAAAATGGCAGACGTTGGTGGAATATCTGTCGGAAAACGCCATGACCCATCTGAAGGCCCTGAATCTGGGACTGGACCTGTGTACGGCCCTCTGCGACCTGCGGACCCACGGACTGATTCACCGGGATATCAAACCGGAAAACATCTATCTCAACGGTCTCAACAGCTTTATGCTGGGCGACCTGGGCGTGGCCAAAATTGCGGAGCTCAAATACTGCACCATGCCGGAACGGATGGTGACGGAATACACAGCACCGGAAATGACTGATATTCTTAATCCGTTCAATACCACCATTGATATTTATTCCATTGGCATGGTGCTGTACCGGATTCTCAACGGCAACCACGGTCCCTTTGAAGATGAGAAAACCTCGGCCAAGGCCGCCAACAAGCTGCGGATTTCCGGTGAACCCCTGCCGGCGCCTCTGTACAGCGATTACGAGCTGACAGAAATCATTATGAAGGCCTGTGCCTTCCTGCCGGAGGACCGCTACCAGACGCCGGAGGACTTTATGCAGGACCTGGTCCTCTATATGAAGCGCAACAACGTCACGGACTCGCTGATTGTGCCGCCGTTGCTGCTGGACCCGGAGGACATTGTCCATCCCGATGCCATGGATGAGGAAGTGCAGCCGGTACAGTTTGCGGAAGCGGACCAGATGGATGAGCAGTTTATTGCCAGCTTCATGCCGGACACCACCGTACAGGGCAGGGAAGAGGATATCGAGGTCACATCTCCCCCGCCAGAGAATCCGACGGAAGACACGCTGTTCAGCGAGCTCCCGCAGCTGTCGGATATGCCGTCCTTTGCGGCACCCCACGCCCCGGACCCTGCCGAAGAGATATCCGCCGCTCCCCCACCCCCCGCTGCACCGAAGAAGAAACAGAGCAACAAAGGCAAAAAGCTGGCGATTGCTGTTTCTGCTGCCGTGGTTGCTGTGGGTGTTATCGGCGTCAGCGCCTACTTCCTGATTGTTGGCGGTCCGGCTACCAATATTGCTTCCATTACCATGGAGGACCGGGGCACCGATTATCTGGTGGTCAATGTCAAGGCCGGTTCCGATGCATCGGACCTGACACTGCATTGTGTGGACACCTACGGCAACGAGCAGACGGCAGATATGGATGGCAGCAGCGCCACGTTCTCGGAGCTCTCCCCCGGTACCCAGTATACCGTTACGGTTGTCTCCAACAGCGGCCACCGTCTCAGCGGCACCACCTCCGCCATGTTCACTACCGTTGCCACCACCGACGTTCTGAGCTTTGTGGGTACGGCAGTCACCGGCGATCAGGTGACATTGCAGCTGACGGTCAGCGGCCCCAGCCCCGAGGAATGGACGGTACGTTACTTTGCTGAGGGCATCACACCGCAGGAAAAGACGTTTACCGGCAATTCGGTCACCATCACCGGGCTGGAAAGCGGTGCGGTATATCTCTTTGAACTCTCCGGCACGTCCGATGTGGAGTTGACCGGAAACACTTCTCTGGAGCTGACGACCACGCCGGAGGTGGCCGTTTCCGATCTGGCCGTATCGGCACTGACGGAGACCTCCGCCACCGTGTCCTGGACCTCTACAGACCCGGCTCCAGCGGAATGGACTGTCACTTGCACCGGTACAGACGGTTCTGTGGCTACCAAGACCGTCACCGACTGCGAAGCGGAGTTCACAGAGCTGACCACCGGTGAAACGTATACCATTTCCGTCACTGCTGATGGTCTGGCTACGCCTGCCGTCATCACGGCAACGCCTACCTCCATGGTCATTGATGGTTTCACCGCCACGGCTGCTGCTGACGGTTCCGTGACCGTCTCCTGGAACGGCGGCAGCGAAACGTCTTCGTGGCAGCTGCGGTATGCCGTTGCCGCAACCGGCAGTCCCATCACCGGTACCCTGGATGTGCAGGGCACTGAAATCACGCTGTACCATCTGATTCCCGGTGAGAAATACACGCTGGAACTGCGTTCTGCCGCTGGTGAAAAACTGGGCGGTACCACCACTGCGGAAGTTACCATTCCTGCCGGTGGGTCCTTTAACCAGTATGACGCCTCCCGGTTCTTCCTGGGCCTTTTCAAAAAGCCTGGCAAGTCCAACTGGACCGCCAAAGATCTGGTCACCATGAGTGAGCCGGTCTTCTCCAGCAGCGATTCCATTGTGTTTGCTCTGGAAAGTCTGACGGGCCGCAGCGACAGTGAAGATGAGGTCACCTTGCAGTATGTGGTGGAATCCGCCACCGGTGTTCCCCTCTCCAGCAGCAGCAAAACTACTACCTGGGACAATCTCTGGACGGAGGACCTGATTCTGGGAGAGGTGGAGGAAACTCCGAAGGAGGCCGGCACCTATACCCTGCGTATCTACCTGAACGGTCAGAGTGCTGCAACCAAGGAATTTACGATTCAATAATATTTATAGCGCATATGACAAGAAACCGCCGCAGGAATTGTTCCTGCGGCGGTTTCTGCTGTTAATTCAGTTCCTGCCAGTTGGCCGGATAAACGAAATAGGCATATCTCGTAAAGCCGGAACTCTGGAAATGGATGTGGCTGCCCTTGGGGATGTAGATGATATCGCCGGGACCACCGGAAATGATACGGCCGTCGATTTCAATTTCCAGGGTGCCTTCGATGACCATGTCGTATTCGTCATAGGTCAGCGTCCACTCGAAGCTGGTGTGGTCCAGTTCCATGATACCGGCGCCCATGCGGGGCGCTTCCTCCAGGGAAACGATATCCTTCAACGCAACGCCCTCTTGCTCGAAAGGCTCGCACTTGACGGTGGATGTTTTGATACCGATGATGCCGCTGGGGTCCACATGCTTCTCAAATGCAGGCTTGGAGCTGTTCTTTGTCTGCTCCAGGACTTGCAATACGATGTCGCGGATCAAAGACTCACTGATATTCATAATGCGTCAAATCCCTTCTATGGAATGGGTGCAGTTACTTCTTGCTGGCGGTTTCAATCTTGCTCAGCAGCTTGGGAGCCAGAAGGTTGGCCAGAATCAGAGCGGTAATACCAGCAACCAGCTTGCCAATTACGACAGGGAAAATCATGTCGGGTTCATTACCGGCAGTGAAGCCCAGGTGATCGCCAAATACAAAGGCAGCAGACACGGCAAAGGCCACGTTCAGCAGCTTGCCCTTGGGGTTCATCTCGCCCATGATGTTGAACATGGCGATGTTGTTGGCCAGGGTAGCCACCAGACCAGCGGAAGCCTTATCGTTCATGCCCAGCGCGGAGCCGATCTTGCTGAGGGCACCGCCGAAGGTCTTGGTAATCCACTTGACCATGGGGAACGCGCCAATCAGGACAATGCCGATCTGGCCGCAGGTCAGCAGACCGCTGTCCAGAGGAGACAGGCCGGTGACCTCATCCTTGATGCTCATAACATCCAGCATGGGGAACATGATGCCGGTGATCTGCTGGAATACAGCGATGGCCGTAAAGATGGTGATGACGATGGTCACGCCGGTGCCGAAGACGTTAAAGCCGCGGATCATGGCAGCAGGTGCAAACCACAGGCCCAGAACGATGAGGGCGGCAACGATGATAACGGGTACCAGGTTGATGAGGATGGTGCCGAGGGGCAGCTTGAATTCGGTCATGCCCATGGCCAGGCCGCCGACAATGCAGCCGATGGGAACGGTGATCAGACCGGCCAGAACACCGGCGCCCAGATAGGCACGGTCTTCCTTCTTGATGATGCCCAGGGCAACAGGAATCGTGAACACGATGGTGGGGCCCATCATGGTGCCCAAAATCAGGCCGGCAAAGTTGCCGATGGCAGGATTCTCTGCCAGCTCCATGGCCAAGGGGTAGCCGCCCATATCACAGGCCAGCAGTGTGGTGGCAAACATGGAAGAATCGGCGCCGATAGCCGTATAGATGGGCTTCAGGATGGGGCCCAGCAGCTGTGCCAGCACGGGAGCGGCTGCCACAACACCGGCCATGGACAGCGCCAGAGGGCCAATGGCATTGAAGCCTTCCTCGAACTGTTCGCCATAACCAAACTTGTTGCCCAGAATCTTGTCTACTGCGCCGACGATCATAAAGATCATCATGATCATCATAATGACGGAGTTGATGGAGATGTTGCTGAACCAAGCCTGTATGCTCTCAGTAAATACACTCATGTGGAATCCTCCTTTTTTCGTCCTGTGAGCCCCGTGCTCACAGCAATGCTTCAAACAACTTGGGGTCCGGTCTGGGCAGGATTGCCGTCTGTACCAGCAACTCAGCATTGCGGGTGGCAGCGTCCACGGCTGCTCGCACCGCGCCCACGTCGCCGGTCAGTGTGACAAAGCCTTTGCCGCCGATGGCGTATCCGGTCCGAACCTCAATCAGGGTGACATTGGCCGCCTTGGCTGCGGCATCGGCTGCCACCACGGCCGAAGCGATGGAGTAAAACTCCATCACACCGACAGCGCTCCGCGCTGTGACGGGATTGGTCATACAGATGGCAGGAATCACCTGCTCATGGACGCTGGGCAGCATCAGTGTGTCGGCCACATAAGGGCCGCCACACGATTTCCCGGCCGCCATGGCCTCCCGTACGGAGCCCGTATCGCCGCCAATCAGTACAATATACTTGCCCGGGCAGACCGTTGCTGCACGCAGCAACTCCACCTGCGCCGCCTTGACCATATCATCACAGGCCGCAATGCCCCGGGCGATGCTGGTAAATTCAATCAGTCCTACTGCTGCTGCCACGGATCAGCCCTCCTTTGCGGCGATCCAAATGCCGCCGTCTGTTAGTTCTGTTACGACGCCATGAACGCCGCAGTGTATGTTGGCCGACAGCCCATCGGCTGCGGCTGCCGCCACCAGCTGGCCCTTCTGCACCGTGTCACCCACTTTGCAGACCGGCTGTGCCGGTTTGCCGATGTGCTGGGAAAAGGGTACGAAAATCCGGTCAGGATGAATTTCCAGACAGTCATCGGAAGCATGCAGTCCATCATACCGGCTTAAATCCAGTCGGGCAATGAGGCGCTCTGTGGGGACCCGACGGAGATTCAGAGAATCTCTGGCTTCCGGATGCTGGTTTCTGGGCACCTGAATGCCCTGTTCCCGCATCCGGCCCTTGATATACTCATTGACCTTGCGGGGCGAGAGACCCATGGGACAGGCAAACATCTCGCAGATGCCGCAGCTGCAGCAGTTGGCGGCACTGCCAAAGGCTCGTACCCATTCCTCAGTATTTTCTGTCTGCTGTTCCCGGTAGAGATTCCGCATTACCAGATGGGGCTGCACATCGTGACCGATCTGGAAACGGGGGCACAAATCGGTACACATCCGGCACTGAATACACGCCGTCTTGGCTTGCAGCGCCAGCCGCTCCATGGGCCGCCCGGCCCGGGTGATCAAATAATGGTCTCGGGGCAGCACCAACAAATTGCCGGTGGTTTTGGTAACTACCACCTGCTGAATCTGCTGAGGGTCCGCCAGTACCTTGCCCATCATGGGACCGCCGACAATGACGGCGTACTCTTTCAGTAACGGTTTGGCTGCCGCAATGCACTGGGTTATGGGCGTACCGATGGGTGCATGAACCATAACCGGATGGGGCACCTCGCCCACAACGGACAAATATTTCATGCTGACGCCGGAGCCCTCCGTAATGGCGTCATAGATGGTCAGCATGGTGCCCACATTGTCCACGACGGTCTCCACATCCAGGGGCAGGCCCCGTTCGGGAACCGAACGGCCCGTCACCCACTGGACCATGGTTTGTTCATCACCGGCGGGATAGAAGGTGCTCATTTTGCAAATCTCTATGGACTGTCCGGCGACGTCAATGGCGGCCTGTAAGGCGCGGATTTCCGCTTCGTACTTGCCTTTGATGGCAATGACCGTGTGTTCTGCGCCCAAATGGGCGGCGGTGACAGCGGCAGCTGCGATAATCCGGTCGGCAAAATTCCGGCACAGGAACTTGTCCGTCTCAATCAGCGGCTCGCACTCGGCAGCATTCAAAATCAGCCACCGGGCCTTGGCCTTCAGCTTGATATGGGTGGGAAAGCCCGCACCGCCTGCGCCGACCACACCGGCCTGTTGGATTTTTTCCAAAAATTCCATGGTTCACCGTCCTTATTGCAGCACGTCGGGACAGATCTCCTGATCGTCCACAATGCCGACCACCGTGGCGTCCACCGGAACGGCCATATCTCCCACGGCGCTGCGGGCGGAACTACCGCCGACGATCAGCACCGTCTCGCCAATGCCCGCGCCGATGATATCCGCCGCCACAAAGGGCGTCTGCTCGGCAGCCTGGGTCACCAGATTCAGGGGCTGGACAATGAGCAGCTTATAGCTGCGCAGCTTTTCGTCCTTCCGGGTGGACCAGATGGTACCGATCACTTTTGCAATTTTCATGGCTGCTCACCTGCCGATTCCTCCCGCAGCAGCGCAATGTTCCGCGCTTGCAGGTATTCTTTGGCCAGTTCTGTCACAATGGCCCGCTTGGTCACCCGGACGGCACGGACGTCCCGCCCTGCGGCGTCCCGCAAGTCCCGTTCTGTGATGACCCGCTTTTCCAGCAGGACTTCCCTGCCGGCTGCCGGAGGCGGCGGACACGGTGCCGCTGGAGTCTCCGGCGCGGCCACTTCCTCTGACAGTACCGCTGCCGCCAGCTGCCCGTGGGGGCAGAGCGTCACGCCGCACTGCTGCAAAAAGTTCAACTTTTGCAGCAGCATGGCATAGTAGGCCGCCGGTGCCGTGGCCGCGAACTGAAACAATTCCACAGTCTCCTGTGCTACAAACAGCCGCTTCCCGGCCAGCATTGCCTTTTGAGCCAGCTGTGTAAAAGATGTCCGGCAATCACCGTCCGCCAGCTGACACATAGACGGCACATCAAGTCCATAGACCAGAACGGCCTCATAGTCATCAACGGAACAACGGTACTCCTGCAGCAGTGCGCATTCTGTATCGCAATACTCCAGCAGAGCTTTGTGCTCCAATGTTTCATGGCACAGAGTGCCGTGGTCCGGTGTCAGTACCAGCAGCTTGGGCTTCCCGCTGGGGACCGCGGGCGTTTGCTCCGCCATTCGGGCCGTAACCCGTGCCACAATTTCATCGACCAGTTCGGTAAATTCCATACATTCCCTCCTTCCGATCCCATTGGGGGAGGATGTGGTTCTTTGGATTATTTGCAATTCATGGCGATACCCGTGGGCGTTACAAGGAATGGGTCAGCCGGTTTGACGGTGCGAATGCCCGTCTCCTTCTCAAAAATATCCTCGATGCCGGTGAGACAGCAGGTGCCGCCGCAGAGATACAGAGTATCAGTCTCCTGCTTGTCCACATATCGGTTGACGATACCTGCCATTTTCTCCACCACAGCCTTGACCACCGGCAGGATTTCCCGATGGCGGGCATAGTTCTGCTTGATGGCTTCCGCTTCCTCAAAGGAGATGTGGTAGTTGCCGGCCAGTACCAGCGTCACATGGGTGCCGCCGGTGGGCTCGTCCTCGATGCGGACCACCTTGCCGCCCTTGAGAATGGCGAGACCGGTGGTGCCGCCGCCAATGTCGACCACGACACCGTCTTCGATCTGATAGATGGAATTGGCCGCCGTCGGCTCGTCCAGCACATTGGTCACTTCCAGCCCCGCGCCTTCGGCCACATATTGATGGGTTTTGACGCTGGATTCTGTACCGGCCGGCATGGCGATGGCGCAGTTGACCAGCTCCCGGCCGCCCAGACGGGCTTCCAGCTTCTCCTTGAGACGGCGGACGATTTGCAGCGCACCGCTGTAATCCACCACCACGCCGTCCTTGAGCACACTGGCCGCCTGCTTTTCACAGGCGATGGGGTTGTTCTCTTCGTCCAGAACCACCAGGACGATATACGCCGTACCCAGGTCCACGCCTACCTTGAGCTTGTCGCTCACAGGCTGGAAGGTGGTGGTCTCCGACTGCTTGACACGCTCCATATAGGCGTTGACCCGTTCCAAATCCATCATAGTATCGCCATCCTTTGTCACGGCGGGGCGTAATCACGCCCCACTGTTATTTTATGATTCTGCCCAGGGTGAAGCCGCTGACCAGCGCTGCATTGGCCTCATCAAAGTCAATGTGCATCCGGCAGCTGAACTTGCTGCTGACGCGGATGATGACGTCGCGGAATGTCACCGGACGTTCACTGAGGACCTCCACACTGACGTGCTGCTTGTCCTCCACGCCCATGGCCCGGGCGGCCTCCGGCGTCAGATGCACATGGTTGTGGGCGATGATGGCCCCCTGCTCCACCGTGATCTGACCGCAGGGGCCCTCGATGGTGATGGCGCCGGACCCGGCCACATCGCCGGACTCCCGGACAGGAGCCTTTACGCCCAGGTCCACACAGTCGCTTTTGGACAATTCCACCTGGGTATCAGGCCGAACCGGCCCCAGTACGGCCACCCGGTCTTTCCGGCCCTTGGCGCCGATAATGCTGACCCGTTCCTCAGAGAGAAACTGACCCGGCTGCGACAGGGGCCGCTTGGGCGTCAGCGTGGCACCGGGGCCAAACAGCGCTTCCAGATGGGCCTGGGACAGGTGCACATGTCTGGCGGAGACCTCCACCTCCACCAGACCGGCACGGGTCATGGCCTCCAGGACGCTTTGTACAATCTCTTCCATGGTCGGTCTCCTTATCCCTTGGTATACATACCGGCCAGGTACATGCACATCATGATATGCATGGCGCTGGACATGCGGTTCAATTCCTCCACGATGGGAGGATTGGTGCACTTTTTGCCGTCGCGGAACGCCTGATTGGCTGCCACTTCCGTCTCCCGGACCTGGGTGCGCAGCTGATTCAGCATGGCGTAGGTCCTGCCCAGCTTGTAGTCAGGCATGGTCATCTGCGGAATGTGGAAGAACCGCATGGGATCATGGGACCGCTCCCGCAGCTGGGCGTGGGTCAGACCGATGAGCGTTTCATTGCGGAACGGCTCGTTGAGCGCGTCGCACCGCATCATCTCATGGAGCACCGTTAAAATGTCCTGCAAATCGGCAATCAGCTTTTCATTGCCCGCCGTCTCTGCCAGAATGGATTGCGTCAGCACAATCTGCGCCCCCAGGCTGTCCAGCTTGCCGCGGAAAAAGATATGCGGGTGGGCCTTGGGCACCAGAACATTACCGTACAGGTGCGTCATATGTTCGGGCTTTTCCGTATAAAACGCGCCTGTCTCCTCATCCACATACTTGGCCACCGGCTGCACCGGCGCTTCAGCTGCGACGGCCTTGGGTTCCTCCGGCGCCGCAGGGGCCGGAGGCGGGTCCTTGCTGATCTTGATTTTGCGCTGCTGCAAATACTCTCTGGCTGCCGGCGACAAAATCTTTCCCTCGGGAATATAAAAGGTTTCCGGCGTCTCAGCCCGCAGCTGCTCCCGGAGCAGCGCTTCGGTGATCACCTTCAATTCACACACCCCCTGACGTTAGAGTAAAACCGTTGGGGCGAGTCCGCGGCGGCTGCCAGGGCAGCCCCGCGGGAATCCCGCCATCCATCCATTAGCCCTGCAACGCCGGGAGAATGGCCTCCACTTCGTTGTGGGGGCGGGGAATCACGTGAACAGAGATCATCTCGCCCACGCGCTCGGCTGCGGCTGCACCGGCGTCGGTGGCTGCCTTGACCGCGCCCACGTCGCCGCGGACCATGACGGTGACAAGGCCGCCGCCCACGTGCTCCTTGCCGATCAGGGTGACATTGGCCGCCTTGACCATGGCGTCAGCGGCTTCGATGGCCGCCACCAAACCCTTTGTTTCAATCATACCCAGTGCCTGCATTGCTGCCATAGTATATTCCTCCTAGCTGGAAATTGGTTCGTATTACTTACTTGAGGCTGGGCAGAATCTGCTCCACTTCCTCATGGGGACGGGGAATCACATGGACGGAAATCAGTTCGCCCACGCGCTCAGCCGCCGCCGCGCCAGCGTCGGTAGCCGCCTTGACTGCGCCCACGTCGCCGCGGACCATGACGGTAACAAGACCGCCGCCCACGTGCTCCTTACCGATCAGGGTGACATTGGCCGCCTTGACCATCGCATCGGAAGCCTCAATGGCCGCCACCAAACCCTTTGTTTCAATCATACCCAATGCCTGCATTGCTGCCATGGTATATTCCTCCTTAAAATATCAAGTTTCTCAAGGTGTTTGCTGCAATTTCGCAATAATCTGTGCCACAATGGCGTCCACCATCTCCGGCGTTACCGTCTCACCGGCATCATCCAGCTTGCAGATGCCGTCGGAGCAGTCGGGCATGCTCTTGCGAATGTCCTCCAACTCCTGAGTGCCGTAGGCGATGTACCGCTTGTCCAGCAGGTTCATGGGACCCACGTTCTCACTGGTGGCGCTGCCGCCGATGGCACCGCAGCCCAGCGTCAGCGAGGGCATCAGTCCGGTGGTACCGCCGATACCGCCCAGGGCCGACGGGGTGTTGACCATAAAGCGGGAAGCCGGAATACGGCGGGCAAAGTAATCAATGACCGCTTCATCGTTGGAGTGCATGGAGAAGGTATGGCCCTTGCCCTCATAGTGCAGAATGGTGCAGCACTTCTCGCACACATCCTTATAGTCGGTGCCGGTGTAGAAAGCCAGAATGGGGCTCAGCTTCTCATTGGAATAGGGGTGTCCCCTGCCCACGCCGTCCTCATAGGCCACCAGTACCCGGGTACCCTGGGGCACCGTCAGGCCAGCCAGCTTTGCAATGGTATCCACGCTGCGGCCTACGATTTCCGGATTCATGGTGCCGTTGGCCCGCAGAATGAACTTGCCCAGCTTGGCGCTCTCCTCAGCACTGAGGAAGTAAGCGCCCTGCTTTTCCATTTCCGTCTGCACCAGAGGCCGCATGTCGATATCACAGATGACCGACTGCTCCGAGGCACAGATGGTGCCGTTGTCAAAAGTCTTGGAATCCATAATCCGCTTGACAGCCAGCGGGATGTCGGCGGTCCGCTCAATGTAAGCCGGGCCGTTGCCGGGTCCCACGCCAATGGCCGGCGTACCCGACGAATAGGCTGCCCGCACCATGGCACTGCCGCCGGTGGCCAGAATCAGGGCCGTGTCCGGGTGCTTCATCAGGTTATCCGTGGCCTGCATGGTGGGGATGGAGATACAGCTGACCAGGTTTTCGTTGCCGCCTGCCTCTGCAATGGCCTGCCGGATAACCTTTACCGTCTCCTTGATGCAGCGCAGAGCGCTGGGATGGGGAGAAAAGACGATGGCATTACCGGCCTTGATGGCAATCTCCGACTTGAACAGGGCTGTGGATGTGGGATTGGTGGACGGAATCAGACCGGCGATGACGCCCACAGGCACGGCGATGACACGTAGCTTCTTCTCCTCGTCCCGGCCGATTTCACCGATGGTCTTCATATCCTTGATGTACTCATAGACGCCCCGGCTGGCGAAGACGTTTTTGACAACCTTGTCCTCTACGATGCCGAAGCCCGTATCCTCATGGGCCATCTGAGCCAGGCGGCGGGCATTGCGGACACCAGCGTCGGCAATGGAACGAACAATGCGGTCCACCTGCTCCTGGGACATCTGTGCCAGCTCCTGCTGGGCCTTTTTGGCCGCCCCCACCAACTCCCGTACTTCCTGCATGGAAAGTAAATCTTTATCGTATAACTGCATGGGTTATTCCTCCTGTGCGCTCACCCGCCAAATGTGGGAGATCAGGTCCTCCTTACGCGCAAAGCGGATGTCGTGGTTGGACATGCCGATCTGGGGCAGCTTCCGGGCCACCGTGCGCAGGCGGGAGACCGTCATTTTTTGCAGGTCCTCCAGCGTCAGCTGCGTCGATGCCGTCCCGGCATCCTCCGCAGCGTCTTCCTCCTCCGCATCCTCGGGTTCGGGCTCCTTCGGATCAGGCTCCTCCGTCGGAGTCTGTTCCGGTTCCGGAGCCGGTACGGGCGGTTCCGGCGGCTTGGGAACGCCCAACATCGGCTGGAGGTCCTGGGCCGGACGGGCGATCACGTGGACCGAGATCAGCTGTCCGACCCGTTCCGCCGCGGCTGCACCGGCATCCGTCGCCGCCTTGACGGCACCGACATCGCCGGTCACCAGAACGGTCACCAGTCCGCCGCCCACCCGGGTTTTGCTGAGGAGGGTCACATTGGCTGCCTTGAGCATGGCGTCGGCGGCTTCAATGGCGCCGACCAGTCCCTTGGTTTCAATCATTCCCAAAGCATTCATGGAAGTTCCTCCGTTTCGTTATGCGGGTTTTCTGTGGTTACGAAAGCGGACTTATTCCACTCTGGGGTTCTCAGCCACATATTCAACGGCTGCGGCAAAGGCCTCGCAGGCCGACTTGCAGGCCGACTGGCTGCCGGTCAGCAGCGCGCCGCCGAAGTTGGTCTCGGAAGGAGGTGCGTACAGGACGCACAGCTCCACGTCGGCAGCCTTCATGGCAGCATCGACGGCGTACATGGCTTCCAGAGGCGGTGCAATCAGGTAAGCCAGAGCCTCGCCCTCCTTGATACCGGCACCCTCAGACAGATAGGAGCCGGTACGGGAAATGCACTGGGCGTAGTACACAATGGAGTCGTCCTCGTTGGCGGAAATGAAGTAAGCGCCGTTTTCCACCATGTCCACGGCGGCTTGGAGACCGGCCTTGACCTCGGCGGGATTGGGACCGGCCAGCATACCGATGAACTCACCGGCCAGCTTGGTGTTGGCGTTGGCAGCGCCGCCATAGAAGCTCTTGGCGTAGACAACGGAAACGTCGGCCTTTTTGGTGGCTTCGTCGATGGCGGTATAGCCCACATCGTCACAGTCCGTGGTCAGCAGGGCCAGAGACTTGTGCTCCGGGCTCAGGCCCAGCTTCTTGGCCAGCTCCGGGGAAACATTGGGGATGATCTTGGAAGACAGGACGCTGGCTCTGACGGGATCTCTTTTCATCGTTTATTCCTCCCTGTTACAGTTTCAAATCGGTACCGCTGGCCTTCTTCTCCAGCATGATCTTGATGATCTCCGCGATATGGGCACCGGCCTCGGAGGGAATGGTACCGTTGCGGTGGATGTTGGAGAGAACCGTACGGCGGGCCTCGGGCATACCCACAGTGGCCCGGTAAGCGATGTAGGCGGACATGGATTCCGCGGTGATCAGGCCGGGACGCTCACCGATGAGGGTGCAGGTCACTTCGGCATCCAGCAGCTCGGAAATCTCGTCCATGACGCCGACGCGGCCATACTTGACGAAGAACGGCGTACCCACATCGATCTTATAGCTTTGCAGACCCTGGAGCAGTGCCGGCAGCAGATCGGGAATATTGGCGGCCACGGCGGCGGAGGAAAGGCCGTCCGCCACGTAAATCTGAACCGTGGGAGACTTTTTGCAGCGCTCTTTCAGCGTCTGCACCGCTTCGGGGCTCAGCTTTCTGCCCAGGTCGGGACGGGTCAGATACACATCCTTGCTGTCGCACTGGGTCTGAACGATAAACAGGCCCATTTCCTTCTCCACGAAGTCATGATCCACGTCGTTGAAGACGGCATCCTGGGCGGCGGAGTGGGCGGCGCGGAATTGCAGCTGGGGCGTGGTCTTATACCGGGCACCAGCCTTGCCGATGCCGAGGCGGCAGGGGGCGTGGGCCTTCAGTTCGGCGTACTCCTCGCCGTGTTCCGGATTCTTGACCAGATACTGGGTGCGGATATCCACTTCGGTGACATCGGGGATGCAGCCCTCTTCGATCTGGCTGCACGTGCCCGACGTGCAGGCCTCCTGTACGGCTGCGGTCGCAGCCTTGGCCGTATCGCCGGTAATGTGCATTTCGGACAAAACCTGCTCAATGATGGCTTTCAAATCTTTCTGATCCATTCGATCTAGCACCTCCCGATTACTTCGTCATAAAGACGGATGCGTCACCCGCTTTGGGTGTCAGCTTGCCATTTTCAGAGAAGCCCATCTTCTCCAGCCACATGTCGAATTCCTTGATGGGACGCAGGCCGAAGACTTCACGCAGGGCGGCAGCCTCATGGAAGCCGGTGCACTGATACATCAGCATGCAGTCGTCGCCCTCGGGGACGCCCATGATGTAGTTGCAGCCGGCGGCCACCAGCAGCGTAGCCAGGTTCTCGATATCGTTCTGGTCGGCCTTCATGTGGTTGGTGTAGCAGGCGTCGCAGCCCATGGGAACGCCGGTGAGCTTGCCCATGAAGTGGTCTTCCAGGCCAGCACGGATGACCTGCTTGGAATCATACAGGTACTCGGGGCCGATGAAGCCGACGACAGTGTTGACCAGGAAGGGCTGGAACTTCTTGGCGAAGCCGTAGCAGCGGGCTTCCATGGTGACCTGGTCCCAGCCGTTGTGGGCCTCGGAGGACAGCTCGGAGCCCTGGCCGGTCTCGAAGTACATGACGTTGGGACCGGTGGAGGTGCCCTTGCGAAGCATCATATCGCGGCCCTCTTCCAGCATCTTACCGTTAAGACCAAAAGCCTCGTTGCCCTTCTGGGAACCGGCGATGGACTGGAACATCAGATCGATGGGGGCGTTGAACTTGTCGGCAGCCTCGGTCTGGGTGGTGACGTGGGCCAGAACGCAGATCTGCGTGGGAACCTCCCACTTGTTCTTAAACTCGTCGAAGCTCTTGAGAATCCGGGCGACGCTCTCCACGGAGTCATCCACGGGGTTCAGGCCGATGACGGCGTCGCCGCAGCCCAGGGACAGGCCCTCCATGACGGATGCCATGATGCCCTTGGGATCGTCGGTGGTATGGTTGGGCTGCAGGCGGGACGAGAAGGTGCCGGGCAGACCGATGGTGGTGTTGCAGTGGGCGGACACGCGCATCTTCTTGGCAGCGTAGATCAGGTCCAGGTTGCTCATGAGCTTACACACGGCGGCGACAATTTCCGACGTGATGCCGCGGGAGGCCCGGCGGATCATGGTGCCGGTGGTGTTTTCATCCAGCAGCCACTCGCGGAACTCGGCCACGGTCATGTTCTTGAACTCGGAGAAAATGGTCTCATTGACGCCGTCCTGGATGATGCGGGTGACTTCGTCCTCCTCATAAGGAACGGCCGGAGTGTTGCGGATGTCATTGAGCGAGATCTGGGAGAGGACGACCTTGGCCGCCACACGCTCCTGGGCGTCCTCCGCGGCGATGCCAGCCAGCTTGTCGCCGGATTTTTCCTCATTGGCCTTGGCCATGACCTCGCGCAGGGACTTGAATTCGTAAGTGTGTCCAAAAAGCTTTGTTTTCAGTATCACGTTCACTCACCTCACGTTAGTAATGATTGGTAATCCCGCATTGCGGGTTTGCCTTACGAGTTGAAAATCAGCGTTTTGATTACCACCGGCACCACATGGCCCCCGGCAATGGGGGCGCCGATGTCGATGTAATCGCCGCTGCGGGTCCGAATGCCATCGATACAGATGACGTCCTTTTTATGCTCCAGCTTTACCTTCATCGCATTGCCCAGGACTTTACCGATGTCATTCTCCACCACCACAATCAAGGGATGGCTGGAATCCACCACTTCCCGTCCGCCGTCCAGAATGGCGTCTGCCAGCTGCTGCACCGCCTGGAAGCTGGTACGTCCGGCACCGGACAGGGCGATGGCCACCTGTTCCGTGACACCCTCGGGCCGGTACATGGCCATCTGGGTGCGGATGGAGGCGGACAGCGTATCCAAATGTGCTTCGTCGTCCTCAGATACCCGCAGAATGGGGATGTTTTTGATGGGCAGACGGTCTTTTTCATAGGTGATGGTACTGCCGCTGACCTCTGTAGTATGGGTACCGGCGCCCACCACCGTGGCGCGGATGGTTTCCGCCGCCCGGAACAGCTCCACTGTTTGGAACGCCGCATGGTTCCGGATGGCCCGTCCCAGTAAAACGCCAATATCGCCGTAGCGAAACACGTCGCCGGGCTCCGGGTCATAGACGCAATCGGCTACGCCGCCGGAAAAGGTGACGCCCCGGACCGCCGGTTCTGTGGGAATGGGGCTGCCGTCGTTGGTATACAGGCCCACATGGTCTCCATCCTTGGGGAGAAGTCCCAACGCCTGGGCCAGATGACCGGCCATAATGGTGCAGAGCTCGTAGAGCGTTTGCTCCTTGGCCGGGTCCCCTACTTCCAGGGCAATCCCATGTTTTTGGGCCAGCGCGTGAATCTTGGGGAAAATCCAGCTGATTCTCCCCTGCTCCACCTTGATCAGGCGGCCGCCGATGTCGAGACAGCTGACGCCCCGCAGGGTGCCCTTTTCGTACAAGGCGATATTGGAGGTACCGCCGCCAATGTCGATGTTGGCCACTGTGGTGCGGTGTTCCTCGGAAATCACATCGGCCCCGGCGCCTCTGGCCGACAGAACACTCTCCAGGTCCGGGCCTGCCGTGGCCACTACGAAGTCTCCGGCCATATCGGACAGCGCTTCCAGAACCTGATTGGCATTCTGCTTGCGGGCTGTGTCGCCGGTGATGATGACCGCGCCGGTTTGTAAATCCTCGGGGCGGATGCCCGCCGCGGCGTATTCCCCGCGGACAATTTCCTTGACTTTTTCCGTGTCAATCTCCGTGGGAGAACGCAGGGGCGTAAAGTAGATTTTGCTGCGGTAGATCACCTCTTTTTCCACAATGGAAATCCGGGGCACAGCGTAATTACCGGCCAGGTTTTCCACCACCAGACGGCTGAATACCAGTTGGGTGGTGGATGTGCCGATATCAATACCGACACTGCGGACAATTTCCTGCATCATAGCATCTGACCTTTCCAGAAAAAACAAATGCAGTCCAAGGCGCAAAGAACCTCTTTGCACCCGGACTGCATCGTTCGGATGATATTGCCCGTCCGGCCCTACGTCGTGCCGGACAAATCTGAAATTTTATTCTTTTTGAAATCGAAGGTTACACAGGTACCCGTGCTGCCCGACTGAATGGACAGGCGGCCATGGAGCTTGTCCCGCACCAGGGTTTCTACAATATTGAGACCTAAATGCTTGGCGCTGTCCTGGCTCACCTGGAAGCCGCAGCCGTCATCGATCACCTGAATCTGGGAGTACAACTCCCCATACGTTACAATAATACGAATGGCGCCGCTCTCTCGACCCGTAAAGGCGTATTTCAGAGAGTTTTGCAGCAGCTCATTGATGATCAGCGCCACCGAAGTGGCAATGTCGGAATCCACCCGAAAATCGTCGCCTTCCACGGTCAGCTCCAGCGCTAAATGCTGGGGCGCGAAAAAGCGGACGGCATTATTTTTGATATGGACAATGACTTCCCCCAGCATGATCTCATCCACGCCGCTGCAAGCCAGCAATTCATGGGTGGCGGCAATGGCCAAAATACGGTTCATGCTTTCATACAGCACTTGGCGCGTGGATTCCTGGTCCGTGCGCCGTGTCTGGAGCCGCAGCAGGCTGGCAATGGTTTGCAGGTTGTTTTTCACCCGGTGGTGCATTTCTTTGATGGCCACCGATTTGAGAATCAACTGCTGTTCCTGCTCATGCTTAAAGGTGGTATCGGTCATCAGAATGGCAAAGGCAATGCCGTTTTCATGGATGGGAATTCGCTTAAATACGAGATAAACAGCGCCGATTTTCAATTCCACCGCTGTAAAGCTCAATTCCTCATCCCGTGTGGTCACCTGATCGATCAGGCGGAAATTCTCGTACCGTTTGCCGAGAATATCCTCCACATAGCCCAGTTTCCGGTATAAATCCCGGGCCAGAGTGTTGCGGAAGGTAATTACACCGTCGTTGCTGACAATCAGCAGGGCTTCATCGATACATTCCGGGAGCCAGCTGTGTTCATCCACCACCCGTGCGATGAAGTCCGTCATATGCTGCATACTCTGCTCTGACAGGTGGAGAATGGGGCTGACCATCTGGCAGTCATCCCGCTTTTCCCGAATCAGCACACCGATGACACGGCCATAATTGCGGATGGGCTCCACGGTCTGAATCACATTGGAGCGTTCCTGTGTGACCGCCTTCATCTGGCGGGTCGCCACACCCAGGCGGAACGTGCGGGCAACGGCTGGCTCATGTTCCGCGGTGGCCATCATGCCCACCACACTGCTGCGATAGGCTGACGCCCCGTTTTTCGGCTTGGCCTCTGCCACTACGATGGCGTCACCGTCCCGAGTGGGACAGTCGAGAAAAATGTCCGCTTCCTCCATGTCGGCTATGGTTTGCAGCGCGGTGGCATACCGTTCCAGAATTTCCATATCCGCTTCGCTCAGATCGGTATGCTGCCGACAAAGAACCTTGATCTGCTCCATGGCTTACGACTCCATACTTTGCAGGATGATCTCCGACACCCGCAGCATGGACAGATTTTTGGTTTGGCTCAACTTGCGGATAAAGTCGTAAGCCTCCTGCTCTGTCATGCCGTCCCGTGCCATGATCTTGCCCTTGGCCTTTTCGATCATGGTCCGGCTTTCCAGACGCTTTTCGACCTTTGCAATGTCGTTCTGGAGCGCCCGTATCTCCCGGCTGCGGGCCACGGCCAGCTCGATGCTGGGAATGAGGGATTTTTCATCAATGGGTTTGACCAGATAACCGCTTACGCCGATTTCCTTGGCCGAGTCGATGAATTCCCGTTCACTGTAGGCCGTCAGCAGTACAATCGTAGCACCGCAGCGTTCCTCATTCATGATCCGCGCCGCGGACAGTCCATCCAGCAGCGGCATTTTAATGTCCATCAGCACCAAATCCGGCTTCAGACTTTTACAGGCTTCGATGGCGTCAAAGCCGTCTCCGGCTTCACCGACCACCTGATACCCTTTGTCCTCCAGCAATTCTCTCAGATCCATTCTGGTAATGGGCTCGTCATCGGCAATGACAACGCGCAAGGTGCTTTCCGCCATGGTCCTCTCCTCCCGCCCAGGGCGGCCGCCGGTCAGTCGTAGTCCAGATAGCGCAGCAACGGTTCAAATCCGCTGCCCTCGGTACTGCTGGTGACAAACAACTGCTGAGCGCCAGCCATGGTAAGATAGTTTTTTGCGTATTCGATCTGTGCATCCGTCGCCAGATCGCATTTGGTGACAACACCGATGGCCGGTTTGGCAAACATACTGGTATAGGACGGCGGAAACATGGTACCGTTTTCCGTGGCGTCCTGCACCAGAACAATCAAATCCGCATCGGCGGAAGTCACCATCAGGGCGCCGCGGAGATTGGTCCGTTCCAAATACTCCCCCGGCGTGTCGATCATCGTATTGTTGATGATCTGGATGGTCTGTGTTTTGTGATAGCGGATGGCCTCATGGTTTAAATACTGGCACAGTGTCGTCTTGCCGCAGCCGGACCGGCCAATGAGAATGATCCGCTTTTTCCGCGCCTCCATGGGGCCGCCTCACGACCGGGTGATCGTGGTGGGCGTAAAGCCCATCTTGTCACACAGTACAGACATGACCTCATGAAGCGCGGCCTCCACCGCCGCCACATCGCCGGTGATCACCAGGGAACCGTTGAACCGGTCCACAAAGCCGATGGAGACGTCCGCCGCCTTGGTGGCCACATCGGCTGCAATCATGGCGCCCTCACTGGGCGTAATAGTGAAAATGCCGATGGCACCCCGGGCGTCAATCAGACCCAGTTTCGTATAGAGCTGTTCCACCGGGCTGGCAATCACATGGGCCAGGGTCACCTGTTTGCCCGGTACAAATTCCTGAATAATCCGCTGTTTTCCATCAAATTCGTTCATGGGTCACCTGCTCTCTCAGAGGGAACGATACCGTCCCGTCTTGTAGTAAGCCTGCCGGTACAGGGCCCGAACCGCGTCCGCTGTACAGGGTACCGGCGTGGTGCCCATGCAGCGGTCAGCCAGCGCGGCCTCGGTCATATTATCCAGCATGGCCTCAAAATCACTCTCGGAGAGACCGGCCTCCCGAATGCTCATGGGCATCTTCATCCGCGACTCCATGCGGCGCACCAGATGAATCAGATTCAGGGCGCTCTGGCGGATGCTGCTGGTACCCAAGCCCAACTGTGCGGCCAACGCAGCATACCGCTCCGCCGTAGGGGTGAGCGTGCTCTCACAGCCGGCGTTATAACTCATGACATAGGGCAGCAGAATGGCATTGGCCCGGCCGTGGGGGATGTGGGCCTGCGCGCCCATGGCATGGGCCATACTGTGGCACAGTCCCAGTCCCGCGTTGGAAAAGGCCGCACCGGCCAGACAGGAAGCGTTGTGCATGGCCTGCCGCGCCGTCAGATCATCGGGGTTGGCATAGGCTGTCAGCAAATGCTGGTGCACCAGACGGACGGCTTTTTCTGCCAGAGCGTCGGTAAAGTCGTTGGCCTCGGTGCAGACATAGGCTTCAATGGCGTGGGTCAGCACGTCCATGCCCGTATCCGCCGTGACGCCGGGCGGTACGCTGCGGGTCAATTCCGCGTCCAAAACGGCGTAATCCGGCAGCAGGCTCTCGTCGATCAGGGGATATTTTACCCCTTTGGACCGGTCGGTAATCACGGAAAACTTGCTGACCTCACTGCCGGTGCCGCTGGTGGTGGGAATGGCCACAAAGGGGCAATTCTCCATTTGGAATTGTTTGGCTGCAAAAAAGACAATGGCTTTAGCCGCGTCAATGGGTGAACCGCCGCCCAGCGCCACCACAACGTCGGGCTGGAACTCCACAATCTGGCCGACACCGGCGGTGACCGTGTCGATATCCGGGTCCGGCGTCACATCGGAGAAAATCCGGTGCTGGGCATCGGGGGCCAGCCGGTCGGTCAAGTAACTGACCCGGCCGCTTTCATGCATAAATTTGTCGGTGACAATAAATACGCGCTTCCGCTCCCTGAGCATGGCGCCAAACGCATCGCCGCCGATCAAAATCTCGGTACGCAGTTGAAATCGTTCCAAAAAACATGCCTCCTTCTAAGAATCCCTGCAGAAGAAGGCCAAAAACGCGCAAAGCGCCCTGACTCTCTCTGCAATTCCAGGAGTCAAGACGCTAACATCGCACCTATCGTCATTTTATGTTCCGTTCGCGGTGTGCTACTGCGGCGCAGCACCCCCGCTACTTTCCTTGATATTACGGTATTTCTCGTTCTTTGTCAAGGGAAAGAGAAAATTTACCGTGCTCACCGTTTCTCCCTTTTTTCTTTATTCTTTCTTGCAGTTGTACAATCGACGCTGGACAGAGTAAAAGGGAGCATGCCGAAGTTGTGACAGCATGCTCCCTTTTTTATCTCAAATTACAATGCACAACAGGCCGTTTCCGCCTTCATTGATGATTTTTTGCAGGGCATCTTTGAATTTATACCGGGAGTCGGACGGCAGCTTTTGCAGCTTGGCCCCCAGGCCGTCATTGATGAGATCATACAGGGATTTTCCGAAAATGTTGCTCTGCCACAGCTTCTCCGTATTGCCTTCGCACTCCCCCATTAGGTACTGGACCAGCTCCTGGGACTGCTTTTCATCACCGACAATGGGGCTGATTTCCGTCTTCAGGTCCGCCCGCATCATGTGTATGGACGGAGCGCTGGCCCGGAGCTTGACACCGTAGCTGGAGCCACGGCGGACAATTTCCGGTGTCTCCATGCGCAGGTCCTCGGCGCTGGGCATCACAACACCGTAGCCCGTGGCCCACACCTCTTCCAGGGCGTCGGCCACCTTGTCATACTTCTGTTTGATCTGGGACAGCTGCTCCAGCAGCGTCAGCAAATCGCCGTCACAGGTAATGGAAAAACCGCTCTTCTCCCCCAGGATTTGATAAAAGAGCGTCTGCGGCAGCAGCAGCATACAGCTGACGATGCCGGTGGACAAATCCATGGAGCGGATTTGGTACTGCTCCACATGGTCCAGCGCGCAGATGCCCTCAATGGCTGGTTCCGCCTGCCGCATGGTGGCCATTCGGGCGGCACACTCCCGCATGGCCTCGTAAAGGCTGGCTTTCAACGGGTGCTCACACTCCAAGGCGTCCATCCAGCTGGGCAGATAGAAGCGCAGCTCCGTCACGGGGAACTGATACAGCAGTCCGGACAGCAGCTGCACAATCTGCGCTTCCTGCATAGTCAGGCAGTTGACGGCGGTGACGCTGACACCGTACCGCTCTGTAATATCCTCACACAGTTGGCGGGCGGTCTCCCCTTCCGGATGCTGGGAGTTGACCACCACCAGAAACGGTTTGCCCGTTGCCTGCATGTCCCGGATGGCCCGGTCCTCCGCTTCGGCGTAGTCCTCTCGGGGAATGTCGGTAATGGTGCCGTCGGTGGTCATCACGATGCCAATGGTGCCGTGGTCCTCCATGACCTTCCGGGTGCCCAGCTCCGCCGCCTCGGTCATGGGAATCTCATGGTCGCACCATGGCGTCGTCACCATGCGGGGCTGACCGTCCTCATCGGCCCCCATGGCGCCCACAACCATATAGCCTACGGTGTCGATGAGCCGTACCGACAGTTTGGTTTTTCCGTCGGGGCTGATCTCCACCGCCTCCTCCGGTACAAACTTTGGCTCTGAGGTCATAATGGTTTTGCCGGAACCGCTCTGGGGCAATTCATCCTTGGCCCGTTCCCGCCGGTAGACGTTTTCAATGTTGGGAATGACCAGCTCTTCCATGACCCGTTTGATAAAGGTCGATTTTCCCGTGCGAACCGGGCCCACCACGGAGATATAGACGTTTCCGTCGGTGCGGCAACCGATCTGCTCATAGATGCTTTTCTGTTCCATGCAGAGTCCCTCCTAGGTCGGCAGAGGTCGCCTCTGCCTTGTTCTATCCCCATGGATATGCTGACAAGCCCGGAGCTATGCGGACTTTTTCCCTTGACAGACATTATTGCAGACTCTATAATAATAGTAATTCCTATTATCTATATTAGAAATCAAAGGAGGGTCCCACATGAACGCTTCTGTTGGATTTGCATTTTTCCTGACGCTGCTGGCTGGACTGAGCACCGGTATCGGCAGTTGCATCGCCTTTCTCTCCCGCCATACCAATCAAAAATTTCTGTCGGTCAGTTTGGGCTTTTCTGCCGGTGTGATGATTTATGTATCCTTTGTGGAGATTTTCTCCAAGGCAAGAGAATCTCTGGTGAACTTTCTCGGTCTGCGGGCGGGCAGTTGGGTTACTGTCATCAGCTTTTTCGGCGGTATGGCTGTCATTGCCTTGATTGATCGGCTGCTGCCCTCAGAGCAGAACCCCCATGAGGTCAAATCGGTGGAAGAAGCCCACGGCACACCCCATCCATCCAAGCTGCTGCGTATGGGCGTATTTACCGCGCTGGCTATTGCTATCCACAATTTCCCGGAAGGTCTGGCATCTTTCGTTTCGGCGCTGCAAGCGCCGGAAGTCGCCCTGCCGGTGGTGGCCGCCATTGCCATTCACAACATTCCCGAGGGCATAGCCGTCTCTGTTCCCATCTATCAGGCCACCGGTTCCAGAAAGAAAGCGTTTACTTACTCGTTCCTGTCCGGATTGGCGGAACCGTTGGGGGCGCTGCTGGGTTGGCTGATTCTGCTGCCCATTATGAATGATCTGGTGTTCGGCATCATCTTTGCCGGTGTGGCTGGTATCATGGTGTTTATCTCCGTGGATGAACTGCTCCCGGCGGCACGGGAATACGGTGAGCACCACCTTTCCCTCTATGGCCTGATCTCCGGCATGATCGTCATGGCCGTCAGTCTGCTGCTGTTTCTCTGAATTGTATAGAAAAACCGTGGAATCAACAGAGGATTCCACGGTTTTTTCTCCTTTTCAGAAGCATTTCAGCTGATCTTTCGACAGCAGACGGTATTGTGTTCCCGCGGGTACCGTCAAAATTGTTGCGCAAAAATTCTGATAGACCGCTTTTATCGGCTGCCCGTTCAGGCAAACCACTGCGTCCAGCGGCAATTCCCCCTGGCCGTAGGCACAGACCCGATCAAAGTCTGTATTGCGCAGCAACTCCCGCACCGTTAGGCTGTTCTGTTCCAGCTGCCGCTTTCCCTTGACGCGGCCATCCTGCCCCGCCAGCCGCAGGCCCACGGCAGCCAGTGCGCCGACAACGCCCTGCCCGGTTCCGCCGTGCTCACTGAGATGTACGCCGCACTGTTGGGCCAAGGCATAGGCGTCTTCCTTGGCCAGCACCTCCCGTTTTGCCCGGTATCCCCACAGCACCAGCAATTCTCGCTGCGTCATGGTCTCCCAGTCTGCCACACAAAGCCCTGGGTCCGCACCGGAGGCACTGTGCTGCTCCAGATATGTCGCAGCCCGGTCAATCAACTCTTCCGCCGATAACTGGCCGTCTATTTGCGCACACATGGCGCTGTTATGGGACGTATACGGCACATCTGCATGGACAAACAGCTGGTGGCGGGAAATGAAACTGCACCGGGCGGGCAGTGTCTGCAAAAAACCTTCCAGCAGGTGACCCGTTCCGGGCATGTTCAGTTCGTCCGTATCATCAAAGGAAATCAGATATCGGTTCATTGGTCCGCTCCTTCCCGCGGGGCCCGCATACCCTCGCCGCTCAAAATGGTGTCAATATCGCTGTCGCTGAGGGAAATTCGGAAAAATGTCTCATAAAACTCCCGAATCTCCGCCCGCAAATCCACATCGGCAAAGCGGTCGGGGTACAGGGTCGCCGCAAGATACAGCGTCGCCAGGGGCGATTCCAGAGAGCCGGGATGCGCCCACCGGGAAATGCCCACCGGCAGCTGCAATACCTGTCCCTCCCGGACAGCCCGGAGACCGGAGAATTTATCGTCGGTTCGGAAATACTCCACCGCCGCCGGTTCATTGGCCAGAATGATATCCGGGTCCCAGACGTAGATTTGCTCCACCGTCACATAGCCCTTGTCGCCGTCCAACTGCAACTCCGCCGCATCGGTCACCACGTTGCGGCAGCCCGCCGCCTCCAGAACTTCATAAGATAGAGTTCCGGGAATATCCGCCCGAACCACCTCATTGACGGAGTGATACACCGTTTTTCGCTCGGAATCCGGCAAGTCTTCCAAACGCTGCCGTACCATGTCCATGGTGTCCTCGTAGTATTGGAGATACGCTTCTGCCTGTTCCTGGCGGCCCAGCGCCTCTCCCATGACGGCGATGCTCTCCATCTGGTCCTCCATGGTTTCGTATTCCACCACAGCGTAGGGAATCCCCAAGCCATCCAGCTTTTCCATCTCACCGGCATCCTGCAAGTTGGACGCCCGCAGGAAAATCATATCCGGCGCAGTCGCCGCCAGTTCTTCAATGTTGATGGCACCGCTGCTGTAGGGACTTGGCATCTCGTCAATATCCGGAATCTTCTGCTGCATCAGTGCGTCCCGCTTGAGCCCGTCCACCACCGCAACAATCTGATCTTCACAGCCCAACAGCACCGCAACATGGCCGGTATAGGCGTACAGACAGGCAATCCGTTCCGTGGAGTCCGGAATGGAGACCTCCCGCCCGGCGCAGTCTGTAAAGGTTTCACCGGTGGCCGGCTCCGTAGCCGGTGCAGCCGGTGCGCCGCAGGCTGTAAAAAGGATCACCAGGAGCAGCAGTGCCGCTGTCATCCGCAACCATCGTGTCATGTTCGTTCTCCTTCCCGCCAGGTGGCCAGAAAATGACGCCCACCGGCATCCGGCACCGTTACCACACAGCTTTCCATACCGTACAGCTGTTTCATGCAGTCGGACCGCAGCAGCGCCAAGGGCGTATCACCGGGACTGAGCCGTCCCTGTTCCATCAGTGCCATCCGAACCGCCGCGCCGCTGTCCTCCAGCTGCAATGCGTGATTGCAGTCATGGGTGGACAGAAGGATAGTCTTTCCCTGCTCCCCGGCAATGCTCCGCAGAACGGCCAGCAGGTCATGGGTCCGGCCCAAATCCAGATGGGCCGCCGGTTCATCAAGGACCAGCGTCGCGCTGTCCTGGCAAAGCGCCCGGGCCAGCAAAACCATTTGTAATTCGCCGCCGCTGAGCGAGGTATACTCTGTTTCGGCCAGATGCACCAGATGCAGCTGCTCCAATACCGTCATGGCCCGCCGCGTCTGGTCCTTCTGGCTGGAAAACAGGCCGCCTTTCCGGATTTGGCCCATGGCCACCACATCCACTGTACGAAACGGGAACGCCCTGGTATGGCTTTGCGGGACATACGCCAGCTGGTCGGCCAAAGCCGGAGCATTGTATTCTCCCAGCAGCTTCCCACCAATCCGGATTTCCCCCGCCTGGGGCTGCAAATGGCCCAATATACAGCGCAGCAGCGTACTTTTGCCGCAGCCATTGGGCCCCACCAGACAGAAAATCTCCCCTGGATTCACCTGGAAACTGACCTGGGAAAACACGGGGTGATGTCTATAGGAGAAAGACAACTCCTGCACTTCCACAGCGTTCATTGCCAACCGCCTCCCTTGTACCGCCGCAGCAGATAGATGAAAAACGGCCCGCCTATGAGAGAGGTCATAATCCCCAAAGGGATTTCCGCACCGGTCAGCGTTCGGCAGAGGGTATCCACCAGCACCAGAAACGACGCGCCCAGCAGCATACTGAACGGCAGCAGGCGGCGATTATCGCTTTTAATGAGGAAGCGTGCCATATGGGGAATAATCAGGCCAATCCAGCCAATGGTTCCGGCAATGCTGACGGCGCCGGCTGTCGCCAGGGTAGCACCAGCCACCACCACCGCCCGTGCCCGCTGTACGGGAATACCCAGACTGGCCGCCTCCCCTTCTCCCATGGACAAGACGTTAATCCAGGAAGCGGAACACAGCAGCAGGAGCATGCCAACCAACATGGCCGCCACAGCCGCCGGAAGTACCACAGATTCCACCGAGGCCAAAGAGCCCATATTCCAGAATACAATGGACGCCAGCTGATTATAGGGGTCTGCCACATACTTGAGCAGGGACAGCAGCGCTGAAAAAATCGAGGATACAATGGTTCCGCCCAGTACCAGCATCAGTACCGTGACCTGACCGCACAGCCGCGCCACGCAAAAGCTGAGCCATACGGCGCAAAGCCCAAAAACAAAGGCGAACGGCGGCGCCATGACCGTGCCGGAAAACAGCAGAATCGACAGCGCCGCGCCAAAGCCCGCACCGGAGGAGACGCCCAAAACCCCCTGGCTCACCAACGGATTGCGGAATAACCCCTGAAACGCGCATCCGCTGGCTGCCAGAGACGCGCCCACCAGAATGCCCGCTATGGTCCGGGGCAGCCGGTTTCCTACGACAATGGCCACGGTCTCCGGGCTCATGCCCATGGAATACCCGGTCAGTCCTTGTACGATGGATGGAACAATCTCCATCGATGTCACGGGATATCGCCCGACACCGATGGAGATCAGCGCCGCGCCCAGCAGAATGGCGATTGCTGCCAGCCATTTCAGCTTATTGCGCGATTTCATTTATTTTTTCTTCCCAAGCACATACGCAGCGCCGGCCACAACTACCACCACAGCCACAATGCCGATGATCATGGGCGTGTTGCTCTCCTGCTCCTGGGGTGCCGTCTCTTCCGCGGCATCCGTGGTCTCGGCTTCCGTAGCGGCACCATCCTCCGCCGTCTCAGGCTCCGCGGCTTCTACGGTGTCCTCCGCAGACGGTTCGGTGGCCGTATCCGCTGTATCCATGGTGTCCTCCGGGACCGCCGCGTCGTCCGCAGCACCGGCCACAGAGAACGTCAAGGTGTAGTCCTGCTCCATCACATCGCCGCTCTTGGAGGTAATACCGGCCTGGGCGGTCAGCGTGTACGCGCCCTCGGCCCAGGTATCGGCAGGGGCGATGACCACGTCGTTTTTCTTGTCCGGCTCGATCTGATCATCGGCCATGGTGACGGTGATTTCCACTGCCGCGCCGCTGTCGTCGGTGACCGTGAACAGGGGCAGATTGTTCTCTTTGACGCTGCTGTTTACCACATTTTTCGTAAACACCAAGGTGATGGCATCCTCGGGAGCCAGCACTGCGCCGTCCTCCACGCTGGCGGATTCCACGGTCAGCGCTTCCGCTTTCCCGCCGCCGGTGCCGTCTCCGCTGCCACCGCCGTTACCTCCACCATTGCCGCCGCCGGTGCCGCCAGCTGCCTGGGCCGTGATGGACAACATCATCAGAACGGCCAACGCCATCCAAGCAAATCTCTTTTTCATGATTGGTGAATCTCCTTTGCTTCCAAACTGGACCCATCCTCGTCCGTTCCCGGACCATACCACTGCTCGGCATCGTCCGCGATTGCAACGGGCTCGTCCACCTGGCTGCACAAAACAAGGGTTGGTTCTGCTGGGATTCTACCATATTGCTGTAATAAAATCAACCGCCATCCATCTGTTCCAGCAGGAGCCAGCTGGCCGGATACTGTTCCTGCAGCACTTCTTCGCTGTACTGTTCCGCCAGCCGTAAAGTATTCTCCCGAAATTCATCAAACCAACCTTGCCCTGTTACATAGAGTACGCCGGTACGGTACATTCCCCAGTCTACCAAAATATCCTGGCAGGCTTCCGCCAGAATGTGGCCCTCAAAGCCGGTTTCTCCGCCCAGCAAAAACCGGCTAAAAGCGTACCGCATCGTATCTGCTCCGATGGATACCAATTCCTCATACTCTGCCGGGTGGGCTGCCAAATAGGCTTCCACAGAGGACATTTCTGCTGGAGACGCAGCAATCGCTTGCACAAGTTCTGCCGCCCGCCGCTGCCGGGCCAGAGAAAGCACAGTTTCCCATGCATCCGCATCGCCGTCGGTACGGGTAAACACCATGTGTTCCGGCAGGTCGGCAAGCCACAACGCCGCGCTTTCTGACCAGTCCATACGGGACGCGACCCAATAACAAGTCAGTGTTTCTCCCTCAACGGTAAATTCAAATGCACCGCCGGCATTGTCCAGCAGGGTCAACCGATCCCCTGACAGAGAATAGGTACCGTACCCCAGGGTACTGCTGAGACTGGAAAAGCAAAAAATATACGTTCCATCGTCGTAAAATGTCACATTGGGGTCCATGGCATATTCTCTGGTGTAGGTGCATAGATTGGATGCCTGCCGGGGCGGTTGATTGGACTGAATAAAGGACCGGACGTTCCATTCCCGAATATCCATAGTATCTTCCTCATCGTCTCCGGCAACAAGATTGATGTACCATGGCGGTTCCTCAAGGGATGGTCCGCCGATCATCAGGGAAAAGGTTTCATCAATCACATACTGCCGGACATACATGCCAGAGCCGACGTCTGTATAGGCGAAGTCCTCAAAATCCGCCCAGGTCAGGGTGCCACCCTTTTCCGACAGGGCAATCACATCCTCCAGCGTCAACGACTGCTTGGTACTGGGCGTTTCCGATGGTGCGCTGTCGATAAAACTGTTTTCGTAGATATCCAGAAACTTGGATACAAACGCCGCCTGCTCCTGTTCTGTCTCTGTCCCGCCGGTGAGCTGCCAGCCGTAGATTTTATACGGTTCATATTCCTGTGCTGTCAGCTGCGGCAGATCAAATGCCTGTCGCAGCTGTTCCAGTGTGTCAGCATATAGAGCGGTAAACGCTGCAAAGGCTTTCTCCGGATTTTTGAAGACAGCCTGACCGTTTTCAGCCGCGCCGATGGCAAACTCCGGACTGATGGACTCAAATTGAGCTGTATCCACTGTTCCTGTATATTCCCGGACCCATGGATGTTTGACGTTTGCCGTCACCGGGTCCGTCAGAAAACACACAGCGGCTATGAGACACGCCGCGACGGCGGCCACAATCACCCAGAACGCCGGTTTCCGGTAGTTGAGCACGTTTTTCACCCGCTCCATGACCCCCACTTCCCCAAAGGCCAGCGGGCAGGCGGCCATGGCGGAACGGCGGACACTGCACTGGAGCAGCGCCTGGGAGTAATCGGCCCGCTGCTCCCGGTCCATATCCCGGATGACTTTCTCATCACAGGCCAATTCAATGTCCCGGCACAAAAGCACATAGGCCCCCCACAGCAGCGGCTGAAACCAATATACGGTCAGCAGCAGGAAGCCTAGAGGCTTCCACCAGTGGTCTCGACGGCAGATATGGGCCCGTTCATGGGCAATGACATGGGCCATGGAATCTTCATCCAGGTTCACCGGCAAGTAGATTTTGGGATGTATCAGCCCCAGGACAAACGGAAAACCGGTCCGTTCACTGCGATAAAGGTTGCCCTCTATCCGGATTGCCGTACTCATGCGCTTTCGCAGACGGATATAACTGCAAACCGCATAGAGCAGGAGAATCCCGACGCCCACCGCCCAAATGACCGCCGCAATGGCAATCCAAATCTGGAACGGATTGGCGCTGTATTCCGGCGTCGCTGCCGCGCTCTGTTCCAAAATGGGATTCACCGCGGTATTGAGCACAGGAAGGCCGCTGTGGATGGTAGGGACCGGGGCCAGCAGCGCTTCCGGCGCGATGGTCTGTGCGCTGGGAATCAGGCTCCAAATGCTTTCCAGGGTGAATGGGCACACCAGACGCACAGCCACCAGGCCCCACAACAGGAGACGGGTCCACTTGGGCGCTTTTTTCAAAAGCAGCCGCAGCACCAAAACCGCCAGCACCAGCCATCCGGCGGCAACAGCACGATTGAACAGGCATAAAAACAGGTCAGTCATGGCCCTCCCCCTTTCGGTATTGGTCGATCATGGCCTGAACGGCGTCGATTTCCGCCGTTGTCATCTTCCGGTGCTTTGTAAAAGCCGCCACAAAGGCTGGCAGCGAGCCCTCAAAGGTCTTTTCCACCAGTTCGTCGATCTCCGCCGCCTGGACCTGCTCCTTGGTGACCAGAGACGTGACGACCGATTGCTCATTTTTCAGTACGCCCCGTTCCGACAGCCGTTTGATGACCGTATAAGTGGTGGACTGCTTCCAGCCCAGCTGTTCCCGGCACAGCCGCACCAGCTCCCGGCCGGTCACCGGTTCATGCTCCCAGAGAATCAGGCAGAACCGGTATTCACTCTCAAATACTTTCGGTGTTTCCATGGGGTATCCCTCCAGTCTAATGGGTTCGACTACATATAGTCTAATCCATTAGACCGTCTTTGTCAAGGGCAGCGATAAAAGGCCGCCCGGGGAGCTATGCTCCCACAGGCGGCCGAGGGCTGTCACGTATTTTCGTTTTTCAGGGCTTCGATGGGATCGTCCTTTTTGATTTTGCTCATGGCATAGAGCATAGTGATGAACACCACCAGGAAGACGCTGAGGGCGGAGATCCCCATGGCCTTCCACGGCACACGGAACGGCATAACAAAAGCGTATATTACCGACCGGTGAATCAGCAGCGCCATCAGCAGCGAAGCGGGCAGGCCGAACAGCAGGGCGCGGCTGCCGTACAACAAGCACTCGTAGTTCATCATCCGGTTGAATCCGCTGCGGCTCATGCCTACGGATTTGAGCATGGCAAACTCCCGGCGGCGCAAATGGATATTGGTCGTGATGGTGTTGAAGACGTTGGCCGCGGCAATCAGGGAGATCAGCACCACAAAGCCGTAGGAAAAGACGCGGATGATGGTGATGGTGTTGCGGTCGCCTTCCTCGCTGGCGGCAAGGTCATAGGGGGAAACATGCGCACCTTGTGCAAGCGCCATATTTTTCAATTCCTGCGCCACGGCCTTATGGTCCTCCGCCGTAATCAGATATTCCCCGTAAACCACACCGTCCCCCGGAAATACGGTATCTCTGGCCGACGCCGGCAGCAAAAATGTCGTACCGTTGCTTTTAGAAAGGAAAAAAGGCCAATCGGTAATCCGGATACCCATCCGGATGGTGCTGGAGTACATCGCTTCATCCTCGGGCAGTTCCAGTACCTGTTCACTGTCTAAACGATTGCGGTAGATGTACACCGTTTCCCCAGCGTCGTTTGTCTCCGTACCATCAGACGAGTAGCCCACGATATCCCGCTGGGCCTCCGCCGTAAATTCCAGCTGGTCACTGGCCAGCAGTTCAACGGTTTGATACTGCTCTGTCTCGGCGTTGTACACCCGGGAGCCGTCCACGCCAATGGCCAGGGGATGCTGCGGGTCCATGTATTCCGCTTCACTGAGCCCATGCTGTTGCAGCAGCTCCCGGAAGCTCTCATCGTCTACAAAATAAAGCCAGAGCAGCATTTTTGCGGTCCCCGTACCTTCCTGATCAAGCTGTTGAGCATACTGTGGCGCCACATCCTGGCTGTCAAACAGACAGGATAAGAATCGTTCATTCAGATAGGCTACATCCTCCACCTGGTCCATATCCCGGATTTGCTGTAATAGCTGCTGGTCATCCAACAATGCTAAGCCATCCTGTCGCAGTGACATGGAAACGTCATATCCGGCCACATCCAGCCCCTGCCCTGCCATGGTCACCATATAGTCGGTAAACGCAGAGGCCGAGACAAAGAGAACAATGCTCATGAACAGGCTGAAAATGGTGGCCCGGTACTTTTTGCGGCTGCGCCGGTAGTACTGACTGGCCAGAACGCCGGGCAGACCGAACAACCGGTAGGTCAGACCGGAAGAACGGCGTACTTTCTTATCCGGGCGAATATCCCGGCTCTGCCGAATGGCTTCGATGGCGGTGACCTTTGTTGCGCGGCCCGACGGAATCCAGGCGGAGATCAGTACCGTTACCAGCGCCACCACAATCGCAACCAGAATGGACGGTGCCGAGATGCAAAGGGTCATCGGTACACCCTCCCCCGCCAGCAGCGAGGCAAACAGATCGCCTACAAACAACAGCGTCACGCCGATGCCCAAGATACCCGACAGGATGCCGATGGGAATGCCGATCACGCTGACCACCAGCGCTTCAAACAGGACCATACCCCGCAGCTGCTTTCTGGTTGCACCGACGGAGGACAACAGTCCGAACTGCTTGGTCCGTTCGGAAACGGAAATGGAAAACGCATTATAGATCAGAGAAATGGAGCCGAACATAATCAGGCCGATGACAATGGCGGACAACCCACGCAGCGCGTTTTCAAAGCCGGAAACGTCGGTGGTGCCGGAATAAAGCAAAACTCTGTCGTTGGTCTTACCGTTCAGGGCGTGATCTTCCAGGAAGGAGTAGATATCCCCCGGACGGTTCATCGTGAAAAAAACGTCATAGCGGGAGTCTGCGTCGCCGTTTCCGTCGGGTCCGGTGATGGCCACATAGCCCGGTGCTTCATAGGATTCAACACGGTCGGACAGCCGCCGGTAAATACCCGCCACGGTAAAGGTCCGGGTTTCCCGGACTTCCAGCGTCTCCTCCTCCTGGTAGGGGTTGCTCTGGGTCAGATAATAGCCGTCCACCATCCGCTGGCCCATCGCCAACGTGATGGTATCCCCGATTTTAAACGTATTATCGTTGCTGTTGAGCAGATGTTCCGGCAGCAGAATCTCGTCGGCGGAGGTGGGGTAATGCCCGCCCACCAGCCGGACCGACAGCATCTCCTCTGTCTCCTGGTCGCTGGCCAGTACATAGACGTAGGGAGTGTAGGTATGGATATTGCCGTCCATGAGGGCATAGCCCAGATGCCGCATGGCGCTGGCTTCGGCCACCTCCGAAGCCCCTGTGATCTCCTGCGTGGTTTCAATGTCCGCGTCGGGCACATAGCCGTGCCAGGCCCCCTCGGATGCTATGGCGGCTTGCAGCATATAGTTGGACATGCTGGCTGTAAAGGTGGTCACCGCTGAAATCATGGCCGCCGACAGGATGACGCCGACAATGGTGACGATGGTCCGCACCTTGTTTTTCCTCAGGGATTGCAGGGTGACCTTTTGAAAAATGTTCATCTGCGGATCACCTCATCCCGGGTGATGGTGCCGTCCTCAATGGTCAGCACCCGGTCGGCCTGGAGGGCGATGGATTCATCGTGGGTAATGACGATCAGCGTTTGGCCGTATTTCCGATGGGACAGTTTCAGCAGTTCCACGATCTCCTGGGAGTTTTTGCTGTCCAGGTTGCCCGTGGGTTCGTCAGCCAGCACCAGGGCCGGGGCGTTCATCAAGGCACGGCCGATGGAGACCCGCTGCTGCTGGCCGCCGGACAGCTGATTGGGCAGATGCCGCTCCCGGCCACGAAGACCCAGGGTTTCCACCAGTTCCCGCAGCCGTTCCGGATTGACTGCGCGCCCGTCCATCAGCACCGGCAGGGTGATATTCTCCACCACATTGAGCACCGGTATCAGATTGTAGAACTGATAGATCAGTCCCACCTGACGGCGGCGGAAAATGGCCAGCTGGTCTTCATTCTGTGCGTAGACATCCTGGCCGTCCAAATACACATGGCCGCCGGTGGGACGGTCCACACCGCCCAAAATATGCAGCAGCGTCGATTTGCCGGAGCCGGACGGGCCGATAATTGCCAGAAATTCTCCTTTTTCCACGGTAAACGACACGTGATCCAGCGCCTTTACCGCATTCTCTCCCCTGCCGTATGTCTTGCAGAGGTCTTCTACTCGTAACAGTTCCATAGGACGCTCTCCTTTCTGTGTACCCATAGGATACCCCATGCAGGTGACAGGCCGGTGACGGCTGTGTGACAAATCTGTCATCTGAAAAACTTTGGGGACCGTTCAAACGGTCCCCGGATAGAATCGTATGGTGAAGAGCGCACCGCCTTCGGGCCGGTTCTCCGCTTTGATGGTGCCGTCCTGATTGGTGATGATACGGCGTGCCAGTGCCAGACCGATGCCGAAGCTCTTGTCGTCGGCGTCCTTTCCTTTATAGAACCGTTCAAAAATATGGGGCAGGTCCATCGGGTCGATGCCGCAGCCGGTGTCGGCAATGCGGATTTCCCGGTACAGGGCCGTTTCTGTGGCTGTGACGGAAATCCTGCCGCCGGATAGCGTATGTTCCATGCAGTTTTTCAGCACATTGGCCAGCGCTTCCTGGGTCCAGGCAATATCTCCTGTAAAGGTACCGCTGGCTTCCACGGTCAGTGTCTGGTCCCGCAATTCCATGGGCACCAGCAGCGGTTCCGCGGCCTGGTGCAGCAGGTCCGCCATGGGCAGCGTCTCCCGGCGGAACTGGACGGTGCCCGCGTCCAGCTTGGACAGTTTCAGCAGCGCCGTAATCAGCCAATCGATGCGGGACAGCAGACCGCAGAGTTCCCGGGCCAGTTTCAGGCGCCGTTCCGCAGAACAGTCCGGTTCCGAGAGAAAGGATACCAGCAGATTGATGGTGGTCAGGGGCGTTCGCAGCTGGTGAGAGATATCGGCAATGGAATCGGCCAAATAGATTTTATCCTGCTGGAGATTCTGCTGCTGTTCCCGCAGACGAATGATCATCTTGCGGATTTCGCTTTGCAGAATGGCCAGCTCGCCCTCCTCATACCGGTCCAGATCGACGCCATCCTGCCCGTGGAGCACCCGGTCCAGGTCGGCCGACAGGGCCGCAATCCGGCGGTATCGGCTGCGGGTGCTCAGCAGATGCAGCACGGTAAACAGTATGCACAGCACCGCCGTGAACCAGCCGAACGCCGGATTCCACGCAAATGCTGCTACAGTGGCCAGGACCGTCAGGACCAGATGGAATGCCAGGAACCGGCAGATTTCCAGATTACGCAGCAGATTCATGACAGTTCCACCTTATATCCCAAGCCCCGAACGGTTTTGATATACTTCGGGTCCTGGGGATCATCCTCCAGCTTCTCCCGCAGGCGCTTGATATAAACCGTCAGGGTGTTGTCGTTGACAAACTCTCCGGCAATGGCAAAAATGGCGTCCAGCAGCTGATTGCGGGACAACACCCGGCCCCGATTATTGAGAAATACCAGCAGCAGCCGGTATTCCAGAGCCGACAGATTCAGTTCCCGGCCATTTTTTGTCGCTACCCCTTTCACCGTATCCACTTCCACGTCGCCCAGACGGATGACCGCCCCGGCGCCGCCGGTGAGCCGCAGAACATTTTTGATGCGGGACAGCAGTTCCCGGGGGCGGAACGGCTTGGCGATATAGTCGTCGGCGCCCACATCAAACCCCGCCACCGTGCTGTATTCATCACCGGAAGCCGTGAGAAAGATCACGGGAATATGATAATCGGCTTTGATGGCCCGGCAGACGGTGAAGCCGTTGCCGTCGATCAAGGACACGTCCAGCAGGACCAGATCAAAGCGCTCCTGTGCTGCCAGTTCCAATGCGGCCTGCTGGCCCGGCGCGCTCCGCACCCGATACCCTTCCCCTGCCAGGTATTCCGTCAGATTTTCCACAATGCTGGCGTCGTCCTCCACCAGCAGAATCTTTGTCATGGCGGTTCCACTCCCTTCTGTCTCCCCGATTATACCTGCTGGCTGTCGGAACTGCAAGGGGCGTCTATTTCCATTGGAAACCATTCCGCCAACACCGTTTCCAAGAATATCTCGTGTTGGGTTGCCTTTTCCCACTGTTCCGTGTCATCCAGGAGCGCAGACAGCGGGACATCAAATCGTTCCTCCACCTGCTGCCGGGTGATGCAATAGGTCCCATCCTGAAATTCATATTGGATGCATTGCAGATTGTCGATGGCTGCCATGGCGGCCAAGGTGTTATATGCCAGATTTTCCCGGACCTGCTCTGTCGTCTTTGCCGCTGTGTCGTAATGGACTGTCAGTGTGCAGGTCTCCGGCTCGATTGCAAACGTCATGGGATATTGATGCAGCGGCAGGTGGTAAAACAGATTGCCGGTGTTGCTGGCGTCCCCCAGGTAGGGAGAACGATACGGTAAAATCTCCTGGATATTGTGAAAATATGCACTTGTCTGTGCATGTTCATAGATGCTTCTCCGCAGCTGCAGTTCCGCAACTACACCATAATTCAGAAACCAATAAGCCAGGAAAGTCACCAGCATTAAAAGAAAAATACGAATATTTTTTTGCTTCATCTCTCAGCCCTCCACCCGGTATTGGGGCAGGAGCGCCGCAAACCGGCTCACGGTCAGCGGAATCAAAACGGTCAGCAGCGGCACATAGAACCGGCTGGCCAGCACGGCCCACTGATACGGCCCCTCGATGGTCACCGGCGTACCATACCAGAGATTGCTGCCGAAAGTCACCGCCGCCACGGACAGTGCTGCTACGGCGTAAAAAATGCCCCAGATGCGCCACGCTATCATCTTGCGCCGCCGGGCTCCCGCCAGGGAACGGGTTCCCTGCATAGCCGGATGGATCAGCCAGAACAGAAGATATCCAACGCCGGAAAGGACCGACAGCCCAAGGCCCACTGCGCCGAGCCATCGATATCCGGTAAACAGCAGCGGCAATGTGCCAATCCAGAACAGGATACAGTGGAGCCACACCGTCTGGGCACAGGCCATACGGTACCGTTCCACATTGGTCGTCTGCTGATCGTCAATGAGACCGTCCACCGACGGGATATCCCGTTTGGCCGCCTCGGTGGCCGCCCGCTCATCCAGGCCCTGGGCCAAAAGGTCCTCTCGCTTGGCCTGTAGGTTGGAGAGGATTTCCTCCCGTAATTCCCGCGTCTCCGGTGTATCCGGTTGATGGCGGAACAGTTTTTCCACATGTCGTTCCAGCTCGTTCATCCGTCGTTCCCTCCTAATAGTTTTGTGATGATCTCCTTGGCCCATTGCCACTGGGCCAGAGCCTCTTCGTACTGCGCCCGTCCCTGGGGTGTGATGCGGTAGTATTTACGCCGCCCGCCCTGGGACTCGTCGCCCCAATAGCTTTCGATACTGCCCTGTTTTTCCAATCGCTTGAGACTGGTATACAGAGACGGTTCTTTTAACTCGTACTGTCCGTCACTGAGTGTCAGCACCTGCTTCATCAGGCCATAGCCATAGTGGTCGCCGTCCCGCAGAATACGCAGCAGGATGGCGTCGATATGGCCGCGAATCAGATCGCTGTGTATGGTTTGCTCTTCCATGGGCTTCACCTCTTGTCACAGTATACGCCATAGTACTATGTGTGTCAAGGTATTTTGTATTAGATAACAATTCGCCCCAATATAATCTACATCTGTATTTTATCTTGACAAATGTAGATTACAGGAGTACCATAGGGACACAAAGTCCAAGGAGGAATGGCTATGATATCCCAGGAACATCTGGACCTGCGGCAGCGAAAGACCCGAAGGCAGCTGACGGAAGCCCTGTCCCAGCTGTTGGAGGAACGGCCCTTTGCCGACATCTCCGTGGTGGATTTGTGCGAACGGGCCATGGTCCACCGGACCACCTTTTATTCTCATTTTAACGATAAACAGGAATTGCTGCTCTATTTATTGGAACAGCTGGAGCAGGAATGCGTGGAAACCTGCCTGCCCCAGGAGGGCGCTGCCAATCCCCGGCAGTACTGCCTGGAGGCCGCGGAACAGGCGCTGGCCTTTTTTTACCGTCGGAGGTCCCTCTATCGAGCCTGTTTGGCTGCCGGAGTGCAGACAAAGGCGCATATTCTGGAGGACAATGTGGCCGAGGAGCTTCGGGACCGGCTCAGCAAGCCCCCGTTTGACAGCCATCTGTACGGCAGAGACCCGGAGATTGCCGCCCGTTTTTATGTGGGGGCCATGCTGTCGGTCATTCGCTGGTGGCTGACGGAATCCCATCCCCTGTCCCAGGAGGAATTATTACGCAATGTGGCCCGGCTGCTGCCGGAGTTTTCCGGAGAGTGACACCATGCAGCGCGAAAAAAACTCCGAAACCTTTATGACCAAACTGGCCCGCTTTATTGTGGACAAACGAAAGGCGTTCTACCTGATTTTCATTGCCGCCTTTCTGTTCTGCGCTGCGTCGGTGAATAAAGTGCAGGTCAACAACGACATCACCAGCTATCTGCCCAGCGAGACCGAGACGCGCCGGGGCCTGACCATCATGGACAAGGAATTTATCACTCTGGGCAGCGCCAATATCATGGTGTCCAACATCACCTATGAAACGGCGAAGGATATTTCCGAGGAGATTGCCGCCGTTCCCGGCGTGTCCGGTGTGGAATTTGACGACACCGAGGAGCATTACCATGACGCCGCCGCCCTGTTCACGGTCTCTTTTGAGGGCGAGGAACAGGCGCCGGAGACGGTGGAAGCACTGGAGCGGGTGGAACTGCTGTTGGACAGCTACGACTACTATCCCTCCACCACGGTGGGCCGTGACGCCTCTGCCAGCCTGCAAAAGGAAATGACCGTGATTCTGGCCATTGCCGCCGTTGTCATTGTGGTGGTCCTGCTCTTTACCTCCAAAAGCTATCTGGAAGTACCGGTGTATCTCATCGTCTTTGCCACGGCTGCCGTGCTGAACATGGGTACCAATTACTGGTTTGGTACCATTTCCTTTATCACCAACGCCATTGCCATTGTGCTCCAGCTGGCCCTGGCCATTGACTACGCCATTATCTTCTGTCACCGGTACATGGAGGAACGGGATAACGGTCTGGACGCCCGGGAAGCGGATATTTCCGCCCTGTCCAAAGCCATCGTAGAAATTTCCTCGTCCAGTTTGACCACCATTTCCGGCCTGGTGGCCTTGATGCTGATGCAGCTGCGCATCGGTTTCGACATGGGCATCGTGCTGGCCAAAGGTATCGTCATCAGTATGCTCTGCGTCTTCCTGCTGATGCCGGGTCTGCTGATGCTGTTCCATAACGCCATTGAAAAAACGCGGCACAAGAATTTGGTTCCCCATATCTCCTGGCTGGGCAAAGGTGTGGTAAAGCTGCGCTTTATCCTGCCGCCCATCTTCCTGGGTGTTCTGGTGGTGGGCGCAGTTCTGTCGGGCCGCTGCGACTATGTGTTCGATGCCAACGACACGGATTTTGACAACAAACCAGCCTGGCGGATTGCCGATGAAAAGGTCACGGAGACCTTTGGCCAGAAAAACACCATTGCCATGCTGGTGCCCCGGGGCAATTACGACAAAGAAGGGGCCATTCTCCGGCAGGTAGAAGCGTTGGAGCCGGTGACCCAGGTCACGGGCCTTGCCAACATCGAAGTGGAGGACGGGCGTATGCTCACCGACACCATGAACCCACGGCAGTTTGCCGAGTTGGCCGGTGTGGATGTGGAGTTGGCCCGGCTGCTCTATCAGGCCTACGGTCTCAGCGTGGAAGAATACGGCGCTATTTTCCAGGAACCCGACGAATACGCCGTTCCCCTGCTGGATATCTTTGAATTTCTGGTGGAGCAAATCGACAAGGGTGTTGTCACCCTGGACGAGGATCAGGCCGAAAAAGTCGACGATCTGCGGGAGCAGCTGGACATGGGCATTGAACAGCTGCGGGGTGAAAACTGGTCCCGTCTTGTCTTTGTGGCGGATATGCCCACCGAGGGAGCCGAAACCTATGAACTGTTGGACGAGATTCGCGCCATTGGTCAGACGTATTACGGTGACAATGTGCTTCTGGTGGGCAACTCCACCAACGCCTTTGATCTCTCCAGCTCCTTCTCTCAGGACAACGCCAAAATCAGTATTTTGACGGCGTTGTTTGTCATGGTCATTCTGCTGTTTACCTTCAAATCGGCAGGATTGCCCCTGCTGCTGGTTCTGACCATTCAGGGCTCCATCTGGATCAACTTTTCGTTCCCGGTATTGCAGGGAACCAATCTGTTCTTCCTCAGCTATCTGGTGGTCAGCTCCATTCAGATGGGCGCTACCATCGACTATGCCATCGTCATCACCAATCGGTATCTGGAACTGAAAACCGTTATGGATCGCAAGCAGGCCGTCATCGAAGCGCTGGACCAGAGTTTCCCCACCATACTGACCTCGGGCAGCATCATGGCGGTAGCCGGTTTCCTCATCGGCGGCATCTCCACCGACGCCACCATCGGCTCTGTGGGCCTGACGCTGGGTCGCGGTACCGTTACTTCCATTCTGCTGGTCATGACGGTGCTGCCCCAACTGCTGCTGTTGGGTGACAGTCTCATTGAACGGACAGCCATTACCCTCAACCGCGACAGAAAGCAGCGGTTTAACCGGGGCACCATGCGTTTGGACGGCCATATCCGCGGCCATGTGGCCGGTTTCATTGACGGCGAGTTCAAGGGCGTAGTCCACGGCAGCATCGACGCGCTGGTGGAAAGCAAATACCAGGCCCCGCAGGCATTGGACGAGGCCGACGAAGAGGAGACGGAAAGCATATGAGAAAACAGAAGCGGTTCTTTCGGCGGCTGTGCGCCTCTTTGGCGGCTGCCGCGGTAACGCTGTCCCTGCTGCCGCCGGTATCGGCGGCCAACAGCCTTTCCATTGCCTCCCTGGAGGACTGGAAAGCCTTCACAGGCCGCTGTGTCCGGGACACCTATTCCCAGGGATTGACGGTGGAACTGACGGCGGATTTGGATTTTACAGGCCATACTGTGGAGCCGGTGCCCATTTTCCAGGGTACTTTCCACGGCAACGGCCACACCATCACCGGCTGGACCTATACGGAGAAAGGCTCCACCGTGGGTTTGTTCCGCACAGTGACCGCCACCGCCGTGGTGGATGGGCTGACACTGGACGCTACCGTTGACCCCGGCGGCACTGCCTCCACTGTGGGGCTGCTCTGCGGCAATAATTCCGGCGTCCTGCAAAACTGCACGGTGCGCGGCACTCTGTCGGCCCAAACGGACGTCGGCGGCATCGCCGGCTGCAACGAGGAATCGGGCCAGATTGTCAACTGTATCAGCCATGCCCATGTGACCGCCGTCACCAACGGCGGCGGTATCGTGGGCAACAACCTGGGAACCGTGTCGGGCTGCATCAATACCGGCATTCTCAACGATGACCCGGACCAGACAATTCCCACCAGCATCGGCGGCATTGCCGGTCTGTCCCGCGGTACGTTGACCGGCTGCCGCAATCAGGGCGCTGTGGGATATGACCATTTGGGCTACAACATGGGCGGTATCGTGGGATTGCAGTCCGGAACCGTTCTGGACTGCACCAACAGTGGGACCATCCGCGGCCGCAAGGATGTGGGCGGCATTGTAGGTCAATTTGAGCCCAGTACCCATGTGGCCTATGGTCCCTCCCCCATCGATCAGCTCGACGACACGCTGACTGGTCTGATGGACGAGATGACCAATCTCACGAGCCGGCTCTACTCTATTTCCTCCAGCAGCGTGGACGATGTGCAGGTCATCCACGACGCGCTGGCTGAAATTCAGAAGCAGGCCCATTCCGCCGGTTCGAAAAGTCTGGACAATGTGCAGGAGCTTTCCGATCAGCTCCACATTCACGCTACGGCCATCAGCGACACCATCACCGAGGGCCGTGCCGTCATGGACACGTTCCATTCCACTGCGCACCAGGATTTCGAGGAGCTGCTGGACACTGCCGATGTGTTTTCCGATGCCCTTCATGCCATGGCCGACCAGTTGGATGATGGGATGCGCGATGCGCTGCAAACGGCTGACAGCGCAACGTCGGACATCCGCCGCCAGGTACAGGCCATCCAGTCCGCCATGGACCAGATGGATTGGGAGCTGACCGCGCTGCACAATTATGTGGAGACGGTGATCTCCCTGATCAACAGCGGCGACCTGCTGGGCGCGCTGACCACTCCCCTGCCGGATATGAACCCCCGTGGGAATCTTAATGCCATCGGTACGGCACTGGTCAAAATCGCTTCCAGTGTGGATACTCTGACCAGCCAGTGGAACACCATCTACGGCCACACTTCCGACCAGATGGGGCAGGAACGGGAGCAGGCCCGGCAAGCTACGGAACTGATTCGGGATACGGCGGGCCATCTCAATGACGCTGCCTACGCCATGACCCAATCCCTCTCCAGTGTGACAGAGCAGCTGCAAACCAACTACGACGCCATTCGGGAGTTGGTGAAAACCCATACCGACAGTCTCAATCAGACTGCCCAGGAGACCGGCGACGCCATCAACGACCAGCTGGAGATTCTGTCGGACCAGGTACAGCAGATGACCGACAAAGCAGCGGCAGACAATGATCTGCTGCATGATACCACCACCGCCCTGCTGAATCAAATGGATCAGGTGCGACAGGCCATTTACGACCTGGGACGGGAACCGGAACTGACGGTGGAGGAAGTCACCGATCTCACCGAAGGTCCCGGCCTGCTCTCCGGCTGCACCGCCACCGGCGACGTCTTCGGCGACACCAACACCGGCGGACTGGTGGGCGTCGTTTCCACGGAGCTGGGCGACGACCCGGAGGCCACCTTCTCCATGGAGGATATGGAATTACTGTCCGACGTGTACGCGACGCTGCGGGCCGTCATCCGGGACAGCCGCTTTGACGGCACAGTTACCGTGCGCAATGACTGCGGCGGCGGTATCGTGGGCCGCAGTGAATCCGGCGCCATTGTCAACTGTGTGGCCCGCGGCACCGTGGAAACCGGTACCGACTACTGCGGCGGCATTGCCGGGCGCACCGAAGGCATTGTCACCAACTGCGCCGCTCTGGTGGATTTGACCGGCGACAGCTGGGTGGGCGGTATTACCGGTTTAGGCGCGGATATCAGCGGCTGCCGCGCCATGGTGCGGGACGAGGGCGACGGCGAATACCGCGGCGCCATTGCCGGTCAGAGCGACGGCACGTTGACCGACAATCGCTATCTGATGGAAGACCTTCCCGGACTGGACGGCGTGGACTATGCCGGCCGGGCCGAAGGTATGGATTTTGCATCCTTTTCCCAGCTTTCCGGCATCCCTGCCGATTTTCTGACTTTCTCCTATCGCTATGTGGTGGATGGCGAGACCATTGCGGAGATTCCGTTCTCCTACGGCGGCGATTTGAACGAGAGCAAGATTCCCGCCATTCCGCAGCAGGATGGCGTCTATGGCCAATGGCCGGAAAGCCCTACGAAACACCTGACCCGGTCCATGGTGCTGGAGGCCCAGTTTATCGCGCCTACCTCCACGCTGTCCAGCGGCGGCGCTGTCCCGGCACTTCTGGTGCAGGGGGACTTTGGTCCCGAGGTATCGCTGCACGTGACGGAGGAACCGCTGGACGGAGCGCCTGCCGGTGCGGTGGCCGCCTATGGGTATACCATAAAAAACTTCTCGGGAGACACGGTAACCCTGCGGCTGCGGGCGGCTGACTGCTCCCATCCCACAGTCTACCTCTGGCAGGATGACCAGTGGCAGCCGGTGGATACCGAGGCGGACGGCTCTTATCTCCTGTGTACCGCACCGGCCAGCGGTAAAATTCTGCTGGCGGACAATCCCCCGGTATGGCCCATCCCGGCCGCTATTGGCGGCGTGGTTGTGGTCGCCGCCGTCGTGTTGCTGCTGGTCCATCACCGGAAACGGGCCCGGTCCGCCTGAACCAAGGATGGATTTTTTTCGACGGTTGTGATATGATCGACCCATGATCCGGCATCGGTCCGGAAACCATGGGAGGAATGATCGTGTCCATTGAACGAGTGATCGCATATTTTCAGCAATTCGGCATGGCAGACCGGATTTTGCAGCTGGATGCATCCAGCGCCACCGTCGCGTTAGCCGCGGAGGCGCTGCATTGTGAACCCTGCCGCATTGCCAAAACCCTGTCCTTTGCCGTCCACGACGATGCTGTTTTAATCGTCGCTGCCGGTGACGCCCGCATTGACAACGCCAAATACAAGGCCCGGTTCGGCGTCAAGGCAAAAATGCTTTCGCCGGAAGAAGCGGCGCAGCGCATTGGCCATGCGGTGGGCGGTGTGTGTCCGTTTGCCGTCAATGACGGTGTCATCGTCTATCTGGACCAATCCCTCCAGCGGTTTGACACGGTTTTCCCGGCCTGCGGCAGCAGCAACAGCGCCATTGAACTGACCTTGGCGGAGCTGGAGCAATACACCAACTCCGCCGGATGGGTGGACGTCTGCAAAGATTGGTAACTGCATTTGCAACAACACAGGAAAGGAGCCTATCGCATGGACCAAGCAAAAGCACAAGCGCTGTGGCAGCGGGCCATTGACTTTCACGGTCACACCTGCCCCGGCATCGCCATCGGTTACCGGGCGGCTCTTTACGCCATGGAACTGTTGGAGCTGGAATTCTCCGACGATGAACAGGTGGTCTGCATCACGGAAAACGACGCCTGTGGTGTAGACGCCATCCAGGCCATTCTGGGCTGTTCCGTCGGCAAGGGCAATCTGTTGTTCCATCTGCGGGGAAAACAGGCGTTTTCCTTCTACCGGCGTTCCACGGGCCAGTCGGTGCGGCTGGTACTCAATCCCCGTCCACGGGGGCTGAGCCGGGAAGAGTCCCTCCGCTGGATTCTGGAAAAACCCGCCGCGGAGCTGTTTACAGTCAAGGAGCCCACCATTGCACTGCCGGAATCGGCCCGGATTTTCGATTCCTACGTCTGCGACTGCTGCGGCGAACTCACCGGCGCCAACTGGATTCGCCTGTCCGGCGACAAAAAGCTGTGTCTCGATTGCTATTCCACTTATGACCGATTCAATGTATAACAAACAGGGAGCGGAAACCGCAAGGCTTCCGCTCCCTGTTTGTTTATAGAATTTTCATATCCCGCAGCATGGATTCCATCTGCGCTACCCGGGCATCCCAGGAGCTTTGACGGCCCGCCTCCATGCGGGCGTTTATCCGTTCGGGGGCCGTGTCCTCAATGGCCTCTGCACAGCAGTCGATAAACTCCTCCGGCGTTCGGGCCACCTGCATGATGGATTCGTATTGCAGCACCTGGTCCGGCTGCGGCGTGGAGACAATGGGCTTGCCTGTGGCCAGATACTCATAGAACTTCAGCGGGCTCACATCCTTGCTCAGATCGCCGGATGCAAACAGATTCAAGCACACATCAAAGGCCGCCAGATAGTCCGGCAGCTGTTCATGGGGCTTCAAGCCCAGGAAATGGACATTGGGCAGTGCCCGCAGGGCGGACAAGTCCACACCAGGCTTTTCCTTGCCGATAAAGACAAAATTCCACTGGGGCCGGGCCTTGGCTGCATGGACCACCCACCCATATTCAATGCAGCTTTGCAGCGCGCCGACAAAGCCCAGAATGGGCCCCTCCAGCGTTTGCAGCTCCTGGGGTACAGGCCAGGGCTCGGCAGCCTTGCAGAACAGCTCAAAATTGGCGCCGTTGGGAATGAAGGCAGCCTTGGAATTGGCGGCTTTCAGCCGCTGACACAGGCTGTCGGCTGTGGCAAAGACCATGTCGCTCTTGGCAGCCAAATCCATCTCCATTTGGTCTACCAGCTGGGGATTCATCAATCCGCCGTAAGCCGAATGACGGTCCACGCAGTCATAGACCAATGCACTGTGGGGCACATGGTCCACCAGATCGGCACAGACCGGCGAATAGGTCCACAGAACAGGCTTGTCAAACCCGTGGCGCTTCATCACTTTGCGGACATAGGCGGCCATACGTTTTTGATTCAGCCGGTTAATCCAGCGATACTTGTTGAAAAAGGGCAGCACCGGCGGCAGCGCGTAAACCGTAATATGGTCCGCAACCTTTTCACCGGGCTTGCGGTAGGCCTTGCAGTGGGCCAGGGCGCTGCGGTCCTTGATGGGTGCAATGATGGACACCGACGGATCAAAATACAGCACCTCGGCGTCGTGCAGGCGGCTCATAACCTGCTGCTTTCTTGTGGGAATGGGATACCACGGCGACGTGGCCAGACAGACGATTTGTTTCATGGCTCCTCCAATAGTGTTCGTGCGACGTCCTCGTTTTCCGCCGCCAGGACCCGCAGATGCTCAATGGTTTCCGGTGCATCCCGGCCTTCGGCCAATGCCTCGGCAATGGAGGCCATAAGCCGCTCGGTGGTGACGTCTTCCAGGTCCATATAGTGTTTTTTGCCCATATAATCCAAGAACGCCCGGACCTTGGGATCGTATACAGCGCCCACCACCGGCGTTCCCACAGCGGCGGCAAAAATCAGCGCATGGAGCCGCATGGAGACAACCACTTCCATCCGGCCCAAAATGCCTACAATGAGATCGCCGTCGTTGGGTACTGTCAGCACCGGGCAGGCGCTTTTCATCTGATCTGCCGCCAAATGACAGGCCGACTGGTCGTGCTTTGTCTCCAGCGCCAGGAAAATGGGCGTCAGCCCGAACTTGTGCTTCACCGCTTCGGCAGCGGCGGCAAAACATGGGGCTTTCTCCCCGTATCCGGGCCAATTCCGCACCACAAACATGGCGTAATGGCCGCCGGGGTCCAGATGATTCCGCAGGAACCAACCATCCACCCGGTCGTCGTCCGCCGGATGCAGCAGCAGCGCCGGGTCCGCCGTCACATAGATGCTCGGTTTGCGGACGCCCATGCGCACCAGCTCATCCTGGGAGGTGTCCTCCCGCAGCGTCACACCGTCCACATAGCGGTCGATGACCCGACCGGCCCAGCGCATATTGAACGGGTGGGTAATGGGACCAATGCCGCAGCCGTACATGAGGACCCGGTTGCCCGTGGCCTTGGCCAAATGAATGCTGGCCAGATAGTAATAGAGGGAACGGGTGCTGGTCACGTCCTGAATCAAGCTGCCGCCGCCGTTGAGGTACAGTTTTGTATGCCGCATAATCCGCAGAAAGCCCGGCAAATTAAAGGTGTGGACCGCACCGATGCGGTACTGAATTTTCGTCTCCCGCGGCGTCCGCGTCAGCACATACAGGGGCATGTCCGGATCGATGTGCTGCATCTGTCCCACAATGGCGTGGAGAATGGAGTCGTCACCGGCATTGCCCTTGCCGTAAGCGCCGCAGATCAGCACGCCGTCCCGCTTGCGCCAGGGCCGCTGAGACCGGCGGATCATAATCCGGTAAATCTCTTTCTGCTTCTCCACTGTGGCCGAAGCCGAAAAGTCCCTGCGGGCCTTTTCGTACAGCTGCCGGCCCAGCCGCTGCCGCAGGCTGTCGTCCTGGGCCAGGGAAATCATCTGTTCCGCCAACTCCTCATCATTCTGGGCAGTGAACAGCAGGCCCGTCACACCGTGTTCAATGAGGTCTGGAATACCGCCCACACGGGAAGCAATGGTGGCGCACTGGTGGCGTGCGCCCTCCGTCAGGGCATAGGGGAACGTTTCGGACAAGGACGTCAGCGTATTGACATCCATGGCGTTGTAAAAGCTCTCCATGTCCCCCACCCAGCCCGCAAAGCACACGGAGCCCTGGGGGCAGGTCTCCCCTGCCAGCCGCCGAAGGTCCGCCATGTGTTCGCCGTCTCCGGCGATGACCAGACGGGCCGACGGCACTTGCCGGACGGTACGGGCAAAGCCGCGGATCAGCGTGCCCACATCCTTGACGGCGCTGAGCCGGGCAGCAATACCGAACACCACGCTGTCCGCCTCCGTCTGGAGCCCGATGCTGTTCAGATACGTCTGCCGGTCCATGGCAGGCTCCACCGGCGTAAACTCCACACCGTTATAGATGGAAAACATGGTCTGCGGGTCAAATCCCCGGGCAATGAGCAGCTCGGCCATGGCATCGGAAACGCCGATATGGTAGGGAATTTTCCGAACACAGATGGTATTGATGGTGCCGTACGTCAAATGGTGGATGGGACGGCCTAGGTAATCCAAACGGTAATCGGAGTGGACTGTGGTCACCACCGGGGCCTGAATCTTGCGCCGCAGCAGGGACCCGATCAGGTTGGCACGGGAACCGTGACAATGGACCACCTGATATCCGCCGGCGTTGATCTCCCCGGCCAGGACCGACGCCACCCGCAGCACATTTTTATCGGGGTAGACGATGGTCTCAATGCCCAATTCCCTGGCCTCCTGGGCAAAGGGGCCTTCCATAAAGCAGACGAGACGGACCTCCTCCGTCCGGCTCAGCCCCTTCAACAGAGACAGAACGTGGGTTTTGGCGCCGCCCACATCGCCGCCTGAGATGAGATGTATGATTTTCATAAACACGCTCCGTAATTTAACCTTGTAGAACTCGTCAAAATCCGGTATAATAGGAAGACATTGCGCGGGCTGTGCCGGGCAATGCGATGCGGTATCATTATAGTATACTTGCCTGTCGGAATCAAATGCAAATGAGAAAAAAATATCGTAGGAGGAAATAATTTTGAAAATTCTTGACTCTAAGGGAAAACTCTTCGGCAAGATCAACCTGGTGGACTTTCTGGTGGTGCTGGTTATTCTGGCCGTCGTCATCGCCGCCGCGCTCAAGCTGACCGGCAGTTCCGTCAGCGATCTGACCAGCGGCTCCAATGCCGTCACCATTCGCTACGAGGTTCTCTGCCCGAAAATTGATCCGACCACCTCTGACTATGCGGTAACTGAAATTGGCAAGCAGCTGATGAACAGCGGCGAAATGATTGACGCCTATATCACCGACTGCGTCATCGAACCCCACATTGAGCCGGTGGAAGCCGCCGACGGCACGCTGCACTATGTGGAGGATACCACGGTCCACGATCTGCGGTTCACCATCGACGCCAATGTGCAGTTTGTGGGCAATGCCTATTCCGTCGGTACCCAGGAGCTGCGGGTGGGTAAGACCCACATTGTTAAGACGGTGGGCCTGGAAGTCAACGGCACCATCCTGTCCATGGAAGAAGTGACGGCCAATGAGTAACATTCTGGAGACCAGCGTTGTCTGGCGTCTGGTATGTTTATTTCTGGCCAGCTGGCAGAACAGCAAGCTGCGGGATATCTTCCAGCGGTTTTCCGCTTCGGCAAAGTTTTCCGTCACAGGCCGGGTTCTGAGCGCCATTTTCGGCTGCTCCGCCGCCATGACGGTCCATTCCCGCTGCCGCCGGCTCCTGTCCCAGATCAATCTGGCTTTATGGCGTCTGGGCCGGCATTTGACGGTGGCCCTCCATGGAAGTTTACTCTACCGTGCCTACCACGCCATCTTTACGGTGGGTCGGGACAGCAAATGCCTGGGCTGGCTGTTCCGCAGCGGCATGACCGGAATGTTGTTGGTATCCATCGGACTGTATGCCATTCTGGACTACTTCCTGCGGGATGTCTTCGCTGTTCCGGTCCTGTCCTCCGTTTGGGATGAATGCCTGATGCTGCTGGCTTTGCTGTGGGTGATCTATCGGCGTATGTTCAACACCCGGCCCATTCTCAGCCGCGTTTCCCCTCTGGACCCGGCGGTATTCCTTTTTGTTTCCATGGGTCTGGCCCTGCTGTTGATCGCCGCGCCGTTCTTCTCCATCGGCGTTTCCGGCTATCGGGCTACGGTGCAGTACATGTTGTGGTTCTTCCTGGTGACCCGGCTTCTGCGCAACGACCGGGACTTCACCCTGCTGTATGTAACCCTGGTGACCGCCGCGTTCCTCATTGCCCTTCACGGCATTTATCAGTTTATTGTCGCGGTTCCCATTCCAGACAAATGGGTGGCTGATGCCGAAGGCTCTGTCCGTACCCGCGTCTTCTCTATCTTCGGCAGCCCCAATATCATGGGTGACTTTATGGTACTGTTTGCACCCATGGCAGCCGGTCTCGCCTACTGGTGCCGCGGCGCACGGGCCAAGCTCCTGTGCTGGTTTGTCACCTTCTGCATGGGTATGGCCTGCCTGTTTACCATGTCCCGTGCCGCCTGGGGCGCTATGGCCGTGGCGGTGCTGGTATTTGCCCTGCTGGTGGACCGCCGTTTGATCGCGCTCATGTGTGTGGCCCTGCTGGTGGCGCTGTGCATTCCCTTCGTTTCCAGCCGTCTGGGCTTCCTGCTGACGCCGGAATTCCAGGCCGCCAACAACAACGGCGGCCGCGGCAGCCGTTGGGATATTGCGTTGACTTATCTGGCCCTGGACCCGGTGTTCGGCTTTGGACTGGGTATGTTCGGCGGCGCGGTGGCCATGCAGCATCAGATTTACAAGTGGGTGTCCTACTTCTACGTGGACAATTACTATCTGAAAATCCTGGTGGAAATGGGTTGGGTTGGCTTCAGCTGCTACCTGTTCCTGCTGGCTGCGCTGCTCTTCAACGGTGTACGGGCCTGTTACCGCACGTCCCGGGAGCCCAAGGAGACCTCTCCCCTGCCGCTGTGCGCCGGTATGCTGTCGGGCATGTGCGGCGTACTGTTCCACTGTTATTTTGAAAACATTTTCGAGGAACCGTATATGATGGCCTATTTCTGGACCATGGCCGCGATGATTGTCTATTTAGGGTTTTACCGCAGACGTCCCCACCAGTCGGTAAAGGCCGCGTAAAAAAATCGGTGCTGCATCTACGCAGCACCGATTTTTTATTTCCAGGTCTCCCACACGTCCGGGCAGAATCCCACGGTGGCCTGTTTGCCGTTGCGGACCACCGGCGTTCGGATGAGCTTCTGGTTCTCATAGACCTTGTCCTCTTTCTGCCGTTCCTCCGACAGATATTTCAGCAAATCGATATCCGGCGATTTGCTGTCCCAGTTGATCAGGGCGTCAATGCCGCCCACCGCCCGCAAAACGCTGTCAAATTCGCCGCCGGACATGCCGTATTTGACCAGATCGATCATTTGATATTTGATGCGCCGTTCTTTGAACCAGCGCTCCGCTTTTTTCGTATCAAAGCATTTGGATGTTCCAAAAATCTGAATGTTCATGGATAATATACCTCCTTCAGACAAAGGCCGCGGGCCGGTGCGGTCTCCCCTGCCTGTTCTCTGCTGCGGGAGGCCAAAATGGCCGGGATATCGTCAGCCGGACGCCGGTGCAGCCCGATTTCCAAAAGCGTTCCCACCATGATTCGGACCATATTATAAAGGAATCCGTCTCCCGTCACCGTAAAGCGCACCTCCGGCCCCAGTGTCTCTATGGTCAGGGCCATAATGGTACGGACCGAAGATTTTTTGAAGTGTTTATTGGAGCAAAAGGCGATAAAATCATGGGTGCCTAAAAAATCAGCCGCCGCCCGTTTCATGGCTTCCACATCCAGGGGTTCCCCCAGCTGATAGAGATACCGCCGCTCAAACACATTGGGGACACGGCTGTTCCAGACACGGTATACGTACGTCTTACCGGTGGCCGTCAGGCGGGCATGAAACCGCAGCGGAACCTCGGTAATCTCCAGAACCCCAATGTCCTCCGGCAGATATTGGCGCAGCAACGCCGTCAGCTCCCGGCAGGAGCGTGTCGTGTCGGCGTGAAAGGACGCCACCTGTCCGGCGGCATGGGCTCCGGCGTCGGTCCGGCCGCTGCCATGGATTGCAATGGGCTGCTCCAGAATACGGCTCAGCGTCTGCTCCAGCTTCCCCTGGATGGTATCCGGGCTGTTGCCCAGCCGCTGCCATCCCCGGTACCGAGTGCCGTCATAGGCCAGCAGCATTTTAAAATTACGCATGGAGTTCCTCCATCATCTCACGGGCTTCCTGCTCGCTGTCGGCGGAAAACAGAAAGGCTCCCCGGTAGTCGTAGACTTCAATATGACCTCTGACATGGTGGATACGATACATGCTGGACACTCCTTTGGCTTTGTGTCCCCAGTATATCGCATTACCTGTCCCATAAATGGTACTGTAAAACAGACAGAGAACCATCCCGGCACTTTATATGCCGGGATGGTCCCTATCAAAGGTTTGTCAAGCTCCGGTGTGCGCCTCCATGGACCAGATGATCTTGGCCACTTCCGCACGGTTCAGAGAACGTTCCGGATAATAGTTGCGGTTTCCGCCGGCATCCACTGAGCCGTCCAGAATCCCCGCGGTATACAGCGCCATCACATAGCTGTCATCCGTATCGGCAAACACAGAACTGCCGGTATAGGGCTGCAAGCCCATGGCGTTGCAGACCAGCTTCGCCACCAGCTGGCGGGAAATGGGCGCGTCCAGAGACGACAGCTCCTCCGCAGTCGCCATCTGCTGCGTCACAGCCAAGGACTGGTATCCGCTGGCCCAATGGCTGCCGGTGGCCGCCTGGGGCGGGTATCCCGCCGCCAACAAAATCAATTTGAGACTTTCACCCACGGTGACCGTATTTTCCGGTCGAAAGGTGCCGTCAGCATAACCGCCGATGATGCCCTGACTGCTCAGTTCCGTTACATAGGGGCTGTACCAGTGGTCCGCCGTCACATCGGAATACATCGGCGCACCGGTGGTCGTTTCCGGAGCCCACTGGGCGTAAAGCGTATCGTCATGGTCCGCCACATCACTGGTTGTGACCGCCTGACCGCCCTGGGGTTCCGTGAACCATCCGACAAGACGGTATCCCTCCCGATAAACCGACGGAAACGTACCGTAGGTGGTTCCTTCCTCATAGACATAGACATCGGTATCAGCCGTTCCCCCATTGGCATCAAAGATCAGATAGTGAAAATCCGGACTGGCGGTTTCCGTGTAGTCGCCGTACAGGAAAATCCGAACCTCACTAATCCGCCGCTGGAGTACACCGGTATGTATGGAGGTACCCACATGACACCAGACGCCCAACGCACTGGCAATCTGGCTGGGTGTGTAATGTTCCAGGCCGTCCTTCATCATGATCCAGAATCGATAAGAGGAATTGAGCCAGGTGGGACCCAGATTATAGGTCATGCTGGTCAGGGCGTCAAACTGATTCTGCGTCACCGTAATGCCGTTCATGGCCAGAAAGTCGTTGAGATAGCCCTCAAAGTCCACAATGGTGGCCTCCAGCAAATCGCTGGCCTCTTCCTCCGTGATGCCGTTGGGATAGTCCGCCGGATCACAGGCGTTGCCATATCCAATGGTCCACTGGCCGCCGTCAACAAAGGCGGTGGGGCTGAACCCCTCCCATCCCTTGATCTTCTCCAAACCCGCGTCGCTGATTTGCAGCTCCGGCGCTGCCGCCACCGCCGCTGCGGAGAAAATAGTTACAGACACACACAAAACAAGAATGCTGCTGAGAATACGTTTTATCATGGTTTTGCTCCTGTTTTCCGGGAAGTCCCCGCAGTTCAGCAGGGAAAATCCAAATAATCACAATTCGCATTCTCGAGTATATCATGTTTTGTAACAATTTGCAACCTTTTTGTTATTTTCAGAGAATCCCGTCCAACCAGCGCAGCACGTCCGCGTAGACCTCTTCCCGGTTGATTTCCAGGAGCATTTCATGGCGGCGGTCTGTGTAGAGGCGGCAGGTTACCTGTTTCATGCCCGCCTTTTCAAAGGCCCGGACCGTCCGGCGAACGCCGCGGCCCATTCCTCCCACCGGGTCCTGTTCCCCAGAGAAAAACAAGACCGGCAGATTGTGGTCCATCGCGGCCAAATTCTCCGCTTTCTGATTGTGCCGGATGCCCCCCAGCATATCGGCAGCCAGCCCCACCGTGGGCCAATAGCTGCAATAGGGGTCGGCCATACTGGCGTCCACCACCGCCGGGTCCGAGCAGGTCCAGTCCCGATCGGTACGATTGGGGCGAAACGCTCGATTGTAGTTTTCAAACACAATGCGCTGGAGCTGCTCGCTGACCTGATTCTCCCCCACTCTGCGGCGCTCCCGCTCACAGAGCCGCAAGCCTGCAGCCAGAACCACGGGCGATATCCAGCCGGTGCCGGAGAGAATGACGCCGCTGAGGTCCGCGTCAGGATGGGTATACAAAAATGTACGGGTTAAAAACGACCCCATACTATGGCCCAGGAGCACATACGGCGTATGGGGCAGTTCCCGGCGCACTTCTGTCATCAGGCGGTATTCATCCTCCACCGCCCCGTCCCAGCCGCTGGGGAAAAATCCGGGCAGATCGCCGGAGCCCACCGATTTTCCATGGCCCATGTGGTCATCGCCCACCACGGCAATGCCGTGCTCCGCGAGAAACCGTCCGAATTCATCGTAACGTCCCACGTGTTCCGCCACGCCGTGGACCAGCTGGACCACCGCCCGGGGCGATTGCCGGGGCATCCACAGGCCGCACCGCAGATTGCATCCACCGGTGGAAGTCATAAAAAATTCGCGCATGTCCATGCTCCTTGCTGGATAGAGTAGTAGTTTTTAGAGCCCCTCTCCAAGGGCTGTATACCGAATTGCAGCGGAAACATTACAAGGTTGTAAGTAAAATACGGCAGTTTTTACAGTAGTAACTGGCTGGCCGTTCGGAAGAGTGAAAGCCCACCTTTCTGACTTGACCAAGGATAACGCCGCCGCAATTTTCCACCGATTTACGCGAAAGAAACATGCCGATCTCCCCGCTTGTCACGTTATCCGGCAGCCAGTAATTGCCGTGTGAGTTCAGCGCCTGAATGGTTCCCGGTTCCATCTCTTTGGTACAATAAGGGCAATTCACAGCCATCCTCCTCTCATTCTTCTACTTGACATTATACACCTTTTCAGCGAAACTAAAAGAAAAACATTGGGAAAGGAATATGGACATGAACGGATACGTCTTGGCTCTGGATCAGGGCACTACCAGTTCCCGGGCCGTTCTCTGCGACGCCAACGGCGAACTTCGCACCGTGGCCCAGTACCCCCTGCGGCAGATTTACCCCCGTCCCGGCTGGGTGGAACACGACCCCATGGACATTCTCGATACCATTTTACACGCCATGGCGGAGGCCTTTGAGAAGAGCAAACTGTCTCCCACGGATATCGCCGCCATCGGCATCACCAATCAGCGGGAAACCACCATTCTGTGGGACCGGAAAACGGGCCAGCCTGTATGCAACGCCATTGTCTGGCAGTGCCGCCGGACGGCGGAGCTGTGTGAGCGGCTCAAGGCCGAAGGGCTGGGAGACCTGATCTATCAGCGGACTGGGTTGCTCATTGACCCCTATTTTTCCGGCACCAAGCTGCGGTGGATGCTGGACCAGTCGCCGGACCTGCGCCGCCGGGCCCAGGCCGGGGAGCTGCTCTGCGGCACCGTGGACAGCTGGCTGATCTGGAATCTGACGGGCCGTCAGGTACATTGCACCGACTACTCCAACGCTTCCCGCACCATGCTTTTTGACATCGACCGGCTGTGCTGGGATGAGGATATCTGTAAGGCTCTGGACATTCCCATGTCCATGCTGCCCCAGCCGGTCCCCTCCAGTCAGGTCTACGGCACTGTGGCCAAAGGGCTGCCCGGCCTCAAGGCCCTGGCTGGTATTCCCATCTGCGGCTCCGCAGGCGATCAGCAGGCGGCGCTTTTCGGCCAGGGATGCTTCCGGGAGGGTATGGCCAAAAACACCTATGGCACCGGCTGTTTTACTCTGATGAACACCGGCAGTCATTCCATCCGCTGTGACAGCGGACTGCTGACCTCTGTAGCTTGGTCCATCGGTGGAAAAGTCACCTATGCCCTGGAGGGCAGCGCATTCAACGCCGGTTCCGCCATCCAATGGCTGCGGGACCAATGCGGCGTCATCGCCACCGCCCACGATGTGGACATTCTGGCGGAATCCATCCCCGACAACGGCGGCGTTTACTTCGTCCCGGCCTTTACGGGCCTGGGCGCTCCCTATTGGGACAGCTACGCCCGGGGCAGCTTCTTCGGATTGACCCGTGGCAGCGGCAAGGCAGAGTTAAGCCGCGCCGTTCTGGAGGGCATCGCCTTTGAGGTGGCCGATCTGGTGCAGACCATGAACGAGGCGGCCCCAGTGGCCATTTCCGAGCTGCGGGTAGATGGCGGCGCCTGTGTCAGCGACTTTATGATGCAGTTCCAGGCGGATTTGCTGCGTCTGCCGGTAAACCGTCCGGAAAATGTGGAATCCACCGCCCTGGGCGCGGCGTTTCTGGCTGGTCTGGCCGCCGGTGTTTGGAGTTCCACGGAAGACCTGGAACACATCCGCCGCACACAGCAGGTCTTCCAGCCGATCATGGCCATTCAGGACCGGAACCGGGCGCTGCAAAACTGGCACACTGCCGTGGAACTGAGCCGTCTGTGGGGCCAGCGGTGCCAGCTGTAAATGGTGTTGAAAAGCCGCATTTCCATCGTAATCGCACAAACGGAGCCACAGACCTGCGGCTCCGTTTTGTTATCCGTTTGCCTTGGGCAATTCCACATCGACTTTGAACAGATCGCCGTCCAGTTCCAGCCGGAACCGTCCGTGCTGCAGCTCCGTCAGACTTTTGGCAATATTCAGGCCCAGACCGGACCCTTCGGTACTGCGGGCGCTGTCTCCACGGACAAACCGCTCCATCAATTCATCGGGGCTGATATTCAGCTGCTGACGGGAGATATTTTTCAGCTGGATAGACACTGTCTTTTCCCGTTCCTCCACCGTCAGGTAAACCCGCGTCCCCGGCATGGCGTATTTACAGATGTTGCCCAGCAGGTTGTCCAAAACCCGCCACAGAAGGCGGCCATCTGCCAGAATGCTCAAGTCGTAGTCCGGGAATTTGGCTACCAGCGTCAAGCCTGCGGCCTCCAGCCGTTCCGTATACTCTCCAACCGCCTGATTCAGGCTCTCGGATACGTCAGTGGGCACCAAATCCGTCTGGATATTGCCTGTCGCGGCCTTGGACGCCTCCACCAAATCCTCCGTCAGTTTCTTTAACCGTGTCGCCTGGCGGTGGAGAACCTCCAGGTACTGGGCCCGTTCCGCTTCGTCCTTGGTGTGCTGCAGCAAATCCACATAGTTGAGAATGGATGTCAGCGGCGTCTTGATATCGTGGGACACGTTGGTGATCAGTTCTGTTTTCATCCGTTCCGACTTGGTATGCTGCTCAATGGCGATGGACATGCCATCGGAAATGGCGTTGAGGTGTTCGCCATACCGGCGAAATTCCCCATACAGCCCTGTGGTGTCCACCCGTGTGTCAAAATCACCATTGGCCATGGTTTCCACAGCGCCTTTCAGCTTTTGCAGCTGGATGGAGCAGAAGCAGAGGAAAATCACAATGCCCAAACCGATCAATGTATAGAGCATGAGCAGCGAACCATTCCAGACGCTGTACATTGCCAGATACATCAACGCAATCAGCAGCGCACCGGTGATGACCAATGTTCGCCAGACGATGGGAATCGCACTCACGGTCCGCAGAAGCATTTTAGCGGCGTGGAGACCGTTGCGGTGCAGCCAGTGCAGCAGCCGGTAAATCAGCGTATTCTCCCACCAACGTCCCACCTTGATGCGGGTAATCAGGGAAAGCAGCCATCCCAGCAGGATTAAGCTGGCCGTGAGAATGCCGATACAGGCCAGGGTATTGGCAAAGGCATCCAGATCGTAAAAGCCACTTTCAAATGACAGCCGCAGCAGCCACCCTGCAAGGCAAACCGCCACCAACGCATAGGCATCCAACGGCAATCGATCCATCCAGTTGAGCACAATCTTGTCATGGCCTGGACGGTGACCCGCCATAATGCACAGCACGGTAAACGAAGCCACGCAGAGGACAAAGGAGATCACCAGAATCCACGGCAGCACGTCCGACAGACGGCGGACCGTGTTAAAAAGCACATATTGAAAATATGTTTTGCCGCTCTCCTGGGGCATAGATGATTTGATGGCCACCGTCACCCGGTAACTGGTTCCATTTTCCCAGGATTCAAAGCTGTCGCGAAATCCATAGGTTTCTTCCTCAGACAGCGTCGAGGACACGACTTCCCACTGGCCGTTCTGTTTTTCCTCAATGGCGTAGTTGACGTTGGTGAAGTTGCCCCGGTACAGATTTTCCAGAACCCCCACCGGGAAATATTCCCGAACATATGGGTCCAAAATGTCAAACTGTGCGATTTCTCTGGCATTCTCATAGCAAATCCGGCTGGCAAAATAGCTGGTGTTGGAGCCGCCGTACAGATTGGTGCGATAGCCGTAGAGAATACCGGCAGAGGTCAGGCCGAACACCGCCAGAAACGCCACCAGAAACAGGAGTACGACGAATTTCAGCAGCAGACTGGTTTTCCACTGGGTCACACGCCGCGCCCTCCCTCCATTTTATAGCCCTGGCCCCAGACCACTTTCAAATAACGGGGATCTGAAGGCGTGATCTCAATTTTCTCCCGCAGATGCCGGATATGGACGGCAACGGCGCTCTCGCTGCCCTGGGCCGGTTCGTTCCAAACCTGCTCATAAATCTGCCGGGAAGAAAATACCTTGTCGGGCTGGGACATAAGCAGCCGCAGAATGTTGAATTCAATGGGCGTCAGGGATACGGCTTCGCCGTCCACGGTGACCGCCTTGGTCTCATCATTGAGCTCGATATTGCCGATGGTCAGACGTTCCGCAGGCCGCGACATGCCCCCCAGATTGGTATACCGCCGCAGCTGGGACCGTACCCGTGCCACCACTTCAATGGGATTGAACGGTTTGGTTATGTAGTCGTCAGCCCCGATATTCAGGCCCAGAATTTTGTCCGAGTCCTCGCTTTTGGCCGTCAGCAAAATGATGGGCACATTGCAGACTTCCCGAATCCGCGCCGTGGCGGCAATGCCGTCCATCTCCGGCATCATCACATCCATCAGAATCAAATGGACCGGAGTCTCCGACACCAATTCCACCGCTTCCCTCCCGTTGGAGGCTGTGACCAATTCATAATTCTCGCCGGAGAGATAGATTTTCAGCGCCGAAACAATATCAGCGTCATCATCGCAGATCAGAATACGGTACATAGTATCACCTCATGGAACAGGTACATAGGTTTCCAGCAGGCCGCGCATGGGTTCCAGGGTCCCATCCTGCCGGTACAGATAGTATCCGCAGCCGGGGCCCGGCGGCGCGACGCCCGCCTCATGGACAATGCAAATTTCCTCTTCACTGGGTTCCGGCAGCAGGATATGCTCGGCAAAGCGTCCTGTCTCGTCGGGATGGCAGCCCACCACGTCATAAAACTGCCGGTTGGCGCGTTCTGTGTTGGTCAGCAGCGACAGATGGTACCGGCCTTTGGGATGCAGCCGTGGAAACTGAGCGGCGTCGGAATCCAGGACCATAAATTGCCGATGGGCCCGCTTGACACAGAGAATGCGGGAAAAATACAGGCAGTGGGGGCCGGTAAACAGGCGGTCCGCCGCCGTCCAGATAGGAATCTGATACGGCAGCTGGGAAGCACAGCGTTCTGTCCGTCTTCCCCACTCTGCGGCGTCGGCATGGGGTGTGCCTGGGAAGAAGCTGAGGCCGGGACCGCCGCCCAGGTTGCAAAAGGCAATGGGCGTGTGGAGCCGTTCCAATTCCTCAATGACCGGCTGCAAGAGAGACAGCACCATGCCGTAGTAGTCCGGGTCCAGGACCTGCTGGGTCAGATGGACCTCCAGGCCCAGCCGCTGGATGCCGGTTCGGTGGAGATAAGGCGCGTATTCCAGAATCTCCCGCAGGCCCATGCCCCGCTTGGAACGCTCTGCCCGACACAGCACGGTTCCATCCAGCGTCACCTTGCCGCCGGGATTGAACACCAGACTGGCCGCGGCAATGGGCTGCTCCAGACACACGGCGGCGGAGATATTGTTGTCCACAGACACCGTAGCTCCCAGGGACGACGCCAGGGCCAGCCCCTCCACTGATGGATACATGGGTTCATACACCAACGCCTCCCCGGAAAAGCCCCAGTCGGCGGCCTGCTGCAATTCCCGGTCGGTGCAGCAGGAGACGCCGCATCCCTCCTCCAGAAGAATCCGGGCCATACCGTCCAGCGGCAGCTGCCGCAGCGGGAAAATCTGACGGTGTCCCCGACACCAGGAAAACGCCTGGAGAAAGTCCCGGATGCTCTGCCGGATACCCGCCTCATCGTACAGGAAAAACGGCGTGGGCAGGCCGGATATCAGTTGTTTCAGCTTCTTGCGCGGCAGGAAAACCTCATCCAACGCGCTGTGCTCCACGGCCATACCGCCGCTCCTTTCTGTAAAAATGCTCCCGGCCGGTGTTCCGTCCGGGAGCATTCCAGATCGACTTTATTGTACATGGTCAGTATAGCACTGTGCCTGTCCATTTTCAATGAGAATCACGCCATAGCTGCCGCCATATCCGATGGAACCCGGATTTAACATCCACAGACCGTTTGTTTCCTGGCAGTAGGCCACATGGGTGTGGCCAAAGGCCGCCACCTGCACACCGGCTTCCCGGGCCGCCAGCTCCATGCGGAGCAGACCGCCCTTGACGCCGTAGGCATGGCCATGGGTCAGCAGCATGGACACCCCGCCCAATTCCTGACGCACGGTCAATGTCTCGGTCGGCAGGGGCAGATCACAGTTTCCGGGCACTGAAATCACCGGATAATCCGGGAAACGCTTTCCCAGCTTCCTGGCGTCCCGCTGGTGGTCTCCCAGGTGGAAAATATAATCAGGACGTTCCCGCAAAACGGCGTCCTCCATGGCGGAGAACTGGCCGTGGGAATCGGAAAGGACTAAAATTTTCATGGGTCATCACCTTTTTTTCCGTCACACATATACTGGGATGAACAGATCATCGTGTGAAATGGAGGTAGTCATATGGATCGTCAATCCTTTCCCTTTCAGGAGCAGGACATTCGTCGCGTTTTAGGCAGCCCCGAGGGCCAGAAGCTGTTGCAGCTGCTGAATCGGGACGGTGGTCAGGCTTTGCGTCAGGCGGCCAACGCCTTGCGCAGCGGCAACACCCAGGCAGCCATGGAGGTTCTGTCCCCCATCATGGAAACCAAGGAGGCCGCGGACCTGGTGGATCAGATCAATCGCAAATGAGGTGACCATACATGGAGGATCTTGAAAACAAGATCGGTGAGATATTGGGCGATCCGCAGGCCATGGCGGGGATTCTGTCCCTGGCCCAAAGTCTGGGACTGACGCCGCCGGAACCATCATCGGAACCGGCCGCCCCTGCGCCGTCTGCTCCGTCTCCGCAGCAGGACCCCATGGCTGGTTCCATGGCACAGCTGCTGTCCATGGCCGGGTCCCTGGGCGGCAAGGAACTGGCTCTGTTGCAGGCGCTTCGTCCCCTGCTGCGGGAGGACCGGCGGTACAAACTGGACCGGGCCATCCAGGCGGCGAGAATCTCACAGATTGCTGGAACAGCTATGAAAACACTGGGAAATTCAGATACCGGAAGGTGATGGACCTTGTATAATCGCTACATCCCATCGGCAGACGGCAGCTACATCTGCCAGCCGGTGGCGGAATTACCCCATCTGGAGGGCAATGCACCCGACAGCCGGCCGCCCACTGCCCCGCCGCGTCCGGCGGCGGCATCCTGTTTGAGCCGTCTGCTGCCGTCGGACCTGGAAGCCGATGATATACTCATTCTTCTGATTCTGCTGCTGCTGTTTCTGGACCGGGACGGCGAAGCCGATTCCACCCGGGCTCTGTTGGCCGCAGCGGCCTTTCTCATTCTTCGCTAGGGAGAATTTTGGTGCCGTCCGGCAGCTGGAACATCTCCTGCAAAGACGCGTCCTCCGGCGTCAGCAGCTGGCAGGACGTCTGCCGCAGCTGGTAAACCGGTGTATCCCCTTCCAACGCGTCGGCCCGATACAGCAGCTGCGCGTCGACATCCACCCAGTAGCGGACCTCCTGTTCCCCCTCCTGGGCGGCAATATAGAGACAGTCATAGGACTGGGTTTCGTCAAAGGTGACAAAACCAGCGTCTAAAATTTGTGATTCCGGCAGCGCCAGCAGCGTTTCATAGGTGGGAATCCCCAAAAGATCATCAAAGGACACCGTTTCATCCAGCGTCAGAGAGCGAACCGGTCCGTCGGTACCATACCAAATCCAGACGGTTGTGCCGTCGGTAAGCAGGTGTTTGGTATCATTGCCCACGGAAAGCTGGGCTCGGAGACAGGCGCCGCTGCGCCACAGCTGTACCGTCTGTGTGGCCACCTTCTGGTCCCACAAAGTGGATACAGAAAGCACCTGATGGTATGCGGTCGACCGGGACAGGGTTCCCAATGCCATTTGGATATTGTCCGCATCCAGCTGCAAAAAGGGTTCTTCCACGTCGGATAAGGACAACTCGCCGTCGACTGTGCCCAAATCCTCCGGCAGCTGAATCACATCCCGCTGTCCGCCCCGAATGCTCAGCAGTACCAACGCCAACAGCAGTGCCAGAACAAACAGCGTGGCAGCAATGACAATGCCGGCAGATTGTTTGCCAGTGTGATTGTGCATTGCTGCCACGCTCCTTTCTGCTTTCTATCAGTCAGACCTGAAAATCTGCCGGACGTTGATCCGTCAGGCCAAAATGCCAGGCAATGGCCTCCACAATCCGGTCGCAGGCATTGCCGTCGCCGTAGGGGTTCACAGCCTTTGCCATTTTGGCGTAGGCCGCTTCGGAGTCGAGAAGCTCTCCGGCTAGACGGACAATTTCCGCCTGCTCCACACCCACCAGCTTGGCGGTACCGGCGGCGATGGCTTCGGGCCGCTCCGTTTCCCGGCGCATGACCAAGACAGGCTTGCCCAGGGCGGGCGCTTCCTCCTGCAATCCGCCGGAATCGGTCATCACCATGTAACACCGGGCCATGAGATTGTGCATCTCCTCCACATTGACCGGGTCAATGAGGTGGACGCGCTCCACATTGCCCAGGATGCCGAATACGCACTCCCGCACTGCCGGGCTCAGGTGGACAGGATAGACCACTTCCACATCAGGATGGCTTTCCACCAGTTCCGCAATGGCGTGCATGATATTGACCATGGGTTGGCCGTAATTTTCTCTGCGGTGGCAAGTAACAACAATGACCCGCTTGGACTGGAAATCCAGTTCATTGAGACACTGGGTGGAAAATACAAAATCGTCCCGGACCGTGGTTTTCATGGCATCGATGGCCGTGTTGCCGGTGATGAAGATTTCTCCCTTAACGGCCTCCCGGCGCAGATTTTCGGCGTTGGCCTTGGTGGGAGAAAAGTGCAGGTCGGCCATATCACTCACCAGCACCCGGTTCATCTCCTCCGGATAGGGGGAATATTTGTCGCCGGTACGCAGGCCCGCCTCCACATGGCCGATGGGCACCTGATGATAAAACGCCGACAAGGCCCCGGCAAAGGTGGTGGAGGTATCGCCATGGACCAGAATCAGGTCCGGCTTAGCCTCCTCGATAACGCTGTCCATGCCCAGGATGGTCTTGGTGGTGATCTTGGTCAGCGTCTGCTGCTTTTCCATGATATTCAGATCATAGTCGCCTTTCAGCTGGAAAATCTCCATGACGGAGTCCAGCATCTCCCGGTGCTGGCCGGTCAGGCAGCACAGACTCTCCATTTGCGGATGGGCCGCCAGTTCCTTGACCAGGGGGGCCATTTTGATAGCCTCGGGCCGCGTGCCGAACACGGACATTACTCTAATCTTTTTCATCTTCAATTTCTTCCTTTTGTTCTTCATGCGGATGCGCATGGTCATTGTGGTCGTGGGGGTTGATGGCGAAAATCACCTTCAGGCCAATGGCGCCGACAACGATAATGGCGCCGATCAGGAACAGCGCCCGCAAGGCACCGGAGGACGTCAGCACCACGGCGGACAGGCCCAGGATGGCCGTCATCATATAGGCGATGGCCACCGTCTGCTTCTGGTTGAAACCCATATCGATCAGCCGGTGGTGGATGTGGCCCCGGTCGGCCTGCATAGGGTTCTGCCCCTTGGCCAGACGCCGCAGAATGGCAAAGCAAATGTCAAAAATGGGCAGGCCCAGAATCAAAAACGGTACGGCGAACGAAATTATGGCGTACAGCTTGAACAGGCCCTGAATGGACACCGTGGCCAGAATATAGCCCAAAAACGTGGAACCGGTGTCACCCATGAAGATTTTTGCCGGGTTCATATTATAAGGAATGAAGCCCAGACAAGCGCCCAAAAGCGCCGCCATAATAATCGCCACATTGCCCTCGGCAATGAGCATGGCCGTCACCAGCAGTGTGGCGCTGGAAATGGCCGAGACGCCCACAGCCAGGCCGTCCAGGCCGTCAATAAAATTGACGGCGTTGGTGATGGCTACAATCCAGATGATGGTCACCGGAATAGCCAGCTTGCCCAAATCCAAGTAGGGCTCCGGACTGGTGAGAATGGGGTTGGACAAATACTGGATGACATTGCCGTAGTAGACGGCCACGCCGGCGGCTGCAATTTGCACCAGAAATTTCGGCAGCGCTTTCAGCGTCATAATGTCGTCGAAAATGCCCAAAACAACAATCATCACCGAGCCGATCAGAATACCCTGAATCTCCGGCTGGATTTCTACAAACAGCAGGACGCTGAGGAAAAATCCCAGGAAAATCGCCAGTCCGCCCAATCGCGGAATGGGCGTCTTGTGCATCCGGCGGGCGTCCTTGGGCACGTCGATGGCACCCACCTTATAGGCCATTTTCTTGACCAGCGGCGTCGTCGCAAAGGTGACGGCAATGGCCGTCAGCAGCGCCAGCAGGATATATTTCACCAGACTCAAATCGAGTTCTGCCACTGTGGAGAACCGCTCCTTCCGTTAACCGGCCACAAAGCCGACCTTTTTATAGACTTTCCGCAGCGTCTTCTCCGCCAGATACCGGGCGCGCTCGGCGCCCTCCTTGTAGACGCTCTCCAGATAGGCCTTGTCGCCCATGAGACGCTGGGCTTCCTCCCGGACGGGACGCATCAGCTCCACCACAGCCTCGCCCACGGCGGGCTTGAAGACGCCGTAGCCCTGACCGGCAAACTCCGCTTCCGCTTCTTCCATGGTCTTACCGGTGGCAGCGCAGTAGATGGTCAGCAGATTGGATACGCCGGGTTTGTTCTCCTTGTCGTAGCGGACCGCTGTCTCACAGTCGGTGACGGCGCGCTTAAACTTGCGCATGATGTCCTCGGGCTTGTCCATCATGTAGACGCAGCCGTCGGGATCGGACTTGCTCATCTTGCTGTCGGGATTGCCCAGGCTCATAATGCGGGCACCCATCTTGGGAATAAAGGGTTCCGGCAGCGTAAAGGTGTCGGAATAGACGCCGTTAAATCGGTTGGCGATATCGCGGCACAGCTCCACATGCTGCTTCTGATCCTGTCCCACGGGCACCAAATCCGTCTGATACAGCAGAATGTCCGCCGCCATGAGCACTGGATAGGTAAAGAGACCCGCGGTAATATTATCCGCGTGTTTCTGGGACTTATCCTTAAACTGGGTCATCCGGGACAGTTCGCCAAACTGGGTATAGCAGCCCAGGACCCAGCTCAGCTCCGCGTGCTGGGGCACATGGGACTGGATGAACATGATGTTCTTCTTGGGGTCCAGGCCGCAGGCAATATACTGGGCCAGCTGCTCCAGGCTGCGGCGGCGCAAATCCGCCGGTACCTGCCGCACCGTAATGGCATGCATATCCACGATGCAGTACAGGCAATCATATTCATCCTGCAGCGCCACCCAGTTTTTGATGGCTCCCATATAAGAACCCAGCGTCAGGTCGCCACTGGGCTGAATGCCGGAAAAAATTCGTTTTTTTCTCTCGTCCATGAAAGATAATCCTTCCCTTCTGCAGTTCGTGACAGAAAGCCACGATTCTAAGTCGATATTTTATCACAACCCGTTGGAAAATTCAATCTGTCATTGACTTTCGCTGGGATTAAAATATAATTGGTATAGAGTAACGCAAGAATAATCCCGGAGGTATCATCTTCTATGACAATCGACAAGGACTTTTTTGCGCAGATGGAGGCCCGCATCCCCAAGGGCGAGGTTCGTACCCGTTTCGCCCCCTCCCCCACCGGTTATATGCACGTGGGCAATCTGCGTACCGCGCTGTATACCTATCTGATTGCCCGCCATCTGGGCGGCAAATTCCTGCTGCGCATTGAGGACACGGACCAGGAGCGTCTGGTGGAAGGCGCCACCGATATTATTTACAACACCCTGCGTCAGTGCGGCCTCAACTGGGACGAGGGTCCCGATCTGGTCGGTCCCGTCGGCCCCTACATTCAGACCGAACGCCGGGACCTCTACGGCAAGTACGCCGAGCTGCTCATTGAGCGCGGCGGCGCCTATCGCTGCTTCTGCACCAAGGAACGGCTGGAAGAACTCCACAAGGACAATCCCACGGCCAAATACGACGGACTCTGTGCCACGCTGACCCAGGCTGAAATTGAGGAAAAGCTGGCCGCCGGTATCCCCTACGTCATCCGCCAGAAGATTCCCCGGGAAGGCACCACCACCTTTGTGGACGCCACCTTCGGTGAGATCACGGTCCCCAACGACACGCTGGACGACAATGTGTTGATCAAGTCCGACGGTCTGCCCACCTACAACTTCGCCAACGTCATCGACGATCACCTGATGGGCATCACCCACGTGGTCCGCGGCAGCGAATACCTGTCCTCTTCCCCCAAGTACAACCTGCTGTACGAAGCCTTCGGCTGGGACATCCCCACCTATGTCCACTGCTCGCCCGTCATGCGCGACGCTCAGCACAAAATGTCCAAGCGTCACGGCGACCCCTCCTACGAGGACCTCATCGCCCAGGGCTATCTGTGTGAGGCCGTGGTCAACTATGTGGCTCTGCTGGGCTGGAGCCCCGGCGGCGAACAGGAGATTTTCTCCCTGGAGGATTTGGTCAAAATCTTCGATCTCAAGGGCATTTCCAAGTCCCCCGCCGTCTTCGATATTGTCAAGCTCAAGTGGATGAACGCTGAGTATATCAAGGCCATGAGCCCTGATGCATTCTATGCTGTGGCGGAGCCCTATTTGAAGCAGGCCATTACGAATCCGGCCATCGATCTGAAAGCGGTTGCCGCTCTGGTACAGCCCCGCTGCGAAGTTCTGACCGATCTGGCTGAGCGTGTGGATTTCCTGGACACCCTGCCCGACTATGATGTGCAGATGTACGTCCACAAGAAGTCCAAGACCACGCTGGAAAATTCCCTCCATTCCCTCCAGACGGCTCTGCCGGTGCTGGAAGCCCTGGAGACCTGGAATAACAGCGCCATTTTTGAGGCGCTGGCTGGTTTGGCCGCTGCCCAGGAGGTCAAAAACTCCGTGATGCTGTGGCCTGTCCGCGTGGCTGTCTCCGGTAAGATGTCCACCCCCGGCGGCGCTACGGAACTGTGCGAACTGCTGGGCAAAGAGGAATCTCTGAACCGCATTCGCAAGGGCATTGAACTGCTGTCTAAATAATCAGGCTATCGCATAAGAACACCTGGAACTGCGCCGCAGTTCCAGGTGTTTGGTCTTTATTCCGGATGTTCTGCCTTGGTGACCTGTACAACGGTCCCGGCCAGCAGCAGCAGTGCCAGCAGATTGGGAAAGGCCATCAAACCGTTGGTCAGGTCCGCCAGCTGCCACACGGCTTCCACCGACAGATAGGGCGCTGCCGCCACAGCGGCAATGCAGAGCCAGCGGTATAGCCGTTCCGCCATACGGCTGCCCCGTGTCAGATACGCCAGACACCGTTGGGCGTAGTAATGCCAACCGATAACCGTCGCAAAGGCAAACAGCAGCAAACTGACCATCAGGACAAACCGGCTGAGGGAGGGCGTAAACGGCAAGCCCGATACAAAGGCGGCATTGGTAATGGAGACACCATCTCCGCCCTGCTGCCATGCGCCGGTCACCACAATTGCCAGACCGGTCAGCGTACAAAGTACAATGGTATCAATGAAGGTACCGGTCATGGAAGCCAGTCCCTGCCGGCCGGGCCGGATGCCCCGGACCATACCGGCGGCAATGGCCGCTGTACCCATCCCTGCCTCATTGGTAAAAAGCCCCCGGGCAATGCCCTGCCGCATGACAATAAACAGAGATCCCACCGCACCGCCGGTGACCGCTTTGGGAGCCAGTGCGCCGGTCAGGACCTGTCCCACCGCCATGGGCAGCGCTTTCCAGTTCCAGAGAAGCAATGCGCCGGTCAGAAGAATATAGCCGATGGCCATAATGGGTACCAGGGTTTCCGCCACGGTACCAATCCGTTCCACACCGCCCAACAGCACCGCCGCTGTTGCCACGGTCACCAATACCCCAGCCAGAACGACAGCCGGCGGCCGATAAGCTCCAAACAGCCACAGCCCCCAGGTCCCCTGAAAATCCGGAGCAAAAAACCGTGCCACGGCGGCGCTGATGCCGTGGACCTGGGCCACCGTACCGATACCGAACGCCCCGGCGAACACCGCACAGACGGCATAGCAAATCGCCATCACCCGGCCCTTTTGTCCCAAGCCCTGCTCCATGTAAATGCAGGGCCCGCCGCCCTGTGGACTGGAAAACCGCACCGCCAGCAACCCCTCCGCGTACTGCGTCGCCATTCCCAGGAAACCCGCCAGCAGCATCCAAAACAATGCACCGGGGCCGCCAATAGAAATCGCCGACGCTACGCCAATAATGTTCCCGGTACCGATGGTGGCGGCCAGCGCTGTGCACAGGGCACGAAATGGTGTGGCCCCCTCCCCTTCCGCCTGCGGGCCAAAAGCCGTTTTCAGTCCGGTTTTCAGTCCCCGCAGCTGAATGAAGCGGAGCCGGATGGTAAATAGAATGCCCACGGTCAAAATCAGGCCCATCATGGGCCAGCCCCATACCCATGTGCAGAGTCTTTCCAGCCATGCTTCCATTTTGGCCGCCTCCTTTGCCTGTCAATACTGTACAATATGCGGACGCAAAGGCGGTTAGAAATATTTTCTCTTGACAATCTGAAATTGCCATAGTATAATAACTGAGCAATTAAGAGTTTGCTGGTATAGCTCAGTCGGTAGAGCAGCTGATTCGTAATCAGCAGGTCGTGTGTTCGAGTCACATTACCAGCTCCAAAAGGACATCGCTTCGGCGATGTCCTTTTGTTTTTGCCACACATAAAATACCGGAGCTTTCAGAAAGCTCCGGTATTTTGGCATTCTCTTATTTACTCTTTGGTCAATGCCTGGGCGGCGGGCTCGATGGCCGTCAGATCGACCTGCTCAATGCAGCCCATATCGGCCATCTGTGCCACCGTGGGATCGATGGGCAGCCGGGCCAGAATGGGGATGTTATACTGCTGCGACATGGCATCCAGATGGCTCTTGCCGAAGACCTCCGTCTTCTTACCGCAGTCAGGGCACTGATAGTAGCTGTAGTTCTCCACAAAGCCCAGAACCGGGATTTCCATCATGCGGGCCATATTGACCGCCTTGGCCACAATCATGGACACCAAATCCTGCGGCGTAGCCACCACAATGATGCCGTCGATGGGCAGGGACTGGAACACCGTCAGGGGCACGTCGCCCGTTCCGGGAGGCATGTCCACAAACAGGTAGTCCACGTCGCCCCAGATCACATCGGTCCAGAACTGCTTGACCGCACCGGCCAGAACGGGACCACGCCACAGAACCGGGGCCGTTTCATCATCCAGCAGCAGATTGATGGACATCACCTGGATGCCCTCCTTGCTGATGGCGGGGACGATACCGGCCTCCGTGGCTTCCCGGCACTCATTGACGCCGAACGCCTTGGGAATGGACGGGCCGGTGATATCGGCGTCGAGAATGGCCGTGCTGTGGCCCTGCTTGGCCATGGCGCAGGCCAGCATGGAGGTGACCGTGGATTTGCCCACGCCGCCCTTGCCGGACACAACGGCAATCACTTTCTTGACATGGGAACCGGGATTGGCCGGAGCCAGCAGGCTCTCCTTGGTACGGCTGCCGCAGTCGGAACTGCTGCAGGATGAGCAGTTGCCGGAACATGCTTCACTCATATTGATGCGCTCCTTCTACGCCCGAAGGCGTTATAATACTGTAATCTCATAAAAATCCTGAATTTTTATGAGACAGGCATTGCCTTGCGGCGTTACCCTTTTGCGGTAAAGTCTTATAAGTTCTTGACGCGCCCGCGGTGTTATAAAACACTATGAAAGCGGTTTTCAAGAACGAATATAAATTCCTTTTTGATTGTAGTCCCTGCGGCTGAGAAAGTCAAGGCGGCATATGCCATTTTCACACATTTTAGACTGGGGCATACACTGATCATGAAGGCGCTTGCCTATCAAAATCCCATTAGGAGGTATCCCCTATGTCTGAGAAATGCCAGGTGGGTGCAGTCAACGACCTGGGCGGCATCCGCGAGGCCGTTTGCATCCACACCAAAAAAATCTGTGACTCTTGCATCGACAAGGACTGCATTGAGGATCTGCGGGTGTTCCTGACCCAGGATTCCCAGGCCATTCTGGAGCAGGCCACCAACGTCAAGGCCCGCAGCGCCGAGCTGCTGTATGTCTCCCTCGATGTGGAGCCGGCCCAGTTCAACACGGGGCACTATACGGTGGACATTACTTATTATTACCGCATTCTGGTGGATGCCATCGTCTGCGGCACCCGTCCCTGCACCATCTGCGGTCTGTCTGTGTTCTCCAAGCGGGTCATTCTCTGCGGCGGCGAGGGCAACGCCCGGACCTTCAGCAGCAAGGCCGTTATGGACGGATTCGACCGTCAGCGTCTTATGCAGACCGCAACGCCCGACGCTCTGGTGGAGGTCATCGACCCCATGATCCTCGCCAGCAAGGTGGTGGACGTCTGCAACTGCCGCTGCAACGACAACACCTGCCTGGAGCTGCCCGGCTTCATCTGCGGCTGCTTCGACGGTGAGCTGGTCCTCAACGGTGAGAGCCGCCGCCTGTATGTCACCATCGGCCAGTTCTCCATCATCCGTATGGAGCGCGACACCCAGCTGCGGATTCCCAGCTACAGCTACTGCATCCCCACCAAAGACTGCGCTGCCACCGGTTCCAATACCGATGAAAGCCCCTGCGACATGTTCAGCAAGATCAAGTTCCCCGTCTCTTCCTTCTTCCCCGCCTGCGGCGACAGCGAGTGTGCCGCCCTGGCCGGCGTCAACGACGACTGCGGCTGCGGCAACAACAATAACTCCAATTCCAACAACAACTGCGGCTGCCGCATCGTTCGCTGAGCAGTCACACGACCAACGGGGCATCCCGGCGCAATGCCGGGATGTCCCGCTCTGTTTCTTGAAACAATCTGTTTGACCAGTTTGATCACAGCGAAAGCCGGTTCACGACACCCATGGCATCCAGTTCCTCCGAATCGTGGGTCACCAGCAGCACAGTACGCCCGGTACAGCGTGTCAGTGTGTCCGCCAAGACCACCTGTTTTGTGGCGGCGTCCAATCCCCGGAACGGCTCGTCCAGCAGCAGCAGATCATACTCAGCCAGCAGCGCCCGCAAAATGGCCACCCGCCGTTTTTGTCCGCCGGACAGTTCCCGGACCGGCTGACGGCTGCTGTCACCCAGTCCCACCGCCTTCAAAGATGCTTCCACGGTTTCCGGTGTCAGGGACGGCGTCACCAAGCGGATATTGGCCGTCGCGTTGAGGTTTTCACACAGCCGGTCCTCCTGAAAGACAGCGCTGACCCGCAGGCCGTCCAAGCCTGTGATCTTCCCTCGTTGGGGACGGTCCAGGCCCATGAGAATCCGCAGCAGCGTCGTTTTGCCGGAGCCGGACGGGGCCATCAGTCCTGTGATGATTCCAGCCTGCAAGCTGGCGGAAAAGCCGTGGAGAACCTTCTTTTCTCCAAAGGAGCGGTACACCTCCCGGATGATGATATCCTCCATGGCTCACATCCTTTCCAGCGCCCGGAACAGCAGACGCAGCAGCATCTGGAACAGCCGTTCACAGCCCACACTCAACAGCACAATCACAACGGTACAGGCAAACAGGTCCCGTGTATCCAGATAGACCTTGGCCTGATACAGCTGCGCACCGATGGACCCATCGGGCATTCCGATGACCTCCGCGGCCATGCCGGATTTCCAGGCCAATCCCACAGCGGTGGCACAGGCGGACTGGAAATATGGCGCAACCTGGGGCGCGTAAATATACCGCAGCCGCCGCCCCGGTGGGATGGCAAACACCTGGGCCATTTCCAGCAGCTGGCGGTCCGCCGCCCGGATACCCGCCGCTGTGCTACCATAAACCACCGGCAGTACAATGAGAAAGGAAATCAGCACTGCCAGAGATTGGGCGGAAAAGAGAATCAGGGCCAGGATGATAAAGGAGGCCACAGGAATGGATTTCACCGTCAGCAGCAGCGGCGCCAGCAGTTCTTCCACCCGGCGGTATCGAACGGCCAGGGCCGCCAATCCGGCCCCTGCCGCAGCCCCCAGCAGAAAACCGGCGGCAATCCGTCCGGTGGAACAGAGAACCGCCCCGTAAAAAGCCGGTACGGTCAACAGTTCTCCCACCCGGAGCAGGACCTCCCAGGGCGACACCAGGAAAATTCGCTGGTGAATGGCCATGGCCGCCGCCTGCCACACCAGGAGCCAGAATACCACGGCCCACAGGCGCAGGGTTCCCCGCTTCTTCCCTGCCATCAGCCGAGGAAGTAGAAATCATCAGCGGGCATCGCGCCGCCGATGGATTTGGGGTTCTGCTCCAGCAGCACTGTCAGATAGCCCGACAGCTTCTCCTGCAATTCCTGTCCGCGAATCAGGGTAATATTGCAGGCGGGAATAGCCTGTACCGCCACCTGGGCCGGTACAATATCATACTGTCCCACCAGTTGGGCGGCGTCCTCCACATTGTTGTTGACATAGTCCACGGAGGTCTGATAGTGCTCCAGGAATTCCGTCACCGCATTGGGATGGGCTTCTACAAACTCCCGGCGGCCGACGAGTACACCGGTGATCATGGAAGAAGGCGTCTCGCTGTCCGCTTGCAGGCGCTCCCATTCCTCCGTCAGGTCCAGAGCCACACGAATTTGGTCGCTCTGCATCTGTGCCGTGGTGACAAAGGGCTGGGGCAGCATGGCAACGGCATTCTCCTGGGCCAGCAGGGCCGCCAGACACTCGCTGTGCTCACTCTTCCACTCAATGGTCACATCAGCAGCCGGGTCGATGCCGTTCTGTTCCAGAACATAGTTGAGGGCATATTCCGGCGTGTTGTCCTTGCCGCTGGCATAGATGGTCTTGCCCCGCAGGTCCTCCACGGTGGAAATGGTATCGCCGCTCTCCACCATGTAGAGAACGCCCAGCGTGTTAATGGCCAGCACCTCCACGCCGCCGTCCATGTTATTATAGAGAACCGAAGCCAGATTGGCGGGCACCGCCGCCAGGTCCACCTCACCTTTGGCCAGCAGCGGCGTCACCAAATCCGCCGAAGCCTCAATGGAAAACGTATAGTCACAGCCCTCCAGCTCACCCTTGTCGGATGCGTCCATCATCTGGACCATACCCATGGCCGTGGGGCCTTTCAGTGCAGCGACACGAATAGGCACGGAATCGGTTTCCGCCGGTTCTTCCGGCGTCTCCGGTTCCTCCGGCGTTTCCACGGTCTCCGGCTCTGTTGTTGCAGTCTGCTCCTGTTCCGGTGCTTCCGGTGTCTCTGCCGCCGGTTGGCCGCAGCCGGTCAGCATGGTCGCTGCCATGGCCAAGGCGCAAAACAGGGAAACTAATTTTTTCATCATATGGCGTTCTTCCTTTCTAAGCCCGTTGGCTTCCATAGTGGTATTGTACTCCCTGGCTGGTGGTTTGTAAATATCTCCCGTTGGACTGCGCCTTTGGTGATTTTATCACGGAAGCGCCGGCGCATATCTGGTATACTGTGGTCAAAGATAAGAAAACACCGTCATACCGGACGGCAAAACTGCAAGGAGGAACGATTTATGTCTGTACTGCACATCACAAAGGATACGTTTGAGAAAGAAGTCATGGCATCTACGGTGCCGGTTCTGGTGGATTTCTGGGCTACCTGGTGTGGCCCCTGCCGCATGGTGGGCCCCATCCTCGATGAAATCGCCGCCGAGCGCAGCGACATTAAGGTTTGCAAGATCAACGTGGATGAGGAGCCGGAGCTGGCCGCCCGCTTCCAGATCATGACTATCCCCACCCTGATGGTGATCAAAAACGGCGCTATCGTACACCAGTCCGCCGGCGCCCGGCCCAAGCAGCAGATTCTGGACCTGCTGTAAAATTGGATACCCATGTTCCGGCTGCGGCCTTTACCCGCAGCCGGAACATTTCAAAACGCGGTTCTCAGCCGATGGCTGGGAACCGCGTTTTGTACATTATTGGATATTTTCCGCGAACCGCTGCAAAATCGCGGCAACCTGTGCGCGGGTGGCGGAACCGCCGGGAGACAGTCTCTGATCTCCCACACCGGAAATCAGGCCCCGGTCCACGGCCCAGCCCATGGCCTGGACCGCATAGCCGGACACCGCCGACGCATCGCGGAAGCCGTCCAGCGAACCGCTGCCACCGTCTCCGGCCACCCCTGCATGGTTGGCATACCGATACAGGATGGTGGCCATCTGCTCCCGGGTCACCGGCACATTGGGGGCAAAACGGCTGTCGCTGACGCCCTGGACAATGCCGTTGGCCGCGGCCCAGGCCACGGCCTGGGTATACCAGGCGTCGGCCGGGACGTCGGCAAAGTTGGCAGTCCCCGCGTTGGGCGCTTCCGCCATCCGGTGGAGCACGGTTACCAGCATGGCGCGGCTCATGGACACGTCGGGGCCGAACTCCGTCTCGCTGATGCCCAGGAACAGGCCATTGGACACGGCATAATTCACCGCCTCAGCGTACCAATCGTTGGGGCCAACATCGGTAAAGGTGGGCACCGGGTTTGGATTCTCTTCCGGCGTCTCCTCCGGAATCTCTTCCGACTTTCGTTCAAAGGTCACCACCACGGTATCCGTGGCCTTGAGACCCGTCAGCCGGGTGCTCACCGCCACTTCCCTGCCGTTCACCAGAATTTTAGCAATTTGATATCCCTCGTCTGGCGTGATGGTAACGGTGCCGTCACTGGCGGCGTGGACCTTGCCGCCGGTACCATTGACGGAAACCGCCGGCGTCCGGTCCTCTGTCGTGGACGAAGAATCACCGGACGAAGAACCACTGGAAGAGGAACCGCCGGATGGCGTTTGTGTCACAGACAATTCCACTGTCTCATACTTCGTTCCATTCAGAAACCGGTCCAGCACCGTGGCCTTGGGTACGCCGGTCACCTGGGTTCCGGCGGCCACCGTCAGCGTTCCCAGATTCAGCGTCCCGTCAGCCGCCGTCAGCGGCGTCCGTGAGGCGACGTACAGGGTAACGGTTCCTGCCGCACTGTCTACGGTTACGGCATAGGTGTCACCTTTGCCCTGAAACTGCACCGCCTGTCCATTGGTAATGTCCATGGTGACCTCAGCCGCATACCGGTCGGTTCCCACGTCCCGCAGCGCTATGGCTGCCGTCGTTCCCTGCTTGTCAAAGGATAGGGATAGCTCCGCGGCCAGAACATTGGCCGACAGCATAGCGCCCAGGGTCAGCGCACAAATTCCCTGTTTGATCCAACGCTTCATTGCGTCCTCCATTTCTGCCATTGCGTTACTGTTCCAAGATGATACCGGGCATGGAATCATACCGGGGCACACTGATGGCCAGCGTGTCACTGTTCATGCGCGGATTGTCACCATCCACCGTCTCCGCGCGCCACATCTGGGCTTGGAGTGCAATCATCACCGAATTTCCAGCGGCGTGGTTGTCGCCATGGTCCTCATTGACCTGCTGGAATGCTTCCTGATTCTCCGGAATAAAGAGGAAGAAGCCGTCACTGATGGTGCTGACCTGCCCGTCCTTCGGGATTTCCGCAAAGAGCAGCGTTTCACCGGACAAGGTCTGCTTGGTGACCACCGGCGCTTCCGAGGAACCAGGCTTCATGGTCTGCATCTGCGCCGCCACGCGGACACTGTTATACAGGGGATCGCCGCGATAGCTGCCGGTAACCACCACCGTTCCGGCGGGAATGGTTTCTGTCTGGCCGCCGTCGATGGCATAGGTGTAATCCCGCTCCAGAACGCCGATGGATGCGCCCTCCATAAAGGCGATATTGTCGCCGGGATAGCTGAGCAACTGGATATCCGACGAAACCACATACGCCGGGACACCGGTAATCACCACCTGGACAGCGTCATACATCCAGATGCGGGTATCCGACGTCTCCACGCCGGGCTTGTTAAAGTATGCCAGGAATGTCTCCCCGCTCTGGTTCTCGTTATCCGTGAAAGAGCCGGTCTTGGCAATGGTCTCCTGACCGGTTTCGCCGGTAACGGTCACCGTGTAGGTACCGTCCGCGGGAAGCTGTGCGCCGGTGATCTTCCAGCCGCCGGTGGTCAGCAGCTGTCCGTCCCTGGCGGTAATCACGATGTCGCCGTTCTCCCGGCGCGTGATGGTATAGCGGTCCGCGTCAATGGTCTGGTCATAGGAAATGCGGACTTGATTGGATTCCGCCGTTGCGGCTTCATAGCCCAGCTTGTCAATCACCCGTACCGTGTAGGCAAACGCCATATGATTGGCAGCGCCCACCGTATCCGTATAGGTCTGCGTCTCACTGCCGTTGCCCAGCAGGAAGCCCACCGGGATACCGTTGCGCAGAATCTCATAGCCCTGGACCCGTTCGGCGTCGTCGGACACGGTGATGGTCAGCTTTGTCTGCTTTTCACCCTCGACAGCGGCGGTCACAGTGGCCGTCAGCTCCGCCTGCCGTTCTCCGTTGAGACGGTCCCGGCGGGACTGGTCGTTGAGGTACCAGATATCACGGGTTTCTTCAGCATACTCCGCCAAGGTTGTTTTTGTCTGCTGGCTGAGCTCCATACCCCAACGGGTAAAGAACTCGGTCAAATCCTTGCCGGTGATTTCTGCGGCAATCAGGGCGATTCGGTCATCCTTGCTGGCCGCGTCGCTGTAAGCTCCAGCCTTCCACTTGGCAAAGAACGCATTGTAGAAGTCCAGCGCGCCTGCACCGTCCAGGGGATTTCCTGCTTCGTCGTAGGCCAGATGCAGCTGCCAGTACATGCCCAGCTGGGTAAAGACATCAGCAGCCTGTCCCGGCTTGCCCAGGGCTACCTTGTCAAAAATCGCTGCGTACATGCCCTCCAACCGGGACGGTCCCGTCATATCGCCGGTGTCCGCCGTCTGGGCCACCAAGGAATAAATATTGTTGGTGATCTCCGCATAACCGATTTTGTCCATGTTGTGGCCAATCTCATGGGCAATGCCCCAGCCATACAGGCCGTTGACGTCATCGGCATCGATGCCGCCGGTGCCGCTCTGGCCCAGGGGATAACCGGTGACCATGGAACGGGTCTCCGGGTAATCGATGCCCACATAGCTGCCGGCGGCAAACATAAACGCACCGGAGAACATCCGGGAGAGCCGGATGTTCTGGCGGGTCTCCATGGGATACCGGTACTCTGCAAACACCGCGTCACCGGCAATCACGCCCTGGGTCTTGTTGGCCAGGAACAGCAGCTGTTCCCAGGCACAGATGGCATCATACAGTTTTTGCGTCATTTCCTCTGTGGACGCCTGGGCACCGCCCAGACCAGCCAGCACCTGATCCGCAGGCAGCGACAGCACAACGCTGGGGGTGGCAATCTCCGTCGCATTGCGGATATTGGTTCTGCGGCTGCTGTCATTGGGGAACGTCAGTCCGGCCACATACGCCCGCAGCGTTTCTGCATAGGCGGCAATCTGCGTCTTGCGCTCCTCGGCGCTTCTGCCGTACCACTGGTCCGGTGTGATATTCAGCAGCGGAATCTCCGTTACCACCGTCTTCTGCTGGGAGATATCTCGGATTTGGAGCTTGATCTCGTCGGCGTGGCTGCCGCTGTACTCCAGGTACAGGGAGCCGCCCCGCTCACCGGACCCGCTGTTGCCGATGGGATTCAGATAAATCAGATTGCGGCCATTGTGGAGCGTATACCGTTTGGATTCGGTTCCCGCCTCGGAATACTGCTGCCACTGGACCAGGGTTGCCGTCTCACCGTCGCCCAATCCCTCCACATACAGGGCGATGGACTGATTGGACAGGGCGGAAATGCCCAAGGGCTGCAATGCCGAAGCCGTCTGACCATACTTCTGATCGGCGGCGCCGCTGCGGGATGTGAAGCCGCTGCGAACCGTCAACGCTTCCCCATCCAGCAGCTGCTGGGCATTGTCCAGCTCATCCAGCAGAACAGCCCGGTTTACATAGTAGGCTTCCGCGTTTTCCGCTCTGGTACGCAGGGCTGCAATGCGCTCAGTGTCCACGCCCTGGGCCAAGGCCGTGTGGCTGTCGTTACCAAACAGCGCTCCAATCTCATCGGCCAGTCCGTCATATTCATAGAAGGCAATCTCCGACAGGCTCATATTGCCCGCGCCGTCCCATTGGCTGGGCTGTACTGCCAGAGAAGTGACGGTCGTGCGGGGGAATTTGACAATAAAATACTCGTTATCCTTGGCCGCTTCATAGGACACCTGGGACGCGGGCACTTCTTCCCCGTTGATCCAGATGGTAAAGGCCTTGAAGAAGTCCCGGAACCGTCTGCCGTCGTTGTTCTGCACATCCGGCCCCAGGTCGGGGACGTAGATCAGGTAATCCATCTCATACGCCTGGTCGAACTGGAAGGTAAACTTCTTGTCTTTCCACCAGGTTTCCGCAATCCAGCTGGTGCGGTAGTCTCCATCGTAGACCGAGCCGGGAAGCTGCCCTTTACTGACATTGGCCGCCGTATTGTACACCGGATAGGACGCCGATACAATCATACTGTTGTCCAGCCGGTTGACTGTGGGCAAATCGGGAGCGTCCACCTGCTCCAGCTTGGGCGTACCGACCGCCGTCAGAGACACCGGTCCATTGCCTTTTCCGTTGACGCCGAAGACCTGGACCTCATAGGTTACATCGTTTTCCAGACCGGTAATCACAGCGGAACTCTGGTATTGGCCATTCAGAACCGTAAATGTATCCTCGCCCTGGACCCGGTACTGGACCCGGCTGTATTGGGTGTCCTTTCCAGGCTTCCAAGTGACCGTCAGCAGCGTATCCCCTGCCGTCACTGTCACATTGTCGGGCTTGTCGGGAACGCCGCCGGGCTGCGGTGTCGCCCGGACCACTTCCGACTTACCGCCCTCCCAGGTCTGACCACCGGCAGCAGACACCGGCGCTACGGCAAAATAATATGTCTTCAGATTTTCCAGGCCGGTGACGGTGCAGCTGGTGCGGTCGGTCTCCAGAACGTTGTTCATCTGGGACTCGCTGGTGCCGTAATACACCTTATAGCCGGTGATATTGGGGAACACATCCCAGGTAAGCCGGACTTCTTTGGTACCGGCCACAGCCTGGACGTTCTGCACCTGTGTATTTTCCGCTGCGGGATTTTCCGGGAGAACGTCTTGGAGGAACTTGATCTGTTCCACCACGATTTCCCGATTGTCGGTCACATCCACACGGATGGTGATTTTTTTGACCGGCACCCGCTGGCCCAGGGAAATGGTGACCACCTTACGGCCATCGTCCCTGGTTTGCAGAGCGTAGACGCCTGCGGGCGCACTTTCATCAAAGGGTACCTCGATGATCTGATTGTCGGTGGTAACGGCTTCCACGACGCCCTTTTTCACGGGATTGCCCGTAGAACTGACAATCTCCACCTGTTCCATCTCCACACCGGTTTCGGCATGCTCTGCCGTCAGCGGAATGGAAAGCTCCAGTTCGGTTGCGCCCTCCGGAGCCGAAAGCTGCACCCGTTCGCCATCATCGGCAAACAGAGAGGCAACACTGCCGGACACGAGCTGCCCGGCAAGAGCCTGCTCTATCTCGGCCACGTCGACCACTTTGGACAGAATGGCGCTGGTTTGATAATACTTCGCCTGTCCCGAAGCGCCCGCCGCCATGGTCACCGTAGCCAGATCATAAATATCCACCCGACCGTCGCCGTTGAGGTCGGCCCGGGTCTCCGACGTATCCAGTCCGTCCTTCACCAGTTCCACATCGACGCTGTCCACCCGACCGTCGCCGTTGAGGTCGCCTTGGGTAAAGGTGGCGTCGCCGGTGCCGAAAATCAGGCCCTGGGAATAGCTGGACAAGGACAGTACCTCGCTGGTATACGATTGAAAGCCATCGGCTGTGAATTGCAGGCAGTATTGGTTCTCCCCCGATTCCGCCGACAGGCCGGAAATGGACAGATCGATATGCAACAACTGCTGGTCCTCGGTCCGCCAGGTGACTACACCGGCAGCGGCACTGCCGTCGGTAAACGTCAAAGCGGCCCCATTCTCGGAAAGACTGCCCGCAGCAATGGCCGTCATCCCCCGGTACAGGGTAACGGTTCCCCGGCTCTGCGCCATCTTCTCCGGCGTGATGGGATAGTCCATGCGGATCGTCGCCTGGATTGTGCCGGTGGCACCGGCGGCAACCGCCGCTGTCCTGGCCGGTTCTTTGGCGCGGTCCGTTGCCGCTGCGCTGGGAATGCCGCCCATCAGGCTGAGGCCCATGGAAGCCGCAAGCACACCCGACAACGTTCTATGATACCATTTCATTCGTCTTGTGTTCCTTTCTTTTGAGTCTAACCGGATACGCCCCTGGGGCGTTGTCAAAATCATTGATTTGAAAACGGTTGTATCATGCGCGCCATATTGTAGCATAAATTCTAGTATTTGTATAGGTTTTTATTTTTCTAAACGTGTTTTCCTAAAAATTGTTGTAATTTTAACAATTATATCATCATATCGCCGAGTATTTCCGTATAGTTTGTCATTTAGTTTTAGTGAAAGTCTTATGATGGAAACCAGCGGCGGAACGGGTCTCCCGGTTCCGCCGCTGTGCTTTGCCGCTATAAAAATGGTACTATCATAGCCGTTATACCATAAGAAAAGGCGCAATCTCCGGCCAATCCCCGAAGGGATTGGCCGGCCCCTGTCGGTGTTCAGTCTGCGAGCAGATACCGCATGACAATCATGGCTGCCTCCGCACGGGTCACCGGGCGTTGTGCATCCTGCTGGCTGTTATTGTTGGAGAGGATGCCGCGTTGGGTGGCCCAGGCCATGGCTTCGGCTGCCCAACTGCTGACGTTGTCCATAGAAACCGTCTCCGCCGCAGAGCTGGTAACGGTCGAGCTGCCGGCATACCGGTACAGCAGGACGACCAGCTGTTCCAACGTCAGGTCTTCTGTCATGCTGCTGCCATCAGAAATTCCCTGCTCCACAGCCCAGCGGCATCCTGCTTCATACCAGATGCCGTCTCTACTGGTATCCACACCGTCCAGTCGGGCCAGCACCGTCACCATCATGGCGCGGCTCATATGGGCGTTGGGAGAAAAGGTATCTTCCCCGGTGCCGTGGAACAGTTCCCGGCTGGATGTAAAATCGATGGCTTCCGCGCCCCAGGTGCTGCTGGACACATCTGCAAAGTCCTTGCTGTTATCCAGAATCATAACGGTATCCCCGTCGCGCAGTTCCACCAGAATACCATTGTCTGTCCCGGCGACAGTTTTCAGCAACGTCCTGGTGCCGTCCGCTTTTACCAGAATGGCCACGGTTCCGGCAGTCATCCGCTCCACGGAAAATTCCAGCCGAATGGTGACATTGTCCGGCAAATGGTCGGTCACCGTCGGAGCCTTGTCCGGATTGGAAGTCACGGGAAGCGTCGGAATGGGCAGGCCGGTCAGCGTTCCGCCCGTCTCCTGGAGCAATTCAGCAGATGGGGTTACATGGACCTCCATTTTGCCGTTTTGGTGCATGTGTACCACCACAATACTGCCATCGGGCATCGTTGTGGTGGCAGTCTGGGAGCCGTCGGGTCTGTTGACCGTCACGGTAACACTGCCGTCGGGATGCACAACCGTTTCTGTGTTCCCATTGGACACGGTACCGCCGCCAGTGGCCCCGCCGCTGGAGCTGCTCCCAGAAGATGCCGTCGGGACAGCCTCTATCACGCCGGGCTCGCTGCTGCCCATTGCATTGATCGCCGTCACCTGGAATGTATAGGTAGTACCGTTGGTCAGTCCGGTGACTGTATATCGGTCGGTCACTCCATCCAGCTCCACCGTATCCACCGTTGTATCACCATTCCGAATGGTCAGGAGGTACCCGGTGATGGAGCTGCCTCCGTTATGCGCCACGGTCCAATGGACGGTCACCTGTCCATTACCGGCAGAAGCCGTAACCGTTGGTGTAGCGGGTACCGTTGCAGAAATTACAATCCCCGCATCCGCGGCAATTTCACCGGTATAGTTGCCCTTTCCAACAGCTTTGGCGGAAATTGTGGTACCTGCATCCCCATTACGGATGGTATAAACGGCACCGCTGGCACCGGAAATCACAGCACCATCCCGCAGCCAGACCAGATCATAGCTGCCTGCTTCCAAGCCCACAGCAGTAGCCGTAATGGTGTTCCCCTGTCGGGACAGGGTCAGCGTGCCGGTCAGGGATTTGGGCAGAATGGTCAGGGTGGTGGTCCGGGTGCCGAAGTAATCCGCATTTTCCACCATCACTGTCAGGGTGTATTCCCCCACATTCACCGGCAAGGTCTCGCTGCCCCTGTACGTATACGTATAGGTAACGCCCCTGTATTCCGGTTTCGGAATCACAGAGGCAGCAGGTGTATACGTCGTACCATACGACACCGTTATGGGTGCAAAGGTGATATCATCCTCCGGTATCACCTGTTTGGCAGTGATGGTTACCTGGATGGTGGGCAGGTCCGTCTTCACCGTGGCCCATGGGGGAATGCTGTCCCCTGCCAGAGTCAGCACAGCCGTTCCCGTCTGCTCATCGTCCAGGCTGTTGACCAACGATTGAAGCTGCTCCAGCGTCGTATCCCAGACGGCCCGGACCTCCTGCGCTGCCACCGCATCGTCGTAGGTCAGCCGGATGGTTGCAGGGATTCCCAAATCCGCCAACGAGTCCGCCTCCAGGACCTGCATCCTGGTGACGGTCAGCGTTGTGAGAATCTCGCCGTCCGTTACGCCAATGTCCACCAGCTGAACCGCCGTCACCGTTACAGTTGCGGTGATTGTTGGGCAGTTTGCAAAATTGGCGTTGGCTTCCAGCGTACCAATATAAGTATACGTTCCACCTTTGGCGTTATACGCTTCCGCTGCCGGTGCCCAGTGGATTGCTGCTGTGGTAGCGGCTGTACCGGCACCCGCAATTTCTACGGTTTCCGGCAGGTTCAGCAGCGCCGCCAGACCCTCCTCGGTATTGCTCGGATCACTGGCCTGTATTACAGCTGCGGGAGCAGCAGTGAGGATGGATACAGTTGCCGGTGTCACCGTCAGTGTACCATCGATGACCGTTACCGTATAGTTCTTGGCCGTGGCGGTACCAGTGATCGGATAGTTGCCCACATCAGAGTGGGCCGACGCGGTTGTGTGCAGTACCACCGAAAGGTCGCTGGGCTGATCTCCTGCGACAAGCACGCCCTCCGGTACCGTAAACGTCAGCACCGGCAGCGAAGCACCATACGGTTTTGTCTGTGAATCGGCTGCAATGGTGATCGCTTTGGGCGCAACCGTGACACTATAGGTCTTTTCTACTTGAATATTCTGGTAGTCTCCGTCTTCCGTTACAGTGAACACTACGGTCACGTGCTGGGAACCGGCGGCCTGGATACCGTCCGCGTCCCGATAAGTAAAGACGCCGTTCAGTGTTTGATCTCCGGCCAGAGCTGTGCCGTTGGCTGGGAGATCGGCCAACTCGCCGTTTTTCTGACCGTAAATCAGGCCCTTTCCGGCCATGGCGGAATCAACCTCCGCCCAGTTCACATTCAGATCGGTAATGGTGACAGTGACTGCGGCAGTCCATTGGTCGATGGTTGCCGTTATGGTCACCTGGGTCCCTTTGGCAGCGCCGTTTTCCACCGTCAATACGCCGTCAGAAAACCGCACATTGCTGTCTGTGATCCCCGACACGCTCCAAACAGGGGTACCAGGCAGTTTGGAGCCGTCGGAATCGTACAGCGCTGCCTGATAAGTATACTGTTTCTCTGTCTCACCGGCGCTCGGCAGAATCACCGTGTCGATATTGCCTAAACGAATGCCGTCCCGCTCCAGAACTAGGGTTGCGGCAGTCTGATCATCGCGGGTGATGGTCACCGTTTTGGTGCCAGTCACTGGCCCACTGGAAGCCGTCACCAAGAAAACAGCCGGTTCTCCCACAGGTACCGCTGCGGCGGCATCCCTGGTCACGGAGATAATACCGTTGGCAATGGTAACGCCCTGAACCGGAGCTCCGTCCTTTTCAATGGACCAGTCCAGTTGGGGCGTCTGTATGGCTTCACCGTATTGATTTGTTACCACAGCAGAAATGGCAGAAGATTGGACAGCTTCCTCCCCTGTCGGAATCCGCAGCACAATTTCCTCGTCGGACAACACAATTTTTACCGCCCGCTCCTCCTCGCGGACCACCATAAAGGCATCGGAAGCTGTATACTCCAGCGATTGGGTAGCCGTCACCAGATAGCTGCCGTCTTCGGCTGTGCCTTCGACGGTAATCGTACCGGTGACCGGGTCGATGGAAACGCCGGAATCCGCTGTACCGGAGATGCTCCAGGTGACGGAACCGGTGATATCGGAACCGGTCTGATCACAGGCTGTGGCCGTCACCGTCTGATTTTCCGCATAGATACCGGCAGCCGTCACCATCTCCGATGACAGTTCCACCGATGCCAAGGTGTTGGAATCCGGCGCAGTAATGGCAATGTCCGCCGGATTGCTGGTGATGCCATCGGCAGATGCCGTAACCCGCACAAGGCCGGGCTGTGCATCCCTCGTGACGGTAATGGTGCCGTCCCCGTGATACGTAACGCCTTCCGGCGCTTCCGCGGGATCATAGGTCCATTGCACACTGGGCGCTGCCATGGCTTCTCCCTCTGTGTCCAAAGCAATAATCACCGGTGCGGTGCTCCTTTGGGGCACCGACGTAATGGTGACGTCGGTCACGGTCCCCAAGGTCAAGCTTCCCAGCTTCGGAACCGTGGCGTTGGGATACTGAATCACAGGTTCCCCCATGTCATTATTCTCCGCGCCGCTGGTGTAGTTATATTCTACCCTTCCGGCTTGTATCATGGCGGCACTGCTGATTTTCAAGCAACTGACCACGTCGGCGTCAGACGTGGTTTTTATACTGCCCTTTTTCAGCTGCGTCTCATCGTTTCCACTCAGTTTGAAAAACATGACATATAGCAACTGTTTTCCGGAACTGGTGGCCGCAGCCGACGGCGCATAACAGCCATAGCTGAACGACACCTGATCTCCATCGACGTGAGTTGTCAATGGATGCGGAAGATATTCTCTTCCGTCCGCGTACTTTCCAAGAATCTGAAAACATCCCTCTACGGGCGCTGCCATCGTCTGCATGGTCTCGTAATCATAGGGCTGTACCACGCGGCTGTCATAGGTAAGTGCAATACGCATGGAATTCACGGGCTTGTCGAGGGCGCCGGAATCACCATAAAAGAACAGGCCGTACACGTCTTTGTCTGATATCCCATGTTCTTGCAATTCCGAATCGCTTAACTTATGGGCTTCCACTTGAATACTAGGCAGCTCTGCCGCAGCCGATGACATGCACCAGACGCACAGCAGCGCCCCCAGCAAAAAAGCTTGGGAGAGCAGTTTTAAAAATCGTTTCATACAATAAGCTCCTCACTTTATCCGTCCAAAAAACAAACATCATTGCCGTTCCGGCAAGGGGGACTTCAGCGATTTCAGCCTTTCGGGAATTCACGGCCCACGCAGGTACAGCAGCTGTCCAATACACGCCGGCATTCTGCTGCCATGCCCCACATGGTTCGGTCGGTCCATGTAGGGCGATATACACTCTGCACAAGGCCGGGCTGCCTGCCCACAATCCGCGAGTTCTCTTTGATTCATGCAATTTCACCCCTCTATTGCTTCGTTTTATGCACCATCTCTTTTTATCTCTCTGGTGCATATACTCACAGTATAGAATGTGGGAGCGATATTGCAAGATTTTACTGCACTTTGTACGAAGCATATATGGTCGGTAGCTGTTGTTTTTGCCCCCGTGAAACTGGGGCTACTTCGAGAACAATCCAGTCATTTATTGGGAAAACCTGCAATTTAACCGTAAATCACCCTTTTGGAGCGCTGCTATGGTTTCTTGTGTTATTATCCATAATTGTCCAATTAGCACATGCCGAAAATTTTCATTTATTTTTGTGCAAATAAGAAAATTTATTTCAAGTCCCTAAAATCAGCCCTGTCCCTATTGACATACTTTTCTTTTTTCGATATAAAAATAGGAAAGGCAGGTCTGCAACGATGCAGACCTGCCTTTCCTATTCGGAACCGTATTACATTCCCAGTGTTCCCTATATTTTCTGTTCCCAAAAGCGCCCTGGAATGATTCATCCGTCACATGGAATGGTCAAAACAAACCGGCTGCCCTGCCCCGGCGCAGGTTCCACAGATATGGTACCGTGGTGCAGCTCCGCTATGGCCCGCACCAGGGAAAGCCCCAGACCGGAGCCGCCCAGCTGACGGGAGCGGGACCGGTCCACACGGAAAAACGGCTCAAAAATCTGCTCCTGCAATTCCACGGGTATGCCGATTCCTTCGTCGGTTACATGAATTTTAACACACCGCTCCGCAGCTGTCGTCTCAACGGTCACGGTTCCGTTGGGGCGGTTGTATTTTATGGCGTTTTCAATGAGATTACAAACTGCGCGTTCCAGCAACGTGCTGTTGCCCAAGACGGTACATGGCTCCGCCCGCAGATGCAGCGTTATTTGGTGCTCCCTGGCTGGAATCTGCAAGCTCTCTACAGCACGGGAAAGCAGCTCGTCCACCTTTACCACCGCGCTGTGCTCCAAACTATCCAGATTGGTCAAGGCCAGAAGGTCATTGACCAGCTGGGAAAGCCGGTCTGTCTGCTCTTCCAGCACCTCCAGCAAGGCTGCAACCTCCGGCGTATTACACAGGCCTTTTTTGCGAAACAGTGCCATACGGGTTTTCAGGACAGACAGGGGCGTTTTCAGTTCATGGGCGGCGCACTGGGAAAACCGCTTCTGTTGGGCAAACGCCTTGCTGAGATTCCCGGACATTTCATTGAAAGAGACGGTCAAACCAGCTATCTCGTCCCCACTGGACGGCACCGGCAGCGGCGTATCCAGGTCCGCCGCCGTCCGGACGCGGATTTGTTGGTCGAGACGGCGCAGCGGCGCAAGGGCGTTTCCTGTAAGCCAGTACACCAGCACGCATCCCGCAGCCACAATGACGCCCATGGCTATCAGGCTTTGTGTCCGGTATATCGCCCGCGCCGGATAAGTGATGGTTGCCATAGGAGCGCTGGCGCTTTCGGTGGTTTCGACGTTCTCCACCGCCTGGGCCGGTTGGAGCGGCGGCGCTTCAATGGCATCTGCCATTTCATAGGCGTAATAATTATGGCTGAGGGTCAGCAGCAGGCAGCAGATTGCCAGAACGACGCCGCACACCAGCGTGACACGGACCCGGAGAGAAATCCACTGCTTCATGGCGTCACCTCCAGACAGTATCCATGACCGATTCTCGTTGTGATGGGGTCATAACCCAGAACGGCCCGCAGCTTTTTCCGCAGGGAGGAAATGTGCATCCGCACCGAATGGCTGAACGAGTTGGAATCGGTTTCCCAGATATGTTCCAGCAATTCCTCCTGGCTGACGGGTTTTTCCGGGTGCAGCATCAGGTATTCCAGGATTCCAAACTCCTTATAGGTCAGTGTCAGGGGGGCGCCGTTGGCACGGATTTCCCGTTTTTGTCCATCCAGCACCAGCGCCCCTACGGTGACGGTGGGATTACGGGGCGAATATTCCCGGCGCAGCAGACTGCGGACCCTGGCTTCCAACTCCTCCAATGCAAAAGGTTTTGTCAGATAGTCGTCCGCCCCCAAATCCAGCCCGGCCACTTTATCCTCCAAGGCGCTCCGGGCTGACAGAATCAAAATCCGCAGTTCATGTTTCTCCCGCCGGACATGGCGCAGCAGGTCCAGGCCATCCATACCCGGCAAATTCAGGTCCAGAATGGCCAAATCATACGATTCTACCAGCAGCTTTTCCCACGCTTCCAGTCCATCGTAGCAGCGTTCCACCGTGTAGCGTTCCAGCTCCAAATCCTCCGCGATATCGTCACACAGTGTGTGTTCATCCTCCACCACCAAAATTTTCATCAAACCATACCTCCCCGGCGTTTTTTTCAGTATAGCACAATTCCGGTCAAATCCGTGTCAAGACGGCCTTGACACGGATTTGACACCGTCTATGGTATCATAGCCCAGGTCAAATGAAAACACAGGAGTCCTGCAAATAAAAGTCAAGCCCTAACATGAAAAAGTCTCGCAAATTTTGCGAGGCTGAAAATGGGTA
>CALWWW010000005.1 GCA_944385365.1 uncultured Oscillospiraceae bacterium | reverse complement strand
GGCCGATATCCATTTGGCCTTCCTCACACTTGCTGCTGCTTTGATTGCTTTTCGGTTTTGTTAGGCACTCTAAGTATGCAAAAGCAACTCTGTGCTTCAATACACAGTGTTTGTATATCCTTCCTATCCATATTAGTATCTGATAAATTCTTCTTGTTTCATTTATTTTGTTTTTAGTATATATAAAAACAGTACTGTGCCAGATTACACAGTACTGTTGCCATTTATTATCTAATTGTCATTCAATTTCAGTTATGTACACAAGTTTTTAGATGCGCCGTAACTTGGTAACTCAGTAACTTACTTACTGCCTGTTATCTGTCTTTAGAATAGCATATTGGATTCTGCCAGTCAATCAAAAGTTTTTCCAGATAATTTCTTTGCGAACGTTGCCCGCTACACCTCCCACGCTGGTAGTCGTTTCAAACTCATATTTTTTCCATTGAGGTGCTTTCAGATATTGGTTATACAGGTCATTGTCGTAATTGCTCACGACAATTCTGGCACGGGCATTTTGAATGGTCTCCAAAAACAGCTCGTGATCCTCCCGGCCCCAGGACAGCTTATACGTTTCGCCCAGATTCTTTTTACCATTTTTAGGCTCCAAATACGAGGGATCCAGGTAGAAGCAAACATAGGAGTTATACAAGTAGCGTTGGTTCTTCAAGAATGACAACGCCCCCACTTGAGTAACCTGGACACCCTTCATGCGTTCAGCCACATCATATAACGTTCCAACCCTTGCTAAATATTGGTCGTTATTCCGAAATCTCTGTGCGGTAAACGCTTTCCCCATGCCGTCCCGGCTCATGGTATAAACAATCCATGTTGCAGCAGCTAAACTTACATCGTCCGCCAGCTGCACTTCATGGTTATTTTGTGTATTGGCATAGGCCGACTGATACAGCTGTGTCAGATACGCTTTTATAATCCGGTTGGCATCGTCCTTTTCTGGATTTCTCTGTTTGATTGCTTGTATTCTCTTCTGAATATGAGCTTTTTTATTTGTGTTATCCTCTGCTTTCTCCAGCTCAGCAGACAGCTTTTTAAGATATGTCTCCGTCACTTCCGCTGCAATCCTGTTTCCCGACAACCGTTCTTCTTCCTGGTAAATAAGTTGAAAAATTCTTAAAAATTCCTCTATATCAACACGAAATTGTTGAAGCGTTGTAATCTCCTGTTCTGTCAAGCTGCCCTTGTGCAGCAAATCCTCCAGCGGTGTAAAATCCATTTGTTCCCGACGCTGATTGATATTTCTGCGAAGTTGCTTGAGTTGCAGCTCTGCGTCTGGATGCAGCTTATTTAATTCACTTAAGTACTGTTTGAATTGCCGTTTGACTTCCTCGAAGTAATCATCCTCCTCCAGGTTTCTGAGCCGCACAGCAGCGTAAAAAGTCTCTGGGGTATATTCCGGTATCATACAGGCGGCGAATGACCTCTCTGGCCGTCTGTGGGTCGCTCATGCACCGCATAAACGCACATAGTCCGGCACTGGCATCATTATATATCTCAACCGGGTGCCTCGGCTTATTCAGCAGGACACGGGCCCCACCCCCAAAGGGTTCAATAAATATGTTGGCGTGGGAATAATCCAACATATCACAAATCACAGGCGCCAGAGCTGCTTTGCCTCCATAGTAGGGAAAGGCGCTGAGTACTTTTCTGCTCATGCTTCTGCGTCCTCTACAGCAGCGTCAAATTTGTCTTTATACAGGCAAACACACTTTGTTTTCACCTTGTCTTCTCCCACTGGGGCCACATATTCCAGGCAGCCACGATTGACCAGTGTAAAGCCGTTCTGGAACAGATATTCCTGTATTGCCTTGGGTGTAATTCGACTAAGCTGGCTTTGCAGCAGTTCTTTCCTAAACGTTTTAATTGGAATGGCGTAAACCGTACAGCTATTCAGCTCATGGCGTGGCTTGAGCGTAATTGCCTGTATGTCACCGGCTGAAATGATACTGTCCAGCAAACCCAAAATATCCTGCCATGTATCATCATCGATGACATATCCATCATAGGCAAAAATCGGCTCAAAAGAATAGTAGTTTTCTTTGATACATCTGGCAATATCTATGCAATCGGGCCGTGACAGCATGACGCCATACCGGTTCAGAGTCATCAGCCCCGCTTCCATGTCAGCCGGACTAATCTGGATTTTGCCCAACAGCTCCGAGTCCTTTATTTCCCTCTCATATGCAGCAACAGAAATCTTTTCCTCGTTGTTTCCCTTGTCATTCCCTTTATTTTTAAGCCGTTGGATTTCCAGGACAAAACCTTTCTCTGTAATGGTGTGCTCTTTGGGTTTATCTGTATTGTCAGCACCTTTCTCTGTAATGATGTGCTTTGTAATGATGTGCTTTGTAATGGTGTGCTTTTTTAATTTATTTGTATTGTCAATCTTCCAAAATTCTGCCACAGAAACCCCTCCTGTTATGTTGTAGAAATAACCAAGTAATCCTTGATGATTTACTTACACTTTATCATAAGACAAACTTGTTGTCCATGCTGGCAGCAATGCGTTTTTAGGCACAAAAAAGCCCCCCTTACACCCAAGGGAGGCCGTGCGAAAAAATTGTGAAAACTTTTACCAACCGATAGCCACAATACTCAGCAGTAGTCTACCGTTCCATCGGGAATATCCTTTAGGGATTCTCACAGCCCCTTACGGGGTTCCCACTGTTCTTTAATAAGTGAGAATTTCAAAAAATACTAAAAACAAGCCAAAACCACACGTTTTTCTCCAATAAAAAGAAGTATGGTATAGGCAATATACCTATACCATACTTGACCTTTGGTTGCGGAGGCCGGATTTGAACCGACGACCTCCGGGTTATGAGCCCGACGAGCTACCAGGCTGCTCTACTCCGCGATATTTCGTTGCACTCTCTAGTGCTCCATTATTCTACCATGACAAACGTAATCTGTCAACCCTTTTTTAAATTTTTTTGGCGGCTGCTTTCGACAAACTTTACAGTCACAAAAGCACGGCCGAGAACAGCCCCTCCTGGGTCGGCTGGGCTGATCTCGGTCGGTGCTACAGCAGAGCACGCGGCGCGTCTCCGCATTCGTTCCAAAGTTGATCGGCTCAGAAATACTTCTTTACGCCCTCGGGCATTTTCTCGGGTTCGTCGGAGATGACGACGGTGAACTTCATGTTGTTGATCTTACCGAACTCGTTGCACCAGTTCAGGAACTCCTCTGTCTCGGCCACATCGTCGCTGCCGGTGATCTTGTAGAGGCTGTCAATAAACACGTGGGTGATATCAAAGTTGCCGGCATGCAAGCCGCTGATGAAACCCTTGAGGAAGGTGACACTGCCCATCTGATACTCGCCGGCCTCGATCAGGCGCACGCGGTAATCGATATCAAACGTCAGCTTATTGCCCTTTTCAATGCAGACCATGCTGCCGGATTCCGTGGCAATGGCTTCGTTAATGGCATTGATGAGATTCTTCGTCTTGCCGGAGCCCTTGAGACCCACAATCACTTTAACCATAGGAATACCTCCTTTTGCTCGGACCGTATCTCGTTGTCCGTGGCATTATTTTAACAGTTTTACACAGAATATGCAACTGTCACATTGGCCAAAACTGTGCATACTTTTCTGGAATGCAGTATGATAGTGCACCATCTTCCAGATTATTCCTCTGGCCGTCCCAGGAGCCGGGCCATCTGTTCAGACCATCTCGAGGGGCCTTCGCTTGTATAGACATCCCGGCCCAGCATACCGGCACAGAGGCAGGAGGACAGCTCAAAGAAGTACAGCAGCTGTCCCACGTCGCCCGGCTCCATGCGGCCGCAGTCCACCTGGAAAATGGGCACGCTGTTGTCGGCCCCCACGGCGATAACAGCCGCCATGGCTTGTTCCTGGACGTAATCCAGGGTGAATCCCTCCAGGTAATTGTACCCGTCCTGATTCTGCCAATCCATTTCCACGGCCACCTTCTGCTCCGGCGGGTCGAAGCGCAGCACCGTCTGGACCAGGGGCTGTGCGCCGTCGCCGAACATACCGTGCATGGTGTGCAGGTCGCCGGGAATCTCCGCCAGGGCAGGCAGCAAGCCCTCCCCGTTGGCACAGGCCCGACTGCCGAAGAGCTGCTTCCACCAGCGGCCCAATGCCCCGGCATCCGGCTCCAGGGTCGTCAGATACTCCGTCGTCTTGCCCCGGCTGGACAGAATGGTCCGGCCCGCGGCGTAGAGCCAGGCGGGATTTTCAAAGGAACGGATTTCCATGGCCAGCCGGGCCGTCAAGGCCCCGTCCAGCAGCTTCCGGATATCGATACCCGCCACTGCTGCCGCCAGCAGGGCGCCGGGGTCCAGGACGCTGGCATGGTCCCCCACTGTGGGCAGCAGATTGAATGTTTTATAGCCTTCGGCTGTGGCAATTTCCCGCAGAGGACCGATGACCGGGTCCGTGCTGACATACACCCGCTCCCGGGCCTTTTCCGTGCCGTAGCGCCGCTCCAGCATCCAGCGCAGCGCCCGGGTGGTCACCGCCGACTGCACATCGGCCCCGTCCCGGCCCAGCAGGTGTACGCAGAAGTCCCGCTTTTCCAGCAGCTCGGCCAGGTGCTGCCAGGACCGGGTGGACAGGTCGCTGCCGGCGAACACAATCTGTGTACCGGCGCGCAGATTGTGGTTCCAGCCCCGCAGAAGTTCCACCACGGCCCGGACGCCTGCCACGGCGCTGTCGTTGCCCACCACCACCAGGACCCCCGCCTGGGCGCGGATGGCCCGGGCGGCCTCCTCCACCTCTTGCAGAACGGCGCTGTTGTCATCGTCCAGCCAGGGCAGAAACGCGGCGGCTTCGCCATCCATCAGGGCGGCGTGGGCGGCGGAAATCTGCTGTTCGCTCTCCAGCAGCATGGGCAGCGTCACACTGCACCAGATATTTGAAATGTCAACATTGACCATGGAAACACCTTTCTTTCAGCCGAAGGCCATAGATACCAAATTAAATTTAGTATACTACAGTTCGACCGGAAAAACAATATTTCTCAGAAGGTGACCCACATGCCCCGCAGGATTTCCACGGTCATTTGCCACCAGGTCAGACGCTCCACCCGTTCCGGGGCCACAATGGGCACCGTGGCCACCACCTGGCCCCCGGCGGTCACCGTCAGCGTCCCCAGTTTCTGGCCCTGTTCCACAGGGGCCTCCACCGATTCCGCCAGCTCCACGGTGGTCTCCACCTGGCTTTGCAGTCCCTTGTCCAGCAGAATCGGCTGGGGCGTTTCCAGCACCGGCGTGATGGTGTCCACGGTCCCCAGCACCACCGGCACCGTACCCAAGTCCTCCGGCACCTGGGGCGTCACCAACGCGTAGTTGGCAAAGCCGTAATCCAGCAGCGCCTTGGCCGACTCGAACCGTTCGGTGGAGCTTTTGCAGTTGAGGACCACGGCGATGAGCTCCAGGCCGTCCCGCTCCGCCGACGCCGACAGACAGTGGCCCGCCGACGAGGTATAGCCCGTTTTCAGGCCCGTGGCCCCCTGATAAAACCGGATCAGCTTATTAGTGTTGGACAGGCCGAACTGCCCGTCCCGCACCGTATCCATCCAAATGGTGGTATACTCCTTGATTTTCTCATGCTGCAGCAGCTCCCGGGACATGACGGCAATATCGTAGGCCGATGTCAGATGGGTCTCGGCTTCCGGCTCGTCATCCAGGCCCGTGCAGTTGACAAAGTAGGTGTCCTCCATGCCCAGCTCCACGGCCCGCTCGTTCATCCGTTCCACAAAGGCTGCTTCGCTGCCGGCCACGGCCTCGGCCAGGGCTGTGGCGCAGTCGTTGGCCGAAGAGACCACCACGGATTTGAGCATCTCGTCCATGGTCATCTGCTCGCCCTCTTCCAGATAGACCTGGCTGCCGCCCTTGGCCGCGGCGGCGGCGCTGGCCGTCACCGTCTGGTCCCAGGACAGCCGCCCCTCGTCCAGCGCCTCCATGACCAGCAGCAGCGTCATGACCTTGGTGACGCTGGCGGGCCGCAAGCGTTCGTGGCTGTTCTTTTCATAGAGGACCTGCCCCGTGGCCGCGTCCATCAGAATGGCCGACGGCGCCGCCACCTCCGGCCCGACGGCCCGGACCGCAGGCAGCAGGGAGACCGTCAGGCAAAGGCATGCCAAGGCCCCGCACAGTCGTTTCCACATATCCATCCATCCTTCCTTTTTACGTCGGTGGTACAACCTATGCGTGTCCCCTGGCAGGTATGACCTCTGTACAAGAGGCCGTTTGTTGGATATAATGGAGGTAACTTCTATAGAAACACGGAGAATCCCTATGAAATTTGCCTTTTATACCCTGGGCTGCAAGGTCAACCAGTACGAGTCCCAGGCCATGGAGCAGCGTTTGACGGCCCTGGGCCATACCTTGGGCGACTGGACCGAGCCCTGTGACGGCTTCATCGTCAACACCTGCACCGTCACCGCCGTCAGCGACAAGAAGTGCCGGAACATCATCCGCCGGGTGCGGAAAAACAATCCCGACGCCGTGGTGGGCGTCTGCGGCTGCTACGCCCAGACGAAGCCCGAAGAGGTCCAGGCGCTGGAGGTGGACGTGCTGGCCGGTACCGCCGACCGCATGGCGTTCCTGGACGCCGTGGTGGAGGAAGCCACCCAGCGCATTCGCCAGTCCCGGCAGTTCTGGGAAAAGGCCACGGCCCACCGGGAATTTGAACGGCTGCCCGCCGGTGGTCTGGCCGCCCGGACCCGTGCCATGCTGAAGGTTCAGGACGGATGCTGCAACTACTGTTCCTACTGTATTATTCCCTACGCCCGCGGTCCCATCCGTTCCCTGCCCCTGTCGGAGGCCGTGGAACAGGCCAAAGCGCTGGCCGACGAGGGCTATCGGGAGCTGGTGGTCACCGGCATTGAAATTTCCTCCTGGGGCGTGGATTTCAAGGACGGCAGCAGTTTGAACGACCTGCTTGCGGCCCTCTGCGCTGCCGTCCCGTCCATGCGGGTGCGGCTGGGCTCCCTGGAGCCCCGGACCATTACGGAGGACTTCTGCAAGACCCTGGCCCCATATAAAAATCTCTGTCCCCAGTTCCATCTGAGCTTGCAGAGCGGCTGCGACACGGTTTTGCAGCGCATGAATCGCAAATACGATACGGCCCGGTATCTGGAGAGCGTGAAGCTGCTGCGGCAGTATTTCCCCCACTGCGCCATCACCACCGATCTGATTGTGGCCTTCCCTGGAGAGACGGAAGCGGAGTTCCAAGCGTCGCTGGACTTCCTGAAAACGTGTGCCTTTGCCCAGGTCCATGTGTTCCCCTATTCCCGGCGGGAGGGCACTCCGGCGGCAAAGATGGACGGCCAGCACTCCAACGATGAGAAAGCCCGCCGTTCCAATGAGGCGGGGGCCGTGGCCGACGCCCTGGCCCAGCAGTACCGGCAGGCCATGGTAGGCCGGACCTGTGCCGTACTCTTTGAGCAGCCCGAGGGCAGCGACTTCACCGGCCACGCCGAAAACTATGTGAAAGTGTATGTGGAAGCCGACGATCTTCATAACCAGGTACTGCCGGTGGAAATCGTGTCGGTGGAGGCCGACGGGGTCCGCGGACGGTTGGTGTAAAAAAATTTTTCGTTTTTTGAAAAAAACCGTTGACAAAACGGCCTCCTGCCGCTATAATCATTCTTGCCCTGCTGATGACGGGCACATGGCGGCATAGCTCAGTTGGTAGAGTATCCGGTTCATACCCGGCTTGTCACTGGTTCAAGTCCAGTTGCCGCTACCAAACCGGCCCGTTGGTCAAGTGGTTAAGACACCGCCCTTTCACGGCGGTAACATGGGTTCGAGTCCCGTACGGGTCACCACAAAAAGCACATCTCTGCAAAGAGATGTGCTTTTTGTTTTAATGATTCAGTAGAGGGGAAAACTGATATGCTTATGGTCTTCTTTACATCAGCATACTTTTTGGTTTTTGTATATTTAATTGATCTGATTTTTAGAAGCACATTAAATCCACTTACTGACATATTGGCAGTCGTTTGTTGGATAATTGCATTGGTTGTAAGCGTCGGACTGTCCGATTTTACTGTTAAAAAAATAAGAAAACATAACAAATAGTCTGACTGCAGAGCAACATGCAGTGTAGCTGCCATTTTCAACACAATAGCTGAATACTATCTACGATTCCCCGCGCGCTGCGTCAGCAGCGCGCTTTTTTAATGGTATTCCTATTCTTAAAGAAAATTTAATGGTTTCCCTTCTTTTTTCTAAAAGGTGTTTTTGGGTACAATAAAGGCACAGAAAGAAATTGGAATGATATGAAAGTTTTGGAGGGATCGCCATGAATACCACAATTACTGCTTTGCGGCCGCTGCGGGTCATCGTTCTGACCGGCCGGTTCGGCATGGGCCATTGTGCCGCCGCCGAGGCCGTCCGTCAGGAGATCCTGGCCGGCGACCCCCAGGCCCAGGTCCGGGTGGTGGACGTCATCGACGAGCTGTTCCCCAACGCCTCCCGTCAGATTTACCGCGGCTTCGGCTTCCTGGTCCGCCGCTGCTCCTGGGTCTATAATCTGCTCAACCGCACCGCCGGCGCCAAAACCTCCATGCCCTTGCAGCGTACAGTCCTCAAGCGTCTGGACGACCTGCTGCGGGATGTGGACCTGATTGTTGCCACCATGCCCGTTTGCTCCCAATACATCGCCGCTTATAAGCGGCAGCGGGGCTGCCATATTCCCCTCTACACCTATATCACCGATGTCAGCGTCCACGATGAATGGATTGCCCCCGGTACCGACCGGTATTTTGTGGCCTGTGAAGAGACGCGGCAGACACTGCTCTCCAAGGGCGTGGACGACGCCCACATCGTTGTCAGCGGCATTCCCGTCCGCCAGGGCTTCCGCCAGGCGGCCCAGAACCGTCCCGTGGGACGCCGGGTACTGCTGATGGGCGGCGGCCTGGGCCTGATTCCCCAGGGTATTCTCGACGCCCTGTGCAGCCGCGACGATATCCATGTGACGGTCATCACCGGCCGGAATGAATCCCTGCTGGCCACCCTGCGCCGCCGCTATCCCTCTGTGGAATCCATCGGCTTCACCGACCGGGTGGACGAGTATCTGCGCCGCGCCGATCTGGTGATCAGCAAGTCCGGCGGCCTCACCACCTTCGAGGCCATCCACACCCGGACCCCCCTCTTCGTCCTGCGCCCCTTCCTGACCCAGGAGGTGGGCAACGCCCGGTACATTGAAGACCACGGACTGGGCTATGTGGACTGGCAGAAAGAAGAATCCGTCACGGCAGAGGCATTGCTGGCCCTGCTGGACAACCCCGACGCCCTCGCCGCCATGGGCCGGAACATGGCGCGGCTGCGGGAGAGCTGGCGCTCTTCCTCTCCCCTGGCGTACTTCTACCCCATGGTGCAGCCGGCATGAAAAAGGCATTGCGCGACGGCGCCATTTTTCTGGGCATCACCGCCCTGGTCTGGTTTGTGGTACTGCGGCAGGTCTCTCCGGCTGAGATCCGCGCCGCAGCCGCCGGGGCCGACGGCCGCTGGCTGGCCGTGGCTGTCGGGGCCATGGCCCTCTACTTCTTCTGCGAAGCCTGGAACACCCGCCGGGGCCTGCGCCATCTGGGCTATCAGCCCCGGTTTGTCCACTGTCTCCAATACTCCGCCACAGGCTTTTTCTTCAGCTCCGTCACCCCCTCTTGCACCGGCGGCCAGCCCATGCAGCTGTGCGCCATGCACCGCCACGGCGTCTCCCCGGCCCACGGCGGTCTGGTGCTGCTGCTGGAGCTCTGCTGCTGGCAGGCCGTGGGCGCGGGGCTGGGCGTCTTCGGTCTGGTGTATCTCCGCCACCATCTGGCCAATGTGACGCCCGGCGTCAAACTGCTGGCCCTGATCGGCATTATTCTCAATCTCCTGGCCCTGTCCGTCATCACCGCCGCCGTGGTGCGGCCCGGCTGGGCCATGGCCCTGGGTGCGAAAGTGGCCAAGAAGCTGGAACGCCGCCCCCGTGCCGCCAAGGTCTGGGGGGCCATTCAGCATCAGCTGGAGCAGTACGCCCTCAGCGCCCCCATGCTGCGGCGGGAGCCGAAGCTGGTGGCCCTGACCTTTTTCACCACCGCGTTGCAGCTGCTGGCCCTCTACAGCGTCCCCTATTGGGTCTTCCGCGCCATGGGTTTGACGGGCGTGGCTCTGGCCAGCGCCATCGCCGCCCAGGCCGCCGTCAATTTCTCCGTGGGGGCCATGCCCCTGCCCGGCTCCATGGGCGTGGGCGAGGGCGGATTCCTGGCCATGTTCCGGCTGCTGCTGCCGGCCCAGCTGCTGGGCGGGGCCATGGTTCTCAGCCGGGGCGTCAGTCTCTATCTCTGCGTCATCGTCACCGGCCTGATTCTGCTGGTGCTCCAGCTGATTCGCCGCTGCCGCACCGCCGCGTGAAAGCCTTGTTTTTTGACGGCGCATCTGTCATAATAAAAGGTACTTCACACGGAAGGTAGGGATTTACTATGAAATCGTGCAAACAGACCCTTGGCCGCCTGTTTCTGCTGGTGACGGTCACGGTGCTGCTGACCCTCGGCGTCTCCGCTGCCCAGCGGCAGGCCGCCGACGCCGACGCGTTTTACGCCGCCATGGAAGCGGAAATCCGCGCCCAATCCACGGAATTTTCCATCGATTACGCCGGAGCCCGCAGCGACCTCAACAGCACCAACGGCACCCTGCTGTCGGAGCTTCTGCGCTCCATGATGGCCCGGTCTGACGACGGTCCCCAGAACGGCGACTATCCGGCCCTGAACATCGAAGAGGGCGTGGTGCACTGGAATGACGGCGTCTGTTCCTTCCAGCTCTCCTATCTGGACACCCTGGAGGAACTGGCCTATGTGGACCAGCAGGCCCAGGCCATTGTGGACAGTCTGGACCTGGACGGCGAGGACGATTACACCAAAGTCAAACTGATCTATGAGTACATCGGCACCCATTTTGTCTACGACCACTCTTTGACCAAATATTCCGCCTACGACGGACTGACCACCGGTTCCATGGTGTGCCAGGGCTACGCCCTGCTGACCTACCGGACCATGTGGGACGCCGGTATCCCCTGCCGTATTATCACCGGCCGCAGTGAGAACCAGAACCACGCCTGGAACATCGTCCTGCTGGATGGTCAGTGGTACAATCTGGACATCACCTGGGATTCCGCCCTGGAGCAGGGCGGCGAGATGTCCTGGAACTTCTTCCTCAAGGGGGAAGAGGATTTTGACGGCCATATCCGCTTCCCGGCTTTCACCACCGACGAATATGTTGCCGCCCATCCCATGGCCGCTGCCAGCGCGCCCCTGCCCCGTATTCAGGTGCTGGTGAACGGCGGCAGCGTCGCCAGTCTGGCGGTCCGTGTGGGCGTGGAGGTGCAGCTGGAGGCCGTTCTGGCCGACGGAACCCAGGCCGACATTGTCTGGACCAGCTCGGACCCGTCCCTGGTCACCGTAACCCCCGACGGGCAGGTGTTGGCCCACGGCACCGGTGAACTGGAGCTGACCGCCGCCGTGGTCGGCGACCGGGGCGTGATCTCCGCCGTGGTCCCCACCACCGCCGTGGACCTGACTGCCGCCGCCCCCTGGGCCCAGTCCACGGTCAACGACTACTATCTGGCCCAGCTGCTGCCCCTGTCCCTGTGCAGCGGCTTTGAAAATGATCTGACCCGGGCGGAGCTGGCCCGGCTGTGCTTCCAGCTGATGCAGCAGACAGGCGTGTGGAAGGCCCAGGAGCTGGTGAATCCGTTCACCGACATTGAGGACAGCCCCGACGCCGCCGCCATTCTCGCCTGCAACTCCCTGGGTCTGATGCAGGGCACCTCCGCCACCACCTTCCAGCCCGACGCCCCCCTCACCCGGGAGCAGGCCGCCACAGTCCTGTTCCGGCTGATGATTCTGCTGAACGGCAAGGCCCCGGCCACCGGTCCCCTGTCCTATCGTGACGCCACCTCCATCAGCGACTGGGCAGCCGGCCCCGTCAGCGGTGTCACCGGTGCCAAGGTATTCTATGGCAGCGACGGTTTCTTCCGTCCCGCCGACAATGTCACCTTGCAGGAGATCATTGTGGCCCTGTGGCGCATTGCCCAGCCCCATGTGAAAACCGCCGCAGCAGCCGCCTGACCCAAACGAAAATCCGTCAAAAGCCGAGGCAGTTTTGCCCCGGCTTTTGGCAATGGTATCCAATAGACGCACCCTTTTCCCTATGATATCATAGGAGTAACAATAATCATAGAAACAAGGTGGGATTTCCTATGACGCTGGACGAACTGAAACAAAAGTTGGATGAAGCCAACTATATTTATGACGATACCCTGGCCACGGTTCTGGCCGTTTCCCTGCAGCTGGGCCGCCCGCTGCTCATTGAGGGCGCAGCCGGTGTGGGCAAGACGGAGATTGCCAAGGTCATGGCGTCGGCATTGGGCCGGGACCTGGTACGGCTCCAGTGCTATGAGGGCCTGGACGAGAGCAAGGCCCTGTATGAGTGGAACTATCAGAAACAGCTGCTGTCCATCCAGGTCAATATGAACAGCGATGACAAGGACGCCCTGACCCGCAGCCTGTTCAGCGACGAGTATTTGCTGGAGCGGCCCCTGCTCCACTCCATCCGGTCGGAGAAGCCCGTGGTGCTGCTTATCGACGAAATCGACAAGGCCGACGAGGAATTCGAGGCGTTTTTGCTGGAGCTGCTGTCGGACATGCAGGTGTCCATTCCCGAAATCGGCACCATTCCGGCCAAAACCGTTCCCTTTGTGGTGCTGACCTCCAACCGGGCCCGGCCCCTGTCGGAAGCCCTGCGCCGCCGCTGCGCCTATCTGTACATTCCCTATCCCGATCTGGACAAGGAGCTGGCCATTCTCCGGGCCAAGATGCCCCATCTGGACGATCAGCTGCGGCTGCAAGTTGCCAAGGCCGTCCAGAGCCTTCGCAGCAACGAGGCCATTTTGAAAAAGCCCTCCATTGCCGAGACGCTGGACTGGGCCGCCGCCCTGGACGCGTTGGGCGTCCGGGAGCTGACCCCCGACGCCATCCGCAACACCGCCGGATTCCTGCTGAAGAACACCGAGGACATCGAGTGTATGCACGAAACCGGCGATGCCGATTGCGGCTGCGGCGGTCACGACCACCACAACTGCGGCTGCGGGGGCCATCACCATGGTTGAGCCGGGGGTCTACCTGGAAAAGCTGTCGTGGTTCTCCCGGCTGCTTCGGGAAGAAGGGTTGACCGTCGGCACCCAGGAAACCATCGACGCCGGTAAGATTCTGGTATCGTTGGGCTTTGAGGACCGGGAGCAGGTCAAAACGGCCCTGCGGACCGTCTACGCCAAATCCAGAGAGGAACAGAACCTCTTTGACCGGGTTTTTGACGGCTTTTTCCTCTCGGAAGAGCGGATGCGCCAGCTGGCCAAGGAACATCTGGAACAGCAGCAGCGGGAACAGCAAATTCAGGAGCAGGCCCGGGAGGATTTGGAAGTCAACGGCAAGCCCATGGAGCTGACGGAGGAACAGCGCAGCATCTATATGACCATGCCGGAGGAAGCGCGGGAAAAGCTGCGCCGGTTCCGGGAGACCTTCCAGGACACGGCGGAACGGAGCCCCAAGCTGTACGACAACTTCATTAAATCGGTTTTTGTAAAAACCATTCTGGAAGAACAGATGCGCATGGAGGACGCCGGGTTGGGCTGTATGGCCGCCGACCCGGAAATCGGCATCCTCTACCGGGATATCTCCCGGTTCCGGGACACGGAAATTCCCAAGGCCATCACCATCATTCAGTCCATTTCCCAGCAGATCAACGGTGAGCTGTCGGCCAGCCGCAAACATCGGGGCCACAGCGGCAAGCTGGATTTCCGCCGCACCATCCGCAAGGGTTTGGAGACCGGCGGCAGTTTCTATCGGCTCCATTACAAGAAAAAGCGCCACAGAAAGAAGCACCTGGTGCTGCTCTGCGACGTGTCCGGCTCCATGATGCAGTTTTCGGAGTTTGCCCTGCGGTTCATCCAGTCGTTGAACCACGTTTCGGAGAGCTCCCGTGCCTTTGTGTTCTCCGAGGAACTCCACGAGGCCGACGCATTCAGTTTACAGAATATGGACCTGTTCCGGTCCTCCATCCGAGAGTCGGGCCTGTACGGCAAGGGTACGGACCTGGGCAGCGCGTTGGAAGACCTTTTGAACCGGCAGCCCGCCGTTCTCAACCGGTCCACCACCCTGATTATCCTGTCGGACACCAAAACCGTAGACCAGCCCCGCGCCATCCGGGCGCTGTTGGAGGCCAAACGGCAGGCGGGCCGGGTGCTGATTCTCAACCCCATCCCCGAGAGCAAATGGCCCTATCTCAAGAGCGCCCAGGCCTTCGGCGCGGTGTGCTCCATGGTGTCCTGCTCCACGCTGAATGCTCTGGCCGCCGCTTGCCGCCGCCTTTCTGACCGGTGATTGAATGTGCTGTCAGGGGGATTTCGCGCCTTGCGAGGCGCGACCAGAGGCTCTGCCTCTGGACTCCGCGATTTTTGAAAAAATCGAGTAAACTTTTCACGTTGGGTGCCGTCGAAATTTGGCGGCCTTATGCCGCAGAATGACAACATGCCCCCGCCGTGCCACATGGTACGGCGGGGGCATTCCTTATTCTGCCCGTTCTTTGCTGTAGGGCAGAATCTGCATCCGGTATTTATCTTTACACACCAGCAGCGTCCGGTCGGCTTCCGGCATGATATCCGGCAGCTTATCCGGCGGCGTACAGATAATGGCCTGCAAGTGCATTTTCCGCAGCAGTCGAATACTCTCCACAATGCGCTCACTGTCCATTTTATTGAACGCTTCGTCAAAGATCACCAGCCGCACCGTATTGCCCAGGCCCGACGGGTCATTGACCCGGTACAGCTGGGCAAAGGAAGCCAGCACGGCGATATAGAACGGCGTCTGGGTCTCACCGCCGGACTTGGTATTCAGCGTCTTGGACAACAGCTGACGGTTCCCGTTGCCGTCGGTGGTCTCCAAGTCGAACCGGAGGTATGTCCGGAAATCCGTATACCGTTCAATATTCTGCTGGAGCTCGCTCTGCTGCCGGGCGTTGTGCTCCGTATCGTCGGACCCGGCAATCCGGGAGAACAAATCCTCAATCAGCGGTCCGTATTTTTGCTGGAACGGCAGGGCGAACAGTCCCCCCTCGCCCTCCATCAGCTCCGGCGACAGAATCATATCATAATAGTCCCCGTAGTCGGGATTGCGCTCCACGATAAACCGGTAGCGGTCCGTTCCGAACTGGGCCCGCTCCAAAGCCCGGTTCAGATTGCGCACCTGCTCCTGGACCTGATCGATACTGGATTTGAGCTTGGCCAGAAAATCATTCTGGAACTGCTCCAAAGCGCTTTCCCGCGCCTTGCGGATTTTCTCCCGGTACTGGGGCAAGGCGCTGTCGGCCAACAGCTGCCGTTCGGCTTCAAATTCGTCGTTATGGGCCGCGTCCACAGCAAAGGGACAGGGCCGGTACTGCTGGACGTACTCCCGCCGCAGCCGCAGCAGCTGTTCCCACTGCTGAGCGGCGTGGGCCTCCGTTTCCGGGGCCTGGTCCCGCAGCTGCCGCAGAATGGCGGCGGGCTTTTTCAGCCGCTGCAATGCCTCCCGGTACCGGGGCAGTCCCACGGCTTCCCGATCCTCCGCCGGATAACGGCCCTCGATGGTCCGTTCCGTCTCCGCCAGCAACTGCCGCGTCTGGGGCAGCTTTTCCTCTGTCAGCTGCTGGAGCCGGTTGGTCAGCAATCCGCCGTTGCGGTCCTCTTCCCGGAGGGTTTTCCGCAGCTGGGCGATCTCGCCGTCCAGCCGGGCCATCTCCCGGTCCAGGTCCTCCAGCCACAGCAAATCCAGGCCCTCCAACTGGGCGTCGATTTGCTGTAATTGGCCGTCCAACTCGTCCCGGCGGGCGGCATCGGCCTGCCGTTGGGTCATCTCCTGGCAGAACCGTGCGGTGAACAAAACTTCCCGCTTCCGCTGGTCCTCCAGCAGCTGTTCCACCGGCCGCAGACGTTCCACAGCCTCTTCCTGCCGGCGCAGCTCCGCCCGCAGCTTTTCCATCCGCAGGGCCACGGCCTTGCGGCCCAGGAATGCGTCCTCCATCCGCTGCCGCGGAATGGGCCGGGCCACATAGCCCTGGTATACCATACCGTCGGCGGTGATGGCCGCCCGGTGCTCCCGCAGCTCCGACACCGTCTCACAGCAGATGACGCGTCCCAGCAGATAATTGATATAGCTTCTGGCCAGGTCGCTGTCGGTTTCCACCTTCCGGGCCAGACTGCCCTCCTGGGCGTCGGTCTGCTCCCGCTGGCGGATTTTGCCCACGTCCACCAATCCGTAGGTCTGGCGGCCGCTGCCCTTGAGACCGTCATACAGGGCCAGGGCGTCGTCGTAGACTTCCGGCTCCACCAGCAGATAGAACTTCTGGGTATTGAGGAAGCCCTCCACAGCGCCGCGCCACGCTTCCTCCCCGTCGGCAATTTCCAGCACATCGGCCAGAATTTCCACCGTCGCGCCGGGGTGATCGGCTTGCAGTCCGTCGGTCAGCTGTTGTTTCAAGTGCAAAAGCCCGGACGGGTAATCCTTGACGTTCTTTTGCAGCAGGGCCAGCGTCTCTTCCGTCTCCCGCCGGGTGGTCTGGCTCTGCCGGGCCGACGCCGACAGGCTGTAGGCCGCCTGCTGCAACCGGTGGGAAAATTCGGCACAGGCCGCCTGGGCCTGCTCCAGCGGTTCCAGGGAACCGGTCAGCAGGGACGCCGCGTTTTCCAGCAGCGGGGCACAAGCCCGCTCCACTTCCTCCGCCTGCTGCCGCAGGGCGGAGACGGCCTCCAGGTCCGGCCACTGGCCCATCCGGCGGCACAGGTCCGTCAGCTGGGCCGCTTCCTTTTGAATCTCCTCCACCGCAGCGTCGATATCCCGGCTCAGGCGGCGGCGCTCCTGCTGGAGCCGCCGCTGCTCGGCCTGGAGCCGATGCTGCTCCCGGTAGATGTCGCTTTTCTCCCGCTGGGCCTGCAAGGTGCTTTTCCGCTGCTCCCGGTCTGCAATGGACGCTTCCAGCTCCCGGCAACGCTGGGCCGATTCCTCCAGGTCCCGGCGGCAGGACGCTTCCTCCTGGCGCAGCTGTTCCAGCTGCTGGGCCTGCTGCTCCCGCTCGGCCCACAGGCTCAGAAACCGCACCTGGCGCAGTTCCTCGGAGGCTTCCAGCCACCGCTGGTACTGCCGTCCGATGCCGTCCAGGGCTTCCAGCTTCTTCTCCTGCTGCTCGGCCAGCCGTTCGTGGTGCTGATAGTCCCGAATGGTCTGCTGCATGGCTTCAATATCGGGCTTTTCCGGGATATCACAGATATTTTCCGTGATAAACTGCCGGATATCCACGATGGGCCGGAAGGATACAGCCTTTTTCAGCATCCGGCACACCTGGTCCGTATGGACGTTCCACTTGCTCAGCAATTCCTCTCGATACCGCCAGTTGGTATCGAACAGCTGACCGTGGCTGTCGGGCATGCTCTTGAGCCACGCCCGCAGCGCCGGAATGCTCATGGTCTGGCGGTTCTCCACAAAGCAGTGGGCAGGAATGATGCCGTCATAGAGAAAATATTGCTGACGGACCGTGCCGTCGTGGCGGCAGTCGAAGACGATGCCCGCCACAAAATCCGCCTCCGTCTGGTCGTCGTGAAATTCACAGGCAATATAGGACGAAAAATCCTTGCCCCGGCGGGATTTGGGGCTGCTGTCGTCCATATCGGCCCGGAGATAGCCCTCCAGCGTCCGCTGGGAACTGTCGTTGGCAGCCTTGTTGAAGTTCCGGGGGCTGGTCTCGCCCAGCAGCACAATTTGCAGGGCGTCAATGACGGTGGACTTGCCCGCGCCATTTTTGCCGGTGAGAAAGTTTACGTCGTCGACTTCAATCAGCTGTTTCCCGAAGTACAGCCAGTTCATCAGCAGAATCCGCTTCAGCTTCTTCATCCCGGTCCTCCTCTCTGCCGTTTTGCAGCTGCTCCACGGCAGCCTCCACCCGCTCCGGCGACACCACCGTTAAAATGGTGGGCAGGATGGTGAATTTACAGTCGTTGCGGCTGAAGGTGCCCTCCACCCGCTGAATAACACAGTGGTGCTCAAACAGATTCATAGCCCGCCGCACCAGCCGGACGCTGGGCCGTACCGGCAGCACCGCGTATTCGGTCACTACTAAATCGAGCAGTTCCCGGACCGTACACAGGACATCCTGTTCCAGTCCGGCCTGCTCCCGGTGTTCCTCATAATAGAGCCGCAATGCCAGCAGCAGGGCCGTCTCCTCCCGGCTCAGGACGCAGCGGTTGATCTCGTCGGGGTGCTCCACATAGAAGTAGCCGTAGACCTCCTCCTGATGGAGCCGCCAGCCCATGACGCCCAGATAGTCGGCCACCAGCTGCTGGTGGATGGTCAAAAAGGTATAGTCCGGGTCCTGGAACCGGCCCCGGTCGGGCAGGGTCCGGGTCCGGGCCACATAGGTGCTGCTGAGCAGCCGGTTGCACACGGTCTGGAACTGTTCCAGCTCCCGGGCCGGCAGGGATTGTATGGCTTGCAGGTCCATGGCTTACTCCTTTCTTACAAACCGCAGCTGCGGCAGGGTATATCCGTTCTTGGCGTATTGGCCCTCCAGCCGTTCCACCTCGTAGGCGCTGTCCCGGTCGCTGCCGTGGAGGGCCGCCAGCAGGCTCAGCACATACTCCCGGTCGTCCCGGAGGGGCAGGTCGTCGCTGGTGCAGCCGCTTTCCCCGTCCATCCGCGCCAAGACATACGATTCCACGGCCTCCCGGCTGTAGGCCGATTGGAGCAGCTCCGCCGCCTGGGCCTTGGCCTCGTCGCTGACGGTCTCCTCCTCCATCTCCACCGGATGGGTCCGGGGCCGGACCGGCACCCGTTTTCGCTTCCACAGGCTCTTCTCCGTCAAGCTCTCCTGACAGTACAGGGCAAAGCCCAAATCCGACGGGCCCTTTCCGGCGGCCAGACCATCCAGCAGCAGCCGCAGATTGCCGCCCAGGTTCCGGTCCAGATTGCTGAGGGCCTCCAATTTCTGCGTTGTGGCACGGGTGTAGCGGCGCACCTGCCGGTCGATTTCCGCCAGATAGTCGCTCTCCATACGCTCATACTGCTCCTGAATCCAGTAGAGCTTTTCCAAAAGGTCCCCCCGGCACGCTTCCAGCGTGTCGCCCCGCCGGTCCTGGAACGCCGCCTGGGCCATGGCTTCCAATACGGCGTCGTCCTCCATCCATTGGCTGAGCATCTGCCGGATGGGCACCCGGTATTTGGGGACAGAATCGCGGATTTTCAGAGGACGGATATACGCCTCCATGACCCGCTGGCCGAAGTCGTCAAAATGGGCCGCCAGCACGTCATTGACGTCCTGCATTTCCATCTGCATGCGGAAAAAGCCCTTGATGTTGTGATAGACGGACTTCAACGCCTTGATCAGGGCCATGGTGTTGTCGTAGGCGCTGTAGAGGGCCAGCATTTTTTCATAGGCGCTGTCCCCCTCCCGTGCCACTTTCAGTGCCGAATAGGTGCTGAACACATAGGAATAGCCCCGCTGGGGCGCGTCCTCCCGCAGCTGGTGGAGCAGTTCCAGCAGACGGCTGCTGTAGCCGGGAACAATGAGATATTCCTCAAAGCTCCGCTCCGTCTTGCCCCGCTCCTTTTCAAACCACCCGCGGCTGCACAGCTTGCGGATGAGAAACCGGGCCTTGCCGGAGATGTCCCGCAGCTCCTCCTCGTCGATGTCCTCGCCGTCAAAGGTGGCGTCGGCCAGCTGCCGTTCCATCCGGTTGCGCAGAATGGAATAATAGAGCTGCTCCGGAATTTTCAAATGGTCCCGGTACGTCTCATACAGCACCTCCAGCGCCTCGGCATACAATGCCCGGTTGGGCGACGCCAGAACGGAAAACAAGTCCCCCGGCACGGCTTCAAACAGCTGCAACGACTCCACCTCCCAAATGGTCAAACATGGAAAAACCGGCTGTAGCAGCCGGTTTTTCTGCGAACTTCTGACATTATACCCGATTTTATCGAATATTTCAACCCTGCTTCTATAGGTCCGCCGCCATGATGATAGCCATTTCCCTATGAGGATGATCAGATAACTTTCATTTTACAGCGCCCCGGTTTTTGCATATAATAGGTACCGAATGGAATGGAGGAAATTTTTATGAATCAACGATTGCGGCTGCTGCGGAAGCTGTTCCTCTCCACGCTGTATCTCAGCACCTTTACCTTTGGCGGCGGCTATGTCATCATCACCCTGATGAAGCAGAAATTTGTGGACCACTACCATTGGATTGAGGAGGAGGAAATGCTGGACCTGGTGGCCATCGCCCAGTCCACCCCCGGCGCCATTGCCGTCAACGGCGCCATTGTCATCGGCTACAAGCTGGCGGGACCTCTGGGGGCGTTGGTGGCCATTGTGGGCACGGTGCTGCCGCCTTTTGTCATCATTTCCCTGCTGTCCCTGTGCTATGAGACATTCCAGGGGCTGTATGCGGTTCAGAAGATTCTGGAGGGCATGCAGGCCGGTGTGGGCGCGGTCATTGCCGCCGTGGCCTGGGACATGGGCCGGGGCGTGGTGGAGGAACGGGACACCGTTTCCACGGTGATTCTGGCCGCTTCCTTTGTGGCCGCCTGTTTTCTGGAGATCAACGTGGTCTATATCATTCTGTTCTGCGGATTGCTGGGCGTGGTCCGCACATTGTTGGAGAAACGGAGGGCGGCCAAATGATCTACTGGCAGCTGTTTCTCAGCTTTCTTCAGATCGGACTGTTCAGCTTCGGCGGCGGATACGCGGCCATGCCGTTGATTCAGGGCCAGGTGGTGACGCTGCACCACTGGCTGGATATGGCGGAATTCACCAATCTCATCACCATTTCCCAGATGACGCCGGGACCCATCGCCATCAATTCCGCCACCTTTGTGGGCATGAAAATCGCCGGCGTCCCCGGCGCGTTGGTGGCAACGCTGGGCTGTATTCTGCCGGCCTGCATTCTGGTGACGGTGCTGGCCAAGCTGTATCTGCGCTATCGGAATCTGTCGGTGCTGCAAAGTGTGCTGCACAGCCTGCGGCCCGCCGTGGTGGCTCTGATTGCCGCCGCCGGTGTGTCCATTTTGCTGACGGCCTTTTGGGGTACCGGCGCCGCCGTCACCCTGGCCGGTACCAACTGGGTTCTGGTGGTCCTCTTTGCCCTGTGCGTGGTACTGTTGAAACGGTTTCGCTGGAACCCCATTCTGGTCATGGTTCTGGCCGGTGTGCTGAACCTGGCCGCCGGGCTCCTGGGCTTTTGATTTTGAATTGATTGGTTATGTTGCGATAGCTGGTAGAATGACACTCCTTCTTTTGTTTCTGTATCTGTTAAATTGTCCAAAATTTCCCCTGCATATCTGTGCAAGCCGCTGGCAAAGCTATGACTGTCCGATGGACAAAAGGACAAAAGAAATGAAGGAGGAACTTTGTTATGAAGAGCAACAACAACGCTGTTATTCCTGAAGCCCGTGAGGCCCTGGACAAGTTCAAGATGGAGGCCGCTTCCGAGGTCGGCGTCGACCTGAAGCAGGGCTACAACGGTCATCTGACCTCCCGCGAGGCCGGCTCTGTCGGCGGCCAGATGGTCAAGAAGATGATCGAGGAATACGAGCGCAACATGAAGTAATTCCTCCCCAAACGCACAAAACACCCGGCAGTCTCGGACTGCCGGGTGTTTTGCGTTATGGCAGCAGGGCGGCCAAAGCCGGAAACGGCGCCAGGGACCGTTTCAAAATCCCGTGGACCTGGGCAATGGCCGTGCCGTAATTGGTAAAAGGTACACCGGCATCGGCGGCGCATTTTCTCCGGTAATCCAGCTCCCGGCCGTTGAGCATACAGCCGCCGCAATGGACCACCACCCGATAGGGCGTCAGGTCCTCGGGGAACTCCCGGCCGGAACAGGTCTCGAATTGCAGATCCGCGCCGCCGTACTCCCGCAGCCAGCGGGGCAGCTTGACGGTGCCGATATCCTCGCACTGGCGGTGGTGGGTGCAGCCCTCGGCAATCAAAATCCGGTCGCCGTCGTGCAGATCGTTCAGCGCGGCAGCGCCGCGGACCGCGTCCTCCAGAAAGCCCTTATAGCGGGCCATGAGAATGGAAAAAGACGTCAGAGGCAATTCCGGCGGCGTGGCCTTGGACACCACGCCGAACACCTGAGAGTCCGTCACCACCAGGGCAGGCCGCTGTCCTAATCGTTCCAATGCCGTGGTGTATTCCGTTTCCCGGACCACCAGCGGCATGGCTCCGGCCTCCAGCGCGTCCCGGATTACCTGCTGTTGGGGCAGAATCAGCCGTCCTTTGGGGGCCGATTTATCAATGGGGACCACCAGAATCAGAAATTCTCCCGGCTGTACCAAGTCGCCCACCAGTTTTCCGCTCCGGTCCCCGGTGGGAAGCAGTCGGGCAATCTGCTCTTTCAGCTCCCAGACACCCTGGCCCGTCAGGGCGCTGACCGCCAGACCGTCGTCCTCCGCCGTAGCCCCCAGATCGGCCTTGTTATAGGCCACCACATAGGGAATTTTTTTCTCCACAAGCAGTGCAATAATCTGTTGATCGATTGCCGTTTTCCCCACGGTGCCGTCCACCACCAGAACGGCGCAGTCCACCCGGTTCAGCGTCCGTTTCGTCTGCCGGACCCGCAGTTTCCCCAGCTGGCCCTCGTCGTCAAAGCCCGGCGTATCGATAATGACCACAGGCCCCATGGGCAGCAATTCCATGGCCTTCTGGACCGGGTCGGTGGTGGTGCCCTTGACCTCGGACACCACCGACAGCTGCTGACCGGTCACAGCATTGACCAGACTGGATTTTCCGGCGTTTCTCCGGCCGAAAAATCCGATGTGGACCCGCTCGGCGGCGGGCGTGTCGTTCATACTCATATGCTACCTCAGAACCGGAAGTCCCGGATGCCCTGCTCGATTTTTTGCAGGTGGTCCGCGCAGATCTCCCGGACCTTGTCCTTGGGGATATTCTGGAGTTCCGCCTGAATCAGCGCTTCACCGATGGCTTTTGTCTCCGGGGCGGCGTAATCCATCAGATATTCCTTCAGCGTCATCAGCGCATTGGGATGGCAGCAGTTTTGAATCTGTCCGGCCTTGCAAAGGCTCATAAACCGGTCGCCGGTGCGGCCCTCCCGATAGCAGGCCGTGCAGAAGGACGGAATATAGCCCAGCTCCATAAGCCAGCGGACCACTTCGTCCAGCGTTCTCTGGTCGGACACGTCGAACTGTTCCGTATCGGTGGGACGCTCCTCCTCCTCGTAGCCGCCGACAGAGGTACGGGAGCCGCCGCTGATCTGGGACACGCCCAGGGGCAGGACCCGTTCTCTTACGGCCTGGCTCTCCCGTGTGGAGATGATCATGCCCGTATAGGGCACGGCAATGCGGATCAGGGCGCACAGCTTGGCGAAGGTATCGTCGCTGATGCCGTTGTCGAAGGCGCTGGGGTCAATATCGTCGGCGTGCTTGATACGGGGCACACTGATGGTGTGGGGGCCGACGCCGTGGACGGCTTCCAGGTGTTCGGCGTGCATCAGCAGGCCCGCAAACTCATAGCGGTAGCGCTCCAATCCAAACAGAACGCCCAGGCCTACATCGTCAATGCCGCCCTCCATGGCCCGGTCCATGGCTTCCGTGTGGTAGTCATAGTCGTGCTTGGGGCCGGTGGGGTGCAGCTGCTCATAGCTCTCCTTGTGGTACGTCTCCTGGAAGAGAATATAAGTGCCGATTCCGGCCTCTTTCAGCATCCGGTACTCCTCCACCGTGGTGGCGGCAATGTTGACGTTGACGCGGCGGATATCGCCGTTTTTGTGGTGGATGGAATAGATGGTTTTGATGCACTCGAGAATGTATTCAATGGGGTTGTTTTTCGGGTCCTCACCGGCTTCGATGGCCAGCCGCTTGTGGCCCATGTCCTGCAAGGCGATGACCTCCCGGGCTACCTCCTCCTGGGTCAGCTTCTTGCGGCCGATGTGCTTGTTCTTGGCGTGGTAGGGGCAGTAGACACAGCCGTTGATGCAGTAATTGGACAGGTACAGGGGCGCAAACAGCACAATGCGGTTGCCGTAGAATTTCAGCTTGATCTCCTTGGCCAGATCGTACATCCGCTGGAGCCGCGTCTCGTCCTCACAGGCCAGCAGAACCGAGGCTTCCCGGTGGCTCAGGCCCTTACATTGGGCCGCCTTGTCGAGAATGGCGTCCACCAATTCCAGATCGTCCTTGTGGGCGTCGGCATAGGCCAGGGTGTCGAGAATTTCCTGGTGGTCGATGAATTCCGTGGCTTTCAGGGAATGGGGATTGTACATGATTGATTCCTTCTTTCTTGCGGGTCAGAGGTTCTTTCCCGTCAGAGTGTCGGGGCGTCGCCCCGGGCTACAACGGCTTCATAGCCGATGGCTTGCAGATTGGTTCGCAGCTGGTTCAGGCCGTTGGCCGATTCGGCCCCGGTGGCCAGCTTATCATGGTACAAAAGATATTTCCTCCGCACGTCGGCGGGGGACAGATTGGGCATGACCACGTTGGCCCCATGGAGAATGCCCCGCTCCCGCCCCCCCTCCAGGGCCGTGCCCAGCGCCGTGGTGGCAGGCAGCAGGACCTTGGGCAGCAGCAGCCGCACCATGGACAGCAGATACAGCGTCAAATCTGCCGAGCCGTCCGGCTCATTGGCAAAGGGCGTGTCCCCATGATGCAAAAAGGGGCCCATGCCTACCATGTGGGGCTGCAATTCCTGCAAGAACCGCAAATCCTCCACCAGATTGGAAAGGGTCTGGCCGGGAGAGCCCACCATCATGCCCGCGCCCACCTGATACCCCAGCTCCTTGAGGTCGTACAGGCAGCGGATGCGGTGTTCCAGCCGCAGCTCCGGCGGGTGCAGATGGGCATAATGGGCATCATTGGCCGTCTCATGGCGCAGCAAGTACCGGTCGGCCCCGGCCTGTTTTAGGGCGGCGTAGCTGTCCCGGCTCCGCTCCCCGATGGACAGGGTCACGGCACAGTCGGGGTGGTTTTTCTTGATGGCGGCGATCAGATTACATAACTTGTCGTCGGTCCACCAGCCATCCTCGCCGCCCTGTAGGACAAAGGTCCGGAACCCCAGGTCATAGCCCGCGTCGCAGCAAGCCAGAATGACCTCCGGAGACAGGCGGTACCGTTCCGCCTTGCGGTTGCTGCGGCGGATGCCGCAGTAGTAACAGTCGTTTTTGCAGTAGTTGGTAAATTCGATGAGGCCCCGGAGATACACTTGGTTTCCAAAGGTTTTCCGGGCCGTCTCCACGGCGGCGCGGCGCAGAATCTCCGCCGATTCCGCCGTCCGCTGCTCCAGCAGCGTCAGCAGTTCCCCGTCGGTGAGGGCCTCCCCCGCCGCCAGACGGCGGGCCAGGGCCGCGGCCTTATCCACGGCCCCCTCCGGCATAGGCCGTCTTGGAGCTGACGCCGGGCAGCTTGCCGATCTTGCCCGACAGGGCCGAAATCACGTCCTGGGGGGCATCCACGGCAATGCTCATGATGCTGACCTGCTTTTCCCGGTAGGGAATGCCCATGCGGCCGATGATATATTGGCGGTACTGGTGCAGAATGTCGTTGAGATCTTCCACCGACGATTCATTCTCCACCAGAATGGCCAGCAGCGCAATGCGTGTTTCCATGGTTCGTCCTCCTTGCGGGTCGAGACAAACAAAAAAGCCGCACCCGGAGGGTACGGCAAACAGCGCCCACCCGCTGCCGGGTGTGCGTCGAAAACACCGAACCTTCCATCGCAAAGGATTTTTTGATGTCAGGATCTTGTTACACAGTTCCATGGTATACAATACCATATTTTTTGTCCATTGGCAATCCCCTTGTCTTTTCCATGGGTTTGCGGTACCATAATACAAACCCAACCGTACAGAAATGGGGATTTTTAGATGCAACACCCTTGGATACAGAAACGATGCCTGCACATGACGGACCTGGACACGGACCGCACCGATGACGTCCAGCGCTGTCTCGACGCCCTTTCGGCCCTGGGCCTGGACGCCCGTCTGCCGTTGGAGGTGGTGCAGTCGTCCTATGAGACGCTGCGCCTGGAGCGATTCACCGTGACGCTGGTCCACAATGGCCGCCACTGGGACGTGACCCGTGTGGAGCCCGGCGACACCACCCTCTGTGCCTACGGCGCAGCCGTGGATTTGGGCAGCACCACCGTGGTCATGCGGCTGCTGGATTTCACCTCCGGCAGCATTCTGGCCGAGGACACGGTCCGCAACGGCCAGCGGGCCTACGGCGACGAAATTCTCAGCCGGATTTTCTATACGAAGGACAATCCGAAACACCGGAAAGAATTGCAGGCCGTCACCGTGGACACCCTGAACACCCTGCTGGACAACGTCTGCGGCGAAGCGGGCGTGGACCCGGACCAGGTCTGCACCATGGTCATCGGCGGTAATACCACCATGATTCACTTCCTCCTGGGCCTGGATACCTTCTGCATTTTCCACACGCCGTTCCGGCCCGTCGTCACGTCGCCGGGTCTCGTGAGCGGTCCCGCCCTGGGGCTTCACGTCCGGGGGCCGGTCTACTGCTTCCCGGCTACGGCCAACTATCTGGGCGGCGATATCATCAGCGGCCTGCTGGCCACGGGTTTGACCCAGCGGGAGGAAACGGCCCTGTTCCTGGATATCGGCACCAATGGTGAAATGGTGGTGGGCAACAACACCTATCTCATCGGCGGCGCGGGCGCGGCGGGTCCGGCGCTGGAAGGCGGCATCAGCCGCAGCGGTATGCGGGCCAGAGCCGGAGCCGTGGATTCCATCACCATCCGGGACGGCGTTCTGACCTGCACCACCATCGAAAACGAAAAGCCCAAGGGCATCTGCGGTTCCGGCATTGTGGATTTGCTGGCCCAAATGCTGCTGGCCGGATGGATGGACCGTCAGGGTACCTTGCAGCCGGAAAAGAGCAGCCGCATTCGCCGCTTTGAGGACCAGTGGGCCATTGCCTACGCCGACGAGACGGAAAGCGCCACCGGCGAGGCGCTGCTGTTCACCCAGGAGGATATCCGCCAGTTTACGGAGACCAAGGCGGCGGCCCACACCATGGTGGCGGTGCTGCTGAACACCGCCGGTCTGACGCTGGACGATATCGACCGGATTTATCTGGCCGGCGCCTTTGGTCACCATCTGGATTTGGAATCGGCCATCACCATCGGCATCTACCCCGACGCCCCACGGGAAAAATTCCGCAACGTGGGCAACAGTTCCCTGGACGGCGCCTGCGACCTGCTCTGCGGCCGGGTGACGCCGGAGGAAGCCGACCGGGTGGCCAAGGAAATTTACTACCTGGAATTTGCCATGCAGGAGACCTTTGTGGAGGAAATGCGGGCCGCCAGCTTCTATCCCCACACCAATCTGGAGCAATATCCCACCGTTGCCGCCAAGATGCAGCAGCCGTAACTTATAACAAAACCCCCGTTTGCTGGACAATACTGCCCGGCAAACGGGGGTTTTATGTTTTCTGCTAACGGAGCACCGTTACAGCGCCATGACATAAATCTGACAGGGGTTGCCCTCGTCCCATAGGGTGGGAAACACCTCAAACTCCCGAAATCCAACCGACTGATAAAACCGGTTGGTGCGGTCGTACACCTCATATTTTCCCATTTGCACCGTTTTGACTTGCAGAAAAGAACAGCGCTGTTCCCGCGCCATGGTTTTTGCCGCTTCCAGCAGGGCCGTTCCAATCCCGGTGCGCTGCGCTTCTTTGCGTACTCCCATGGCGGCGATTTCCATGGTGTCCTTGCCGGTCTGCTTCAAGTACAAAAATCCCACCGGTTGATTGCTCTGCACAGCACAAACATATGGCGTTCCGGCGCTTTCCCGTATGTATGCTTCCCGCGCCTCGGGAATCCCGAACCACTCGGGCAGCGCCTCCAGAATCTCCCGTGTGATCCGCGTTTGTTCCCGACTGTCTGTAATTTTCTCAATCTGCATGTGCTTCCTCCGCATCCCCTGGAAACCGTACCAAACAAAATCACTTTTGGCAGAATTGAAATTCCAGCTCATACAAGCCGCCGGTGTGCTGCACGGTGTTTCCCGTCGGCTGAAATCCCTGACGCTCATAGAGCCGCTTGGCACCGGTGTTTGTATTCAGAATCCACAGGGTGGGACAATTTTCACACTGCTGCATGGCAAACGTCAGCAGCCGCGTCCCGTACCCTTTGTTCTGTTCGCTGGGCAGAACGTAGAGATTCTCAATCCGGCTGTCATGGACGGACACAATCCCCACGGGCTTATCCTCAACCAGCAGATAGAGCCGCGCCCCTTTCTCCATTTCAGACGCCAGATACCGCGCCTGCCGTTCCGGCGTATGGAGCGCCAGAAACTCCGGGGTGCAGATTTCCCGGTGGGATGCCTGCCAGCTCTCCGCATGGATGGCCGCGGCCTGCATCAGATTGGATGGTGTGACCGGTTGAATCATGGTGCTCCTCCCTCTCCCTTTTTCAAAAATCACAAATAGGGCCGTTGGGTCTGTTTCGTCATGCAGCTGCCCAAATTTTCCACATCAAATAAATGCAATGAGTATATCATACCGGCTTCTTCCGGTCAACTGCATGTATCCTACTCCGTTTTTCACATGACATTACAGCGGCGGCAGCGCCATAAGATCGGGTATTTCCCCTGTGGGGAGCTTCGCGTCCTCCCCAGCTCTGTCAGCCAGCTGGAATTGGGCCGTCAAATCCCGGAGCAGATTGGCCTGGCCCGAAAGCTCCTCACTGGCCGCGGCGCTTTGCTCCGCTGTAGAAGAATTTTCCTGCACAACACCGGTGATTTGTTCCACTGTCTGGGTGGTCTGCTGGATGGCCCGGTCCTGCTCCTGGGAGATCGTATAGACCTGCCGGGCCTGATCGGACAAGGTTCCGATGATATCGGAGACCCGCCCCAGGGAAGCCGCCGTTTCATCCGCAATGGTCCTGCCCCGCTGGACGCTTTGCAAAGACTCCAGGAGCAGCGCTGCCGTATTGCGAGACGCCTCGGTGGTATTGGTCGCCAGCCGCCGGACCTCGTCGGCCACCACGGAAAACCCCTTGCCGGCCGTACCGGCCCGGGCCGCCTCCACTGCGGCGTTCAGGGCCAGAATGTTGGTCTGAAACGCGATCTCTTCTATGCTCTTGATGATGGCTTCGATTTCCGCAGCACGCTGTTCCATCTCCTCCATGGCCTCCAGCATTTCCTGCATTTTGGCAGTGCTGCGGGTTACCTCCGTCACCGTTTCCCCAACGCCGTTTTCCACCTGTCCCATGGCCGCGGTGGTCCCCTGAATCTGTCCGGCAATTCCGGCCAGCGTGTTGGCCAGTGCCTGTACATCGGCGGCCTGTTCCGTGGAGCCCTGGCTCAAGGTCTGTGCGCCGTCGGCCACCTGGACCGCACCGGCCGCCACCTGTTCCGCCACGGTGCGAATCTGATCGATCAGCCCGCTGAGTACATGGGTCAGTTCACAGACGGAATTTCGCAGATACCGGTATTCGCCCTCATACTGGCTCTCATCCGCACTCTGTATATTGAAGCGTCCTCTGGACACATCCAGCAGGGAACGCTGCAAATCCTTGATGATAAATTTCATACGCTCCATGGTGGCTGTGATGGTGCGGCTCAGATCGCCGAACTCGTCAGCGGATTCATATTCGACAACGGCCTGTTCCAGATCGCCCCGCTCCAGGGCCTTGACCCCCTCCATGAGCTTGCGCACAGGCACCAGGATGCACCGAAGCATCCGAACCGTAAAAAAGATCACCGTTCCAAAGGAAGCCGCCACCAGCACCAGCACCGCCAGCAGAGCGCCCTGCCGGGTACGCTCCACCTGCTGTTCCTGCTCCTGTGTCATCCGGTCGATTTCCTCGTTGAGGTCCAGCACCATTTCCGCCGCCTGGTCAAAGGCCACGGCATACCGGTCCAGGTACAGCTGATAGGCCTGCTCCCGCATGAGGGTATTGGTAAACAGATGGGCCAGCTTCATAATCTGCCGGTTGTATTCCGCCACGCTCTCCAGCTCCGCCCGAATGGCCGCCACTTGTTCCGTAAATTGGGGCATCTGGTCCGCAATGGCGACCAGGGACGCATACAGCGCCTCCCGGTCGGTTTCCATTTCGCTGCTGATCTGCTGGTACTCCTCCTCCGTCCGGCAGACCAGGGCATTGAGCAGACCGCAGCGCACCGAAACCATATGCCGACGGGCCTGGCCCATGTCCTCCACCGCCGGGAGAATCCGGTTGGCATACTCCAGATTGTGGTTGGAAAGCGTATGGACCACCGCGACCGAGGCCGCGCCCAGAATCAGTACAAAGCAAAAAATCACGCCATAGGATAGCAGCAGTTTCCATTTCAGGGGTCGGTTTTTCATGTGTTGTCGCCTTTCTTGGCTGACACCCATCCGCCGCCTTACAACGTTGTACCTATGATTTTTGCGGCGGAGCTTCGCGGCGTGTCATACCAAAATTCAGTATCGTTGCTGACGCCCTGGAAATCAAGTTAAAAGTTATCATTTTACATACATATAACGTGTTTTTTGCGAAATCAGACATTATAGAATGTAACTCAGCCGAGTATCCGTCTATCCGTGCCCGGGGGCAAAAAAACTCCGGGATGCCGCAGCATCCCGGAGGGGCATGGTATGATTTGGAGGGCGCTCAGCCCAGGCACAGGCCCATGCGGCGGGCCACATGGAGCATACCGTGGTCCTCGGGGACCAGACGGCTCTTGCCCGCAATGTCCTCCAGGCGGTTGGCCACCACCTGATTGTTGTTCATGGCCACGGTAACACCGTAGATTTCTTCCTCCACCAGCTTGGCGGCGTAGGTGCCGAACTGGGTGGCCAGCACCCGGTCGTAGGGCGACGGGCTGCCGCCGCGCTGCATATGGCCGGGGACGCAGAACCGGGTCTCAAAGCCCGTCATTTCCTCGATTTGATGGGCAATGCGGTGGGTGGCCGTGGTGATGCCCTGCTCGGCCCGCTTGGCGGCCCGCTCCTTCTTCTTCATCTTGGCCTCTTCCACGTCGTAGACGCCCTCGGCCACGGCCAGAATGGAGAAGTTCTTGCCCTGCTCGGCCCGCTTGGTGATGGCGGCGCAGACGTTTTCAATGTTGTAGGGCAGCTCGGGAATCAGGATGATATCGGCGCCGCCGGCGATGCCCGCGTACAGCGTCAGCCATCCGGCCTTGTTGCCCATGAGCTCCACCACCATGCAGCGGCTGTGGCTGCCCGCGGTGGTGTGAACCCGGTCGATGGACTCGGTGGCAATGTCCACGGCGGTGTGGAAGCCGAAGGTCACGTCGGTGCCGTAGATGTCGTTGTCGATGGTCTTGGGCAGGCCGATGACGTGGAGCCCCTCCTCCGACAGGAGGTTGGCCGTCTTGTGGGTGCCGTTGCCGCCCAGGCACAGCAGACAATCCAGCTTCATTTCCTTGTAATTTTTCTTCATGGCGCTGACCTTGTCCACCTCGTCGTCACCGATGACGCGCATCAGCTTGAAGGGGGTGCGCTTGGTGCCGAGGATGGTGCCGCCCACGGTCAGGATGCCGGAAAACTCATAGGGCTGCATGACGCGGTAATCGCCGTTGATCAGTCCCGAATAGCCGTTGGCGATACCGATGATCTCCACATTATTGCCCATGCGCTGATACAGCGCCTTGGCCACGCCGCGGATGGTGGCGTTGAGGCCGGGGCAGTCGCCGCCGGAGGTGAGAATGCCAATGCGTTTTTTCATAGTGAGTACCCCCTTGTATAGACTATCTTTAGAGTACCGATTTCCGGGGCCGTTGTCAAGACAGCAGACCAGTTTGTGGAAAAAACTTTTCCGTCAGACAACACCGCACAATTTGCCTGCGGTCCTGAGACCGGCCCTTTTGGTCCAGTCCTCCTGTCAAATTATGCGGCGTTGCCTTAAAACGACGCTTCCACCAGCCGTTGGGTATAGGGGGACCGGGGTTGGAGCAGCACCTGGTCCGTGTCGCCGGACTCCTCCGCCACGCCGCCCCGCAGCACCAGGACGCGGTTACAAAATTGCTGCACCAGAGACAGGTCGTGGCTCACAAAGACAAAGGCCATGCCCTGCTGCCGCAGCCCGTTCAGCAGCTCCATGATCTGGGCCTGGACCGTCACGTCCAGAGACGCCGTGGCCTCGTCGCACAGCAGCAGCCGGGGCTGTGGGGCCAGCGCCCGGGCGATGGCGGCCCGCTGGCACTGGCCGCCGCTGACCTCATGGGGATAGCGGCCCGCCAGCTCCGGCGGCAAGCCGCAGCGCTCTAACAGAACCGCCGTCTCCGCCGTCGCCCGGTTCCGGGGGACGCCGTAGTTGACCAATGCTTCCCCGATGGCCCCGCCCAATGTCTGGCGGGGGTCGAAGGAATCCTGGGGCGTCTGAAAAACCATCTGCATGGTCTGCCAGACGGCGCGGCGGGGCATGGTCTCCAGGGAGCTGCCCTCCAGCAGCACCTGTCCCGCCGAAACGGGCAGCAGTCCGGCCAGAATCCGCAGCAGCGTCGTCTTGCCGCTGCCCGATTGTCCCACCACCCCCAGCGCTTCGCCGGGGGACAGCGTCAGGGACACATGATCGAGGGCCGTCACCGTCTGCCGTCCCCGGCGAAAGGTCCGGCACACGTCTCGGGCTTCCAGCAGCGGCGTCATAAGCTCCTCCTCAGTCGCGGCACGGCGGCCAGCAGCCGCCGGGTGTAGTCGGTTTGGGGTGCGGTGAGCACCTGGGCGGCGCTCCCCTGCTCCACGGTCCGGCCATGCTTCAAAATCAGCACCCGGTCGGCCACCGATTCCAGCAGGGCCAGATTATGGGTCACCAGAACCATGGCCGTACCCCGGTCCCGGCGCAGACGCTTCAGCGTCTCCATAACCTCCCGCTGGCCCAGCACATCCAATGCCGACGTGGGTTCGTCGCACAGGAGCAGTTCCGGCTCCAGCAGCATGGCCAGCAGCAGGCCCACCCGCTGGCACATGCCCCCGGACAGCTCCATGGGGTAGCTGCGCAGAACGCGGACGCCCTCCGGCAGACCCAGCTGTTCCATCAGGGGCAGGGCCAGCCGTTCCGCCTCCCGGCGGGAGACGCCCCGGCCCAGGACCTGCCGGACCTGGGCCTCCACGGTACGGACCGGGCAGAGGGAGGCCCCGCTGTTCTGGAAAACCATGCCCATGCGGCGGCCCCGGAGGGCCCGCCACTGGCGTTCGGCGGTCAATGCCGTGCCGTCAAAGGCCATGGTTCCCCCGGTGACTGCGCCGCCGGGGGGCAGCAGCCCCAGCACCGCCCGCAGAATGGTGCTTTTGCCGCTGCCGGACTCTCCGGCCACCCCCAGGATTTCCCCCGGCTCCACGGCAAAGGACACGTCCTCCACCACCGGGCGGCGGTCATAGGCGATATGGAGTTGTCGGACCTCCAGCAGGGCCATGGAACCCCCTCCTATTGGCCCACGCTCAGCTGGGCCGTGATCTCATAGTAGTCCGAGGGATGGGCCGTAAAACCCGTCACCCGGTTGTTCATCACAAAATTCATCCGCAGATACGACGCGAAAAAGTAACCGCAGTCGTCCAGAATGGTCTGGCTCATCTGCGTACCCAAATCCGCCCGTTCCGCCGGGTCAAAGGTCCCGGCCAGCTGGGCCGCCTGGGCTTCCAGTTTATCACTGTGGTACCCGCCCCGGTTCTTGGCGGAGCTGTCGAGACAGTGGGTGGTGAAGAAGTAAGCCGGGTCGCCGGTGGGAGCCGCCACAAAGGCGCTGACATACACATCCCAGTCGCCGGACTCCAAGACGCCCAGGTGGTTGGCCGTGGAGTTGATCTCCACCTGAATGCCCACCTCCTGCAAAGTGGCCTGGGCCGCTTCGGCCAGCAGCGGCAATTCCTGCCGCCCCGGATACGTCAGCCAGCGGATGGTCAGGGGCTGGCCGTCCTGGTCCACATGGCCGTCGCCGTCGCTGTCGGTCCAACCGGCCTCGGCCAGCAGGGACCGGGCAGTCTCCGGGTCATAGGTCGGGGCGGTCACGCCGTCGGTGTCAAAGGAGAAAGGGCCCACGGCGGGGGTACCGTTGCCGTGGAGCAGCACCTCTGTAAAGCTGTCCTTGTCGATGGCCATGGCGATGGCCTGCCGCACCCGAATGTCCTGCAAGGCTTCCGTCTCATAGTTATAGGCCCCGAAAAACACACGGGAGGTATCGGCAGAGGAGATGATATACTGGCTCTCGTCCGCAAAGAGTTGCAGACTGGCATAGGGCAATCCCTGGACCGCGTCCAGCTGTCCCGCCTGCAAGGCCATGGTCAGCGTGTCGCCGTCGGTGATGGAGCGGACCTCCACCCGGTCCACCTGGGGCACACCGCCCCAGTACGTTTCGTTCTTGTTCAAGTAGATGTGGTCGTCGGCCACCTCATAGGCCACAAAGGGGCCGGTACCGGCCACGTTCCGCGTCTCGTCCACACCGTCGGTGCCGTAGTCCATGTCAATGATGGCCCCATAGGGGTCGCTGAGATAGTTGGGCAGCGCCGGGTTCGGGGCGTTGCAGGTGATGGTCACCGTCTGGCCGTCGGCTTCGATGGCAGCAATGTTCAGATCGCCGGGAGCCCGGTCATGGACGGCAACCAGATGGTCCAGACATTCCTTGACGGCCTGGCCGTCCAAGGCCCGGCCGCTGGAAAAGGTGACGCCGTCGCGCAGGGTAATGGATAAGGTGGTGTCGTCCACCCACTCCCAGCTCTCCGCCAGCCACGGCTCCAATTCCATGGTCTCGCTGAGATGGAACAGCGTCTCTCCGACGCCGTAGCGGACCGCCGACCAGCCGGAATAGGCTTCGTGGGGGTTCAATCCCGCGTTGGCCATTTCCGGGCCATAGGCCACGGTACCGTAGCGGAAAACCGTCTCCCCCGCCGTCTGCTCCGTGGTTCCGGCCGTGGAGCCGCAGGCGGTGAGGGTCAGGGCCAGCAGCAACGCCGCCGGAATCAGGTTTGAACGCTTCATGAGGTTTGCTCCTTTTTGCGGGCTCTGCGGCGGGGGTCCAGATGGTCCCGCAGGCTGTCGCCCAGCAGATTGAAAATGAGTACCGTGAGGAAAATGGCCACACCGGGGCCGAGAATGGTCCAGGGGGCCGTCTGGATAAGACTGCGGCCCTTGCTCATCATGGAACCCCATTCCGCCGTGGGCGGCTGGGCTCCCAGGTTCAGGAAAGACAGGCCCGCCAGCTCCATCAGCATGGTGCCGATGTCCAGAGACGCCGTCACCAGCAAAGGGCCCGCAATATTGGGCAGAATGTGGCGGGCCATGAGCCGGGCCGGGCCGTTGCCCGCCATGCGGGCGGCGGTCAGATAGGGCGCGCCCCGGACCGTCAGCGTCCGGCTCCGGGCCAGACGGGCATATTTGGGCCAGGACACCAGGGCAATGGCCAGAATGGCGTTGCCCATGCCGCCGCCCAGCAGCCCCGCCACAGCCAACGCCAGCACCATGCCGGGGAAGGCCAGAAACAGGTCGCCCAGCCGCAGCAGCAGGGTGTCCAGCCATCCGCCGAACCAGCCGCAGGCAATGCCGATGACGCTGCCGGACACGGCGGAGACGGCCACCAGAATCAGCGCGGAAAAGACGCTGGTCCGGGCACCGGCAATGACGCGGGACAGGACATCCCGACCGTGGGAATCGGTGCCCAGCCAGTGGTCCGCCGACGGCGGCTGCAATGCCCCCATCATGTCCTGGGCGTTGGGGTCGTAGGGCGTCAGCCACGGCGACAGCAGCGCCAGCAGCACCACGGCCAGGGCCAGAGCGGCGCAGAGCCGCACCCGCAGTTTGGTACTCATGGCTGTCCCTCCTCTCCCAGCCGCACCCGTGGGTCCAGGCGGCGGCACAGCAAATCCGCCGCCAGATTCAGCAGTACATAGAGGATGGCCGTCCAGAGGACGTAGGCCAGCACCACCGGCGCGTCCCGCATGGCGATGGAGTCCACAGCCAGTTTGCCCACGCCGTCCCACAAAAAGATGGATTCCACAATGGCGGTGCCGCCCAGAAGGCTGCCCGCCGACATGGCCAGCAGGGTGACAATGGTGCCCATGGCCGCCCGCAGCACATTGGAAAACAGCACGGTTTTCCGTCCCACACCCCGGGCCAAGGCACCGGTCACATAGTCCTGTTCCAGCTCTTCCAGCACGGCGGCCCGAATCTGCCGGGTGTACCGGGACGACATGGCCAGGGCCAGCGTCACCGACGGCAGCACCAGACTGCCGCCGCCGCCCAAATCGATGACCGGCAGCCACCGGAGCTTGACGGCGAAAATCAGCAGCAGCAGCAATGCCGCGAAAAAGTTGGGCAGGGAGTTGCCCACAAAGCTGACGGCCCGGATCAGGTAGTCAATCCACCGGCCATGGAACACCGCCGAGACGATGCCCAGGGGCACGGAAATCAGGATGGTCAGCCCCAGAGAAGCCCCCGTCAGCAGCAGCGTGGCCGGAACCTTGGACAGCAGGGTGGGCAGCACCGGCACGCCGGAGACACAGGAGGTGCCCAGATCGCCGTGGAGCAGGTCCCACAGCCAGCGGCCATACTGGACAAAAAAGGGCTGGTCCAGTCCCAGCTCCGCCCGCTTGGCGTCCAGAACCGCCTGGGAAACGCTGGTGCCCAAGTTCTCATAGAGCAGTTCCACGGCGTCACCGGCGGCAAACCGCAGCATGGCGAAGGTCAGCAGCGTTACGCCCAGCAGCAGTGGAATCAGCTGCAGCAGCCGCCGCACAATGTAGGAACCGGCGGAACGGTTCATGGGCCCAGCCCCCTTTCCATTCATGGTATCCCCCTTAGGGGGATGGTCAGAAAAACGGCGGTGCTGTCCGGGACAGCACCGCCGGGTCCATTCGTTACTTGTCAGCACAGATCATAAAGCCGGGGGTGGCTGCGAAGTTGACCTTTTCCTCGTTGTCCCAGGTTAGCTTCCAGACCTCCGTATCGGTGTAGATGCGATGGTAGCCGCAGCGCAGCAGCGTCTGAATGTCCCAGTCGGGACGGTTGACGCGGCCCATGGGCAGCAGCAGAGAAATCTGCTCCATCTCATCGGCTTTTTCGTAGGCGTTGTAGTCGGTGCAGCCCTCCTGGCGGACATTGTCCCGGTCCTGGGCCACGGCCACCCGCTTTTTCTCATCGAACAGGTAGCCGTACCAGTCGGCGTCGAAGTTGATCATCCGCCCGCCGGGCTTCAGCACCCGGAACCACTCGCGGTAGGCCCGCTCCGGGTCCGGCAGATTCCAGGTCAGGTTGCGGCTCACCACCACGTCAAAGGTGTTGTCGGGGAACTCCAGCGCCTGGGCATCCATCTGGCGGAACTCGATTTTTTCGGCCAGATCACCGGCGTTGCGCCGGGCCTCCTCCAGCATGGCGGGGGTATAGTCGGCGGCGGTGACCTGATGGCCCATCTCCGTCAGCAGAATAGCAAAGAAGCCGGGGCCGGTGCCGATATCGAGAATGCGCAGGCAGTCTCCCTCGGGCAGGTGGTTGGCCAGGGCGTTGCGCCACATTTCGCGGCCGCCGTGGGCAATATTCGTTTTCACGTCCACCGTATAGGAGGGGGCGCGCTCGGTCCAGTAGGCTCGGTTTCTGACGGCAAGATCCATAAGGTAATACCTCCGGTAAAGTCTGATAGGATAGTACCAGACTCCATCCGCCGCCGCAAGCCCCCCAGGGGGATGTTTTTTTACAACACGTTGCCCTGGCCGTCAAAGACCGGCAGCTTCTCCAGATAGATGATATCATCCCGCTGCTGTGCTTCGCCCTCGGCCAGAATGGCCATGCGGCCCGCCACAATGCCGCCCGCGGCCTCCACCAGCCGTTCAATGGCCAGGAGGGACTCGCCGGTGGAGATCACATCGTCCACAATGAGAATGCGCTTGTCCTTCATTTTGGCGGCGTCTTCGCCGTCCAGATAGAGGTGCTGCTCCTTGGCGGTGGTGATGGAGCGGACCGCCACATCCAGCACGTCCCGCATGTAGAGCTTGGGCCCCTTGCGGGCCAGAATGTACGTGTTGCGGCCGCTCTGGCGGGCCATCTCATGAATCAGCGGGATGCCCTTGGCCTCGGCGGTAATCATATAATCGAATTCCGGCGCCTTTTCCAGCAGCGCCTTGGCGCTGGCACAGGTCAGCTCCACATCCCCGAAAATCACAAAAGCCGCAATTTGCAGCTCGTCCGTGACGGGACACAACGGCAGGTCCCGTTTCACACCGGCAATGGTCATAGTATGATACATAGCAGTTCTTCTCCTTTACAAACACGGTGTTACAGGGCGTTTTTTGTACAATTCATTATAAACCGCCCAATAGTTCTTGTCAATTCACCGGTCAGGCCGCAAAATCTGTTTGCCATTCTGACAAATTTTGCATTCGTTTTTTGAGCAAAAACACAATGCCCAATCCATTGTATTTTCGTTACCAGTCGATTATACTGTTCATAGAATCTTAACATGTGGCCCGTGGGAATGGATCAGACGTCGGAAAAATCTGTAGCAGAACAGGTGTACAGCAGGCGTTTGGTCCTTTTTTCACCGCGGACCCCGGAAACGGAGGGTAATGCAATGGAACAATTCTTTAAACTGAAGGAGCACGGCACCACAGTCCGCACCGAGCTTGTCGCCGGCTTCACCACCTTTATGGCCATGGCCTACATCCTCATGGTCAACGCTGGCATGTTTGCCGAGCTGGAAGGCCAGGTCACCTACAACGCTGTGTATATTGCTACGGCCATCTCCGCCGTCATCGGCACGGTGCTCATCGGTCTGCTGTCCAACCTGCCCCTGGCCCAGGCCTCCGGCATGGGCCTCAACGCCTATTTCGTCTACACCGTCTGTTTCAACCTGGGCCTCAGCTATGCCAACGCCCTGGTGCTGGTCCTGGCCGACGGCATCATCTTCATCCTGCTGACCGTCACCGGCCTGCGCAAGAAGATTTTTGACGCCATCCCCGCCGCCGTCCGTATGGCTATCCCCGCCGGTATCGGTCTGTTCATTGCGTTCCTGGGCCTGCAAAACGCCGGTCTCGTGGTGGACAGCTCCACTCTGGTGGGTCTGGCTTCCTTCAACCTGTACTCCGGCAACGCCACCTGGGGCTCCATCATGCCCATGCTGGTCACCTTCTTCGCCGTTCTGGCCATTGCCATTCTCACCAAGCGCGGCGTCAAGGGCGCAGTCCTGTGGGGCATCCTGGGCGGCGCTGTGGCTTACTACGTCCTGGGCTTCACGGTTCCCGGCTTCTATGAAGGCTTCTTTGCCGGTATGAACTTCAACCCCTTTACCGCATTCCGGGAGTTTGCCGAGCTGTCCCTGTTCAAGGTCTTCACAGAGGGCTTTGACTTCTCCGCCTATATTGCCGCCAACGGCACCGGCGGTTTCATCGTCATGTTCCTGACCACAGCCCTGGCCTTCTGCATGGTGGATATGTTCGACACCCTGGGCACCCTCTACGGTGCCTGCGCCCGCGGCAACCTGCTGACCAAGCAGGGCGACGTCCCCAACATGGACAAGGCCATGCTGGCCGACGCCGTGGCCACCGCCTGCGGCGCCATCTGCGGTACCTCCACCGTCACCACCTTTGTGGAGTCCTCCGCCGGCATCGGCGAGGGCGGCCGCACCGGTCTGTCCTCCATGTTCACGGCCCTGTTCTTCTTCATCGCCATGTTCCTGGCGCCTCTGGCCCAGCTGATTCCCACCTACGCCACCGCGGCGGCGCTGATCTATGTGGGTGTGCTGATGATGAACTGTGTCCGCGATATCGAGTGGACCACGCCGGAAATCGCCGTCCCGGCTTTCCTGACCATCGCCATGATGTCGTTCACCTACAGCATTTCCTTCGGCATCGCCTTTGGTATCATCTCCTGGACCATCATTGCCCTGTTCACCGGCAAGGCCCGCGAGATCAAGGCAGCCACCTGGGTCATCGGCATTCTCTTCACCCTGACCTTCTTCCTGACCCATTGATTCCAAATTGTACACATACGCGAACCGGGGCAGCTGACGCTGCCCCGGTTTTGTTCTGTCACAGGCCCCATCTGCTTTCCATGTATGGCGGTTATACGAAGTACAGTATGGGGCTTGAATTGTATTTGTAGGGCGGGACCTGTGTGTCCTGCCGTGCGGCAACACCGGCGATTACTGGACGGCACTGGGGCGAATCCGCATCCACATCCGTAGGGCGCGGCATCCCTGACGCGCCCATGGCACAATTTGTCCGGGGCCGTCAAGGATGCCGGCCCCTACGTTGTTGGTGGTCGATGGTGCATACCAGTGGCGGGACACGCAGGTCCCGCCCTACGAGATCAAACGGGTATGCCTGCCGAACTTTCGATAACCGCCATCATACACCAAAGAGCTGTTGCAGAATCCAACCATTCTGCAACAGCCCTTTTCCTGTTTCGTTCCCATTCACATAGGGTATCCGCCGCCGTAGCTGCGGCGCAGGTCTTCCATGCGGTCCCGGTCCAGGGTCTGGAGCCAGTTGAACGCATGAGCCTGGGTGGCCGTCACATAGGCCAGCGCCAGCGTTTCCACCAGCAGCATAACGCCCTGATAGAGAATATATATCGTCCAGTAGCCCCGGTCCGTATAAGCGCCCACCGGCAGGAAACCATAATTATAGGCCATAACTGCCAGCTGCACCAGGAACAACGTACCGTAATACCAGAAGAACCGCAGGTCCAGCATCAGCAGCTCCATCTTATGGCCGTAGGTCAGCCGGGAGGAGTAGGACAACGCCTGCAGCGGCCCCAGGTCTGGGTCGTCCAGCACGGCAAAGACGGCCATCCGATAGCGGTACATGGCCACCAAGCCCGGCAGCAGAAACAGCATAGACCAGGCGGCGATAAGGATGGATTGGAGCACAACCACCGCCAGGACCCGGCTCACCAGCCGGAATCCCTGGAAGAAATCCCCGAAGGACGCCGGTTGTCCCCGGCTGATGCGCAGCGCAAACCAGCTGTAGCCCGCGTTCCACAGGCTGCCCACAACGCTGAGCCCCACCATGGACAAAACGTTGAACAAATCCGCCTGATTTTGCAGCGCGATGGTGCCGAAGCCCGTCTCCTGTTCCAGGCGGTGTTCCAGATAAAAGGAAATCAAATCGCAGAGCATCGACAGGCCCAGGAAGCACAGGAGAAACAGCAGCGTCAGACGGCGGTAGGGGGTGTGGCTGTCCCGGAGACAGCGCCGCGCCGCCTGTTTGAGACCCCGGTAGTGCATGGCCCTCATGCGCGCACCGCCAAGCCGTGGAGCGCTTCCACAAAGGCGGCCGGTTCGGCGGCCTTGAAAAAGGCGCTGCCGGTGACCAGCACATTGGCGCCGGCGTCAGCGCAGGTTTTGGCCGTGTCCAGGGCCACACCGCCGTCCACCTCCACCTCGCAGTCCAGACCCTTCTCGCTGATATAGCGGCGAATGGCCGTGACCTTGGGCATCATATCGGCCATGAAGGATTGGCCGCCGAAGCCCGGCTCCACCGTCATGACCAGCACCATGGAGCACAGCTCCAGGAACGGCAGCACGGCCTCGGCGGGGGTTTTGGGCTTAACGCTGACGGCGGCCCGCTTGCCGCAGCCGCGAATCAGCTCCAGGGCCTTGCGGGTGTTCTCCTCCGTGTCGGCCTCCACGTGGACCGTGACGATATCGGCCCCGGCCTGGCAGAACCGCTCCACATAACGAACCGGCCGATCGATCATCAGATGGACGTCCAGCACCATGTCGGTCTCCTTGCGGACCGACTCCAGCACCGGCAGGCCAAAGGAAATATTGGGGACAAAATTGCCGTCCATCACGTCAAAATGAAGATAGTCGGCGCCGGTCTCCCGGCACCGGGCGATGTCTTGGCCCAGGCGGTTGAAGTTGGCCGACAAAATGGACGGTGCGACTTTACACTGCATAGGTGGAACCTCCAAAAAACATCGAATGGTGTCACAATGGCGGGAGTTCCATCATAAACTTGAGTATGCGGCCACCATGGCAGGTAGGCTCTCGACTCCCGCGCAGGCCCTGCCGGCCGCTTCAGATAGGGGCCGTCCATCGGACGGCCCCATGGGGTTGTGTTCATTATATCCCTCCCGTTCTCCCCTGTCAACGACAGATGCAGTTGACACCGGGGCCTGAAATGGGTAAGATGAATCTATAGCATTTCACCGGGAAACCGCATTCCTGTAGTAAAGTTGGTGTGTCTATGATGCAATCTGTCCGCAAGCCGTCGGTGGTTCCCATCTATACCATTGCCGCCGTCTGGCTGGTCTATACCCTGATCACGGGGCTCCATCGTCTTTTGGACGTGGTGATCTGTGCCGCCCTCTCCGTGGGCGGGTACTTCCTCATGCGGGTTTTCTTCCCCGGTACCACCGTCCAGGTGGAGGCGCCGGAACCGGAGCCGGACACCGGCGACCAGGAGCTGGACGAGGTCATCCGGCAGGGCCGGGAATCCATCGCGGCCATCCGCCGTCTCAACGAACAGATTCCCGATGAGGACATCTCCGAGAACCTGTCGGCTCTGGAGGATTTGACCCGTAAAATTTTTGCCCGTCTGGAAGCGGACAAGCAGTACGTACCGCGCTGCCGCCAGTTCCTCAACTACTATTTACCCACCACCATTACGCTGTTGGAACGCTATGTGGCGCTCCAGAGCCAGGGGCTGGACACGGGAGACATTCAGGAGGCCATGGGCCGCATTGCCGGAATGCTCCACACCATCCGTGAAGCCTTTGCACGGCAGCTGGACAGTCTGTTTGCCCAGGATGTGGTGGATATCAACGCAGAAATCACCGTCATGGAACAGATGCTGCAGGCCCAGGGCCTGCGGGATACCAAGGATTTTACGACGAAGGAGTAATGCAGCATGGATGAGAAGATTCCCCAGTTGACCCTGACCCCCGAGCTGACCCTGGAGCCCCAGGAGACTACCAAGCCCGAGCCCGCTCCGGCGCCCCAGGCCGACGATGAGCTGCAAAAGCTCAGCGCAGCCGAGCAGGAAGCCGTCCATACCTTCGCCCAGCAGATCGACCTGACCAATTCCACCCAGATTCTGCAATACGGCGTGGCGGCACAGAAAAACGTCACCGATTTTTCCGAGAGCGCCCTGTCCTCGGTCCGCACCAAGGACCTGGGCGAGGTGGGCGACATGATCAGTTCCCTGATGGTGGAGCTCCGGGGCTTTGACGCCGAGGAGGAAGAGGAAAAGAAGGGACTTTTCGGCTTTTTCCGCAAGGCGGGCCGCAGCATTGAGACGTTAAAGGCCAAATATGAGAAGGCCGCGGTCAATGTGGACAAGATCACCGGCCAGCTGGAAAAGCACCAGATCACCCTGATGAAAGACGTGGCCATTCTGGACCAGATGTACCAGAAGAATCTGGAATACTACAAGCAGCTGACCATGTATATTCTGGCCGGTAAGGAGAAGCTCCAGCAGGAGCGGACCACCACCCTGGCCCAGCTGCAGCAGAAGGCCCAAGCCAGCGGTTCCGCCGAGGACGCCCAGGCGGCCAACGATTACGCCAACCTCTGCCAGCGGTTTGAAAAGAAGCTCCATGACCTGGAGCTGACCCGTGTCATTTCCATTCAGATGGCCCCGCAGATCCGCATGATTCAGAACAACAACACCATCATGACCGAGAAGATTCAGACCACCATCATCAACACCATTCCCCTGTGGAAGAGCCAGATGGTGCTGGCCCTGGGCACCCACCACACCCAGCAGGCCATGGAGGCCCAGCGGCAGGTCACCGACATGACCAACGAACTCCTGCGGAAGAACGCCGACAAGCTGAAACTAGCCACTGTAGAGACGGCACGGGCCTCTGAGCGTGGCGTGGTGGACATTGAGACGCTGCAGCACACCAATCAAAGCCTGATCTCCACCCTGGACGAAGTCCTGCAAATCCAAACCGAGGGCGCCCAGAAGCGCCGGGAGGCCGAAGCCGAGCTGCGCCGCATCGAGGGCGAGCTGAAACAGAAGCTGCTGGAGGTTCGTGGTTGAGGTGTTTCCTCTCCATGACAGTTAGGACGGTATTCCCATGAAACTACTGAAAAACCGCATTTTTGCTATCATATTGACGGCTGTGGTGATCGTGGGCTGTTGCGCTTACGGCTTTTTCGCCAGACCCAATGAGACGGCGGCCGACCAAACGCCTTTGGAATACGGCAAGACCAATTACAGCAGCTATCTGGACTGGATTGCCGACGAGGCCGATCTGCTCAGCGATGACACAGAGCAACTTGTAGCATCTTATATGGGTGCATTGGACCACGGCTGGGGCAGCATTGTGGCCGTGGTCACGGAGGACAGCGGCGGCGCGGACCTCCAGACCCGTGCCGAGGACTGGGCTGCCAAGGGCGATCTCAGCGGGTGGGACATGATCCTGCTGCTGGACGCCGCTTCGGGCCGCTGGTACATGCAGCCCGGCGCCGATATCAGCTCCTATGTGGACCAGACATTGACCACCACCGTAACAGCCTGCTTTGACAGCCGCAGCGTCACCGAGGACGCCAACGAGATTTTGACGGAGCTGTTTCCGGACCTCTATACCTGGTACGAAGACACTGTGACGGCTCAGGACGGCATAAGCAACGGTATGCAGGCCCTCCTGATTCTGGTCATTGTGCTGCTGGTGGTCTTCGGCATTTCCATTGTCATTGTATCCGTCTGCAACGTGGACAGCAGCAATGGCGGTTTCGGCGGCCCGCCCTATGGCCGGTACAGACACCACCACCATCATCATCACAGTGGCCACGACCACGGCGGCGGAGACCGACCCTCCGGCGGCAGAGGCGGTTTTGGCAGCGGCGGTTTTGGCGGCGGCAGCCGTGGCGGCGGCTTTGGAAGCTCCCGCGGCTTCGGCGGCGGCAGGCGGGGCGGCGGCTTCGGCGGTTGATAACCATACAGATGCAGCGCGGGTGCCGGGGGAACTTCGGCACCCGCGTTTTGGAAAGGAAGAACGTGTATGTTGCTCTTGTCCGACCAGGACGGTCCCCTCTACCTGTCCATCTACCGCCAGCTGCGGGAACAAATCCAGAGCGGCCAGCTGGCCGCCGGGACGCGGCTGCCCTCCAAACGCGCCCTGGCCAACGAACTGCAAGTCAGCATCAACACCATCGACGGCGCTTACGGTCAGCTGCAATCGGAGGGCTTTGTGGAGTCCCGGCCCCGCAGCGGCTATTATGTACTGGGTATTGAAAGCGTACAGAATTTGTCCCTGCCCCATCGGACCGTAGCATCCCCGCCGCCCCGGTCCCAGGCCCCGGTCATCGAGTTTCACCCCGGCGGCGTGGCAAAAGAAAAGTTCCCCTTTTCCGTGTGGCAGCGGCTTCTCCGGGGCGCTCTCAGTGAGCCGGACGCCCTCCGGCGGACGGAAGCCCAGGGGGACCCAGGACTTCGGCAGGCCGTGGCCGACTATCTCTACGCCGCCCGCGGCGTCCGCTGCACCGTAGAACAAGTGGTCCTGGGAGCCGGTACCGATGCCTTGTTGAGCATGCTCAGTTATATTCTGCCCAACGACTGCACCATGGCCGTGGAAAACCCCGTCTACAACCGGGGATACCGGCTGTTTGCCCGGATGGGCCACCGGGTCCTCCCGGCGGAGATCGACCGCCAGGGCGTCATGGTGGAGCCGTTGGAGCAGCTGGACCATGTACTGCTGTACACCACACCCTCCCACCAGTACCCCCTGGGCCTGTCCATGCCCATGGGCCGCCGGGCCCGGCTGCTGAACTGGGCCGGTCAAGGGGCGTTTCGCTACATTCTGGAGGATGACTACGATTCGGAGTTCCGCTACGACGCCCGCCCCATGCCGTCGCTGCAAAGCATTGACCCCAACGACCGGGTCATTTATTTGGGCACCTTTTCCCGCAGTGTGGCCCCGGCGCTGCGTCTGGCCTATCTGGTGCTGCCGCCCCAGCTGCTGACCCTCTACCGGCAGGAATACAGCGGATTTGCCTGTCAGGTGTCCACCATGGAGCAGCTGGCCCTGCGGGAATTTCTTATACGGGGCCACTTTGAGACCCATCTGAACCGGATGCGGGTCTATTGCCGGGCCAAACGCAAAGCGCTGGTGGAAGCCCTGGCCCCGCTGGACCACACCATGCACATCATCGGTGAGGCCGCCGGTCACCATCTGACAATGCAGTCGAAAACCGGCCGCACGGAATCCGAACTATGCCGGCTTGCGTTGGACCACGGTGTCCGGGTCTATCCCATTTCCCCCTATTTTATGGGTCCGTGTCCCTATGACGGCAAGGTGCTGCTGGGATTTGCCGACCTCAGTGACCGGCAGCTCCAGGACGGAGCCGCCGCCCTGTGTGAAGCCTGGAAATAGAAAGTTTTTACTCGATTTTTTTACAAAAAAATCGCGGAGTCCAGAGGCAGCGCCTCTGGTCGCGCCTCGCAAGGCGCGAAATCCCCCGTCGTTTCCAGCGCCATCCGCAGATGGCGCAATCCCCGGCCAACGGCCATGGTCCCCGCCACCGCCCCCACGGGGTGGATGGCGGGGACCATATACTGGCAGCGGAATATGCAGTCCCGCCCTGCAAACACGAACCGACCACATTGGATTTTTATACCATGCCATGCAAAAGGGAGTGCCGTTTTTTGCGGCACTCCCTTGTTTGCGATGCAGTTACTTAATAACGCCCTTTTGCAGCATGATATTGGCGTAGATGGCCTCTTCGCCGGTCTGCACGATGCAGTAGGATTTCTTGGCCTGCTCGTAGAACTCGAAGCGCTCATAGGAGCCGAAAGCCTTTTCACCCCGCTCATCATGCTTGGCCACAATCTTCTTGTACTCGTCCCAGACGGGAATTTCCAAATCCTTGTCACACTCGGCGGTTTCCATCAGATGGACCGGGTGCTCCACATAGGCGTCCAGGGGGATCATGGTCAGGATGGCGTCCAGCAGCTCCGGCACACCGTGGCCGTCGCAGCGGAGGAACTTGCAGTTGCCCTCGTGGGCGAAGCGGTCGCCGGGGAAATTGCCGTCACCCAGCACGATGACGTCGCTGTGACCCATTTCGCACAGAGTTTTCAGCAGTTCCGGGGAGAGAATCTTGGGAACGTTGTTCAGCATATACAGTCTCCTTCCAAAAAGCCAGGCATCCCGTGGGATGCCTGGCAGTTGTTTTGTCGCTTACACCTTGTACAGGGGGCCGAACGCCTCGCAGGCTCTGTAATCGGCGCCTTCCAGATCGTTGGTGCCAAAGGCAGCCCAGGCGGCGGGACGGAAAATCCGCTCCTTCTCCACATTGTGCATGGAGACGGGAATCCGCAGCATGGAAGCCAGGGTGATCAGCTGATCGCCCACATGGCCGTAGCAGAACGCGCCGTGGTTGGCGCCCCAGTTGGCCATGACGGAATAGACGTCGGTAAAGGCACCCTCGCCGGTGAGCTTGGGAGCAAACCAGGTGGTGGGCCAGGTGGGATCGGTGCGCATATCCAGGGTCTTGTGAACCTCGGGGTCCAGTTCGCAGGAATAACCCTCGGCCAGCTGCAGCACGGGGCCCAGGCCGTGGACGATGTTCAGACGGGCCATGGTCACAGGCATACCGCCGCGGGTACCGCCGATGTAGTGGCTGGAGAATCCGCCGCCGCGGAAGTAGAACTGGTCAGCCGGGCACCAGTCGGTGGCATCCAGGCAGGCCTTGGCGTCGGCGTCGGTCATGTTGTAGAAGGGCTTGATCACGGGGTTGCCCTTCTCATCGGAGGCAGCGCCGGTGCCGTCCAGGGAGGCAGCGCCGGAGTTGATCAGATGGATGATGCCGTCCTTGGCATAGCCCTCCAGCTTCTTGCCGGTGACGCGCTCCACAGCCTCGGGGCTCCAGTAGGTGCGGACGTCGGCAAAGATGCCCGGAGTGTCGGTCAGCAGATGCTCGAAGAGCATGGTGATGGCGTTGAGGGTGTCGTTCTCGGTGCCGATGACGAAGGCTTCACGCAGGCCGTTCCAGTCGAACTGGCTGTTGAGCATGGCCTCCAGGAAGTCGAAATTGGGCTTGTAGTCGGTCCACTGACGCTGGCCCTGAATACCGGCGACAATGGCGTTATGGCCGCAGGACTCCTCCACGAAGCCCATCTCTGCCAGCTTGGGGTTGCCGATCATCAGGTCACGGACAATGAGCATGTTCTTGACCACGAACTCCCACTGGGTGTCGTAGCCGGCCTGATCGGGCTGCATATCCTTGGGGTTCTTGTCCCAGCCCTGCTTGCAGTTGGCCTTGGTCCAGGCCAGAGCCTTCTCGAACTCCTCCTTATCATAGATGCCGTTGTCCATGCGGCGCAGGATTTCAGACTCATCCACAGACTCGGAGCGCATGCCCAGGTACTGCTGCACAAAATCCTGGTTCAGGATGGAGCCGCCGATGCCCATGCACATGGAGCCGATTTGCAGATAGCTGTTGCCGCGCATGCACTTGGCAGCCACAGCGGCCTTGGTGAAGTTCAGAATCTTCTTGGCCACGTCCTCAGGAATCTCGTTGTTGTCGGCGTCCTGGACGTCATGACCGTAGATGCTGAAAGCGGGCAGGCCCTTCTGGGCATGGGAAGCCAGAACAGAGGCCAGGAACACTGCGCCGGGGCGCTCGGTGCCGTTGAAGCCCCAGACTGCCTTGATGGTGGTGGGGTCCTGGTCCATGACCTCGGTGCCGTAGCACCAGCAGGGGGTGACGGTCAGGGTGACGCCGACACCCAGCTTCTCAAACTTGGCCTGGCACTTGGCGGCTTCCATAACGCCGCCGATGGTGGTATCGGCGATAACGACCTTGACGGCCTCGCCGTTGGGATAGCGGAGGGTTTCCTCAATGAGCTTCTTGGCGGCCAGGGCCATACCCATGGTCTGGTCTTCCAGGCTCTCCCGGACGCCGTTGCGGCGGCCGTCGATGGTGGGACGAATGCCGACAACCGGCAGGTCCATTTGATAACGGTTCATAGTTGGTAAGCTCCTTTCAAAATGACAGTAAACTTGAACTTGCAAATAATTCAGACATGGCTCAGCTTGGACTTGAGCCGCAGCAGCTGGGGCGGCTCCTTGCCGCCGTCGAGACGCTGCAGCACAATGCGGGCGGCCTCCCGTCCCATCTCGTCCATGGGCTGTTCCACGAAGGGCAGGGGCGGCGTCACCACCTGACACAGGTCTATGTTGTCAAAGCCGATAAAATCCACCTGCTCCGGCAGGGCGATGCCCCGCTCATGGGCGGCGGTGATGGCGCCCACCGTCATGTCGTAGTTGGTGACGCAGACGGCGGAGGGCGGCTGCTCCAGGTCCATCAGGGCGTTGAACAGCCGGTAACCGGACTCCAGATCGTAGTTGCCCACCTGAATCAGTTCCTCGTCCACAGGGATGTGGTAGTCCTCATGGACCCGGCGATAGCCGATGAGCCGTTCCCGTGCCGTGGAGATATCCTGGGGACCCACAATGAGACCGATGCGGCTGTGCTGCTTGCGGAACAATGCCTCCATGGCGCTGTAAATGGCGTTGAGGCTGTCGGCCACCACGGCGTCACAGCGATAGTCGGGAATGGCCCGGTCCACCAGCACCACCGGCACGTTCTGCACAATGGACGTGAGGGTCGCGGCGTCGATCTGCTGGGGGACGAACACAATGGCGTCCACATTGATATTCACCAGCAGCCGCAGCTGCTCCTGTTCCAGCTGGGGGTCGAAATCGTAGCTGCACACAATGGAATGGTAGCCGCACTGGCGCAGCCGTCCATCCATGGCCGCCACCACCCGGCCGAAAAAGGGGCTGGAAATGGTGGGCAGCAGGACGCCGACGGTCATGGACCGGTTGGTCTTGAGACCCCGGGCAAAATAATTGACCTTGTAGTCCAGCTTGGTAATGGCCGCTTCGATCCGCTCCCGATTCTGGTCCAGGACGTGTCCGCCGTTGAGATATTTTGAGATCGTCGCCAGAGAGAGCCCTGTCTCCCGGGCGATGTCCTTGATCGTAGACATAGACGCCTCCATCCAAAAGTCAAAGATTAGAACGAAACGTTTAGCTTATTGTACTCCCAATGGCTGCCACCGTCAAGGTGTCCCAGGGGATTTCCTGCATTTCAGCCTTTTTCACAATTTTTTAGGGATGACTTTGGAAGTCTTCGCAATCCCCGGTGAATTTTTACGCAAAACAACATATATCCAACAAAAAACGCATTTATTTTTCCGTTGTTTCAGTGGTTTTCAGAATTGTGCAGTTTTGCACCTTCCAGATTTCTCCTGCCTTGCAGTCCCCCGGATTCCATGATAGAATGTATCCATCCAAATTTGCGCATTTCCGGCCGCATTATCGCGAAACGTTTTGAGCTATTATCGCAGCAAAGGAGCTATACAGTTATGATCGATATGACAAAATGGCAGGAACTGGCCAAGCAGAACATTCACAAGCGCCCCGCAGGCACCGGCCGTCTGGCCGGCAAGATCGCCATTGTCACCGGCTCTGCCCAGGGCTTCGGCAAGGGCATTGCCGAGGAGATGTACAAGGAAGGCGCTTCCGTGGTCATCGCCGATATGAACGAGCCCCTGGCCAAGCAGGTGGCCGCTGAGCTGGGCGAGCGCGCCCACTTCATCGCCGTCAACGTAGCCGACGAGGAGAGCGTGGCCCACATGGTGGCGGAGACCGTGGAATACTTCGGCGGTCTGGACATTATGCTGTCCAACGCCGGTGTGGTCCGTTCCGGTCCCATCGCCCAGATGGAGAAGAAGGACTTCGATTTTGTTACCAACGTCAATTACACCGGTTGGTTCCTGTGCGCCAAGTACGCGGCCATCATTATGCAGGCCCAGCACGAGGCTGACCCCGAGTGGACCGGCGATATCATCACCCTTAACTCCAAGTCCGGTCTGGAGGGCTCCAACAAGAATTTTGCCTACGCCGGTTCCAAGTTCGGCGGCATCGGTCTGACCCAGAGCTTCGCCCTGGAGCTGTGCGCCTACAATATCAAGGTCAACGCCATCTGCCCCGGCAACTATCTGGACGGTCCCCTGTGGATGGACCCGGAGCGCGGCCTGTTTGTCCAGTACCTCAAGGCCGGCAAGGTGCCCGGCGCCAAGACTGTGGAGGACGTCAAGGCCTACTATGAAGCCAAGGTGCCCATGAATCGCGGCTGTCTGCCGGTGGACGTGGCCCGTGCCGTCTTCTACTGCGTGGAGCAGAAGTATGAGACCGGTCAGGCCATCCCTGTCACCGGCGGCCAGGTCATGCTGAACTAACTTGTCAATCCAGGGCGGGGCCAATGGGTCCCGCCGCTGATATATGGTTTCCGCCGTCCACCCCCGCAGGGGCGGCGGCAGAAACCATGGCCCTTGGCCGGAGATTGCGCCCGTTGCGACGGGCGCTTGTGGGCAATGGGGATTTCGCGCCTTGCGAGGCGCGACCGGGGCTCTGCCCCTGGACCCCGCGATTTTTTGAAAAAAATCGAGTAAAACTTTCAACTGTTTTCCCTATTTCCGGCACTTTCTCCTGTGTATCCCCCAATCCTTGAGGTGAAAACCATGATCGATCAGAAAATTTTAACGCTGCTTAACGCCCCCACCCGGCAAGAGCGCATTGCCAATCTGAAAGAGGTGCTGAAGACGGCGGAATTCCCGCCCATGGTGGATCAGTACATCAACAACCACATCCACACCACCTATTCTTTCTCCCCCTATTCTCCCACCGCCGCCGTCTACGCGGCCCGGGCCGAGGGATTGTGCACCGCCGGTATCGTGGACCACGATTCCATCGCCGGTGCCCATGAATTTCTGGAAGCTGCCGCTTTGGTAGGCATCCCCGCCACCGTGGGTATGGAGTGCCGCGCTTCCATGGACGGCACCATTCTGGAGGGCCGCCGCACCAACAACCCCGATCAGGTGGGTGTCAGCTACATGACCATCCAGGGTGTGCCCCACGACAAAATCGACTATTTGAACCAGTGGTTTGCCCCCTACCGTGCTGCCCGTGACGCCCGTAACCGCAAGATGATCGACAAGATCAATGATTTACTGCCGGGCATCTCCCTGGACTACGACCGGGATGTATTGCCCCTGAGCCAGCACGCCGACGGCGGCGGCGTCACCGAACGCCACCTGATGTACGCCCTGGCTTTGGCCATGGTGAAGCAGAACGGAAAGGGCCAGTCCATGGTGGATTATCTGCAATCCATCGGCCTAAGTCTCAGCGACAAGCAGAAGGCCCAAATGCAGAATACCGAATATCCCTTCTATGAGTACGACCTGCTGGGCCTGCTGAAGTCGGCCTTTGTGCCAAAAATCTACATTGACGCCACCGACGAATGCCCCAACATCCGGGACGTGGTGAAGCTGGCCAAGGAAGTGGGTGCCGTCCCCTGCTACGCCTATTTGGGCGACGTGGGCGACAGCGTCACCGGCGACAAGAAGGCTCAGAAGTTTGAAGATGACTATCTGGACGACGTGTTCACCTGTCTCAAGGACATTGGGATGCCCGCCGTCACCTACATGCCCACCCGCAACACCCAGCAGCAGCTGGAGCGGCTGCGGAAGCTGTGCGACGACAACGGCATTTTCCAGGTGTCCGGCGAGGATATCAACACGCCCCGGCAGAGCTTCGTCATCCGGGCCATGGAAAACCCCATGTTCGCCAACCTCATCGACGCCACCTGGCGGCTCATCGATTACGAAACCGGCAAGCGTCCCATGGACCTTTACTGAGTTTGTAATACACAAAAACAGCGTGTGCAGGAGATACCCACTGCACACGCTGTTTTCTTATTGGATTGGCTCTTCCGACTCTCCGTGGGAGAGGGCCACCTCCGGCATCAGTTCCCGGCCGATGATATCCAGCATCTGTTCCAGCTTGCGGCAGTCCTCGGGGGCAAAACGGGTCCGCACCCGCTCCATGACCTCCATGACATAGCCGTTGCCGATGTTGTAGTATTCCAGATACTTCTCCGTCACCTGCAAGTGGTATTCCCGCCGGTCGTTTTCACTGCGGACCTTTCGGAGATACCCCTTACGGATCAGGCTGGCCACCTTATAGGCGGCGTTGGGCGGGGAGATGCCCGCAAAGGTGGCAAATTCATTGACCGTCGGCTGTCCCAACGCCTGGATGGTCTCCATGCAGTAGGTCTCCACCGTGGTCAGACTGGCCTCCCGATTCTGGAACTGTCGGAAGATCTGCTGATAAAAATGCAGCTTGAATTTGGTGTAGACGTCCCACACCACCCGTTCCAGCATGACAAACCTCCCTTACGGGTTGTCCACCAGCATGAACGTCAGCTCCGCCGTGACGGCGGTCTTGCCGTTGACCGTGGCCACGGCCTTGCCCACGCCCACGGGGCCCTTCTGCTTGATGATCTCGCAGGACAGCTCCAGCACGTCGCCGGGCACCACCTGCTGGCGGAACCGGGCCTCCTTGATGCCGCCGAACAGGGCCAATTTTCCTTTATTCGCCGGCAGGGACAACGCGCAGACGGCACCCACCTGGGCCAATGCCTCAATCATCAGCACGCCGGGCATGATGGGGTTGCCGGGGAAGTGGCCCTGGAACTGGGTCTCGTTGGCCGTGACGCACTTGATGCCCTTGGCCCACTGGCCCGGCTCCATATCGACAATCTTATCCACCAGCAGGAACGGATACCGATGGGGAATGATCTCCTGAATCTGGCGGTTGTTCAGCTCCATTGCCATCTTTTATTCCTCCCACTTGCGCAGGGCCACGGTGGCGTTGTGGCCGCCGAAGCCGAGAGAGTTGGACAGGGCGCAGCGGATATCCGCCTTGCGGCCCTCGTTGGGAACGATATCCAGGTCACAGGCCTCATCGGGAACCCGATAGTTGATGGTAGCGGGCACAAAGCCGTCGCGGAGGCTCAGGGCCGTGATGATGGCTTCCACCGCACCGGCAGCGCCCAGCATATGGCCCGTCATGGACTTGGTGGAGCTGACCATCAGCTTGTCGGCGTGGCTGCCGAAGACCTTGCGGATGGCCGCCGTCTCACCGGCGTCATTGAGGGGCGTGGAGGTGCCGTGGGCGTTGATGTAGTCCACAACCTCCAGCTGGAGGTTGCCGTCGGCCATGGCCTCGGCCATGGCGCGGGCGCCGCCCTCGCCGTCGGGATGGGGGGCAGTGATATGGTAGGCGTCACAGGTGACGCCGTAGCCGACGACCTCGGCGTAAATCTTCGCGCCGCGGGCCTTGGCGTGCTCCAATTCCTCCAGCACCAGGACGCCTGCGCCCTCGCCCATGACGAAGCCGCTGCGCTCCTTGTCAAAGGGAATGGAGGCCCGGTTGGGGTCCGTGGCGAAGGTGACGGCCTTCATGGAGGTGAAACCGCCCATGCCCTGGGGATGGACCGTGGCTTCCGCGCCGCCGCAGACCATGACTTCGGCATAGCCGTCGCGGACATAGCGGAACGCGTCGCCCACGGCGTTGGTGCCGCCGGCACAGGCGGCCACAGGGCAGGCGCACATGCCCTTGAGACCGTAGGCAATGGCGATCTGACCGGCGGCCATATTGGCGATGGCCATGGGGATGTAGAACGGAGAAATCCGGTCAAAGCCCTTGGTCAAACCCTTGGAATGCTCCTCCGCCGTGGTGGCGATGCCGCCGATGCCGCTGGAAATGACGGTACCGCAGCGGGTGGCATCCTCCTGCTCCATGTTCAGGCCCGAGTCCTCCATGGCTTCCCGGGCCGCCACCATGGCAAACTGGGTGAAGCGGTCCATGTGGCGCAACTCCTTTTTGTCCAGGAACTGCTCGGGCTGAAAGTCCTTGACCTCGGCGGCCAGCTTGCATTTGTTGTTCTCTGTGTCATAGAGGGTAATGGGGGCGATACCGCATTGGCCCTCCTGGATGGCAGCCCAGAAGGCGGGAATATCGTTGCCGACCGGCGTCACAGCGCCCAGGCCGGTGATTACAACGCGTCTTTTGCTCATAGTCATCCTCCGTCTCACATGGCCATGCCGCCGTCCACGGACAGGACCTGTCCCGTCACATAGGCGGCCTCGTCACTGGCCAGAAATGCCACGGCATTGGCCACGTCCTCGGGCTTGCCGAAGCGGGCCATGGGGATTTGTCCCGCCATGGCGGTTTTCACATCCTCCGGCAGCTTGGCCGTCATATCGGTCTCGATGAAGCCGGGGGCGATGGCGTTGACCGTGATGCCGCGGGAGGCCAGCTCCCGGGCCATGGCCTTGGTCATACCGATGACACCGGCCTTGCTGGCGCAGTAGTTGGCTTGTCCGGCGTTGCCCATCAGGGCCACAACGCTGGCCATGTTGATGATGCGACCGCTGCGCTGCTTCATCATGGGACGGCACACGGCCTTCATGGTCAGGAACGTGCCCTTGAGGTTGGTCTCGATGACCTGATCGAAGTCCTCTTCCTTCATGCGCATGGCCAGATTGTCCCGGGTGATACCGGCGTTGTTGACCAGAATATCAATGCGGCCGAACTTCTCCATCACGGCATCCATGAGGGCCGTCACGGCCTCGCTCTTGCCCACGTCGGCCTGCATGGCCAGCACCTCCACGCCATGGGCGCGGCAAGCTGCTTCCGTCTCCTGGGCGGCGGCGGCGTTGCCCGCATAGCTGAACGCCACATTGGCCCCCAGGGAAGCCAGCTTTTCACAGATGGCGCGGCCGATGCCGCGGCTGCCGCCGGTGACCACGGCGATTTTACCCGTCAGATTGATCATTGGGCCGCTCCTTTCAGCTCCGCCACCACGGACTGCAAATCCTCCGCCGTGGTGATGGCATACGTCTTGATATCCGCCGCCGTCTTCTTGACAAAGCCCGACAGGACCTTGCCGGGGCCGATTTCCACAATGGTGTCCACGCCCAGCTCGGCCATGCGGCGGATGGTGTCCTCCATGTAGACGCTGGACATGACCTGCCGCTCCAAAAGGCTCTGGATAGTGGTCTGATCGTCTTTCATGTCGCCCAGGCAGTTGAACAGCACCGGGAAACGCATCTCCCCAAAGGAAATGGTCTGGAAGTAGTCGTGGAGAGCCTTGGAAGCAGGCTCCAGCAGCTTGGTATGGAAGGGGCCGGAGGTGTTCAGAGGCAGGCAGCGGCGCGCGCCCAGCTCCTTGGCGTAAACGGCGGCCTGCTCCACAGCGGCTTTCTCACCGGCAATGACCAGCTGGCCGGGGCAGTTGTAGTTGGCAATCTGCACCACGCCCAGGCCGGCGGCCTTGTCACAGGCCTCCTGGAGCTTCTCGCGGTCCAGATTGAGGACCGCCACCATGGCGCTGTCGATGCCCTTGGCTGCTTCGGTCATGGCATTGCCCCGGAACGCGGCCAGGGAAATAGCCGTGGGGGCATCCCACACACCGGCGGCGCACAGGGCCGAATACTCGCCCAGGCTCAAGCCCGCGGCCAGTTCCGGCTCGATGCCGTTCTCTTTCAAAACCGCCGTCACACCGGCGGCAAAGGCCACCATGCAGGGCTGGGTGTATTTGGTCTCGTTGAGGTGCTCGCCCTCGAAACAGGTTGCTTTCAGATCAAAGTCCACGGGGGCGTTGTCCAGGACCTGCCGGAACGCCGGATAGGCTTCGTACAGGTCCTTACCCATGCCGGGGGCCTGACTGCCCTGTCCGGCATACAAAAACGCAAGTTTCATCGGCCCTTACCCCAGATTCTTGATGCAGGCATCGCATCCGGCCACCAGTTCCTCGAGAATCTGACGGACGGGCTTGATCTCATGGAGCATACCGGCCACCTGACCGCACATGACGCTGCCGGTGGACACGTCGCCGTCGAAGACGGCCCGGCGCAGGCTGCCCAGAGTGTAGTGCTCCAGCTCCTCCTTGGTGGCACCGGCGTACTCCTGCTGGACGTACTCTCTGGCCATCTTGTTTTTGATGATGCGGACGGGAGCGCCGACGCTGCGGCCGGTGACGGTGGTATCCCGGTCCTTGGCCTTGAGGACGGCTTCCTTGTAATTCTGGTGCACAGGGCACTCAACGCTGGTCAGCAGACAGGTACCCACCTGAGCGCCGCAAGCGCCCAGCGCATAGGCGGCGGCCAGCTGACGGCCGTCGGCAATACCACCGGCGGCGACGACGGGAATGGAGACCGCGTCCACCACCTGGGGCACCAGGGCCATGGTGGTGGTCTCACCGACGTGACCGCCGGACTCGGTACCCTCGGCAATGACGCCGTCGGCTCCCGCCCGCTCCAGCATTTTCGCCAGAGCCACGGCAGCCACCACGGGGAAGACCTTGATTCCGGCGGCTTTCCACTTGGGCATGTACTTGGTGGGGTTGCCCGCGCCGGTGGTCAGGAACTTGACGCCCTCCTCGATGACCATGTCGGCCATCTCGTCGGCGCAGGGGTTCATCAGCATCAGGTTGACGCCGAAGGGCTTGTCGGTGAGGGACTTGCACTTGCGGATTTCGGCCCGCAGCTGCTCGGTGTTCATACCGCCGCAGCCAATCAGGCCCATGGCCCCGGCATTGGAGCAGGCGGCGGCGAATTCGGCGGTGGCAATGTTGGCCATGCCGCCCTGGATGATGGGGAATTCAATTCCCAGAATCTCATTGAGTTTCATAGTTTACGAAATGCCTCCAATCTCGATCAGGCAGCCGCCCCAGGTGAGACCGCCGCCAAAGCCCACGCACAGGACGCGCATACCGCTGTGCAGCTGGCCCGCTTCATACAGGTCATTGAGGGCAATGGGAATACAAGCCGACGACATATTGCCGTACTTTGCAATGTTTTTAAAGGCCTTTTCCGGCGGCATCTGCATTTTTTTCACCGCATGGTCGATGATGCGCTCATTGGCCTGGTGCATCACCAGCCAGTCCAGGTCCTCCACGGTCTTCCCGGCCTGGTCCAGAATCCACTGGATGCAGCGGGGAATGATGTCCACGGCGAACTTGAAGACGGCCTGGCCCTCCATATGAATGTAGGACGGGCCTTCGGCGGTGGAGCCGTCGATATACAGCACCGGCTGGTTGCTGCGGGAGCCCAGGACGGCGCAGATGTCCGGTGTGTCCTCGCCGCCCTCCACCACCACGGCGCCCGCGCCGTCGCCAAAGAGGACGCAGGTGCTACGGTCGGTGAAGTCCGTCAGGCGGGACAGCGCTTCACAGGAGACCACCAGGGCGTAGGGACGCTCCCTGGTGACCAGTCCCTGGGCCAGCTTCAGTCCGTAGGGGAAACCGGCACAGGCGGAGTTCATATCAAAACAGGCGGTGTTTTCATCCAGCCCCAACGCCGCCTGGAGCATACAGGCACAGGTGGGGGTGATGTAGTCGCCGCCCAGGGTGGTGACGATACAGGCCGCGATTTTGCTGCGGTCGATGTTGGCCCGCTCCAACGCCTGTCTGGCCGCCGCCTCGGCCATGGTCTGGTGGGTCTCCCCTTCGCCCAGATAATGGCGGGTCCGGATGCCGGTGCGCTTGACAATCCACTCGTCGCTGGTGTCGACGATTTTACTCAGATCGTCGTTGGTGACGACCTTGCTGGGGAGATAACTGCCGGTGGCGATGATTTTAATTCCCATCATAATATCCGTTGCCTCCCATGGCTCTGAATTTCTTGTACCGCTGACCGGCGATGCTGATATCGCTGATCTTTTGCAGGCTGTTCAGCGCCGCCGTCAGCGCCTGATCCACGGCGGCCATCTGGGCTTCCACGTCCATGTGGGCGCCGCCCTCCGGCTCGGGGATGATGGCGTCGATGACCTTCTGTTCCAGCAGGTCCTCCGCCGTCAGCTTCATGAGGTCGCAGGCCTCGCCGCTGCGGCTGGAATCCTTCCAGAGAATGGAGGCAAAGCCCTCCGGGGACAGAATGGAATAGACGGCGTTTTCCAGCATCAGCACCGTGTCGGCCACGCCCAGGGCCAACGCGCCGCCGCTGTTGCCCTCGCCGGTGATGACGGCCACAATGGGCACCGACAGCTGGCTCATTTCAAAGAGATTCCGGGCGATGGCCTCACCCTGGCCTCTGGCCTCGGCCTCCAGGCCGGGGTACGCGCCGGGGGTGTCGATGAAGGTGAGAATGGGCCGCCCGAACTTCTCGGCCTGCTTCATAATCCGCAGTGCCTTGCGGTATCCTTCCGGGCCGGGCATACCGAAATTGCACTTGAGATTCTCCTGCAAATTCTTGCCCTTGCGGGTGCCGATGACGGTGACGGGCTTGCCGTGGAACAGGGCAATGCCGCCGAGAATGCTGGGGTCCTCCCGACACTGGCGGTCGCCTTTCTGCTCAAAAAAGTCGGTAAACAGGTGCTCGATGTAGTCGGCCACGCCGGGACGGCCCTCGTGGCGGGCGATGGTCACCCGCTGGGCCGGGGTCAGATTGCTCATTGGGCGGCACCTCCTCTGTAATGGAGCGTCAGCAGCTGGGCCAGGACGGCGCGCATCTGCTTGCGGGGCACGATCTGGTCCACAAAGCCGTGTTCCTCCAGATATTCCGCCCTCTGGAAGCCCTCGGGGAGCTTCTGGCCGATGGTCTGTTCGATGACGCGGGGACCGGCAAAGCCGATCAGCGCCCCCGGCTCAGCCAGGGTGATGTCGCCCAGGCTGGCAAAGCTGGCGGTGACGCCGCCGGTGGTGGGGTCTGTCAGAACTGAGATAAACAGGCCGCCCTTCTGGCTGTGGCGGGCCAGCGCCGCGCTGGTCTTGGCCATCTGCATGAGGGACAGAATGCCCTCCTGCATCCGGGCGCCGCCGCTGGCGGAGAAAATCACCACGGGCAGACGGTTGCGGGTGGCATGTTCAATGAGCCGCGTGACCTTTTCGCCCACGGCGGCGCTCATGCTGCCCATGAGGAACCGGCTGTCCAGCACCGCCACGGCCACCTTGCGGCCCTCAATGCGGCCCGTGGCCGTGACCACGGCTTCGGACAGGCCCGTTTTCTGGCGGCACTGGTCCAGCTTTTCACTGTAGCCGGGGAACTCCATGGGGTCGGCGGAGGTCAGGTTCTCGTCCAGTTCCCGGAAGGAGCCGGAATCGAGAATCAGGCTGAGACGGAAATACGCGCCGATGGGAAAATGGTGGCCGCAGTTGGGGCAGACGTACTGGTTGCGGCTCAGCTGCTGCCGGGCCGTGGCGGTCTGGCACTTGGGGCAGGTGACCTCCACGGGGCTGGCCGCCGGAATCTGTCCCTCCCGCATGGCCTTCATGGCCAGCATGTGCTTGCGGCGCTTGTTGAATACGGGGATCATGCTTCACTCTCCTCTATGCGGGCCATCCACTCCAGCATGGTCGGCAAATGCTCTTCCAGAAAGGCGGTGGTATAGTTGCCGCGGACAAAGACGGGATGATAGAGAATCTGGTGCATCAGTTCGGCATTGGTCTGGACGCCGTCGATGGTCAATTCCTCCAGGCAGCGGCGCATCCGCCGGATGGCCTCCAGCCGGGTGGGAGCCCAGACGATGATCTTACCCACCATGGAGTCATAGAACGGCGGAATCTCATAGCCGTTATACATGCAGGTGTCAATCCGGACGCCGGGACCGCCGGGGAAATAGAGGAAATCGGCCTTGCCGGGGCAGGGCGCGAACTCCTTGGCCGGGTTTTCGGCGTTGATGCGGCATTCGATGGCGTGGCCCCGCAGCTCCACTTCCTCCTGGGTACGGCTCAGCTTGAGACCGGCGGCAATGCGGATCTGCTCCCGCACCAAATCCATGGAGGTGACCATCTCCGTGACCGGGTGTTCCACCTGAATGCGGGTGTTCATTTCAATGAAATAGAATTCCTTGTTGGGGGCCAGCACAAATTCAATGGTACCGGCATTCTCGTAACCGGCAGCCTTGGCGGCCCGCACGGCGGCGTCGCCCATGCGCTTGCGCAGGTCCGGCGTCAGGGCGTGGGACGGCGTCTCCTCCAGGAGCTTCTGGTTTTTCCGCTGGACGGAGCAGTCCCGCTCCCCCAGCTGGATGACGTTGCCGTATTTGTCGGCCAGAATCTGAAATTCAATGTGGCGGGGGTTGAGAATCAGCTTTTCAATGTACATCTCGTCGCTGCCGAAGCAGGCCACGGACTCGGCCATGGCCTCCCGGAACAGGTCCCGCATTTCCGACGGCTCATAGACGCGGCGCATACCGCGGCCGCCGCCGCCGGCGGCGGCTTTGATGAGCACCGGGTAGCCGATGCGCTCACCGACTTTGACGGCCTCGTCCTCGTCCCGGACCAGACCGTCGGAGCCGGGCACCACCGGCACGCCCACGGACTGCATCAGCGCCCGTGCGGCGGATTTGTTGCCCATCTTGCGGATGACGTCGCCGCTGGGGCCGATAAAGGCGATACCGGCATCCCGGCAGGCGTCGGCAAAGGCGTCGTTTTCCGACAGGAAGCCGTAGCCGGGATGGATGGCGTCGCAGCCCGTGGCCTTGGCCACCGTCAGGATGGCATCCATATTGAGGTAGCTGTCACCGGCCCGGGGGGGACCAATGCAGACGGACTGCTCGGCAAAGAGCACATGGAGGGAATCGGCGTCGGCGGTGGAGTAGACGGTGACGGCCTCGATGCCCATTTCCCGGCAGGCCCGCAGAATCCGCGCGGCGATTTCGCCGCGGTTGGCAATGAGGATTTTCTTAAACATGGCTGTACCGGAGGATGGGGGCGTCGAAGGCCACCAGAGCGCCGTTGTCCACCAGAATCTCCTCCACCAGGAGATCACAGGGGGCGGGAATTTCATTCATGGTTTTCATGGCTTCGATGAGGCACAGGGTCTGACCCTTTTCCACCCGGTCGCCCACCCGGACATAGGGGGCGGCGTCGGGAGAGGACGCGGCATAGTAGGTGCCCACCAGGGGGGCCTTCACATAGAGGGCGTTGTCCACGGCGGGAGCCTCAACCACAGCGGCAGCGGCGGAAACCGCCGTCGCGGAAACGGCGGCTACAGGAGCAGCCGCAGGAGCGGCCACAATGGGGGCGGGCTTTTCCAGCTCCAGGGTAAAGTCGCCGTCCTGCAATGCCATGCGCTGCAAGCCGCTGCGGGCGAACCGGTCCATCAATTCAAACAGATCTTGCTTCTCCATAATTTCACTCCGTATGTTCCTTTAAGTATTGCAGAATATCTCCGACGGTCAGCATTTGGGGCAGCCGTTCATCCTCAATGGTGACGCCGGTGGCCTCTTCCAGGGCCATGCACAGCTCCACCGCCGCCAGGGAGTCGGCGTGGAGATCCTCCCGCAGCCGGGCCTCCTCGGTGACGTCGCTGAGGTCGCAGTTGAGCGTCTCCACGATCACGTCCCGTACCAGATCGAACTTCATTGAAATTCCTCCGTCTGTTCTCGACAATAGTTAAAAATTTTTAAATATTTAATCTTTCTTATTTTAGCACCTGGGAACCATAAGTCAAGGAAATTTTTCCGACAAAGTGATAGGAATGTCGAATATTTGGACATAATGACGAACAAATCAGGGCTGTTCCTCCCCTTGTCACAGCAAAGGGCTACAGCCGGGGAATCACTGAGCGTCCACGGTTCGGCAGGAAGGATACGCCACGGCCGCACAAGAAGGCCGCCGTCCACCACCCGCTACGGGGTGGGACCGGCGGCCTTGCGGCATTGCCGCGGGAATTGCGCCATCTGCGGATGGCGCTTTTGGACGATTGGAAATTTCGCCCGCTGCGGCGGGCGGAAGTTTCGCCCCGTGCGCGGGGCGACCGGGGGCGCTGCCCCCTGGACCCCTGCGATTTTTTGAAAAAAATCGAGTAAAACTTTTTATGTTTAGTGCCGTCAGCGCTACTCTAACGCCGCAAACTTTCCGTACAAAGGGAAACGGCCCGATGCCGGGGAAGCATCGGACCGTTTCCTTGGAAAAAAGAAAGAGAAAGAAAAGAGGGGTTACCAGAACCGTGAGCCGAGGGGGCAGCTCCCGGTTTGGATGATGTCAGTATACGGTACAAATTTGAACAAGGTGTTAATAATTCAGAAAAATTTTGAAAACCTGTTTCAAACGGGGTGTTCAAGGCTGTCACGCAGCGGGCCGCCCTCCCACGAAATCCTCCATGGGTTCCCGCTGTCCCCTGCCTGGAACACTTATGATTTTAGGGGGCAGATTTGAACAGGTTATGAAGCAATCGAAAAGAAATTGGAAACATCTTCTTATTTTCCGGACAGAGTGCGCGCCCGGCGGAGAGCATCCGCCGGGCGCGTGTCGTGTTTGAAGAAAGAGAAAAGAGGAGAATAAGATGAGTCAAAGAGGAAGCTTACCGTCGGCTCCCCGGTCAATGCTGTCCGGGCCGGTAAACTGTATTTCCTTTTGACACCCTTAGTATAGGCCGCAATTTTGAATGAATCGTGAACGATTCCAAAACAAATTTTGAATTTCTCCCGCGGCCTTTTTTCGCCGCCTTACTGGGCCAGCGCGTCCAGAACCTCCTGCCGGTACGGGATGGACGGCGCTGCGCCGGGCCGGGTGACGGCGATGGAAGACGCTTTGGCGCTCCTGCGCAGGACCTCCGCCATATCCAGCCCCTCGGCCAGTCCCGCCAGGAAATACCCGGTGAAGGTATCGCCGGCGGCGGTGGTATCCACGGCCTGCACCTTGAAAATAGGCTGGAACAGTTTTTGATGCTCGTCCTGATAAATGGCGCCGTCGCTGCCCAGGGTCAGGACGATTTTCGCATGGGGAAACTTCTGGCGCATTCCGGCCAGAATGTCCTCCGGCTCCGTTTTTCCGGTGATCTGGTTGCCCTCCACCTCATTGAGGAGGAAAATGGAGATTTTCGTCATGTCCACCGCGTCCAGCTTTTCATCGTAGGGCGAGGGATTCAGCGCAATCTGCATTCCCCGCGCATAGGCGGCGTCCACAATATAGGGCAGCAGATTGACCTCATTTTGCAGCAGCAGAATATCTCCGGCGTCAAAGTGGCTCAACGTCTCGTCAATGTACTCCTTGGTCAGCTTCTGATTGGCGCCGCCGAACAGCAGAATGCAGTTTTGGGCGTTGCGGTCAATCTGAATGATAGTGTGGCCCGTCTCGCCGGGAATCTGCTTCAGATAGTCGTCGTGGATGCCGTACTCCTTGCAGGCGTCCAGAAAGGGCTGGCCGTCCTGGCCGATCATGCCGCCGTGGTAGACCTCCACCCCGGCTTTGGCCAGGGCCGTGGACTGGTTCATGCCTTTGCCGCCCAGAAAGTGGTTGAGGCTGGAGCTGGACTCCGTCTCGCCGGGCATGAGGATGTGGTCCACATTGTACACATGGTCCAGGTTCAGAGAGCCGATGTTCAATACTTTCATGACGTGCGCTTCCTCCTTCATATTGGTTGGGATGTGGCGTTCAGCCGAAAATGCAGCCGGACTGGAGAATGATATTGGCGTAGGGCGTCGTCTCCCCGGTGCGAATCACGGCGCGGCAATTCTGGGTCCGGGCCTTGAACTGCGTATGGGGAACAAACTCCACCTCCACGTTCTGCCCGTCCAGCAGCGCTTTCACGCCTTGCAGTACCTGGGGATTCTGCTCCCGGATTTCCTCTGCCAGGACGATTTTTTCCACCTTCATGTCGGCCAGCACCAGTTCCAGCACCCGCAGGAACCGGGGTTCCCCGAATGTCAGCGCCAGGTCGATGCGCTCCACCTCCTGGGGAATGGGCAAGCCGCAGTCGCCGATGGCAATGCAGTCCGTATGTCCCATATAGGACAGAACGCGGGATATCTCGCTGTTGAGGATGCCGTTTTGTTTCATAGTACCGCTTCCTTTCGCTTGGTGGTCTCCCTGGGGACCAGGGAGACGGGAAAACTCTGCCGCCGCCCCTCCTTGGGCAGTTGGCCCTCGTTGAGAATGACCTCCACCGCCCGGCGGCCCATGGCGGTGATGGGCTGATGAATGGTGGTCAATTCCGGGGAGATCAGGCTGGACAGGTGAATATCATCGAAGCCCACCAGCTGGATCTGGTCCGGCACCGCAATATTCCGCTTGTGGAGAATCTTATAAACCGAAATGGCCACCATGTCGTTACAGGCAATGATGCCGTCCACCTGGGGGAATCGTTCCAGCAACTCTTCCGTCATGGCCAGCCCCGCTTCAAAATCGTAGTCGCACTCCACAACCTGCTCCGTCAAACCGTGCTCCCGGCAGTAGTCCCGGTAGCCCTCATAGCGGGCCTGGGCCGTATAGAGCCCCTGAACGCCGCGGATACAGACCAGCTTCCGGCAGCCGCAGGCCGTCAGATGTTCCGCCGCCAATCGCCCGCCCTGGTAGTAGTCGCAGTAGAGGTAGGCGTTGACGTTCTGCGTCTGGAACAGGGCGTCCACCACCACCACCGGCATATGGTACTGGGACAACTCCTCCTGGAGCGCCTCGTTATTGGACGCCACAATGACGCCGTCGGCGTTGGCCGCCGCCAGCATTTGCAACGCCGCCCGCTCCTGGTCCAAATCGTGGTGGACATTATACAGAACGATGCGGTATCCCCGTTTTTTGGCCGCCTCGTCGATGACGTCGGCCAGCTGGGTAAAGTAGGGATTGCGAATGCTGGGAATGATGACGCCGATGGTCTTGCTGGATTTTTTGAACAGGGACCGGGCCACTTCATTGGGGACAAAGCCCATCTCCTCAATGGCCCGCAGCACCCGTTCCCGCTTGTCGGCAGCCACCGGCGTGGTGCCGTTGATCACCCGGGAGACGGTGGCGGGCGACACGCCGGCCCGGCGGGCCACATCCCGTATTCCGGCCATACAATCACCTCCGCATGGGGAGCTGGATTCTGTTGAAACCCGTTTCAATCTTAAAAATCATATCGTTTCTGTGGTTTTCTGTCAAGCAATGTTCTAAAAATTATAACTTTCCGACAGATATGCCCATGGGGTTTTGTACAAATAGCCGGAGATTTTCCGCCTTCTGCACTGGCTTTTCATTTTGCAAGAAAAATTGCAAAACAGCTTTCTTTTTTGCAAGTCCTGTGTTATACTGATTCCGCAGCGGCGGAGCGGCTCCTCCGCATAAGAAACAGAGAAAGGGGTATTCTCCCATGAAAGCCAAAGCACAGGAAGTGCTGCTGCTGATCCTGGGTACCGCGCTGGTGGCCCTGGGCGTCTACTTTTTCAAATTTCCCAACAACTACTCCACCGGCGGCGTCACCGGTATTGCCGTCATTCTGTCGTCCCTGTTCCCCACGGTCAGCTCCTCCACATTTACCTCGGTCATCAATATTGCTTCCCTGGTTTTGGGCTTTATGTTTCTGAATCGGGGCTTCGGTATCCGTACCATCTTCTGTACGCTGCTGTTCTCCGCCATGCTGGCCGGTCTGGAATGGCTGTATCCCATAACCCATCCCCTGACGGACCAGAAGATGCTGGAGCTGTTTTTTGCCGTGATTCTCCCCTCTCTTGGCGCGGCCATTCTGTTCAACCTGGACAGTTCCACCGGCGGCACGGACATTCTGGCCATGATTCTCAAGAAGTACACCAGCATGGACATCGGCAAGGCGCTGCTGTATGTGGATGTTCTCATTACCGCCGCAACCCTTGTGGTCATCAACATTGAGACGGGCCTCTATTCCCTGCTGGGTCTGGTCCTCAAATCGGTGCTGGTGGACATGGTCATTGAATCCTTCAACCGCCGCAAGAGCTTCATGTTGGTGACCTCCTGCCCCGACACGGTCTGTACCTATATCACCCAGCAGCTGCACCGCTCGGCCACCTATTGGAAAGGCGAGGGCGCGTACAGCCACCAGGACAAATGGGTGGTGCTGACGGCCCTGAGCCGCGCCCAGGCCGTGGCCCTGCGGCGGTATCTCAAGGGCGTCGACCCCCATGCCTTTATGCTCATCACCAATTCCAGCGAAATTTTCGGCAAGGGATTTCTCCGGGCCTGATCTTCATACATATGAAAAGCCCACCGGAACGAACACCGGTGGGCTTGTTTATTGATAAGTGCCGCATACAGCAAACACCCACCGACATAAATGCCGGTGGGTGTTTGCTGTATGGATTGGAAAAGCAGGATATTGGAACGCAGCGTAAATACGCCGGTTTGAGCAATTAGAGAGCGCCGTGGACCACACTGCCCCGCAGAATCACGGCCCGGATGTTCAGGTCCTGATCGAGGACTACGGCATTGGCCGCCTTGCCCATCTCCAGGCTGCCGTACTGATCGTACAGGCCCAGAGCCTTGGCGGGATTGACGGCGGCGGCCGTCACGGCGTCCGCCAGGGAGATGCCGAAGGACACGGCGGTTTTCATGCAGGCCATCAAATCGGTGGCGCTGCCGGCAATGGTGCCGTCGGCCAGGGTGGCCTTGTTGCCCACCACCGTCACATCCTGGCCGCCCAGGGTGTAGGCGCCGTCGGACATACCGGCGGCCCGCATGGTGTCGCTGACCAGAATCATCCGGTCCTTGCCCATCATGCGGAAGGTGGCCCGGATGACGGCCGGGTGGATATGGACGCCGTCGCTGATGATCTCACAGTAGACATGATCGCAGTCGGCGGCAGCGCCGATGACGCCGGGCTCCCGGTGATTGAAGGGAGGCATGGCGTTATAGGTGTGGGTCACATGGCAAGCGCCGTTGTCGAAGGCTTCCTTGGCAATGTCATAGGTGGCCGTGGTATGGGCCAGACTGACCGCCACCCGGTCGCTGACGGCCTTGATGAAGTCCATGGCGCCGTCCAGCTCGGGGGCAATGGACACCAGCTTTACCAGGCCTTCGGCACAGTCCATCAGGTGCTCCAGCAGTTCCACATTGGGGTTCTGGAGCCATGCGCCGTTCTGCGCGCCCTTTTTGGCCATGGACAGGAACGGACCTTCCAGGTGGATGCCCACCAGCTCCGCGCCGCTCTTGCTGTGCTTGCGGTGTTCCGCACCCATGCGGCAGATTTTCTCCAGCTGTGCCGTCTCCAGGGTCATACCGGCGGGGCAAATCTGGGTCACGCCGCGGGACAGCTCATAGTCGGCCATGGTCTGGAGCCCTTCGGGGTCGCCGTCAGAAAAATCCGCGCCGCGGCAGCCATGGAAATGCAGGTCCGTCAGACCCGGAATCACATAGCAGCCGGAGACATCCACCGCACCGTCGGCCGCTTCGACAACTTTCCCACCGTCGAAGCAGACGTCCCGCTCCACAAAGCCGTGGATGGGGTCAAAGACTTGTGCGCCGGTCAGTCTCATACGAGACCCTCCTCCTTCAGGCCGGCCAGAGCGGCCTCGTCACCGACGATGGTGACATTGGGATGGAGCTGCAGAATGGAAGCGGGCACCTCGGGGGTGATGGGGCCGCAGAAGGACTTGCGGATGATCTCAGCCTTGTCGGCGCCGCTGACAACCATCAGGATGGCGCGGGCCTGCATGATGGCCTGCATACCCATGGTCAGAGCCTGACGGGGCACATCGTCGCGGTTGGCGAAGAAACGGGCGTTGGCGTCGATGGTCATGTCGGTCAGCTCCACGCAGTTGGTGCCGCAGGAGAAGTGGTCGGCGGGCTCATTGAAGCCGATGTGGCCGTCGTGGCCGATGCCCAGCAGCTGCAGGTCGATGCCGCCGAACTCCTGAATGCGCTCGTCATAGGCGGCGCACTCGGCGTCCACATCCTCAGCCATGCCGTTGGGAACGTAGGTGTTCTCCTTGTCGATGTCGATGTGGTCGAACAGGTTGGTGTTCATGAAGTAGCGGTAGCTCTGGTCATGGGTGCCGGGCAGGCCGCGGTACTCGTCCAGGTTGACGGTGCGGACGTCCTTAAAGGTCAGATCGCCCTGCTGCTGCCACTTGGCCAGCTGCTGGTAAGCGCCCACGGGGGTGGAGCCGGTGGCCAGACCCAGGACGCAGTCGGGCTTCATGATGACCTGAGCGGCAATGACGTTGGCAGCCTGACGGCTCATGGCGTTGTAATCGGGGCAGACAATGATTCTCATGATAGGTTTCCTCCTTGGTGACTTCAAAAGCGGTTAGCAGTATTTGGCCACGGCAGCGGTAATGGCAGCCACGGTCTCGTCGACAATGGGAGCGTCGCTCTCGGCCAGCGGGGCCAGAGGCAGACGGACAGAGCCGCAGTCGGGGCCGCCCATCTTGACGATGGCAGCCTTCATGACGGCATATAGATTGCCCTTGGCGGAGCACATCTTGTAGATGATGCGGCAGCACTCGTTCTGGATTTCCCGGGCCTGCTCCATCTTGCCCTCCAGGAACAGCTCCCGGATGCGGATGTACAGATTGGGCATGACGCCGTAGGTGCCGCCGATGCCGCCGATGGCGCCGGTGGCCAGACCGGCCAGCAGCTGCTCGTCGGGGCCGTTGAACACAATGGCGCCGGTATCGCGGAACATCTGGATGTCCTGCACCGGCATGGAGGAGTTCTTCACACCGATGACGCGGGGGTTCTTCTGCATTTCGGCCAGCAGGGAGCCGGTCAGAGCCACACCGGCCAGCTGGGGGATATTATAGATGATGAAGTCCGTATTGGGAGCGGCGTCGGAGATGTCGTTCCAGTACTTGGCAATGGCATGCTCGGGCAGGTGGAAATAGATGGGGGGAATGGCGGCAATGGCGTCGACGCCCAGGGATTCGGCATGGGCTGCCAGCTCCCGGCTGTCGGCGGTGTTGTTGCAGGCCACATGGGCAATGACGGTGAGCTTGCCCTTGGCCTCGGCCATCACCTGCTCCAGAACCAGCTTCCGCTCGGCAACGCTCTGGTAGATGCACTCGCCGGAGGAACCGCCCACATAGACGCCCTTGACGCCCTGTTCGATGTGGTAGCGGGTCAGGGCCCGGACGCCCTCGGGGCTGATGTTGCCCTCTGCGTCATAACAGGCGTAGAACGCGGGGATGATGCCTTGATACTTGGTAAAGTCTTTCATGGTTATACAACGCTCCAAAGTATAATATTGCGGGTTCTGCAGGAGAACCTTAAAGACGGGTTTGGGACCAGTGTTCGGACTCCGTGCCGACGCCATGGGGAGCGCCGGCACGGTCTCAGCTTATACGGTAAATGGGCTGGATTGCCCGAAACGGTTTCTCAGCCCTTGACAGCGCCCATGGAGATGCCCTGGGTGAAGTACCGCTGGAAGGCAATGAAGATGGCCACGATGGGCACGGCAGCCAGGGTGGCACCGGCCATGATCAGGCCGAAATCGTTGGACATTTCGCCCTGCATACGGGCAATGCCCAGGGGCAGGGTCCATTTGGCCTCGCTGTTGAGCATGATCAACTGCATGAAGTAGTCGTTCCAGGTGTTGACGAAGGTGAAGATGGCCAGGGCACCGATGCCGGGCTTGATCATGGGGAACACCACGGAACAGAAGGTGCGCACTTCACTGGCGCCGTCCACCCGGGCCGCTTCCAGAATTTCTCCCGGAATGGTCTCGGAGAACTGCTTCATCAGGAACACGCCGAAGGGCCAGCCTACGGTGGGCAGAATCACGGCCCACAGGGTGTCATGGAGACCGATGGCGCTCATCTCCTGCAGCAGGGGGATGACGATAACCTGCTTGGGCAGGGCCATGGCGCAGGTGATCATACCGAAGAGGAACGCACGGCCGTAAAAGCGCTTCTTGGCCAGGGCATATCCGGCCAGGGAGGCGGTAAGGCAAGTCAGGACCATTGCGCCCACGCAGATGACGACGATGTTCAGCAGCCACTGGAGGGCGGGACGGTCAAAGAGCTTGACGTAGTTGGCAATGGTGGGATTCAGGGGGAACCACTGGGGGTCCGGGGCAATGATGGTCTTATTGTCCTTGAAGGAACCCGTGATGATCCAGTACAGGGGGAAGATGAAGAAGATGGCCAGAACAATCAGCACGACAATGGTAAAAATCCGGTAGCTCACAGGGGTATCGGACAGACGGTTTTTTGTTTTCATCTTCTCACCTCCTCAGGTTTCAGACTTGGCGAGCTTGAACTGCACAGCAGAGAAGATCGCGATGATAATGGCAAGAATCACGCCCATGGCGTTGGCATAGCCGAAGCGGTGATACTTATAGGCCATGTCGAAGATGTAGTACATGATGGTGTCGGTGGCGTGGTTGGGACCGCCGCTGGTCAGCAGCTGAATCAGCGCAAAGCACTGGAAGGAGTTGATGGTGGTGATGACCAGGATGTACAGGGTGGTGGGCATGATCTGGGGCCACTTGACCTTCCAGAAGACCTGGAACTTGGTGGCGCCGTCCACCTGGGCCGCCTCCACCAGGGAGTGGTCCACATTGCCCAGGGCCGCCACGTACAGGACGATGGGCTGGCCGATGGAGGTGGTGAACAGGATCATAATGATACAGGCCAGGGCCGTCTTGGGGTTGCCCAGCCAGTTGAAGCCCACGGAGTCAAAAATCTGATTGATGAGGCCGTTGTAGGGGTTGAACATCCACTTCCAAACCACGGTGACGGCCACGGTGCCGGTGACCACCGGCAGATAGAACACACAGCGGTAGAAAGAACGGGTAAATGCCTTCATCTGGTAGATGGCCGAGCTGACCCACAGGGAAAAGGCCGTAACCGTGGGAACAGCCACCACCACGATGATGACAGTGTTGAGGAAGCCCTTACGGAAAATGGCATCCTGGAACATTTCAAAATAGTTTCCAAGGCCCACGAAGGTGGCTTCGTCCATATTCAGGCCCATGTCGAAGAAGCTGTATACCAGACACATGACCATGGGCGCGACCACAAAGCCCAGGAAAAAGATGAGACTGGGTAACAGGAACAGATAGGCCGACAGAGTCTCTTTCCGGGCCAAAACTCTGCTTCTCTGATGAACACTGAGTTTCGGCGGTTGTTTGGAGGCGGCCGCATTGGATCGTTGCGTCATGGATCTCTCCCTCTCTAGTAAAATAATGGCGGGCAAAACCCGTGCCCACCCCCTCGCAAGGGAGTGGGCACGGTGCGAAGTCAGATTCGGATACCAGTGCGCTTACTTGATGTTGGCGTTAGCGCTTTCCACGAAGGTATCGGCAGCGGTCTGGGCGTCGGTGCCGGAGAAGACCTGCTGCAGCATGTTGAACCACAGGGTACGCTGCTCGGTCCAACCGCCGGTCACGTTGTAGTAGTCACCCAGGTAGGGCATCAAGGTCAGGAACTCGTCGGCGTCAGCCTCGGTCTCAGTGCTGGCGTAGACGTTGCCCAGGGAAGAACGGACGGGGAAGAAGCCGGTCATCTGGACGCTGGCAGCAGCCTGGGTCTCGTCGTCGCAGACGAACTGGATGAAGGTCTTGGCAGCGTCGATGCGGGCCTGGTCGCCGTTGTCGAAGATACCGAAGCCCCAGATACCGCCGCACAGCTCGGGCTCGCCGTCATCGGAGGGGAAAGCCATGGCGAAGGGGGTAAAGGAAACGTCAGCAGCGTACTGAGCCTTGTTGGAGGCGTTCCAGCAGAAGGTCATGGCAGCGGTGCCGTTGGCGAACTGCTGCAGCTCGTCGGCAGCCTGGGCGGCGGGGTCAGCCACCAGCAGACCGTCGTTGACCAGGGTCTGGAGCAGGGTCAGAGCTTCCACGTTCTCGGGGGAGTTGGCGGTGTACTCGGTGTGCTCCGCGTTGGTGTAGGTGCCGGAGAACAGGTTGTTGACGAGAGCACGAGTGCCCTGGTCACCGCCCTGGCCGCCGCAGTAGACGATGCCGTTAACGGGGGTAGCGCCGGCGTCCTTCAGGGCCTTCAGAGCGTTCTGGAAGTCCTCGGTGGTCCAGGTGCGGGTCTCCTCGTCGATGTACTGCAGAGCACCGGCAGCCTCAAAGGCCTCGTAGTTGATGGCCATGGTGTGGGTGGTCATGCACAGGGGGTACTCATAGTACTTGCCGTCCAGCTGGCAGGCGGAGACGACGGAGGGGCTGGTAGCCTCGATGTCGGCCTTGACCTCGTCGGTCCACAGGTCGGACAGGTCCACCATCTTGCCGGCGGCGCCCCAGTTGGTCACCAGACGCTCGGGGCCTTCCATGATGATGTCGGGGGTGGTGCCGGCGGTGATGGCGCCGGTAACCTGGGTGTCACCGTTGGTGTAGTCCAGCAGCTCCAGGGTGACGGAGATCTCGGGATGGACCTCGTTGAACTTGGCAATGAGCTCGTTGACGGAGTCTCTGTCACCGAACTTGCCGATGGGGTAGGTCCAGATGGTAATGGCAGTGGCGTCGCCGGTGGTCTCGCCGCCCTCGGCAGTGTCGCCGGTGTTGGCGGTATCGCCGGTCTCCATGGTGCCGGGCTCGGTGGTCTGGTCGGCATCCGTGGTTTCCTTGCTGCCGCAGGCAACCATACCAAAGGTCATGGTCAAAGCAAGGAGCAGGGCAAGAAGCTTTTTCATTGAATTTGCCTCCTCAAAAAATTTACCAGGTGTTAACACAGTTTGTAACGTTTCACCTAGATGGATTATCTGTATGATAGCCTTTGTTAGTGACAATGTCAATAGATTTTTGAAAATTATTTTCAGTAGTTTTGAAAATTAGATATTTTTTTCCGTTGCTGTATGAAAGTAATTTTCACCAAAAGGCAACGTTTTCCCACGGAATCCCACAGAATCCGTCGGATACCGGGGGCTGAAATCGGTTTCCCCGCTTTCTTTCCTTTTCCGTCAGATGTGGCGTTCGGCCAGGGCCGAGGCCACCCGTTCCCGGTTGTTTCGGGCCCGCGGACCGGTGATGCGGCACACCTCGGCAAACAGCACGTCGATGAGAAACAGCTGCGCCATCCGGGCCGGGACGGACCCCAGCTGCAAGGGGGCCTCGTTGGCGCCGCACTGGAGAATCACGTCGGCGCAGGCCGCCGCCGGGGACTTGGGGAAGCGGGTCACCAGAATGATCTTGGCCCCCTGCTCCCGCGCCACCTTCAGCAGCTCCAGAATCTCCTGGGTGGAGCCGGAATAGGAGAAGAACAGCACCGCGTCGGCGGCGGTCAGGGTGGCGGCGGAGATGATCTGCAAATGGGAGTCATAGACCGGAACATAGCCGGGAAAGGCCGTGGAAAACAGATGAGCTGCCTCCATGGCCATAATCATGGAGCCGCCCTGCCCCATGCACAGCACGCGGGTGGCCTCCGACAGAATTTTTCCGGCTTTGGCCATGGTCTCCGGCCGCACCAGCGCCATGGTCTGGGCCAGGGCGTCGGCGTCGGCGGCATAGAGCTTGCGGCAGACCTCCGGAATGGTGTCCAAATCCTCCGGCTGTCCCACCACCAGGGGGTGACCGGCCCGGCGGGCCGTGGAGTTGGCCACCGCCAGTTTGAAGGCGTTGTAGCCCTTGTATTGCAGGCGGCGGCAGAAGCGGGACACCGTGGCTTCGGCCACGCCGCAGGCTTCGGCCAGATCGGAGATCGACATAAACTGGGTATCCCGCTGATGGGCGATGACGTAGTCGGCCACCTTCCGCTCTGCCGTGGTCAGTTGGTAATATTCGCTGCTGATCTTGTCAAAGACGTTTCCAGTATCCGGCATTGTCTCTCCCCTTTCATTTTGTGACAGCGTATGGATGGGCTGCATCGTCCCGGTCCGGACCGCCCGCAGCCGGACTTATGCCCGGTCGAGAATCTGGCCGATCATGGTGTCCACCATCATCAGCATTCTGGGCAGATGGAACGGGCCCTTGAACGTGGAGCCCTTGGCGGCAGGCATGGTGGGCTTGCCGTCGCGGCGCAGATAGCCGTACCACTCGCCGAATGCGTCGTCGGCAAAGTACGTCTTGCAGTAGTCCAGGGTCTTGTTGAACCACTCCAGATACTCCTCGCAGCCGGTGTCGCGGTAGAGCATCATGGAAGCGATCATGATCTCATTGTGGGGCCACCACAGCTTCATGTCGTGCTCGTAGGACTCGGGGGGATTGCCCAGGCAGTCAATGAAGTACAGCAGGCCGCCGTACTCCTTGTCCCAGCCGGCGTTGATGGCCAGATCAAAAATCTTCCGGGCCGTGTCGAACTGCTCCTTGTTGCCGGTGCGGTTGGCGTCCTCCATGAGGAACCAGGAGCACTCGATGTCGTGGCCGGGGTTGACGATGCGGCCCTCGGTGACCTCGCCGCGGAATTCGCCGTTGGGGCCCACGTTCTCCAGGGTGCAGCCCAGCTCCGGCTTGAAGTGGTACTTGAAAATCTCCTCCACGCACTTGGCGGCTCTTTCATTATAAATAGCCTCCTGCTCCTGATCCTTGTCCACACGGCGCAGGACGGAGGTGATGTTCAGGTAGATCATGGGGTTGGCCAGACCGCGGCCGCTGCGGGTCTCGGGAATGGTCTTGGGACCCAGGCCCGTGGGGTCCTGAATCAGGCCCTGGTTCAGCTGCCAGATCAGATCATAGGCGGCTCTTGCCCGCTCCAGGCAGGTCTTGTCGCCGGTGACGCCGTAATATTCGGCGTTGGCAATGGCGTAAAAGCCCTCGGAGAAGCAGTAGCGGCGCTGACGCAGGGGCTTGCCGTCTGCGGTGACAGTAAAATACATCCGATTGCCGGCGGCGCGGTTGATGCAGTACTTCTCCAGAAAGTCCAGGCAGCTCTTACTGGCGGCCAGCCACTCCTCCTTGACGCCGTAGGTGGCGCAGAGGGCGGCAAAGGTCCAGGCGCAGCGGCCCTGCATCCACACGCTCTTGTCGGTGGAATAGACCTTGCCCTCCCGGTCGAGACAGGTGTAGACGCCGCCGTTGACGGGGTCCATGCCGTGCTTGAGCCAGAAGTTTACGCTCTTGTCCAGCTGGTCCCGGATCCATACGCGATGCTCCGTCAACAATTCCTTGGTATTCATGGGTATTTGCTCCTTTTCACTCGAAAAAAACTCCAGACGGCCCCCATGGCCGTCGTATTGGTGCATCCATTTTACCACTGTCGAAAGATATTTTCAACAAATATTATTTTTTGAAAATTATATTCTGTTTTATAGTGACAAATTGGAAAGAACATGGTATACTACCGTAAAAAACACCGGCTTTTGCCATCATTTGGAGGTTTCTTACAATGAATTGCTATGGTATTGAAGTCGCCCCGCGCCATATTCCGGCGCTGGACCCCAACTATGCGCCTCTGGGTCTGTTCAACCGGGCCTTTCTGAAAACGGCCCGCAAGCCCCTGGGTCTGGCGGTGGAGCGCTCCAACGGTCAGGTGGCCGTCTGTGAGACGTTCATCCACGGCACGCCGGACATGGCCGAGGCCGACCGCTACTATGTGGACCGGCTGGTCAAGACGCTGCTCTGGATGAAGGGCGGCTTCCGGGTGTACGTCCGCGGCGACGAGACCGTTTATGAGACGTTGAAAGCGGCCTATACCGCTGAGGGTTCCCGCGCCTTTGACGCCGATTTCATGGCCCGCGTCTACGAGCGTCCCTTTGAAGTTGTCTCCTGTGACAAGCTGCCGGAGGAGAAGAACAATCCCCAGGCCATTGGCCGTCATCTGAACGGCTGCCGCATCGGCTTCGACGCCGGTGGTTCCGACCGCAAGGTGTCCGCCGTCATCGACGGCGAGAGCGTCTACTCTGAGGAAGTGGTCTGGTTCCCCAAGACCACCGCCGACCCCGACTACCACTACCAGGGCATTGTGGATGCCATGAAGTCCGCCGCCGCCCATATGCCGAGAGTGGATGCCATCGGTGTTTCCTCCGCCGGTGTGTACATTGACAACCGCACCATGGTGGCTTCCCTGTTCCTGAAAGTCCCCCAGGACCTGTTCGACGCCAAGGTGAAGGATATCTATCTGCGGGCCGCCAAGGAGTTCGGTGATGTACCCATCGCCGTGGCCAATGACGGCGACGTGACGGCCCTGGCCGGCGCCATGAGCCTGGAGGATAACAATGTGCTGGGCATTGCCATGGGCACCAGTGAGGCCGTGGGCTATGTGGACAGCCACGGCAACATCACCGGCTGGCTCAACGAACTGGCCTTTGTTCCCGTGGACGCCAACCCCAACGCCATGGAGGATGAGTGGTCCGGCGACATCGGCTGCGGCGTCAAATACTTCTCCCAGGACGGCATCATCAAGCTGGCCCCGGCTGCCGGTATTGAGCTGGACGAGAGCCTGTCCCCCGCTGAAAAACTGAAAGTGGTCCAGGGCCTTATGGAGGAAGGCGACAAGCGTGCCGCCGCCGTCTATGAGTCCATCGGCGTGTATCTGGCCCATGCCCTGGCCTACTATTATGAACTGTATGGCTACAAGTACGTGCTGCTGCTGGGCCGCGTCATGTCCGGCAAGGGCGGCGATCTGCTGCTGTCCACCTGCAAGGACGTTCTGGCCGACGAGTATCCCGAAGTCAGCGAGGCCGTGCGCCTGACGCTGCCCGACGAGAAATTCCGCCGGGTCGGCCAGTCCGCCGCCGCCGCTTCCCTGCCGGAGCTGTAAGCCATGGCCTCCCTTTTTGACCAGGAGCGGCCCCTGTGGCGGGGCCTGGGGACGCTGGCCGACGTCTTGGTCCTCAGCGCCATGTGGTTTACCGCTTCCCTGCCCCTGTTCACTTTGGGAGCGTCCACCACAGCCCTCTATGATGCCGTTTCCCACTGTCTGCGGGGCGGCGATTCCGGGCCCTGGCGGCGATTTCTCCGAACCTTCCGGCGGGAGCTGCTCCCCTCCAGTCTGGTAACAGTGGTCTTCGGCTTCCTGCTGGTTCTGCTGTATCGGGGCCTTGCCCTCCTGTGGCGGGGACAGGTGGCCGGAGTGTCCGGCGCGCCGGTGATGCTGGCCGTCTACGCCGTGGCCCTGGTGATTCCCACGGGGATGTTCCTTTGGATGTGGCCCCTGCTGTCCCGGTTCACCTTTACGCCCCTGGCCCTGGTGAAAACGGCGCTCCAGTTCACCTTTGCCCATCTGCTGGGCACGGTGATTCTGGTGGCTGTGACCCTTTTCTCGGTGCTGGTGACGGCCTGGCTGCTGTTTCCCATGCTGTTTCTCCCCTGTCTGACGGCTCTGGTGTGGACTGTGCCTGTAGAACGGGCCTTTCGCCGCCATCTGCCGCCGGAGGACCAGGACAATCGTGATATGGATTGATACAAAAACCGTGTGCGCCCCCTGGGGGCTCACACGGTTTTTACATGGGCGGCATCCCCTTTACAAAGGTTTCATTTCCGGCTGGTAGTAAACTTAACGGGGACTTTATACAATGAGTTTGTCTCTTTTATACGAGACCACAACCTTGATTTTGGTGATGTCCACCAAAACAGAACCCAAAACTACCGGAGGGAACTTCATGAAAAAGCTGATCGCATCCACATTGGCCGTGGCGCTGGCCGCCGCCACCATGGCCGGCTGTACTTCCACGGCTGCCGTGCCGCAGAGCACCACCGCCGAGCCCGCTGCCCAACCGGCCGCCGTCAAGACGTCCGAAGCCGCCAAAGCGCCCAAGTACGTCTTCCTGTTCATCGGCGACGGCATGAGCTATCCGCAGATCCAGTCCACGTCGGACTATCTGGGCGCGCTGGCCGACGCCGACTACTGGCAGGCCGAGCCCAGCCTGGATGACAACGGCGGCGCCACTCTGGACGGTCCCGAGTATCTGAACTTTATGAACTTCCCCGTGGCAGGTTCCGCTGTGACCTACGATTCCAACAGCTTCTGCCCCGACTCCGCTTCCACCGCCACCTCCATTTCCACGGGCCACAAGACCTACTCCGGCACCATCAACATGGACGAGACCGGCACCACGGCCTATGAGACCATTGCCGAGCAGGTCCATGAGCAGCTGGGCATGAAGGTGGGCATCCTGTCCTCCGTCAACCTGAACCATGCCACCCCCGCCGCCTTCTATGCCCATCAGGCCAGCCGCAACGACTACTACGAGATCGGCCTGGAGCTCATCGATTCCGGCTTTGAATACTTTGCAGGCGGCGGTCTGCTGAAGCCCACCGGCGCCGACGGCGACCAGGAGGACCTGTACACCCTGGCAGAGGAAGCCGGTTACACCGTTGTCAAGACCAAGGCCGAAGCCGAGGCTGTCACCGAGGGCCCCGTCATTGTCGTCGACGAGAATCTGGCCGACGGCGATGCTATGGCCTACGAGCTGGACCGCACCGACGATATGCTGTCCCTGGCCGACTATGTGGAAAAGGGCATTGAAGTTCTGGACAATGAAAAGGGCTTCTTTATGATGTGCGAGGGTGGTAAGATCGACTGGGCCTGCCACGCCAACGACGCCGCTTCCTCCATCCACGACACCAAGGCCCTGTCCGACGCCGTGCAGGTTGCCATCGACTTCGCCAAGGACCACGCCGACGAGACCTTGATTCTGGTCACCGGCGACCATGAAACCGGCGGTCTGACCATCGGTTTTGCCGGTACCGACTACGACACCTATCTGGACCTGCTGGAGAACCAGAAGATTTCCTATGCCAAGTTCGACAGCGACTATGTGGCCTCCTACAAGGAGAACAAGACCTCCTTTGAGGATGTCATGGCCGATGTGACCGAGCTGTTCGGTCTGAAGACCAAGGGTGCAGCGGACGACAAGCTGGTTCTGACCGACTATGAGCTGGCCAAGCTCCGCGCCGCCTATGAGAAGACCGTCAACGGCACCGCCACCAGCGAATATGAGCAGGAAGAGACGGTCCTCTACGGCAGCTACGAACCCCTGTCCGTGACGCTGACCCACATCATCAACAACAAAGCCGGTATCAGCTTCACCTCCTACAGCCATACGGGCCTGCCCGTTGCCGTTCTGGCGGACGGCGTCGGCTCCGAGGACTTCGTGGGCTACTACGACAACACCGAAATTTACAACAAGCTGGCAAACCTCCTGTCCATCGCCTGATCGTCAACGACTCCACTTCACTTCCATAGGGAATTTGCCGGAGGTCTCGGGACCTCCGGCAAATTCTGCGATTGCCCATGATAAAAGGAGATTACTTCATGCTGCAAAAACTCCAACCCAAAACCATCCGGTATCTGGCCCCGCTGCTGGTGTGTCTGGCGGCCATTGTGGGATTGCTGCTGCTTCCCACCGGCTTCGAGGGGGCGCTGCTGTACCAGGAGGCCGAGCGCTGCCGGGCCAAGGTGGTGGCCGTGGACAACGACACTATTGTGGACACGGGTCTGGTCCGTTCCGGCGAACAGCGCTGCACGCTGGAGATTTTAAACGGAAAATTCGCCGGTGAAACCGCCACCGGTATCAATATGCTCAACGGGTCTCTGGAACAGGACAAGATGTTTGAACCCGGCGACGAAGCCCTTGTAGTGGTGAGCCACGACGGGGACACCATCACCAATGTCACCATGATCGACCACCAGCGGCTGGATTGGGAATTGGTCATGGCGGCGGGTTTCGCCCTGTTCCTGATTCTCTTTGCCGGTCCCACGGGTCTGCGGGCTATTGCTTCGTTTGTCCTGACGGTTCTGGCCCTGTGGAAAGTTCTGGTACCCCTGTACCTGAAAGGCTGGAATCCCATCTGGGTGGGTTTGGCCCTCACTTTGTTCCTGACGGTCATGATTATCGCCCTGGTTTACAGCTTTGACCGGCGGTGCCTGTCGGCGGTGTCCGGCTCCTTTCTGGGGATTCTGGTCACCTGTATTCTGGGCATTCTGTTTACCGATCTGTTTCAGATTCACGGCGCGGTCATGTCCTATTCGGAGAGTTTGCTCTATTCCGGCTATCAGGATTTGAATTTGACCCGGATTTTTATGGCCTCGGTGTTTCTCGGCTCGGCGGGCGCGGTGATGGACCTGTCGGTGGATATCACCTCCGCCGTCCATGAGGTGGTGGAAAAGCGGCCGGACCTGGGCTGGAAGGAAGCCGTCCGTTCCGGGCTCAATGTGGGCCGGGCCGCCATGGGTACCATGACCACTACCCTGCTGTTCGCCTATTCCGGCGGCTATATCGCCATGCTCATGGTCTTTATGGCCCAGGGTACGCCGGTGGAACACATTCTCAATTATAAATATGTGGCCGCCGAATTGATTCATACGGTCATCGGTTCCTTTGGTCTGGTCACTGTGGCCCCGTTCACGGCCCTTTGCGCCGGTGTATTTCTGACAAAAAAAGCTGCCGCTAAACCAGTCAGCACCCAAGAATAAAAGTTTTACTCGATTTTTTCTTATGAGGGCTGCCCACCGTCCGTGTGTCTGCGGTGCTCGCCGGGCCTTTTCCGCCATAGCTGCGGTGCGGTTTCTTGCCATACATCCAGTATGGCTGCGAACCCACACCTTGCTCTGACGAAAAATTCCTCGGCGACCACTCTTGCCAACGGACGGCGGGTAGCCCAAAATCGCGGAGTCCAGAGGTAGCGCCTCCGGTCGCCCGCCGCAGCGGGCGAAATCCCCAATCGTCCCCAGCGCCATCCGCAGATGGCGCAATCCCCGGCCAAGGGCCATGGTCCGCGCCGCCGCCCCTGTGGGGTGGACGGCGTGGACCATCAACCCGTACCGCACCGGGTACCATCCACCCGCGTATCAGCGCGAATACGTACCATATAAACGGCGGGGGCAAGCCCCCGCCCTACGGTGTGGAACCCATCGGCCTGTGGAAATTGGTCTGTAACTTCCGCCCCAAAACATTCAAAAACCGCCGCCGGAATCTCCGGCGGCGGTTCGTTGTCCCAAATAAAATTACTTGGCGAAAACCTTCTTCAGGTTGCAGAAGCGGGGCAGGCCGTCCTCCTTGACCATGGGGGTCTCACCCTGGATCAGAGGCAGGCAGTAGTCGATGAAGTCGTTGGTGACGTAGTTGCCCTCGGCGTTGATCCACTCCTTGGGGAACTTCTTCTCGAAGTTGGCCACCTTGTCCAGATCGAACAGCTTGGTCTTGCAGACGTAGCCGTTGGTGCGGTCGCACTCGAAGCCCACCATCTTGCCGGTCTCACCAGCCACAGCGGCCTCGACGGCGGTCTTACCGGAGTTGAAGGACTCCTGGATGTCGTTGCCGGAAGCGCAGTGAGCGGCGCAGCGCTGCAGCAGGCTCAGCTCGATGCCGCGGACCTTGGCGCCGGTCTTCTCCTTGATGACGTTGGCCAGCAGAGCAGCCAGGCCGCCCAGCTGGGCATGGCCGAAGCCGTCGGTACCGGAGGTCTTAGCCTCGGCAACGAAGGTGCCGTCGGCGTAGTGGACGCCCTCGGAAACGGCCACGATGCAGTTCTTGTTCTTCTCATAGCGGGCGGAGACGTCGGCCACAAACTTGTCCATGTCGAAGTCCACCTCGGGCAGGTAGATGAAGTCGGGACCGTCGCCCTTGACGCCGGCCAGAGCGGCAGCGGCAGTCAGCCAGCCGGCGTGACGGCCCATGCACTCGATGATGGTGACCATGCCGGTGTCATAGACGTGGGCATCGCGGCTGACCTCCATGAAGGAAGTGGCGATATACTTGGCGGCAGAGGAGAAGCCGGGGCAGTGGTCGGTGCCGAACAGGTCGTTGTCGATGGTCTTGGGCACACCCATGACGCGGCACTCATAGCCGACCTTGGCCATGTAGCGGGAAACCTTCTCGCAGGTGTCCATGGAGTCGTTGCCGCCGTTGTAGAAGAAGTAACGGACGTTGTACTTCTTGAAGATCTCCAGAATGCGCTTGTAATCGGTCTCATCCTCGTCGGGATCGGCGATCTTGTAGCGGCAGGAGCCCAGAGCGGAAGAGGGGGTGTACAGCAGGCGCTCCAGCTCAGCCGGGTCCTCCTGGTCCATGATCATCAGCTCGTCGTTGAGGACGCCCTTGATGCCGTGATGAGCGCCGTAGACGGTGGTGATGTTCTCATTCTCCAGAGCGGTCTTGATGACGCCGTAAGCACTGGCGTTGATGACCGAGGAGGGGCCGCCGGACTGGCCGATGACGCATGCGCCCTTGAGTACAGTAGACATAATAATGTTACCTCCTAAACTCTTTCACAGTTGGCTGTGAAAATTACACAAAACTTGACAGATATACTATAGCACATCGTCTGAGAATTGTAAATTCATCTATTGCACTTTTCCTCGGATTTTGGTAAAATAAACGAAGATTATTAGAAGGAGTGTTACCAATGCCTCTTGTTACAACCACCGAGATGTTTAAGAAGGCTTACGAGGGCGGCTACGCCATCGGCGCTTTCAACGTCAATAACATGGAGATCGTCCAGGGCATCACCGAGGCCTGCCGCGAGGAGAAGGCTCCCGTCATCCTGCAGGTTTCCAAGGGCGCCCGTGCCTACGCCAACCACACCTATCTGGTGAAGCTGGTGGAGGCCGCTGTTGCCGAGTGCCCCGAAATTCCCATCGCTCTGCACCTGGACCACGGCCCCGACTTCGAGACCTGCAAGTCCTGCATCGACGGCGGCTTCACCTCCGTCATGATCGACGCTTCCTCCATGTCCTTCGAGGAAAACATCGCCGTCACCAAGAAGGTCGTTGAGTACGCTCACGATCACGGCGTTGTGGTCGAGGCCGAGCTGGGCACCCTGGCCGGCATCGAGGACGATGTGAAGGTCGAGGCCCATGCCGCTTCCTACACCCGTCCCGAGGAAGTCGAGGAGTTCGTCTCCAAGACCGGCTGCGACTCCCTGGCCATCGCCATCGGCACCAGCCACGGCGCTTACAAGTTCACCGCCGCTCAGTGCACCCGCAACGAGCAGGGCATTCTGGTTCCCCCTCCCCTGCGCTTCGACGTGCTGGAGGAAGTCTCCAAGCGTCTGCCCGGCTTCCCCATCGTGCTGCACGGTTCTTCTTCCGTTCCCCAGAACTATGTGAAGATGATCAACGAGAACGGCGGCAAGATGCCCGACGCCGTGGGTATCCCCGAGGAGGAGCTGCGTCACGCCGCTCAGCTGTCCGTCTGCAAGATCAACATTGACTCCGATCTGCGTCTGGCTATGACCGGCACCATCCGTGCCTTCTTCAACGAGCATCCCGACAAGTTCGATCCCCGCGAGTACCTGAAGCCCGCCCGTGCCAACATCAAGGAGCTGGTTCGCCACAAGCTGGTGAACGTCCTGGGCTGCGCCGGCAAGGCCTAATTGATCCTTTGCATCAAACGGGAGTACCGCTGCTGCGGTACTCCCGTTTCGTGCGTGTAGGGCTTGCATTGTATTTGTAGGGCGGGACCTATGTGTCCCGCCGCTGGCAAGAGCCATCTATTCCCATTGGCGTAGGGGCCGGCATGCCTGACGGCCCCGGACGGAATGTGCCACGCCGCACCATTGTCAATATTGTCAATAAATGACCCCCGCCGTCCACCCCCGTAGGGGCGGCGGCGGGGGTCATGGCCGTTGGCCGGGGATTGCGCCATCTGCGGATGGCGCTAGGGACGATTGGGGATTTCGCCCGCTGCGGCGGGCGGGTGTTTCGCTGGCTGCGGCCAGCGGGAGTTTCGCGCCGTGCGCGGCGCGGGTATTTCGCCCGTTGCGACGGGCGACCGGGACTCTGCCCCTGGACCCCGCGATTTTTTGAAAAAAATCGAGTAAAACTTTTATCTGTTTCCCATTACCGCCACACTGCAACAGCCTGTTTCGGTTGGTCAATCGAGAACCGGGATAGCCGACAGAATCGAGAATCCCTTTTCCCGCAGTTCGTCCAGCTTGGCCTTGGACACGGGGCCCGTCACATAAGCGCCGTTCTGACCGGGCACGGCTTCCACTGGACCCAGAGCCGCAGCCACAGCGCCCGCCGCGGCTTCGGTGCGCACCAGCCACCGCAGTTCCAGGGTTTCAAAGGGTACGACTTCTTCGCCGCTGCCCGCTTCCCAATCGATGGCGCGGCGCTTCTCCCGGTGGAGAATGCAGTCCACCACGTCGCCCACCACGGCGCTGGCCGTGGGCAGCTTGCCCGCGCCGCGGCCATAGAACATGGTCTCGCCCACGGCGTTGCCGCGAATCATAATGGCGTTGAACACGCCCTCGACGCTGGCCAGGGGCTTGTCGTTGGGAATCAGGTGGGGAGAAACATACAGGGCAATTTTCCCCTCTTCGGTCAGGAAGGTACGGCCGAACAGCTTGATCTGCATGCCCAAGGCGTCGGCGCAGGCCACATCCTGGGGCCGGATGCCGGTGATGCCGCAGGTATAGACCTGCTCCGGATACACATGGATGCCGTAGGCCAGGGCCGCCAGAATGCAGATCTTCCGGCAGGCGTCCTTGCCCTCCACGTCGTCGGTGGGGTCGGCTTCGGCGTAGCCCTTCTCCTGGGCCCGCTTGAGAATATCGTCAAACTGCTCGCCGTCGCGGATCATCTTGGTGAGAATATAGTTGGTGGTGCCGTTGAGGATACCGCAGATTTCCTCGATGCGGTTGCCCGCCAGGCAGAAAGCCAGGGGCCGCAGGACGGGAATACCGCCGCCGACGCTGGCTTCAAAGAGGAAATTGCGGCCCTGCTCCTTGGCCAGAGCCAGCAGCTCCAGACCGTGAGCGGCCACCAGGGCTTTATTGGAAGTGACCACGTCCTTACCGGCCAGCAGGGCCCGGCGGGTGAAGTCCAGGGCCACACCGCAGCCGCCGATGCACTCCACCACCACCTGCACCTCCGGGTCCTGTTCGATGATGGAGAAGTCGTGGATCACCAGATGGCCATAGGGGCTGTTGGGGAAATCCCGGGTATCGAGAATATATTTCACCGTCACCGGCTCCAGGGTCCGGCGGCGAATGGAATCCTGATTGGTGTGTACGACCTCCGCCACGCCGGAACCGACGGTGCCGAAGCCCATAATTGCAATGTTCGCCATTGGAAGTTCCTTCTTTCTCTGCAATCCGTTATTCTTCAAAGGAGAGTTTGCGCCGTCCGTTGGCGGCGGTGTAGATGGCCAGCATATCGTCCTGGTTCAGGACCGTAAACGTGCCGATGGTCCGGATGCCGCCGTAGCTGCACCGGCGGGCCAGCTCTTCCAGGGTGTCCCCATCCAGGACACGGCCCACCAGCTCCTCCAGGCAAGTGGGCATCCCCAGCGCCTGGAAATAGCTCTCCGTGGCGGCGATGCCGCCCAGGGCCAGCTCCATATCGCCCATGCCCTCGCCGTCCAGATGCCAGACGTTGCGGGCGTACCGGGCAAAGCGGCCCACATTGGCGCCGCCCTTGCAGGTGTATCGGGCCCAGGCGCCCCAGATGGCCGCCAGGGTGGCCCCGTGGGCCTTGTCGAACATGCCGCCCAATGCGTGGCCCAGCTGATGGGGGGCGAAGTCCTTCCGGCCGCCCAGTCCCGTTAAACCGTTGTGGGACAGGCTGCCCGCCCACAGGATTTCACTCATGGCCTGCTGATTCTCCGGGTCCTTGAGGACCTTGAGACCGTTGTCAATGACCACCCGCAGCAGCGCCTCGGCCAATTCGTCGGTGAGCTGATTGTCCATGTCCGGGTTGAAATACCGGTCCAGGGTGTGCATCATAATATCCGTCACGCCGCAGCCCAGCTGGAACGCAGGCAGGGTGGCGGGCAGCTTGGGGTCCAGGATGGCAAAGGCCGGGCGATTCAGCTGGGTGTTAAGGCCCCGCTTCATGCCGCTGTCGCCGTCGGTGAGTACCGCCGAGTCGCTGGTCTCGCTGCCGGCGGCGGGGATGGTCAGCACCGCGCCCACAGCCATGGACTTCTTTAGATTGGCCGGTTTCAGCCAGATGTCGTTCCAAACGTCCAGGCCGGGATTGGCCGCGCCGTGGGCCACGGCCTTGGCCGTGTCGATGACGCTGCCGCCGCCCACGGCCAGAATGAAGTCGGCCTGCATGGCCAGGGCCTTTTGTACGCCCTCTCTTGCCAGGGCCACTCTGGGGTTGGGCTGGACGCCGCCCAGGGTTTCCACCGTCAGGCCGTCGTCCCGCAGTCCTTCACAGACCCGGTCCAGCAGGCCGGAACGGACGGCGCTGCCGCCGCCGTAGATCACCAGGACCCGGCTGCCGCCGTATTTTCTCACATACTGTGCCGCCTGCAAGTGGGTGTCCGCGCCGAACACCACTTCGGTGGGCACTTGATACGTAAAGCTATGCAACGATATCGATCTCCTTTTATGGTTATCCCGCCACAATCTCAGCCTTGACCACGCCGTTCTCGGCGGAGATCTCCTTGAGGAGTTCTTCCACGGAGCACACCAGATCGGTGGTCTCGGCGGAAATGGTCACCATAGCCGCGCCGCTGGTGGGGATGGACTGGTTGATGGTCAGAATGTTTGCGCCGCTGGCGGCGAAAATGGACAAAATGGCCGACAGCAGACCCGCCTTGTTAATCAGTACCAGCTGGAAGGTGATGATCCGGCCGGCCATCAGGTTTTGGAACGGAGCGATGCTGTCGCGGTACTTGTAAAAAGCGCTGCGGCTGATCTCCACCGCCCGGGCGGCCTCGTTGACCGTGGCGGCCTCGCCGGTTTCCAGCATTCGTTTGGCCTCGGCCACCTTCAAAAAGACCTCCGGCAGGGCCTGGGCCTCCACGATATAGTATTTGGGAGCCATATTCACAGCGTTCACCTCGTATTGTCTTTGTAGGATGCGCACATGTGCGCGGGATATGGTAATGGTATCATGTTTTTTATTACTTTGCAAGGGGAAAGTATTATAAATTTTGAAATTTCTTTTGAATTTTCGGTTGACAACGGGAAAAACATTGGGTATAATACATCGGTAACAACAAAGAAGGAGCGGAAGCACGCGCCTCACCTTCGGCGACTGAGCCAACAGGTCAACACAGCGTTTCACCATCTCGCAAGAGGTGGATTTGTTTGTGTGCGGGTGCTCCTGGAGCTCCCGCTCATTTTTGTTTCTTTTGAATTGGAGGTGCTTTCCCATCGGCAAACTAGATCATCAGCTCAACGAGGAGATCCGCGACAAGGAAGTTCGCGTGATCGGTGCCGACGGCACACAGCTGGGCATTATGTCCTCCACGGATGCACTGAATATGGCCTTTGAGAAGGATCTGGACCTGGTCAAGATCTCTCCCAACGCCGTGCCCCCCGTGTGCAAGATCATGGACTACGGCAAGTTCCGCTTTGAGCAGGTCAAGAAGGACAAGGAAGCAAAGAAGAACCAGCGGGTCGTGGAGATCAAGGAAGTCCGCATGTCTCCCAACATCGACGTGGCCGATTTCAACGTCAAGCTGAAAAACGCCCAGAAGTTCCTGGCAGACGGCAACCGTGTCAAGGTCACCGTCCGGTTCCGCGGACGCGAGATGGCCCACACGTCCATCGGTGAGGACCTGCTGAAGAAGTTCAGCGAATCCTGTACCGAGGTTGCCAATGTGGAGAAGAATCCCAAGCTGGACGGACGTCACATGTCCATGTTCCTCAGCCCCAAGAACGCCAAGTAAACCATTTTCGGAAGGAGAACCCACCCATGCCTAAGATGAAAACCCATTCCGGCGCCAAGAAGAGATTCAGCCTCACCAAGTCCGGTAAGGTCAAGAGAGCCCACGCTTACAAGAGCCACATCCTCACCAAGAAGACCACCAAGCGCACCCGTGGCCTGCGTCAGACCGGCTACGCCGATGTCACCAACGAGGCTACCTGCAAGAAGCTGATCCCGTACAAATAATTCGGGTGTACTGTGTATCTTTAATAGGAGGATTATTGAACTATGGCAAGAGTTAAAGGCGCAATGATGACGCGCAAGAGAAGAAACAAGACCCTGAAGCTGGCCAAGAGCTACTGGGGTTCCAAGTCCACCCACTTCAAGATGGCCAAGCAGGCCGTCAAGAAGTCCGGCGTTTACGCCTATGTGGGCCGCCGCCTGAAGAAGAGAGACTTCCGTCAGCTGTGGATTTCCCGTATTTCCGCCGCTGTGGCTCCTTTCGGTATCAACTACTCCCGCTTCATGTACGGTCTGAAGAAGGCCGGCGTGGAGATGAACCGCAAGGCCCTGAGCGAGCTGGCCATCACCGACGCCGCCGCTTTCGCCTCCCTGGTTGAGGTTGCCAAGAAGGCTCTGTAATTGACATATGTCTCCCGGCTGCTTTCTGCGGAAAGCAGCCGGTTTTTTGTTGCCCGTGACGGATGCACTGCCCCGCCACTCGCAGGGCGGGACCTGTGTGTCCCGCCGCCGGTGCGTTCTCCGGTCACCATCGGTATAGGGTCCGGCATTCACGCGCCGATGGGTTCCACCCTGTAGGGCGGGGGCTTGCCCCCGCCGCCGGTACATCCTCCGGTTACCACCGGCGTAGGGGCCGGCATCCCTGACGGCCCCGGATAGGCTGTACACCGGGCGCGTCAAGGATGCCGCGCCCTACGGCAGATTTACAACTCTGTGGATGCTATAAGGCCGCCGTCCACCACCCGCGATGGGGTGGGGACGGCGGCCTTACGGCTTTGCCGTGGGGATTGCGCCATCTGCGGATGGCGCTTTGGGACGACTGGGGATTTCGCCCCGTGCGCGGGGCGGGAATTTCGCTGGCTGCGGCCAGCGGGTATTTCGCCCGCTGCGGCGGGCGACCAAAGGCTCTGCCTTTGGAAACCGCGATTTTTTGAAAAAAATCGAGTAAAACTTTTATCTTTTAGGTTCAGTCCAGCCCCTCACAAGGGTAACGGACGGCCATTTGCGCCCGCAGGGCGTCCATGACCTCCATCATATGGATGGTCTCGCTATGGGGCATAGAGGGGCACTCCAGCAGGCCCTCGGAAATACACCGGGCCGTCTCCAACACCTCATATTCATAACCCGTCAGCTGGGCCGGGCAATCCATACTCTGCACCAGCTCATAGCGGTCATTGTACACCTTCAGCCCCTGGGGATTATTGATGTTGTCCACCACCATATAACCCTTGGTACCGTAGACGATGCCGAACCGGTCCGACACACAGGTAGCCGCCGCATTGAGCACCGCCACCCGACCGTCATTCCACGTCAGCGTCATGCTGTCGGTCATATCCACACCGTTCTCGTTCTTGGTGCAGCTGCCCTGGAAACCGTCGGCATGGCCGAAGACCATTTCGGCAAAGTTCAGCGCGTAGATACCCACATCCAGCAGCGCGCCGCCGGCCAGCTCCGGCACCACCATACGCTCCTTGTCGGTGATAGCATAGCACAGGTTGGCCGTCAGCATTTTCGGCTCACCGATGATGCCGGACGCCAGCACTTCGTTAATGGTCTGCCGCATGGGCTGGTACCGGGTCCAAATGGCCTCGGTGACCAGCACGCCCTTATCCTTGGCATAACGGATGGCATCGTCGGCCTGCCGTGCCGTGACCGTAAATGCTTTTTCACAGAGAATGTGCTTGCCGTGGTCGGCGCACAGTTTGATATGCTGATAGTGGTGGGAGTGGGGTGTGGCGATGTACACAAAGTCCAGGGCCGGGTCCGACAGCATGGCCTCGTAGGAGCCATAGGCTTTTTCCACGCCGTTGTCGGCGGCAAACCGCTGGGCCCGGTCCAAGTCCCGGGCGGCCACTGCGTACAGCTTCACGTCGCGGTTGCCGCTTTCGTTGAGCTTGCGGACCGTCTCCGCCATGGTGACGGCAATGCGTCCCGCACCCAAAATACCCAGATTCATAACAGAGTCCCTCCTAAATTGCGTTTGCCTCCAGTATACCCCATGGGGCCCCCGCTGTCAAAGGGTCCCGGCGTATCGCGCCAGCAGCGTCACCGCCTGGGCACGGGTGGTACCGGTCCGGGGCAGCAGGTTCCCGCCGCTGCCGGTGAGAATCCCCTGCTCCACGGCCCAGGCCATGGCGGATTTTGCCCAGTCGCTGACGCTTCCGCCGTCGCGGTAGTCCCGCAATCTGTCGCTGTCGGTCTCAGGAGACCCGGCGGCCCGGTACAGCATCAGTGCCAGCTCCTGCCGGGTCACCGGCGCGTCGGGGGCAAAGGTCCCCTCTCCCCTGCCCTCTACCAGTCCGGCGGCGGCAGCGGCAGCAATGTCCGATTCTGCCCAGTGGCCGTTTGTATCCGTAAAGGAAGCCGTTCCGGCGGGCAGGTCCAGCAGCCGGTTCAGCAGGGCCGCCGTCTGGGCGCGGGTCAGGGTGCTTTCCGGGGCAAATCGGCCCTCGTCCACACCCCGGACCCATCCCTCGTGGACGGCCTGGGCCACGTCGTTCCGGCTCCAATGGCCCTCCAGATCGTCAAAATACGCGCCGTGGAGCCACAGACTGTAATAGTCCCAGGTATCGGCGGTCTCCTGGCCCAAACTCCAGCTGCCCGCCCCCAACAGATCATACGCCTCCACCAGCTTTAAAATCTCTTTCCGCCCCTGCTCCCCGCTGTGCCAGACGGTGTATTCTCCCGCTGTCAGGGGCACACCGGCCACGGTCACCGACCCCGTCTCGGGAATGACCAGGGTGGACACGGTGGCCGCTGCCGTTTCATCATAGGCCGTACCGGTGCCGTACTGTTCCATCAGCTGGGACAGCTGCACCTCCCGGATGCCCACGCCCTGCACATTCACATTATCTGTGCCCCAGATGCGGCCATAAAAGGCCACACCCAGGACCAGCTGTTCCGCCGGGACCCGGTCCAACGCGTAGCGGATACTCTGTTCCACAAAGTCCACCGACGCCACCGGTCCGGCTTCGCCGCCCCGATAGTGCTCATCGTAGGTCATCACCATTAAATAATCGGCCCACTCCGCCAGACCCGCATAGTCATAGGACGCGTGCCAGCCGGTGGTGAAGTTCCGGGGATTGGCCGCCACGGCCACGGCAATTTGTTTCCCCTTGGGCAATTTCTGCCGCAAAAGCCGCACCAGATCTGTGTACTCGTCGTCGTGTTCCTTGGTCATGTTTTCCAGGTCCAGACTGATGCCGTCCAGGTCGTAGTCCCGGACCAGTTGGGCCAGCTGGTCCGTCAGCGCTTCCCGATTGTCCAATGCCGCCTGGCCCAAGGTCCGGTCCCAGTGGTTGGACAGGAACGGCAGTACAGCCATATCCTGCCGGTGCATTTCTTCCACAAAGGACCGGCTGGCCCCCGTCAGCCGTAAGCTGCCGTCCGGGTTCAGCTCCAACCAAGCAGGGCTCACCTGATTCAATGCCCCCTGGGCCGTCGATACGGCGGCAGCGGAGCCTGGGCCGTTGATATAGGACAGGCTGACTCGCGCCTGGGCAGGCGCGGCCAGCACCGCAGCGCATAGCAGCGCCGCCGCTGTCCGGAATATGTACATATGCTGCAAGGGAATATCCTCCTATTGATGGCAATTTACTATAGTTTACGTGGAAATTTCCCAAAAATCCAGTGGAAAAATATGTAGAACAGCCCCGTCCACCACCCCTGCACGGGGTGGGGACGGGGCTGCTGCGGCGTGTGGGGATTTCGCGCCGTGCGCGGCGCGACCGGGGCTTTGCCCCTGGACCCCAGAATTTTTTTGTAAAAAAATTCAGTAAAAACTTTGATTTTTGGAGACTTAGGGCAACACCACATAATTTGGCAAGAGAACTGGGCGAGCCATTTTGCTCCAAATGAAAGTTCGGAAATTGCAGGAATACTGGATGTATTTCAAAATTTCCGAACTGCACAGTTGGGGCGAAAGGGCCGACCAGGTCCGCAGACACAATTGTGCGGTGTTGCCTTTGCTTATGCACCGGCCAGGAACTGTTCCGGGTCGGCGGTCTGGCCGTCGTGATATACGGCAAAGTGCAGATGACTGTCCTGGGCCAGCTCCACCGACGCCGTGGTGCCCACGGTACCCAGCACATCACCGGCGTCCACCACATCGCCCACAGCCACGGCAGGCTCGGCGCTCAGGCTGGCGTAGCGGCTCTCATAGCCGTCGCCGTGGTCCACCACCACCGTGGTGCCGAAGGCGTCATCCTCATAGATGGCGGACACGGTGCCTGCCCGGGCGGCTACCACCTCGGTACCGGCAGCGGCGGCAATGTCGATGCCCTCATGGGTTCTCCAGTCCTGGGTGGTGGTATTATAGGCCAGGGCGTCCACAGAGTAGTTGCCCACGGTGTCCCCCTCCAGGGGCCGCACGGTGACGGTCTTGATCTCCGGCTGTTCCTCCTGGGCCGTCTCCATGGTGTCCTCCGTCAGGGCTTCGGTTCCGCCGGTGGAGACCACGGGCCGCTGGTTGGACTGGGGCTTTTCGGTTTCGTCGTCCTTCTCGGTGGTCAGGGGTACCGACAGGGTGGGCTGTTCCCCCACAGGCTCCGTATCCGACGCCGTCCGTACAAACAGATAGCCGGACACGCCGACGGCGGCCACGCACAGGGCCAGCACCATGTAGTATCCCTTATCCTTGAAGAACTTCACAATGGCTTCCAATGGTTGTTTCGGTTGATTTTGCATGTTTTGCACCTCCGGGGATAGAATGCCCGAATTTTCCAGCTTCTAAACCAGAAGTGCATAAAATTTCCTACGCGTTCAGCGTACCGTAAAACCGGGTAAACGGAAAACGCGGTATACAGCGTTTTTTGCATAACAAAAACGGCAGCATTACTGCTGCCGCTGATTGCTGAGTTGCCGCAGGAGCATCTCCCGTGCTGCCGCCGCCGTTTTCTGGGCCGCGGAACCGTGAAACAGGTAAGTAAGTGCGTCGTTCCACTGGCGTAGCTCGCTCTCTTCCGCCTTCAAAGGCTTCAGAGCAGCACTCAGACTTTTCCGCTGCTGTTCTGTCAACTGACGCAGGTCAGAGAGATATTCACAGGATACCTGTCTGGCCATCCAGTCCAAAAGAGATTCTCCATTCTCTCGCAAAGCCAATTCCAACACTGTCACCTCGATTACCTCGGATTTGTCATATCATACCACGACCATAGGAGCATGTCAATGCAAAGTACTGTAAAATTCCTGTAATGAAGCGGAATTTTAAAACTTCCAAATTTTGTAGAAAAAAGAGGATGCTGAAAACAGCATCCTCCTGTGAATCATGCCAATTCGGCGGCGGCCTCGGGCAGCAGCTGCCGGAAGACCCGGTTGGTCATCTCCAGAATGTACTGGCAGTCCCGATGCACATCGGCACTGACTTCCAGATACTGGTCGTGGAGATTGCGGAACACCTCATTGATATCCCGCATACGGGCCTCATGGCGAACGCGGAAGTCCTCCATACGCTGGAAGAACATCTGCTGCAGCTGGTTTTCATAGGCCAAGTGCTCGCTGATGGGCTCGTTGAAGCAGTTGTTGTGGACGTAGGTAAAGGCGTCGGAGGTGTAATGAATCACCAAACCGAGGCGGTAGTAATCAAAGAGGTTCCAGCTGCTCTTGTTCTGAAGACGGCGGATGGTCTTCTCAATCCAGCGCTGGGCGTTTTGATAGTTGTGACCGTAGAACCATTTTGCACGGATCGAACCTTTCAGGTAGGTAAAGGGGTTGCGGTCTGGCTCGATGCACCCAATGAGGAATGCTTTGGCATGGCGGCGCTTGGGCTGGTTGTCCAACTGCTCAATCAGATACCGGCCCAGTCGACGATGGCTCTCTTGCTTCATCCGGTTACCTCCATCTAACTTAGAATTCAAAATGAAATCGGTAAGCCCGATTACTGTTATTCTATCACAGGATTCGGAAAAGTGGTACAGAATTTCGCCAAAAACACGCCGAATTTCTTTGAAATTCTCTCGACGCTTTTTATGGAATCTGCACAATTTTCAAAGGGGTATCACATATTTTACCAAAAGTCATAGGATGGGTCATGGAGCGTTTCTGCTTCAAATCGACGGAAGGAGCCATGAATCGGCATGATCGTGCAACTGGATCAAATCGATCTCACATACCAATCGCCCGACGGCCAGGTGGAGGCTCTGCGGGACGTCAGCTTTTCCCTGGCAGAAGGGGAGTTTGTCAGTCTGGTGGGGCCGTCCGGCTGCGGGAAATCGACGCTGCTGTCGGTGATTGCCGGGCTGGAGCAGCCCTCCGGCGGCCGGGCTCTGGTGGACGGCGAAGCCGTGACGGGGCCCTCGCCGAAAATCGGATACATGCCCCAGAAGGATCAGCTGTTCCCCTGGCGGACCATCTGGGCCAACGTGACCCTGGGCCCGGAACTGCACCGGGCCGGACGGAAGGAAGGCATGGAACGGGCCAGGGACCTGCTGGACCGGTACGGTCTGGCGGAATTTGCCCACAAGACGCCGTCTCAGCTGTCCGGCGGCATGCGGCAGCGGTGCGCCCTGATCCGCACCCTGGCCACGGACCCCAAAATCCTCCTGCTGGATGAACCCTTTTCGGCCCTGGACTATCAGACGCGGCTTTCGGTGTCGGCGGACATCTACGCCATCATCCGTCAGGAGGGCAAGACGGCCCTGCTGGTGACCCATGACATCTCCGAAAGCATCAGTCTGTCGGACCGCATTGTGGTCCTGTCCAACCGCCCCGCCACGGTCCGGGCCATCTATGACCTGGCGGAGCTGCGCCACCTGCCGCCCCTGGAACGGCGGGACCACCCGGCGTTCCGCCACTATTTCAACGCCATCTGGAAGGAGCTGGACACCCATGGATGAGCAGGTTTTGTCGCCCCAGCGGCAACTGTACTTAAAAAAGCAAAAGCAGCGGAAGGCGGCCGTGTTTCTGCTGCGCATCGGGCTGCTGCTGGCCCTCTTTGCCACCTGGGAGGGGGCGTCCCGGTCGGGTCTCATCGACGCCTTTATTTTCAGCAGTCCCAGCCGCGTCTGGGAGACGCTGGCGGACCTGGCCGTGTCCGGGGAACTGCTGCTCCATGTGGGCACATCCATGGGTGAAACCGTGGCGGGCTTCGTCCTGGGGACGCTGCTGGGTACCGTCATTGCCATTTTACTCTGGTGGAGCCCCTTTCTTTCCAGGGTTTTGGACCCCTATCTGGTGGTGCTCAACGCATTGCCCAAAACGGCCCTGGGGCCGGTGTTTATCGTGTGGATGGGAGCCGGTCCTGGCTCCATCATCGCCATGACGCTGGCCATTTCCCTGATTGTGACCATTTTGGAGATGCACAACGGCTTTCTCTCCACGGACCCCCAGAAAATCCGTCTCATGCGGACGTTGGGGGCCACCCGGCGGCAGATTCTTCTGAAACTGGTGCTGCCCGCCAATTTCACCACCATGATCAACGCCCTCAAGGTCAATGTGGGCCTTTCCTGGGTGGGCGTCATCATGGGCGAATTCCTCGTGTCCCGGGCCGGACTGGGGTATCTGATCGTCTACGGCTCCCAGGTCTTTCAGATGGACCTGGTCATGGCGACGGTGCTGCTCCTGGCCGCTGCGGCTGCGCTGATGTACTGGTGCATCCTGTGGCTGGAAAAGGTGCTGAAAAAATATATGGGAGTGACAGTATGAAACGAATTATTCTGGGAATGACGGCTCTGGTGCTGCTCTTGAGCACCCTGGCCGGCTGCGGCAAGAAAGAGGACCTGACCACCGTATCGGTCAACGAGGTGACCCATTCGGTATTCTACGCCCCCTTCTACGCGGCCATGGAACTGGGCTTCTTTGAAGAAGAGGGGCTACAGCTGGAACTGACCAACGGCGGCGGCGCCGACAAGGTCATGACCGCCGTCCTGTCGGGCCAGTCGGACATTGGTCTGGCCGGGCCGGAGGCCTGCATCTACGTCCATCTCGAAGGCCGGGAGGACGCGCCGAAGATTTTCGCCCAGCTGACTAAGCGGGACGGCTCCTTCCTGGTGGGCCGCACCGATGAGGAATTTTCGTGGGAGAATCTCAAGGGTACCACCATTCTCGGCGGCCGCAAGGGCGGCGTCCCGGAGATGACGCTGGAATACGTCATGCGGCAAAACGGCGTCATTCCCCATGAGGATGCCGTGGTGGACACCTCCATCCAATTCAACATGATGGCGGGGGCGTTCACCGGCGGCACCGGCGATTATGTGGCCCTGTTCGAGCCCACGGCCACCCAGGTGGTCCAGGAGGGCAAGGGGTACATTCTGGCTTCCATCGGCCAGGAGAGCGGCGAGATTCCCTATACGGCCTTTTTCGCCAATGAGAGTTATATGGAAGAGCATCCGGACATTATCGAATCCATGACCCGTGCCATTGCCCGTGGGCAGGAATGGGTATTGACCCACACGGCGGCGGAGATTGCCGAGGCCATCGAGCCCCAGTTCCCCGACACGGACCTGGAAATTCTGGAAACCGTGTGCCAGCGCCATTTGGACATTGACGCCTGGAACGCCACGCCGGTGATGGAACCGGAAGCCTTGGACCGGCTCATGGATGTGATGGAGCAGGCCGGAGAGCTGTCCGAGCGGGTAAACTTCGAGGACCTGGTGGATAATTCCTGGGCCGAAGCCGTCGCGGAATAAGGTTCCTGTTACAGGATATGGGCGTGCTGCGTTCGGCAGCACGTCCATATTGTGCCGCCGTCCCCTTTTTCGTAGGGCGGGACCTGTGTGTCCCGCCGCTGGGCCGCACCGGCGAACCACGCAGCAAATAAGGCCGTCGGCCACCACCCGCGTTGGGGTGGGGCCGACGGCCTTCGGCTTTGCCGGGGGATTGCGCCATCTACGGATGGCGCTTTGGGACGATGGGGAATTTCGCGCCGTGCGCGGCGCGGGTGTTTCGCTGGCTGCGGCCAGCGGGTATTTCGCCCGCTGCGGCGGGCGACCGGGGGCGCTGCCCCCTGGACCCCTGCGATTTTTTGAAAAAAATCGAGTAAAACTTTTAGTTTTGTCCCTCGAAGTTATCTTTGAGCTTCTCAAAGAACCCCTTTATTTTGGACGGCTCGGCGTCGTCGTCGGGAGCATTCTCCAACTGCCGCAGCAATTCCTTCTGCGTCTTGGTCAGCTTGGTGGGGGTACGGACCACAACGGTCACATACTGATCGCCGCGGGTCTTATAGCCCACGTTATACATACCCTTGCCCTTGAGCCGGAATGTGGTACCGGTCTGGGTGCCCTCGGGGATATGGTACCGGACCTTGCCGTCCAGGGTCTCCACATCGATATCGGCGCCCAGCGCCGCCTGGGTAAAGGTAATGGGGATTTCACAGAGGATATTGGCGCCGTCCCGCTCAAAGAACTTATGCCGCTTCACGGCCACGGTCACCAGCAAATCGCCTCTGGGGCCGCCGTTGGAGCCCACATTGCCCTCGCCGCGGATGCGGACGCTCTGGCCGTGGTCGATACCGGCGGGGATATTCACCGTCAGCTTCTTATTGCGGCGGACCTTGCCCTTGCCCTTACAGGTGGGGCAGGGGTCCTTGATGGTCTTGCCCGCGCCGCCGCACTTGGGACAGGCCGACTGCTGGGCAAAGGTACCGAAGGCCGTCTGCCGGGTGGTCCGCACCGTACCGGTGCCGTTGCAGGTGGAGCAGGTTTCCGGTGTGCAGCCCTCGGCACAGCCGGAGCCGTGGCACTTGGCGCACTCCTCGATGACGGGAACGGTGATCTCCTTTTCCACGCCGAACGCGGCTTCCTCAAAGGTGATCTCCACCTGGGCCATGACATTCTGACCCTTCTGGGGCGCGTTGCGCCGGGCGGAACTGCTGCCGCCCCCGCCGAAACCGAAGAAGTCGCCGAAGATATCGCCCAGGTCGCCGAAACCGAAGCCGCCGCCAAACCCGCCGCCGAAGCCGCCGCCGGGGTTGAAGTTGGGGTCCACACCGGCAAAGCCGTACTGGTCATACCGGGCCTTCTTGTCCGGGTCCGACAGGACCTCATACGCCTCGTTGATCTCCTTGAACCGTTCCTCGGCGGCCTTGTCGCCGGGGTTCTGGTCCGGGTGATATTTCATGGCCAGCTTGCGGTATGCCTTCTTCAATTCGGCGTCGGATGCGCTTTTTTCTACGCCCAGCACCTCATAATAGTCTCTTTTATTCTCGTTTGCCATGGGATATTCACCTCTTGTCTGGTGATGTATTACGGGAAGTCAGCCCCCGGGCCGGGCCGCGGGGGCTGGAAAATTCCAATTTACTTCGGGCAGCGCCGTACGATTTGGCAAGAGCACTGGCTGCGTCTATTGGGGTCCAAATGAAAGTTTGAAAATCGCCGGAATACTGGATGTATTTCAAGATTTTCGAACTGCACAGTTGGGGCAAAAGAGCCAGCCAGGGCCGCAGACACAATCGTGCGGGGTTGCCTTTTTATTACTGGTTGTCGTCCACAACCTCGTAGTCGGCATCCACCACGCCGTCATTGTTCTGACCGGCGGCAGCGCCTGCGTCGGGAGCGCCCTGCTGGGCAGCGCCGGCAGCCTGGTAGATCTTCTCGCCGATGGCCTGGAGAGCCTTCTGCACGTCGTCGGTGGCCGTCTTGATGGCCTGCACATCGGTGCCCTTGACGGTCTCCTTCAGCTTCTCCACAGCGGCCTGGACAGGAGCCTTGTCGCTGTCGGTCAGCTTGTCGCCCAGATCATTGAGGGTCTTCTCGGTCTGGTAGATGACCTGATCGGCGGTGTTGCGGGTGTCCACCTCGTCCTTACGGGCCTTATCCTCGGCGGCATACTGCTCGGCCTCCTTGACGGCCTTGTCGATGTCTTCCTTGGACAGGTTGGTGGAAGCGGTAATGGTGATCTTCTGCTCGGCGCCGGTGCCCAGGTCCTTGGCGGACACGTTGACGATACCGTTGGCGTCGATGTCGAAGGTAACCTCGATCTGAGGCACGCCGCGGGGAGCGGGAGCAATGCCCGTCAGCTGGAACTTGCCCAGAGTCTTGTTGTAAGCGGCCATCTCACGCTCGCCCTGCAGCACATGGACCTCGACGGAGGGCTGGTTGTCGGCGGCGGTGGAGAAGATCTGGCTCTTCTTGGTGGGGATGGTGGTGTTCCGCTCGATGAGCTTGGTGAACACACCGCCCATGGTCTCAATGCCCAGGCTCAGGGGAGTGACGTCCAGCAGCAGCAGGCCCTTGACGTCGCCGCCCAGCACGCCGCCCTGGATGGCAGCGCCCACGGCCACGCACTCGTCGGGGTTGATGCCCTTGAAGCCTTCCTTGCCGGTGATGCCCTTAACGGCTTCCTGCACGGCGGGGATACGGGTGGAGCCGCCCACCAGCAGGACCTTGTTCAGATCGCTGGCGGAGAGACCGGCGTCGGCCATGGCCTGACGGACGGGGCCTATGGTGGCCTCCACCAGACGGGCGGTGAGCTCGTTGAACTTGGCCCGGCTCAGGGTCACGTCCAGGTGCTTGGGGCCGGTGGCGTCGGCGGTGATATAGGGCAGGTTGATGTTGGTGGTGGTAACGCCGGACAGCTCGATCTTGGCCTTCTCAGCGGCCTCCTTCAGACGCTGCATGGCGACCTTGTCGTTGCTCAGGTCGATGCCCTCGGCCTTCTTGAACTCGGCAATCAGGTACTTGATGATCTCTTCGTCGAAATCATCGCCGCCCAGGTGGGTGTCGCCGTTGGTGGCCAGAACCTCGATGACGCCGTCGCCGATCTCCAGGATGGACACATCGAAGGTGCCGCCGCCCAGGTCGTAGACCATGATCTTCTGGTCGCTTTCCTTGTCCACACCGTAAGCCAGAGCGGCGGCGGTGGGCTCGTTGATGATACGCTTGACCTCCAGGCCGGCGATCTTACCGGCGTCCTTGGTGGCCTGACGCTGGGCGTCGTTGAAGTATGCGGGAACGGTGATGACCGCCTCGGTGACGGGGCCGCCCAGATAAGCCTCTGCGTCAGCCTTCAGCTTCTGCAGGATCATGGCGCTGATCTCCTGGGGGGTGTACTTCTTATCGTCGATGGTCACGCGGTAATCAGAACCCATGTGACGCTTGATGGATGCAATGGTGCGGTCGTGGTTGGTGACGGCCTGGCGCTTTGCCACCTGGCCCACCATGCGCTCGCCGGTCTTGGAGAACGCAACGACAGAGGGGGTCGTACGGTTGCCTTCGGCGTTGGCGATGACAACGGGCTCGCCGCCTTCCATAACGGCGACGCAAGAGTTCGTGGTACCAAGGTCGATACCGATAATCTTAGACATAAACAATTCCTCCTACTATATAAAACCTAGTGTTTACAAATTCAGTGACGGCAATTCCGTCAGTTGGCCACGCGGACCATGGCGAAGCGGACGACCTTTTCACCAATGCGGAAGCCCTTCTGGAACACTTCGCACAGGACATTCTCCGGGAAGTTCTCGTCTTCACAGTGCATGACGGCGTTGTGCATATTGGGGTCGAAGGTGTCGCCCACGTTGCCGAAGGACTCCACCCCCAGCTTTTCCAGCACTTCCATAAGGCCGGTCATGGTCATTTCCACGCCCTTTTTGTAGGCCTCGTCGGCGGTGGGCTGGTTCAGCGCCCGCTCCAGATTGTCGTAGACCGGCAGGAACTTGGCCACGGTCTCCACCCGGATATCGGTGTAGAGATTGTCCTTTTCCTTCTGGCTGCGCTTGCGGAAGTTGTCGTACTCGGCCAGGAGCCGCAGGTATTTGTCCTGCTCCTCCTGGAGCTGCTGTTCCAGCTGCTGCCGCTGGGCGTCGGTGTTTTCCGGCTCCTGGGCGGTTTCAGCCGTCTCAACAGCTTCCTCCACTTCCTGCTCCTCGGGCTCCTGGGCCTGGGGATTCTGCTTGGTTTCCTTTGCCATGATGGTGATACACATCCTTTATTCCGTACCGCCGTCAGGCTCTTTCGCCGGCGGTAATTCATTCTTTCCAAACATCCGGCCAAGGCCCTCGGCAAAGTAGCTGAGCCGGGCCGTGACCTGGGCGTAATCCATGCGGGTGGGTCCCACCACGCCGATCATGCCCTGCATCCCGTCGCCAATGTCGAACCGGGTCATCACCACGGACGTGTCTTTCAGCTCCTTGGCGATGTTTTCAGGCCCCACGAGAATCTGTACCGGCCCGTCAGTGGGAGCCGGGAGATTGGCGATGACCTCTTCATCCAGGGTGGACAGCACTTCCTGGGCCTTTTCCACATCCCGGTACTCGGGCTGGCCCAGCAGCTTCATCTGTCCGGTCAGATACACGTCGCTGTGCTGCTGCTCCTGGAGAACCCGCACCGTGTAGTCCACGATGATGGGCACCAGATCGGCGGCGGCTCCGGCGGATTTCCGGATTTTGCTGAGAATCTCCGGCGTGATCTGCTCGGCGCTCAAATCGGTGAGGCTGGCGTTGAGGACCGCCGACAGAAGTTTCAAATCCTGTTCCTGAATGTTCAGGGGCAGCTTGATGAGCTTGTTCTTGACGGTCTCCGTATTGGTCATGACCACCAGAATAAAGCTGCCGGTGTCGGCGCTGAGAATCTCAAAGTGCTTGACCGTGGGCAGCTGTCCCACACGGGACGTTACGGCGTAGGCCGGAAGATTGGTCCAGTTGGAAACCATCTTGCCCACCTGGGTCATGACCTTGTCAAACTCCTGGAGCTTCAGCTCCATGGCCTCGTTGAGGCTTTGGGTCTCGTCGATGGACAGCCGGTAGCCCTCCATCAGTTCGTTGACGTACAGCCGGTAACCGGCGGGCGAGGGAATGCGCCCTGCTGATGTGTGAGGCTGTTCCAGATAGCCCATCTCGGTCAGGTCCGCCATCTCATTGCGGATGGTGGCCGAGGAGACGTCCATGCCCGGCATGGCCGCGATGGCCTTGGAGCCCACCGGCTCCGCCGTCTGGATGTAGCAGTCCACGATGGCCCGAAGGATTTTCTTTTTCCGCTCGGTCAATTCCATGGTCTGTGCCTCCTCTTTGTTTTAGCACTCGTCATCCCTGAGTGCTAATTGTACTTTACCACTCTCCCCCGCTGTTGTCAATAGGTCTTTTTTGAAATATTTATGAACATGTGCCAAAAAGGATAAGCTGTCCTTGTGCATAGCGCAATCATACGGTACAATGGGGAAAAATCCCCGAAAGGAGTTTATTCTATTATGATGGAACCGACGGCGGCAGCCCTGTGGCTGGTTTCCGCCTTTGCAGAGTTTGACACGGCGGTGCTGGGGGCGGTCCACGCCGTGCAGCAGAGCGGCGCCGACGCGGTGCTGGGCCCTCTGGCCCGCGGGCTGGACCTGTTTGGAAAGGCGGGCCTGGGACTGATTGCGCTGGGGCTGGTGCTGACGGCCCTGTCCGGGACGCGCCGCTACGGCGTGGCGGTGCTGCTGGCCTTGGCCATCGGCGCACTCTTTACCAATGTGGCATTGAAGCCCCTGGTGGGCCGGGAGCGGCCCTATGCCGACGAAACCCGCGTACTCCACCAGTGGTGGCAGGAGGCCGGGGCGGAAACAGAATCGGACCACTCCTTCCCCTCGGGCCATACGACGGCGGCTATGGCGGCCATGGCGGCGCTGTTTTTATTGAATAAGCGGAAGCTGTGGCCGTGTCTGATTGGGGCAGCCCTGATGGGATTGTCCCGGCTGTATCTGGTGGTCCACTATCCAACGGATGTGATCGCCGGGTGGATAATAGGGTTTCTGGCGGCGGCGTTGGCCGTCTGGCTCCTGCATTACGTCCCCTGGTTCCACCAGCACCCATAAAAGTTAAAAGTTTTACTCGATTTTTTCAAAAAATCGCAGGGGTCCAGGGGGCAGCGCCCCCGGTCGCGCCTCGCAAGGCGCGAAACACCCGCTGGCCGCAGCCAGCGAAACACCCGCCCACCGCAACGGGCGAAACCCCCGCCCCGCGCACGGGGCCAAATCCCCCAGTCGTCCCAAAGCGCCATCCGCAGATGGCGCAATCCCTGCGGCGTATGCCGCAAGGCGGCCGTCCCCACCCCCACGCGGGTGGCGGACGGCCGCCTTTTTGTACACCCCACCGTAGGGCGCGGCATCCCTGACGCGCCCGGTGTACAGCCCATCTGGGGCCGTCAAGGATGCCGGCCCCTACGTCTGGTAGTAATCGACCGGCCCGGCGGTTCCTGGCGGTCCGTTCCTGCATCCCTCTTGCCCCGGCGGCGCGGCGGTGGTATACTGGATAAGATCAAACGATACTACGATACAACTGGAGGCATTTCCCATGAACCATATTTCAGCCATTCAGAAGGCCCTGCCCGAAGCCGGTCTCGACGGCGTTCTGCTGACCTGCCGTGCCAACCGTTTTTACGCCGTGGATTTCGACTCCTACGGCACCGACGGCGCGTGTCTCATCACCCCCGATCACGCCTGGTACTGGACCGACGGCCGGTACATCGAGGCTGCCGGTAAGCGCATCACCGGCGCAGACGTGGGCCTGACGGACCGGGCCCATCCCTATAAGGACCTGTTCGCCCAGGTCATCCGGGACCATAAGATCGAAAAGCTGGGCATTGATGAAGAGGCCATGACATTGGCCGACCATGACCGCTACGCCGAATCCCTGCCCTGTGTGCTCACCGGCGCTTCCGCCATGATGAACCGCCTGCGTGCCGTCAAGGACGAGGAGGAAGTGGCCCGGATGATGCGGGCCCAGCGCATTGCTGAGCAGGCCTGGGTGGAGCTCCACAACGACATCCGCCCCGGCGTCACGGAAAAATTCCTAGCGGCCCGTCTGATTTTCCTCATGCTGTCCTACGGCGCGGAAAACGTGTCCTTTGACCCCATTGTGGTCTCCGGCCCCAACGGCTCCATGCCCCACGGCGTACCCTCTGAGAAGACGCTCCAGGACGGCGAGTTTGTCACCTTCGACTTTGGCGCCCTCTATCAGGGTTACTGCTCCGACATGACCCGGACCGTGGCCATCGGCCATGCCACCGATGAGATGCAGCACAGCTATCAGGCCGTTTTGGACGCCCAGCTGGCTGCCATCGGCGCATTCAAAGCCGGTACCCCCGGCTGTGACGTTCACAATGCCGCCGTCAAGGTGCTGGAAGAGCGGGGCCTGGCCCAGTATTTCACCCATGGTCTGGGCCACAGCGTGGGCATCGAAATCCACGAGGCCCCCAACGCCAACCCCACCAACGACAAGCCCCTGCCCGAGGGCGCTGTGGTCACCGCCGAGCCCGGCATCTATATTCCCGGCTCCTACGGCATCCGCATTGAGGACATGGTCCTGGTGCGCAAGGACGGCTGCGCCAATCTGACCCTGGCGCCCAAGCAGCTGGAAATCCTCTGAGCTTGCCAAAAAGTGTTTTGCCAAGCTCAGAGGCGAACATCCAACTTCAAAAAGTTGAATGTTCGGTCTATTGAAATAGGTGCACGGCCCAGGCCGGCCTCTCTTGGCCTGCGGCCAATTCACCTTCGGGGACTTTTTGTCCCCCGCACACACCCCCTGCTGCTCTGTCGCGGCAGTTTGAACGGATTCTCGAAAGTCTGATTCTCTGAAATCGAAAGGAGTTGGCCCCATGCGGATTTTGGTGGCGGAGGACGAGCAGGACCTGAACCGGCTGATGGTGCAGGCATTGGAACGGGCCGGGTACAGCGTGGACAGCTGTTATGACGGCGCCGACGCCCTGGACTACGCCGCCGGGGCTGACTACGACTGTATCCTGCTGGACATTATGATGCCGAAAGCCGACGGCCGCACCGTGCTGCGCACTCTGCGCAGCCGGGGCTGCGCCGTGCCGGTGATCTTTTTGACGGCCCTGGACAGCGTCCAGGACCGCATCGACGGTCTCGATCTGGGGGCCGACGACTACTTGGTAAAACCCTTTGACATGGCGGAGCTGCTGGCCCGTATCCGGGCGGCTACCCGCAAGTATGGCGGGCAGAAAACCACCGTTTTGACGGCGGGAGACCTGAGCCTGGACACGGTGACCCACGGGGTGACCCGTGCCGGGCAGGCCATCAATCTGTCGGCCAAGGAATACGCCATTCTCGAATACCTGCTGCGGAACAAGGGGGCGGTCCTGTCCCGGGCCCAGCTGGAAAATCACATCTGGAATTATGACTACGCCGGGGGTTCCAACGTGGTGGACGTCTATATCGCCTATCTGCGGAAAAAAGTGGACGCCCCCTTTGATAAAAAGCTCATCCACACGGTGCGGGGCGCCGGGTGGGTGCTGCGGGAGGAATGACCATGTCCGTAAAAGTCAAACTGACGGCGTGGATCACGGCGCTGTTGCTGGTACTGGTGGCAGCGTCGTTGCTCTTTCTCATGTCGGTGACCAGCACCGTCGTCACGGAAAACGCCGCCAACCAGCTGGAAACGACCATCCGTGCCAATCTGACTGCCGTCTCCCGGGCCGAGGACGGCACACTGTCCATGGGCGAGGGATTTTCCTTTGTCCGCAGCGGCGTATACACGCTGCTCTACAATGAGAGCGAGGCGCTGCTGGCAGGTCAGCCGCCGTTGGACAGTCCCGACAATATCGCCTTTGAAAACGGCAGTCTCCGGACCGAATACGCCGCCGACGGCGACGCATACTACATTCTGGACTTCTGGCTGCCCTTTAGCTGGGACGACGGTTTGTGGGTCCGGGGCTTGATGCAGGTACCGGAATCCACCGGCGTCACCGAGGATTTGCTGGAGATTTCCCTTTTGCTGCTGCTGTTAATGGTGGCCGTGGGCGGCGTCGGGGCCTATGTGGTAGTGCGCTCGGCTTTTCGTCCCCTGGATAAAATTGTGGCCGCCGCTGAGTCCATCGGTGAGGGCCGGGACCTGTCCCGGCGCATTGGCCTGAAACCGGGCCGGGATGAAATGAGCCGTCTGGCCACGGCCTTTGACTCCATGTTCGCCCGGCTGGAGCGGTCCTTTGAGGCCGAAAAGCAGTTCACCTCCGACGCCTCCCACGAATTGCGGACGCCCATCGCCGTCATTCTGGCCCAGTGCGCCGAAGCGGCCCATCACCACACGGAAGACGAACACCGTCAGGACATGGCTGTCATCGACCGGCAGGCCCGGAAAATGCAGGCCCTGGTCCAGCAGCTATTGCAGATGACGCGGCTGGAACAGGGCACCCAGCGGGCGGCCTTTGAGAAAGCGGACCTGAGCGAATTGGTATCCATTCTCTGCGAAGAGCAGCCGGAACTGCCCGAGGGCGTCACCCTCCACCGGGATATCCAGCCCGATGTGACGGCGGTGTTCGACGTGATGCTGCTGAGCCGTCTGCTGCAAAATCTTTTGAACAACGCCATCCGCTATGGCCGTCCCGACGGCAACATCTGGGTCACCCTCCGGCGGGTGGACCGGGAGATTCTGCTCAGCGTCCGGGACGACGGTCCCGGTATGGCGGCGGACCAGCTGGATAAGATTTTTACCCGGTTCTATCAGGCGGACCCCTCCCGCAGCGGCAGCGGCACGGGTCTGGGATTGACCATGGTGCAGCAGATCGCCCATCTGCACGGGGGCCGGGTCACCGTGGACAGTACGCCGGGCCGCGGCAGCTGTTTTACGCTCCAGTTCCCCGCCGAACAGCCCACCGCGCCGGAAGAAAAATAATCCCACTGTTTTAATGTTGTTTTAATTTTATCCGCCTATGATAAGGCTACAAAGAAACAACGAAAAAAAAACTTCTTCCCGAAAGGTGTGTTTTCTATGAAAAAGACTATGACCATTGCCCTTTCCGCCGCCGCCCTGACCCTGGCCCTGGCCGCCTGCGGCAGCTCCCCCAAGACCCAGGCCCCCAGCTATGTGGGCATGGACGCCGCCAAGAACGCCGCCCTGGCCGATGCCGGCGTCTCCACCACCGACGCCGTTTTCACCACCGCCGAGCTGGACGACAAGAACGGCACCGCCTACTATGAATTGAAGTTCTCCGACGGCACCTCCGAGTATGAGTACGACGTGGACGCCCTGACCGGCGTGGTCATCGAGGGCAAAAAGGATGACGCCACCGGCAACACCGCCATTGTCAACTCCGGTTCCGGCAACGCCGCCGACATCACCGGCACCGCCATCGACGAGGAAAAAGCAAAATCCATCGCTCTGTCCGACGCCGGTGTCAAGGAAGCCGATACCTCCTACCTGGTGGTCAAGGCCGATCGTGATGACGGTACCGCCGTCTACGACGTGGAGTTCTATGTGGCCTCCACCAAGCTGGAATATGACTACGAGATCGACGCCGCCACCGGCGAAATCCGCAGCATGGACCAGGATGCCGAGGGCTATACCCCCAACAGCACCGCCACCGGCACCAGTACCGCCACCAGTGGCACCACCTCCGGTACTTCCACCGGTACGGCCATTGACGAAGCCAAGGCCAAGTCCATCGCCCTGAGCGACGCGGGCGTCAAGGAAGCCGACACGGCCTACCTGAAGGTCAAGCTGGACTATGACGACGGTGCAAAGATCTATGACGTGGAGTTCTACGCCGGCGGCACCGAGTACGACTATGAGATCGACGCCGCCACCGGTGACATCCGCAGCGTGGACCACGATGCCGAAGGCTACACGGCCCCCCAGACCGGTTCCGCCAAGTCTGAGGCCGACATTCAGGCCATTGCCCTGGCCAAGGTTCCCGGCGCCACCGCTTCCGATCTGCGGATGCACCTGGACCACGACGACGGCCGCCAGGTCTACGAGGGCAGCATCTACTACAACAACATGGAGTATGAATTCACCATCGACGCCTACAGCGGCGCAATCCTCGAGTGGGATTCCGAGTCCATCTACGACTAAAGGAAAACGCAATTTGGGCGTGCTGCCTTCCGCAGCACGCCCATTTGTTTCGTTATGTAAGCCGCTTGCAGATCATGGAGCGGATTTGCTTACTGTGGCAGTCCTCGTCGGCGGCCATGGTGTAAAATTCGTCGGCCATGGCAGGCCAACGCTCGGCGGCCTGCTCATAAATCCGCTTGGCCTGCCGCTCTCCCTGATACGCCGCCCGCAGCGCTTCGCTGACACAGGTGGTACACTCGGCCCGGGCCGCCTGGACCTGGACACAATGGCCCGTCAGCAGATAGTACATGGCGTGGAGCTTGCGGAAATGGCACAGTTCCGTCTCCGCCATTTTCCGCAGCTGGGACGACTCCTGGCCACAGGTTTTGCAGGACAGATAGCGATATCTGGCCCAGGCATCCTTTTCCACCTGCATCCAGGCCAGAACCTCCTCCGCCGTCACCACGGTTTCTCCCTCCTGGGCATCCTGTTCGGCCCCCAGCACCCGGTTCCACACGGCCGATTGCAGTTTGGGATCGATGGTTTCCATTGCAATCACCTCCTTCTTCTTCACAGTATGAAGAAGGGGGCCGATTGGTGCGCCGGACAGTTGTTTTTTGACCGGAAACACGGTATACTGACTGTAATGAACTGTATAAGGAAAGCGAGAGACCTATGGAACTGAACATTCTGGCCGTGGGCGATGTGGTATCCCCCGCCGGCGTCAAATATCTGCGAACCATGCTGCGAAAGCTGAAGCAGCAATATTGTGTGGACTTCTGTGTGGTCAACGGCGAAAACGCCGCCATGGTGGGCCTGACGCCCTCCCATGCCGACGAAATTCTGGACGCCGGGGCCGACGTCATCACGTTGGGCAACCACACCTGGAACTGCCGCGACATCGTCCCCATGATCGAAGACTGTCCCTATCTGCTGCGCCCCGCCAACTTCCCGCCCCAGCAGCCGGGCCGGGGCTGGGGCGTCTTTGAGACCAAGGCCGGACCCGTGGCTGTGGTGAATCTCATTGGCCGCTGTGACATGGCCTTTGGCCCCGACAACCCCTTTTTGCTCATGGAAAAGCTGCTGCCCCAGCTGGACACCAAGCTGATTCTGGTGGATTTCCACGCCGAGGCCACCTCGGAAAAGCTGGCCATGGGCTACCATCTGGATGGCCGCGTCAGCGCCGTCTGGGGCACCCATACCCATGTGCCCACGGCGGACTGTCAGATTCTGCCCCAGGGCACCGGTTACATCACCGACCTGGGCATGACCGGCCCGGCCCGCTCCATCCTGGGCGTGATGCCGGAGCAGTCCGTGGCCGGCTTCCGGGGCGAACTGACCTCCCGTTTCAAGGCCGCCCCCGGTCCCTGCAAGCTGGAGGGAGCCGTCTTCACCATCGATACGGCCACCGGCCGCTGCGTCCACGCCGAAGGAGTGCGTATCCATGAGGATTAAATTTCTCCATGCCGCCGACCTGCATCTGGACTCCCCCTTTGCAGCCCTGCCGCCGGAACAGGCCGCCCGCCGCCGGAGAGAGCAGCGGGAGCTGCTGGGGCAGATTGTGGAACTGTGCAACGGGGAGCAGTGCGACCTGCTGTTATTGGCCGGCGACCTGTTCGACGGGGCCACGGTGTACCCGGACACACTGGAGGTATTGCAGCGCCAGCTGGCCCGCTGCCGGGCGTTGGTGTTCATCAGCCCCGGCAACCACGACCCCTACGGCCCCAACAGCCCCTATGCACGGAACGACTGGCCCAAAAACGTCCACTTTTTCACGGAACCGTCCATGCAGGGCTTTCAGCTGCCCCATTTGAATCTGGAACTGTGGGGCGCGGCCTTTACCGGCCCGTCGGCCCCCTCGCTGCTGAATGGCTTCCGCGTTACCGGTGAGCGGCCCGCCATTGTCCTGCTCCACGGCGACGCCCAGAACGCCGCCAGCCCCTATAACGCCATCACCACAGCCCAACTGGAGCAGTGCGGCGCGGACTATGTGGCTCTGGGCCACATCCACGCCCCGTCGGGCCTGCTCCACGCCGGAAAAACGGCCTATGCCTGGCCCGGCTGCGCCATGGGCCGGGGTTTTGACGAAACGGGACCCCGGGGCGTCTATGTGGGAACCCTCACCGATACGGGGTGTGACGTCCAGTTTCACCCGCTGGACAGCCGCCGGTATCTGATTCTGACCGTGGAGGCCGGAACAGACCCGCGCCAATCCATTTTGGACGCCTTGCCGCCGGAGACGGAAAACGATATCTACCGCATTGTGCTGACGGGCCCCAGTCCCCGGCTGGATGTGGTGTCTCTGGAGGAATCGCTGGCCCCCCGCTTTTTCGGTCTCACCATTGTGGACGAGACGTACGCCCCGCGGGATTTGTGGGAAGCGCGGGGACAGGACACGCTGCGGGGCCTCTTTTTGCAGGCCCTCTATGAACGCCGGGCCGAGGACCGGGAACTATATGAGATGGCCGCCCAACTGGGGGTGGCGGCATTGGACGGACGGGAGGTGCCGGAACTGTGATTCTCAAACGCATGACCGCCACCTTCGGCAAGCTGGAACGGGAACAGCTGGACCTGGAACCGGGTCTCAACGTCATCGAAGCCCCCAACGAGTCCGGCAAATCCACCTGGGCCGCCTTTCTCCTTTCCATGCTCTACGGCATCGACACGGCCCAGCGGTCCTCCCGGACCAATCTGCCCGATAAAACGAAATACAAGCCCTGGAGCGGCCAGCCCATGGAGGGCAGTCTGGAACTGCAATGGCAGGGCCGCCCCGTCACCATCCAGCGCACCGGCTCCGACCGGGCCCCCATGCGGGAGTTCTCGGCCTTTGACAGCGAGACAGGCAACGCCGTTCCCCTGACGGAGAGCACCTGCGGTCAAACCCTCATCGGCGTGGAACGCAGCGTCTATGAACGCAGCGGCTTTCTCAGCTTCCGGTGTATGGCCATCAGCGGCGATCACGCATTGGAAGCCCGGCTCAACGCCCTGGTGTCCTCCGGCGAGGAGTCCTTCAGCTACACCCAGGTGGAAAAACGGCTGCGGGACCAGCGGAACCGGCTGCGCCACAACCGTTTGGGGCTGCTGCCCCAGGCCGAAGAGGAACTGCGGCAGGTACGGCAGCAGATGGAAACTCTGGAAACGCTGAATCGGGAGTACCGGGAGCTGGAAGCCCGCCGGGAACAGCTGACGGAACAAGAAAAGCAGCTGTCGGAACAGCTGTCCCGGCTCCAGGCTCAGGCCCTTTCGGGCAAGCGGCAGCAGCTGGAAGCCGCCCGCCAGGATTGGGAGAAAAAATCCGCATTTCTCCAGCAAAAGGCCGAAAGTGTGGCCGCTTTACCCCCTCTGGAAACGCTGTCGGCCACCCAGGGGCAGCTGGACGCCACGGTGGACGGTCTGCGGCAGCTGGAATCCATGGTGGACCTGCGTAAGCCCATGACGCCGCTGGAACCGCCCCAGTGTCCGCCGGGCTTCGAGGGTCTTACCACCGAGCAGGTCCATGAGACTGTGGAAGCCGAATGCGCCCGGCTGGAACGGCTGCGGTGTCCGCCCCTCTACGACGGCGGCGCACCGGGCCGGATGACCGGTATTGCCGTGGCCATGGGTGCGCTGGCCGTCCTGGGCCTGTTTTTGAAGCTGTGGGCCATGGTGATTTTTGGGCTGGTGCTGGCCGTGGTTTTTGCCGTCCAGGCCGGGGCGCGGGCCAACCGTAACCACCGGGCCCGGATGCAGTACCGCGCCATTCTGGACCGGTACGATGTGGATTCCATGGACGAGCTGGTGGACCTGTGCGACAGCTGGCGGGAGACGCTGGAGGAGTACAGCCGTCAGACGGCGGAATTGAAGCGGCAGCGCAACGCCTGGGAAATTCAGATGACCCATCTGGGGGAACGGATGACGGAACTGATGGCCGCCGTCCGGGCCTTTGCGCCGGAGAGCAGCGACGTGACCCAGGCCAAGGCCGCCATTCAGCGGGCCATCCATTTGCAGCAGTTTTACACCGCCGCCCAGCGGGAGGAGCAGAACGCCCGGTCCCGGTATGAAGCGTTGCAGGAGGCCATCGGCCCTCTGCCGGAACCGGCTGCCGACGGCAGCGAAATCGACGGCGACCCGGAGGAAGTGTCCGGACAGTTGGAAACTGTGCGGCTGGAATTGGCCGAGGTCCGCTCCCAGATGGACCTGCGGCGGGGCCGCATGGAAGCCGACGGGGACCCGGCCCAGTGGAGCGCCAAGGAATCCGTGCTGACCTCCAAAATCGCCCGGATGCAGCGGCGTCTGGACGCGCTGAATCTGGCCTTGGACGCCCTTTCCCAGGCCAATGAGACATTGCAGACCCGGTTCTCACCCCAACTGAACCGGCTGGCGGGACAGTATATGGCTCGGCTCACCGACGGCCGTTACGATCAGGTGCTGCTGGACCAGAATTTGCAGGTGACGGCCCGCCCGGCGGGACAGGCCATCAACCGGCCTTTGCAGGCGCTGAGCAGCGGCACCGGCGATCAGCTGTATCTGGCCGTCCGGCTGGCCATCTGTGATCTGGTGCTGCCGCCGGAGGCCCCGTTGGTGTTGGATGACGCCCTGGCCGTCTTCGACGATGAGCGTATGGGGGCGGCGCTTTCCCTGCTGCGGGAGCTGGCACAAAAGCGGCAGATTTTGTTGTTTACCTGCCATACCCGTGAAAAGGCCTGGCTGGAATCCCACCCCGAACCCCAAAATTAAAGTTTTTACTGAATTTTTTTACAAAAAAATTCCGGGGTCCAGGGGCAGAGTCCCGGTCGCCCGCCGCAGCGGGCGAAATTCCCGCCCCGCGCACGGGGCGAAATCCCCCAGCGTCCCAAAGCGCCATCCGCAGATGGCGCAATCCCCACGGCGAAGCCGTAAGGCCGCCGTCCCCACCCCATCGCGGGTGGCGGACGGCGGCCTTACGGTTTAAGTAATAGTGAAAAGTGAAGAGTGAAAAAGTGTGGTGACCGCTGACGCGGTCGATTGAAAACGTGCCGCATCATACTGGATGCGGCACGGCGGCGGGGGCAAGCCCCCGCCCTACAGTGTAGAAGCCACGAGAAACCACCTTGGCGTTCAGCAGGGCGCTCCCATCCGGGGCCGTCAGGGATGCCGGCCCCTACGCCGGTGGTAACCGGGAAACGTACCAGCGGCGGGACACATAGGTCCCGCCCTACGTTCTCACGGGCAGGCGGTCCGTATGCACGGAATGGCGCTGCCGGTCACTCCTGAATATGGATGTTGATGCCGTTGACCTCCACGGAATCGTCGGCCCGGACCAGAATGTACTTGGCGCCGTTGATGACGCGGGTCTCCACCAGGTCTTTCCGCTCGGGATTGACCTTGATGGTCACATCGGGGGTGCTGACCTGCATCTGCTTGGCGTCAATGAGGTTGGCGGGGCTGAGAATGGCGTCGGCGCCGAATTCATCGTCAAAGCGCTTGTCGAAGCTCTCCAGCTCCGCCTGCTCCACGCCGCAGGATTCCAGAACCTGCTCCACCTGCTGCTTCGTCAGGACCAGGGGTTCCGGGTCGTGGTTGGCCTTGTGGTCGGCGATCAGGTCGCTGAGATGGCTGTGCATGGTCTGCACCACGTCATAGCTGCACGACTCCTCCAGGGAATCCGACAGCATCAGCTGGAAGGTCTCCTTCTGGTCGGCGGCGGCCATGGGCGGCTCCGTGCGGAAGACGGCCTCGATGAAATCCTCGTGGACGTTGTCGGCGCTGCGGGTGTAATAAAGGGCGTTATACAGGTTGGTGCTGCGGCTGTCGAAGGCCGGGAAGAGGAAGCCCAGCTCCGGCGCAGCCACCACAAAGTCCTGGGTCTGGAGGTGGAACGTCTGCTCATGGGCGTCAAAGCACAGATTGGGCTTGGTCAGCTTCACCGGGCAGATACTGCACACAATGTAGGAAAATTGTGTATCGGAGCCGTCGGCCATACGGCCCCCGTCCCGGCCCTTGTAGGGAACGTCGTAGACGTCGTGGGCCAGAAGAATCACGTAATTGGTCTCCATGGCCAGGGATTGGACCACCGTCTCAAAGAACTGGTCCAGCACCGACTCGTTCTTGAGGCCCGAGTCCCGCAGATTCATCAAAAGCCGGTGCTCGTCGCTGTCGGCCACCTGGGCCGTCTGGAAAGTGATATCCAGCAGATTCTTGCCCTGGCCGCCGGAAAGGGACCGTTTCAGCAGGGCCATGTACTTTTCCCGTTCGTTTTCCGAAGCCGTGGCCACCGGCTGGTCAAACCGGGCGATAATCTCCCGGTTGTCGCTGACATAGCAGCCGGCAATGTGGGTGATATTGGTCCGGCCGGGGCGGAACCGCCGCCGGATCTCAGAAATTTCCTTATCGGTCATGGTATGCACTCCTGTTCTTTCAGTTCCTCCCTAGTATATCATAAATATCCTGCATTTTGTAGCATTTTTCCCATCCATATCACCTTGCATCCCGTGCCGGGATTTGGTATAATGTGCCCAAACTGTCCACAGTGTGACGGCGAGGAGTGAAAAGCTATGGAAGCTATGGAGTTAGAACGAGCGTGGGCGCGGGCGGTGGCATTCCACGGCTGCCCCTGTCCGGCCCTGGCCATCGGCGCAAGGGCCACAGCCTATATCATAGAGCAGTTCGGCCTGGAGGAAGGCCCCTGCGACGTGGTATGTACCGCGGAGAGCTTTTCCTGCGCCATTGACGCCATCCAGTCGGTGCTGGGCTGCACCATCGGCAACGGAAAGCTGCGGGTCCAGAGCCGCCGCCGCATGGCCTTCCGCTTCTGCGATCCCCGGACGGACCGGAGCATTCATCTGGCCCTGCGGCCCTGGCTGCGGGACCGGCCGGGTCTGACGGAAAAACTCCTGGCCATGCCCCTGGAAAAGCTGTTCCAGGTCACCGAGGGCAACGAGGTGCCGGAAAAGGCTCCCAACTGCATTCTGTCCTCGGCCTGTATGATCCGTAATCCCCGCCCCGTGGTCACCCCCACGGTGCTGCCCGCCGACGATCTCTACGACAGCGACGGCGACCGGGATTGGTAAAACTGCTGCATGTCTGCGCAAGGGGCGCGTCCTCCGGGACGCGCCCTTTTTGCGTCAACCGCGCCGGGCGGACACAACAAAACCAAGGGAAATTCCACGGTTTTCGCGCAAACGTCCGCTCTATACGGACATTTTGCCCTCGAATTTTGGGGTATGAATGATATATGAGTATTCGTAATACTGGTATGAATAAACAAAATAGAGCGTTTTTACTTGTGCATTTTGTTGAAAATGTGCAAGAACATTTGGCAAATCCATATTCACTATTTGCATTGACTTTACAGAGGAAAAAGCATAGAATGAAGTCACGAAATTCGAGGTACCACAATTTTTTGTGGGAAATCACCGGAAAAGACGGGCCAAAACCGAGGATGGCCCCGTTTTTTTACCCGCATCGCTTTCGTAATCTAATGCAAAAGGAGAAAATGAAAATGAAGAAGATCCTCTGCCTTCTGCTGGCCATGACCATGACCTTCGGCTGTCTCACCGCCTGCGGCAGCAAAGACACCAGCGACCCCGCCGACAATGGCGCTGCCACCGGCAGCTCCGAATCCATCGAGGGTGCGTTCAAGCTGGGCGCGGTCGGCCCCCTGACCGGCGACGCCGCCATCTACGGCCAGGCCGTTGTCAACGGCGCACAGATTGCCGTCGATGAGATCAACGCCAGCGACAGCACCGTCAAGTTCGAGCTGAACAAGCAGGACGACGAGGCCGACGGCGAGAAGTCCAAGAACGCCTACAACAATCTGATGGACTGGGGTATGCAGATTCTGGTCGGCCCCACCACCTCCGGCGCTGCCACGGCTGTGGCCGCTCAGGTCTATTCCGACCGCACCTTTATGATCACGCCTTCCGGCTCCTCTCCCGATGTCATTGACGGCAAGGACAACGTGTTCCAGGTCTGCTTCTCCGACCCCAACCAGGGCACCGGCGCCGCCGACTACATTGCCGAGAACATGGCCGACGCCAAGATCGCCATCATCTACCGCAATGACGACGCCTACTCCCAGGGCATCCGCGACACCTTCGTGGAAGAGGCCGAGGCCAAGGGCCTGGAGGTTGTCACCGAGGGTACCTTCACCGCCGACACCGCCACCGACTTCACCGTGCAGCTGACCGATGCCCAGTCCAAGGGCGCTGATCTGCTGTTCCTGCCCATCTACTACCAGCCCGCTTCCATCATCCTGAATCAGGCCAACGCCATGGGCTATGCTCCCACCTTCTTCGGCGTGGACGGCATGGACGGCATTCTGACCCTGGAGAACTTCGACACCTCCCTGGCTGAGGGCGTCATGCTGCTGACCCCCTTCTCCGCCGATGCCACCGACGATCTGACCAAGAACTTCGTCGCCAAGTATCAGGAAGCCTACGGCGAAATCCCCAACCAGTTCGCTGCCGACGCCTATGACGCCGTGTACGTCGTCAAGGCCGCCATCGAGGCCGCCGGCTGCACCGCCGACATGTCCGCCGCCGACATCTGCGAGGCTCTGGTGGCTGCCATGCCCACGCTGACCTACAACGGTCTCACCGGCCAGAACATGACCTGGCAGGCCACCGGCGAGGTCTCCAAGGCTCCCATGGCCGTTGTCATCAAGGACGGCGTCTACACCCTGCCCAACTAAACATCCGGCCGGGATATCCCGATTTTGGCCGTCGGAGAGGGCCCGTACCCTCTCCGACGGTATCCGCATCTTTTCCGCTGTGGTAGAAACAGCGGCAGCAGCCGGGGGCTATGCCCCTGTTTCTGCCACAGAACTGTTCGTACTTTGATTTTAAGAGTAAAAAGAGGTGTCACCCAATCATGGAATTTTTGTCCTACCTCATCAGCGGCATCAGCCTGGGCAGCGTCTACGCCATTATCGCCCTGGGCTACACCATGGTCTACGGCATCGCCAAGATGCTGAACTTCGCCCACGGCGACGTCATCATGGTGGGCGGCTACATCTCCTTCTGCGCCACCACTTACCTGGGTCTGCCCGCGGTGGTTTCCATTCTGCTGGCCATGGCCGTCTGTACGGTCCTGGGTATCGTCATTGAGGGTCTGGCTTACAAGCCCCTGCGCGCCGCTCCCTCCCTGGCGGTCCTGATCACCGCCATCGGCGTCAGCTACCTGCTGCAAAACTCCGCCCTGCTGATCTGGGGCGCCGCCGCCAAAAGCTACACCCCCATCATCTCCGGTACCCTGCAGCTGTTCGGCGGCAAGCTCTCCATTCAGTACATCTCCATCCTCACCGTCATTGTCTGCCTGGTCATCATGGCGGGCCTGACGTTGTTCACCTCCAAGAGCAAAATGGGCAAGGCCATGCGGGCCTGCTCCGAGGACAAGGGCGCGGCCCAGCTCATGGGCATCAACGTCAACCAGACCATTTCCGTGACCTTTGCCATCGGCTCGGCACTGGCCGCCGTGGCCGGCGTCCTGCTGTGCTCCTACTCCCCCTCCCTGATGCCCACCACCGGCTCCATGCCCGGTATCAAGGCCTTTACCGCCGCCGTCTTCGGCGGAATCGGCTCCATCCCCGGCGCGTTCCTGGGCGGCATCCTGCTGGGCGTCATCGAGGCCCTGGCAAAAGCCTATATCTCCATGCAGCTGGCCAACGCCATCGTCTTCGCCGTCCTCATCGTCGTGCTGCTGGTGAAGCCCACGGGCCTGCTGGGCAAGAAGGTTATGGAGAAAGTGTGAGGTGAGTGGAATGAAAATCAATCTTCGCAACAAACGCACCCGCACAGACTTCCTGACCTATGCCGGTGTGATCATCGTTTTCGTGGTCATGTCCATTTTGCAGAATCAGGGCGCCATCAGCCGTTCCCTCAGCGGCCAGCTGGTTCCCATCTGCGCCTATGTGACCATGGCCATTTCCCTGAATCTGACCGTAGGCATTCTGGGCGAGCTGAGCCTGGGCCACGCGGGCTTTATGAGCGTCGGCGCGTTCTCCGGCATCATCGCCGCCATGTCCCTCCAGTCGGCCATTCCCTCCGACCCGGTCCGTCTGGCCGTGTCCATGGTCCTGGGCGCGTTCTTCGCCGCCATCGCCGGTTTCCTGGTGGGCACCCCCGTTCTGCGGCTCCGCGGCGACTATCTGGCCATTGTGACCCTGGCCTTCGGCGAGATCATCAAAGAGCTGGTCAACTGCCTGCTGGTGGGCTACGATGAAAACGGCCTGCACATGATGTTCAACCTCAACGGCCAGAAGACCGTGTCCGACCTGGGCCTGACGGAAAACGGCATTGAGATCATCAAGGGCGCCCAGGGCGCCACCAGCACCACCACCATCGCCACCTTTACCGCCGGTTTCATTCTGGTCATGGTGACGCTGATTGTGGTCCTCAACCTGATCCGCAGCCGTTCCGGCCGCGCTATCATGGCTCTGCGGGACAACCGCATCGCCGCCGAGAGCGTAGGCATCAATATCACCAAATACAAGCTGATGGCCTTCGTCACCTCCGCCGCCCTGGCCGGTGCTGCCGGCGCGCTGTACGGCCTCAACATGGCCTCCCTCCAGGCCACCAAGTTCAACTTCAACACCTCCATTTTGGTGCTGGTGTTCGTGGTTCTGGGCGGTCTGGGCAACATCTGGGGCTCCATCATCGCCGCCACCCTGCTGACGGTGCTGCCGGAAATGCTGCGCTCCTTCGCCGAGTTCCGGATGCTGGTCTATGCCATCGTGCTGATTCTGGTCATGCTGGCCACCAACAACCCCACCATGAAGCTGTTCTTTGAGCGCATCCGCACCCGCTTCTTCAAAAAACCTGCCAAGGAGGTCCGTGGTAAATGAGTAAGCTCGTTTCTGTCCAGAGAGAGGCCCGCATTCCCGAGCGTGACGCTGACAAGTCGCCCATTCTGGAGTGCATCGGCCTGGGCATCGATTTCGGCGGTCTGACGGCCGTGGACGACTTCAATCTGACCATCGGCCGCACGGAGATCGCCGGTCTCATCGGACCCAACGGCGCAGGCAAAACCACGGTGTTCAACCTGCTGACCAAGGTCTACCAGCCCACCCGCGGCACGGTGCTGCTGGGCGGCATCGACACCCACGGCATGAACACCGTCCAGGTCAATCAGGCCGGTATTGCCCGTACTTTCCAGAACATTCGCCTGTTCTCCTCCCTCACCGTAGAGGAAAACGTGAAAATCGGCCTGCACAATCAGCTGCCCTATTCCATGTGGTCCGGCATTCTGCGGGCCCCCAGCTACTGGAAGCAGGAGAAAAAAGCCCACGAAAAGGCCATGGAGCTGCTGTCTATCTTCGACATGCAGGATTTGGCCGACCATCGGGCCGGTTCCCTGCCCTACGGCGCACAGCGCCGGTTGGAGATCGTTCGGGCCCTGGCCACCAATCCCGGCATCCTGCTGCTGGACGAACCCGCCGCCGGTATGAATCCCTCGGAGACGGCGGAGCTTATGGACAACATCCGTAAAATCCGCGACATGTTCCACATTGCCATCATGCTCATTGAGCACGATATGAGCCTGGTCATGGGCATCTGCGAGGGTATCTGCGTGCTGAACTACGGCAAAATCATTGCCAAGGGCACCCCGCAGGAAATCCAGTCCAATCCCACGGTCATCGAGGCGTACCTCGGCAAGAAGAAGGAGGCGTAAGGTATGGAGCTTTTGAAGGTCGACAATATCAACGTGTACTATGGCTCCATCCACGCCATCAAGGACGTGTCCTTTACGGTCAACGAGGGCGAAGTGGTGACGCTGATCGGCGCCAACGGCGCGGGCAAGTCCACTATCCTCAACACGGTTTCCGGTCTGCTCCGCAGCAAGACCGGCACCGTGGACTTCCTGGGCCAGTCCATCAACCATGTGCCGCCCCACAAGATCGTCAGCATGGGCATGGCCCACTGTCCCGAAGGCCGCCGCGTCTTTTTGCAGATGTCCGTCCGGGACAACCTGGAAATGGGCGCTTACACCCAGCCCAACAGCGGCGTGGACGAGGACATTGAGAAAATCTATAAGCTGTTTCCCCGTCTGAAAGAGCGCTACAAGCAGGTGGCCGGTACCCTGTCCGGCGGCGAACAGCAGATGCTGGCCATGGGCCGGGCCATGATGTCCCACCCCAAGCTGCTGATGCTGGATGAGCCCTCCATGGGCCTCGCCCCCCTGCTGGTGGAGCAGATTTTCGATATCATCCGGGAGCTTCACGCCCAGGGCACCACCATTCTCCTGGTGGAGCAGAACGCCTCCATGGCGTTGGAGGTGGCCGACCGTGCCTACGTCCTGGAGACAGGCCGCGTGACCATGTCCGGCACCGGCAAGGAAGTGGCCGAAAGCCCCGCCGTCAAGGCCGCTTATCTGGGCGGTTGATTTGTTCGTAAGCGTCAAACGTAACGGCACCACATAGACAATCCCAGCTCAGAGATGATTCTCAGAGCTGGGATTGTCTCG